>NZ_JBPVIR010000005.1:0-359397 GCF_057373025.1 Sporosarcina sp. AD_1
GCTCGAATACGTCTGCGAACCACTCGTATATCCAGTTGAACGCTCGAATACGCCCGCGAACCACTCGTATATCCGGTTGAGCGCTCGAAAACGTCCCGATAGGTAATTAAATTTATAAGATGACTCCGTATTAGCAACGGAGTCATCTTTTAATTAGAATACACAATAAATAGTTGTGCTTGGTTAGTCCTATAGATTGGCAGGGAAAACAGGCAGTTTGTAAGAAAAATTAAAAGAAATAAGATGTCCGTCCTTCATTGCTAACTTGACGGACGAACATCTCTTCTCACATATATTTTCCGAGCTCACTCATCCAACTAACTTATATCTCCAGTTCCATCCCCTCTTCTGCCACATGGAACCCGTTCGCTTCCATGAAACGTCTTGCCTCACTTTCTGGATCCAGGACAGGATTGCTATGGTTGAAATGGGTGAAGTAAATATCCGTCTCCCTAGCAATCTCTTGCAGCCGCGCGATCGAGTCGGTGATGAACGGGTGTGGAATATCGCGCAGATCCCGGTCGATCCGACCGCTGTCTGTGAGATCATCGGCGCTGAAGAACGTCGCATCCAGCAGGCAGATATCCGCTTTTTGGCAAGCATCTGCTACGTCTTGCCCCCACTCGTCCCAGCTGTCGATATCCGGTATGTATAAAACCTTTTTCTTCGGTCCCTGTATCCAGAAACCGAACGTCTCGGAAAATTCGTTACGGTGCGGAACGTCGACAGGTGTCACAGTGACATCTTCCGCCAGACGGACCGGTTTCCCGTCTTTGATCTCTCGTAGATGTATGTTGCCCAAGTCCGTCAGCTGCAGCCAAGGAGCATTCGTCTCAAGCATTTGTTTTATCATACTGCCGGCATAGACGGACACGTCCGACGTGCTCATCGCCTCCTTGCCGAGATACATCAGTCCTGGATAGTGGCCAATATGGGCATGCGTCAGCAGGATGCTGTCCATCACGCTCCCTTCCAGCCCGAACTTGCGTTGCAATAAGATGAGCTGCTCCTTGAAATCGGGTGAGGCATCGATCAAATGCCATTGCCGGTTCTCAGGAAGAATTACCGCAAGCGATGCAGCTCTCCGCTTCCACGCCGGATCCTCTATCGCCCGCGTGCAGTTCGTACAATAACAATTTGGCTGCGGCACACCCGCATCCTGCGCCGTGCCGAGCACTTGAAGTATCACTTTGCCCATGCCGGTACCTCCTCTTTCTCTTCTGGTTGAATCATTGCCGGTTCTGTGCTATACATCTTCTTCTTAATCGTGAAACCGGTGAAGCCGAATACGAGGTTCAGAAGTGGCACAAGAAATACAAAAAACGCATACGGAATAAATTGCCCTGGGCTGATGCCGAACATGCCGGCCGCAAATACGGCGGGCACACTCCACGGCACTAGGTTGATGCCGACCGTCCCGGCCGCTTCCACGCAACGCGATAGATTGACTGTATCGACACCCATCTCTTTATACTTCGGAACGAACGTCCGCGACGGGAGGACAATCGCAAGAAACTGCGCGCCGCTCGCGAACGCAACGACAAAGGTCGAAAAGATAGTCGAGGCGATAAGACTGCCTGCTGACTTGACACTCGCCATCATCTTACGGGTAAGCACTTCGAATGATCCTGATTCCTCGAGGATCCCGCCGAGCGCTGTCGCGATTACAAGCAGCGCGACCGTGTTCAGCATTGACGTCATACCGCCGCGGTTCAAAAGTGAATCGACCGCCGGAACTCCTGTATCAGCAGTGAAACCGCTCGTCATGGCCTGAATCACTGTACTCACCGGCATGCCCTGGACAAAAACCGCTACAACAGCTGCCAGCAAGCCGACACCGGCAAGCGCCGGAACTGCAGGTATCCGTTTCAACATCAGGACGATCGTCAGCACAGGCAACAGTAAAAGCAGCGGATGAATGACAAATTGATCAGCCAGGCCCGCCTGAATCGAGCGAATCGACTCGGCATCCGCTGTGCCTGCACTTGCGAACGATTGGCCGACAATCGCATACAACACGATCGACAGCGCGAACGCCGGCAACGTATCCCATAACATGTGACGGATATGCGAGAATAGATCAGTCTCCGCTATCGCCGGGGCAATATTCGTTGTATCGGAAAGGGGGGACAATTTATCTCCGAAATACGCTCCTGAAATAACTGCCCCGCCGACAAGTCCAGCCGGAAACCCAAGACCGTCGCCAATCGCCATAAACGCAAGGCCGACCGTTGCGATAGATGTAAACGAACTCCCAAGCGTAATCGACACAATGCCGGTCACGAGCGCCACAATCGGCACGAACACAGACGGATGGATCAGTGTCAAACCATAATAGATAATTGCGGGAATGACACCGCTCGCCATCCAAGAGCCGACAATCAGCCCGATCAAAAGGAGAATAAACACCGCAGGCAGCGTCCGGCCCACTCCGCGCACCATCATCTCCTGCACGTCTATCCATTTAAACCCGGCCATGGCTGCTACAAGAGCCGCAGCCAACACACCGATCACGAGCGGCATCAGCATTCCTGCTTTCCATACGAATACTGACAATGACGCAGCACCCACCAGTACGACAACTGGCAATGCCGCAAGCCACACAGGCATCTCCCTCTTCATATCCTCATCTCCTCTAATCTATTTGAAATAAACAAAAAAGCCCCCATCCCTCTCATACGAAAGGGACGGAAGCTCCGCGGTACCACCCAAATTAGCAGAATTCACCTGCTCACTCAATCCAGATAACGGCTGGCTGCCGGACACACAGTCTGCTCCCTGCCTGTAATTCACCCATACCTCCCGCTTGGTTCGCACCAACCACCAAGTCTCTGATTCCCAGGAACGCACGGCTACTTCGGACAGCTCATCACATTTTTTCTAATAATAGAGCGACAAGTTGTATTTGTCAATCTAGATTTTTTATTCAAGCTATGATACGGATACAGAGAGTTACATGACACGCGATAGATATTACCAAAAAATATTGATATTTTTCAGAAAAAAGCGGATGGCCAATGTATATGGCTGTCCGCTTTTTCGTTTAACTTAAATTCTCCCGTTCCCCATCCAAATCAATCGCCTGTCCAATCAATACTTCTAACTCTTTGCAAACAGGGAGCAGACCTTGCTGAATCACTTCAGCGATTTGTTTATGATTGTTTTGGTCCACTGCAGTTTGCAACTTTTTCACTTCTAGTTCCATTTTATTCGCTTGCTTTTCGAATTCCTGCCAATTGGATGGACGCTCGTCGCTTTTCTCTATCAATTCCAGCATATCAATTAACCAAGAAGCTCCACCTAGCAATAAATCAAAGTTAGCCCATGTGTCAGATGTCGGACCGGTTTGAAACTCTTCCACAAGTACTTCAATTTCCGGCATGGCACGGCGCACATACTCTTCCGCAGACAATAAGACGTCGTTCATGAATTGCTTTTCGTTTTTTATTACAACCTCTAGCACTTTTATTTGGCCAAGGCGAGATTCCAAGTACTCTTCGTGTTCATCATATACTTCGATTCCATCCGCAATGAAATGGCTAAAATAAAATCCCTCTGTCAGTTCCTCATTAATTCGCATAATCACGTCTTCCACGGATGGTTTCTTCTTATAATCAATCTGCTGATCGCCAATTTGTAATTTCAATGTTGTTCCTCCAGTCGAATGCTTTCCTTGTTTATATCGGTATAGCTTGCCCGATTTCAACAGTCTTCAACTGGTGTTATATTAACTAAAATTATGGCTATGTTGTTCATCATACATATGACAGCTGACTGTCCTATTTTCATTTACTATAATATCCTTTGGACGAATTTTCGTGCACACCTCTTGACTAACAGGGCATCTCGGATGGAACGGACATCCTTGTGGCGGCGAAACAGGATTGGGAACGTCTCCTTTTAAAATGATCCGGTTTTTCTTCTGATCCGGATCCAATGAAGGGACGGCAGACATTAAAGCTCGTGTGTAGGGATAAAGTGGGCTGATTGTATTAGGTTTTTTCCCGATTAAGAAATGTTTAAAAGCTAATCATTTTTGCAATGATTAGCTTCATAATATAATTTCTTCTAAAGTTGCCAATCAATCTCTAGTGTTAGCGAAAGGGCACAGCATAGACTAAACTAATCTGATTGACAATTAATTTGAGTATGGTGCCTTGCCCTTTCTTTGCGCTTGGCTTCTAAAAACTGGTCACCAGACTCCCCGCAAAGCGCCAAAGCAACTAACACAAAAGAAATATTAAACATATTCATCCACTCCATTTTTGATAAAAGATTTAGCACATTAGAAATAGCAACAGATAAAATCCCACTAATAAACGTGCTAATAATCCATCCATTGGTAGTCAAAAAAGTAGTAAGGGTTATAAAGGTGGGGAGATTTCGAATCGAACGAAAACCAGTTAATAACAAAATAAATTTAATACTATTATACCATAATCACAAAAATATTCAATCAGACTGGCAAATCAGTCTGATTGAATATTTTTAGCACCACTAACTATATAATCCTTACCATTATTAATTCATACCCAACTTAAAAATAACTATACCTGTTATTATCCCACTTATTACTCCAGCTAGGATACTTACAGTTAATGGGTTGGAAATGAAATCTTTAAATCCTCGGCTAAATTTTTTCTTATCATGCACAAGTTCTCGATAAGCCTTGGAGCCCTTCATACTTTCCACAATTGCAGGTTGATTTTTATGCCATTGTTGGTCAAGAAATTCCCTATCCTCGTCTGTCAATGTAAATTTGCTATATAAGTCAGGTCTGCTAGCTTGGTTGTCTATCTTGCCTCTGATTGCAGGGGATTTGGTGTAATACAGCATTATCGAGACAAAAGCCTCACCAACTTTTATCTCAACTTCTTTATCGGTATTATTACTGACTGTTACTAAAGAAAGGCCGTACCATTGAGGATCTAATGTTGTTGATATATTGCTAAGGCCTTTAGCAACCATAGAAACTCTAGGATGGTATGTCCCTCCAATTCTTCTTGAAACCCAGATAGCTTCCTGAGTATGGATAGAAACTGTAGAATGAGGTCTAATAATTAATTTCTTGTTATCATGCGATAAAACCGATTTGCCAGATAATATTTCCCAAGCGTGTGAGCTAGCAGTCAGGTTAATAGAACTAGCTTTAATATTATCTATTATTAAGGGATGTATGCTTAGTTTCTTCGCCCTTACCAATTCTCGCTTTATGTCATTGTTACTCAGCAGCATAGTAGGCCTCCATTTTTATGATACGATAAATAACAAAAAAGCTAAGTAGAGCAATTATACCATGACTCAACCTAAAATGATTGAAAATACATTCATTGTGAGATTAATAAATTTAATAAGTTTTAATACTAGTTTATCCAGTTTAATTATCCTATATAATCAATATTGTTTGGATTGTGGCATAATAAAGGAACATATATTCTTATTTTAGGAGGGAGCATATGGAGTCGATCGTTAATGAATTAGAAAACTTAATGTGCGGTAAGTTACTTGGGAAAGGACAAGTCAATTATCAAGAGGGTTCTGGTTCTGGTTCTGGTTCTGGTTTTTGTTTTCGATATCGTCATGATCTTACCAAAGTTGATTGGGCTGCTTTTTGTTATCAGAAATTAAAAGCCCATTTCCCCTCACTTTCTTATAATATAAGAAAGACTAAAGCCAGAAACAAAATTGGGAACACTGTATGTATTGTAGTAGAAGGAAAACCAAATGATCGATTGGGACAAATTATAGAGCAATGGTATGCAGACGGTAAAAAAGTTTTGCCCCTTCCGTATCTTGAAAAGTACTTAGATGCACTCGCACTGGCTTGGTGGTACCAAGACAGCGGACCTTTAAAAAGAAAAGAAAATGGCACTATAGAAAAGATCATTTTCTCCACCTACCAATGGTCAGAGGAAGAATTAGAAATACTGAAATATGTACTAAACCTTAAACATGCCTTGCTCTTTTCAGTTGATGGCCAGAAAAGGTTAATTCTCTATGATCAATTCCAAAACAATTACTTTCTTAGCTTGGTTCATCCTTATATGCACTTCTCTCAAATCCATAAAATGAATGTAGTTTCGGTTTTAACGCCAATTGCAAAACGAACTAGCATCCGTTTAGATAAATCTATTCCTATTACATCACCTACAGTAGAAATTAATAAAATGATTTCTGATTTCGTCCCTACCCTGCAAGTGACTGAAGATACGTTTCGACGCTTAAACTACAAGAGAAGAGAGCAGAATGAGACGTCTTCTTATCAAATACAGCTCAGTGAAAAGAATCGGTGTGTATTAGGAGCTATTCAGGCTAGTACTGGTCTCACAATTAGTGAAATTGTTCAGGAATGCTTTCATCAGCATAATTGTCAAATTCCCCGCCCACTCTGTTCATTAACCGATTTATCTACAACCCAACAAAATATTATGTTAGGTTCTATTTTAGGGGACGGTATGCTCACACACTATCCTACAAAACATATGGGCATCCGAAGTTCTTATTATGAACACTTTTCTTCGGAGCAGTATGACTACCGAGAGTGGAAGTTAATGAAGCTAGTCCTTACTTGAAATTCACAATGGGTGGAACTGTTCTTACGTCTAAAACCGATACTTTGTGGAGCGAGCTGCAGTCCTTATTTTACATGAGTGGGATTGAGAACAATAAAAGAATAAAAAGATTGCTAATCAACTTACTTAACAAAATGAATGATCTCCATAGCTTGACAACTCTATATTTGGATGATGGCTCCCTAATGATCAGCTATCGAATCAATCACCGCTCGAAAACCATTTACTTAATTCCACACATAGCCCTTTATTTACAGAACTTCACGGAGAAAGAACTACTACGGATACAGGAATATATTCACAAATTGACATCCATCTCTTTTTCCCTTTCAAAAAGACCTGATGGAAATGGTTTTTACCTGCGTACTTACCAAACTACAGATACATTACAATTTCTTGAAATACTACAACCAATAGCAGAAACATGTCCGTCAATGAGCTATAAAGCGAATTGGAGCTATCGTCACATTATTGAAAAACAAAAGTGGAACAAGAAACACCCAGACTATCAGTTGCGAATCAGTTCAAATGAACGCATGCGACCGTATACAACAGAGGAAGGTTTCTACGATAATAACAATGAAAAGAGATAAGAGAACGGACCGTGAGATTGCCGATAAGCTCATGCACAGTTATTGGTCCATTGTCTACAAGGCTGCTCAATTACGCAAGAGTGGGCAATTATGATTCATAAAAAAGAGACTTCACGAGGAAGTCTCTTTTTGTTAGCCAAGGGTTCGATTAACGAAGAAGTTGAAGAACGCCTTGTGGTTGTTGGTTTGCTTGCGACTTGTCCCGTCATTTCTAAACGAGGTCAGACTATATCTTCACCCTCATGACAAGGGGCTGGGCACTTCGAATGTTACGTCACGTAACACCCTACGGATTTCATCATCATAGCAGTTTGCCGTAGACGGTATATCCTAGTCGTTGAACGTTCCCCACGGTTTCCCGACAGGGGCTTCGCTGCTGATTGTCCAATCTCTTCGTTTTTCAGGCCTTCGCGTTTACCGTTTCCAGTTGCGCTGTGACAGAAGAGCTCTCAGGAGGTTCCAGCAATTCACCCAGTGATGATCTCAACCGTTACCAGTTAAGACGCCCTTGAATCAATTACCGTAGAAGTTGTAAAACTCCTTGGGGCATTTGATTCGATTGAGCCAACATTGCTTGTGCTGCTTGAGTCAAGATGTTGTTCTTTGTGAACTCCATCATTTCTTTCGCCATATCAACGTCACGGATACGTGACTCAGCAGCTGTCAAGTTTTCGGAAGAAGTTCCGAGGTTGTTGATTGTGTGCTCTAGGCGATTTTGCATAGCACCTAGTTTTGAACGCTCAGCAGAAACTGTGTCAATTGCTGTTTGGATTGAAGTAATCGCTTTATTAGCGGAAGTTTGGTCAGAGATATTGATTCCTCCAACTTTTACAGTATCACCATCTGCCAGTTTAGATGCAACAGTTAAGACTACTTTCCCATCAGCATCTTTATAGTCAGTACCAGTTGCATCAGTAGTTGCCACTACTTTTCCATTTGCACCAATTAAATCAGTACCTTTTACAGTGAATTCACCTGCTTCTAGAGTAGAAGTAGTTACACCAATCTCAGTTTTTCCAGAAACAGTACCATCAGCAGCAATTGAGATTTTTGCTCCATCAGAAACAGCAGCATCTAATACTAAATCTTCAGTAGTTTGCGTACCTGCTCCTGCACCACCATCTGTTCCTAAACCAGTAAAGTTTGTACCATCAGTCGATTTTGCAACCACATTTCCAGATGCATCGATCAAATCAAAGTTTGTACCACCTGTATTTTTTACAGTGTAATCTCCAGCAATAATTGAGTTATCTGTTTTAGTAGCTCCGGATTGATCCGCCGCAGTATACGTACCAGTTACAGCAGCAGATGCTTTAGCATCACCGACAACACCTAGTTTTGTAGCACGCATATCATTTACTTCCAAAGAAATGCTTTGATCGGAGTTAGCACCGATATGGAAAGTACCTTTGAAAGATCCATCTAATAGTGTTTGAGTGTTGAACTCAGTGTTGTTCCCAATGCGTGAAAGTTCTTCAGCCAGTTGGTCCACTTCTTTTTGCAGTTCAGTACGGTCTGTTCCTGTATTTGTATCATTCCCAGATTGAACAGCAAGCTCACGCATACGTTGAAGGATTGCATGTGTTTCATTCAATGCACCTTCAGCAGTCTGAATCAAAGAAATACCGTCTTGAGCGTTTTTAGACGCCATATCCAAACCACGGATTTGACCACGCATTTTTTCAGAGATTGCTAGACCCGCAGCGTCGTCTCCAGCACGGTTGATTTTAAGACCTGAAGATAGTTTTTCTAGGTTTTTAGATGCTTGAGTGTTGTTTGCACCTAGTTGGCGGTGTGTGTTAAGTGCCGCGATATTGTGGTTAATTCTCATTAGAATTTCCTCCTTGAGTGTGTTTGGTTCACGTCCTTGTGAACCCTATTATTATATATGCTCGCGGAGTAAGAGCCGGCCGAACTCGTTACTGCCGCTTACAATTCTATTATCGGATGAGTGTGCTAGTAGTTTAGCGATTTTCCAAAGAAATTTTGTTTTTTAGAGATAAACATTATTGGTTGTTAGCGTTAACTGTTATTAATTAGTTTGGTGAACAGATCCTTAACCAATGTAATTGCCTCTGTATTTGTTTCTGAAATGGATTGGACAAGTTCCCCTCTTAGTATGTCGATATTCTTTGGTGCTTCAATTCCTATTCGTATCGTATCGCCTTTCACTTCAATGATTCTGATTTCAATTTCGTCACCGATTTTGATTGTTTCATTTGCTTTACGAGAGAGGACTAACATGTCAGTTTGCTCCTTTCTCTGAAAGACTGCCGATTGGATAGCGGAGATTGAAACGGTTATCATTGAGGATCATTTGTTTTGCTTTTCGATTATGGATTTGAAAAATAAGTGGTGCTTGCAGATTGATTGTTGATGCAGAAAAAGGTTGTCTTACTGACAAAACGCCCAGAACAAAAATATCCTCTTCCTTTTTGATCTCAAGCAATTCTATAGTTGGTTCATCGATATCGAATGTGTAATCGACTGCCCATGTATATGGATTGGCTACAATGAATGCTATTTTAGCTGTTTTGGTTGATTGCAAAACTTGAAATACTTGATTCCCTTCTATTGGCAACAGAATAAATTCTCTTTCTTCCTCAAAACCAGGAAGGCCCTTTGGAAAAGACCAGATTTGATCAGGTGTTAAGTTAATTTCTCCGTGGAATTTTGTGTTGATCAACATGTAAGATCGCTCCTTTAACTGGTAATTGCAATGATGGGCTATTCGTTTGGCTTGTAAAAATCATTGCATCTTACGGACTCTTTCAAACAGAATAGCATTCAAATAAATTTCATGCATAAAAAAAGAACGTATAACACGTTCCATTTCTAGCTCGTAGTAGTAAAACTTATACTTTCCAATCTATCTCAATGGATGGATACTGCTCCATTACACCTGTCACTTTTCCTTGCGTATAGTTATGAATTGGTTTATTGACTTGCACGTTATGAATAGGCTTTTGTGGAGTAGCGTTGATGTCTAATGTCCCAGGTGTAATACTCATCTGTACTTTTAGACGGTCTCCAACAAAACGTATGCCAAGAGGAGCAATTTCTCGTAGCGTATCCTGTTTAATCAAATCGACAAGCGCGTTTCCCCCATCTTCAATTCGCATCAGCTGCTGGCCTTCCTCTGCTCGGCGTCCTACGCCTTCCATCGCTTGTTGCATTCCGTACTGGGCATTTTCATCCCCTCGGCGTACCGGGCTTTTCAAGTCAATATCAGCTCGGTTCTCTGTTGTATCTACAAAAAGTTGTGATGCGGACGTCGACATTTCCAATATCGCAGCGGGTTGCTCAATCTGCTGAGTCGCTTTCGGTTGTTCGATTTCCTGAACAGGCTTATCTATTTGAAGTCCGAGAACGCCACGGGTTGTTTGTATTTGGAGCTGTGGGATGTTCATAAAATCACCTGGTTCCTAATTATAAATAAGAGTGCCGGATTCAAGCTTCATTATATATTACAAATGAAGTGACCGGCACGACATGTATTATCGAAGGAAATCCACTAAGGATGGTTGAATGATTCTGGCCCCCACAGAAAGAGCTGCCCGGTGAATGGATTCCTGTGTGATCATTTCTGTGATCGCCTTTTCATAATCAACATCTTCATTTTCAGATTTCTGTTTCTTTGCTGCCCCTTCTTGCATTTCAAGTCGATTATGCATTAATTCAGCTCGGTTGGTACGCGCTCCAATATCGGCACGGTGTGTGAGTACACCATCCATCAGGCTATCAATGTCTGTAATGGCTTTGCCAAAATCAACATTATCGTCGAAGGCTTCATCAATTTTCTTCGTTAATCCATCAAAGAGCTGATCGATTTCTTTGAACGTTTTCCCAGCAGTCGTATTCACCCGTAAGCTGACTCCATCAAAAACTTCAATTTCAATATCCTTTTCAAATGATGTAATTGCGCCTGCCGGATCCGTATCTGTGCTCAGTGCTGGGTATCCATTTTCACCATACAATGGAGTGTCCGTTTTTGTTCCACTAAAAAGATATTTGTCTCCGACTTTTGTATTCGCTAAGTCTTGCACTTGCGCACGAAGCTGCTCTAATTCTATTTTAAGCTTATCCCGGTCATCGGGCGTCATAGTACCAGTATTCGCCCCATTTGTGACAAGATACTTTGCTCTCTGAAGTACTGCTCCTACACCATCAAGGGCATCATCTGAGCTATCAAGCCAGTTATTTACCTCACCTAAATTGGTTTGGTATTGAGCTACCCGATCCACCTGCATGCGATAGCCCATACCTTTCATGACAACAATCGGGTTATCTGATGGTCTGTTCACTAATTTACCTGTATTAATTTGCTCTTGAAGCTTTCCCATTTTAGTATAGCTATTGGTCAAATTACGAAGCATATTACTGGAAAGCATAGATTGAGTTACACGCATTTAGTTGTTTCCCCTTTCTTATCTACCAACGACGCCCATACCATTGATGATTTTGTCTAGCGTTTCGTCGATGACAGTAATCATGCGGGCAGATGCATTGTATGCCTGTTGGAATCGAATCATATCGGTCATTTCTTCATCTAATGAGACCGAACTGATGGAATCCCGGCGATTGGACACTGCCCCTAATAAATTCACTGAAGTTGTTGTCATGTTGACCGCTTGTTTTCCATCTACCCCTAATTTTCCTATGACTCCTGAATAGTAGGATTGGATGTTGGCTCCTCCCAGACCAGTTAAGCCTATAAATTGAAGATCGGCTAATTTCTTTGCAATTTTACCGTTTCCAACTTCTGCTTCGGTTGAATCGGAAGCGGCCAGTCGATCGGGATTCTTCTTCAATTCATCAGACACTTTGATGTTCTCAGCAGTGAATGGTTGACCAGGTGTACTAGCATCAAAGAAATTGCCTCCCGGATTCCCTTTTAAATCCGTCCCTTGTGAATGAATGCTGTTCATTTCATTCGCGAAAGCCTCTGCCATCTTATTTAATTCGGCTAACATATCTGGATAGAGACCTTTTGTCTCTGTTCCCTCCATATAACCGAAGGAATCAATAGTTGAACGAAGTGAACCCGTTTTTTGCATATTATCGACCGTTAGGGTTGTATTGTCAGCAGGGCCTCCGGTGAATTTAAATCCTGTCATCGGTCCCGTCGGATTGCCTTCACTGTCCGCTCCATCCACGGACATCTTAGAGAATTCTTTTCCTTCAATTACTTTTATGGACGTACCGTTTGTCTTGATGCTGACTGTCACAGTACCTTCCGCAATCGGCAATGCACGTCCACCAGATTTCTCATAACTTACTTCAATCGGTACGTACGTTGCCAATTCGTCTAACAGCATGTCTCGTGCATCGTATAAATCATTGGGCATATAGCCATTCGGTTCAACTTGAGCAATCTGTTTATTCAGGTTAACAATTTGTTCCATGATAGAGTTGATGTCTGTTGTGGAGAATCCTATTTCCTTCCCAAGATTGGTCTGGATTTCACTTAGGGATTTATGCATGTAATTAAATGAATCCGCAACAGCTTCTCCACGTTCCACTACAACAGCACGCGCCCCGCCGTTTTCCGGATTGGCAGCCAGTGTCTGCAATGATTGCCAGAATTCACTCAACGACTTCTGCAAGCCATATTCAGACGGCTCTGCAAGCACATCTTCCATCTGCCCAATCGCCTTCGAACGAGATTCCCAATATCCTAGCTTATTCGATTCCTGTCGATACTGCTGATCCACAAACGAATCCCTGATCCGCTGTATCGATCCCGCTTCAACGCCCGTTCCAAGGAACCCAGGCATTGTTCCTGCATTCAGTCCTACACCCGGGAAGCCCGCAGTTGCCTGCATATTGACACGCTGACGAGAGTAACCCAGTGTGTTAGCGTTACTGATGTTGTGGCCGGTTGTATAGAGGGCGGACTGCTGGGTGTAGAGTCCGCGTTTGTTTGTTTCGAGTCCCATGAATGTGGAGCGCATGGTTGTGTGTCCTCCTTAGGCTTGAGAGTCGAAGGATGGTATGTCCTTCGTCTCTTTTTTGCCGTTGATTTCTGTTTTTGAGTAGGTGGCTGATTCGGGACGTGGGCGGACCATGTCCAGCGACAGATTCACGAATTGAAGAGATTGGTAGGTGAGTTTCTGGTTTAGGTCGTTTTGCCATTTCAATTCATGAATCGCGTGCAGGAGACGGTCCTTCGCCTCCAATAGACGGGTTTTGTCCGATTCGGGTGCCACTTCAATTAGTTGTGCGATGCTCGGATTTTGTGGCACGGGACGTCCTTGTCCGGCCATGTAGGCAGCTACTGCTTTTTGTCTGTCGCGGTCGACTTGGACGATGGCGGCAATATGTGCCTGCTCGTCTTTCAGCAGTTGATCAATGCCCATGATGTCCCCACTTTTGATGAGTGCGGTTTTGTCGTTCGCAATTCGGAGCAAGCTTTTATGAAGTTTTTCCAAGTTGTCGAGAATCGACAAGATCGTTTCGATGGACATACTGCTTCACCGCTTTCATTTCAGTTATTTTTTGAAGTACTTGATCAGATCGGCAGCGAGCATTTCTGGCTCCACTTTGTATTCTCCTGATTCGATCTGGGCTTTCAGCTGCTGAACCCGTTCGTTGCGCTTCGCTTCAAACGGAGTAATTTCAGACAGTTGCTTCGCCTTGGATGAAATTTCGATTTTATCCATTTTCGCTGTCGCCTGCTCTTTTACCTGGTCGGCTTTCACCTGATTTGCCCGGTACGGATTAACGGGCGGGATGTTGAATTTATTGATTTTCATGGACCTCGCTCCTTTCAAAAGTTGTATTACCATCTCCTATAGGCACCTTTTTTTGCTTCGAGATGGGTCGTACTATGTCTCTTGTACTTTATTTCGGTCGCAAATGGGAAACGTTTAGGGTCTTTGGAACGAAAAAGTAGAACGGTCCGGTAGTTATAGGCGTTGCCCCTTCAAATGCCCTAATTGTTGGAAAACCGGTTGTCCCAAATACGGACTACCGGTTTTTGCGTTTATCAGCTAGATATGTGGCGCGATCCGAAGTTTGGACTGCCTCTCGGAATTCTTGAGCTGCTTCAAATGTCCGAAGTTCATTTTTCAATTCTTCGGTGCACGTATCGCAAAGCTTCCCTTTCGTCGTCAGTTTACCGCAATTGTCGCACGGATAGCCAAGGTTCGGGAAAAGTGCTGGCTGCAGCCGGCCTTTGCGCACCCATTTATGCAAGAGTGATTCTGTGACACCAGTCGCCTCCACGATACGTTCAATTGTCGCCGCACGGTTCTCACGCTTCCGCAAAAAGCGGTACACTTCTTCGTACATTTTCTCTTCGTTCATCGCACATTTCGCACACACGTCCCGGACGCCAGTATAGTTGAAAAAATCCCCGCATCCCGGGCAGTTCCGTAATTCTGCCATGTCGTTCACTCCAGTCGTCAAGCTCGGATTAATGTCACTGCTTCCACTCGGGCAGCGCCAGCCTCTTTCAAAACAGCCGCCGCCTGTTTCAATGTCGTGCCGGTTGTGTAAATATCATCGACGATCCTATAGGTGATCGGTTCGATGACCACTTCTTCTTTTAGTTTGAATAAAGAATTCATCGCCAACCGCTCTTCCCTCGTCTTCTCCCCCATTACATCTGCGCTTGTCTTGTCGAGCAACTGAAAAAAGGGAATGGCAGCCCGCGCCAACAGTTCGTCCACATGCGCGAATGTCCGCTCCACTCTTCTTTCAGGATGCATCGGGATTGGTACAACGACCTTTTTCCCTTTTAGAACGGTGCGCAAGTCATCGGCAAAAACATCCGCGAGCGCAACATCCTGCAAAAACTTGTATTGATGAAAGAACTCCCGCATTGCTTCGTTATATTCATAAAGCGAATAGACACTATCAAGGATTTCTCCCTCTTCTATTATGTCGGCACGTTGGAATGATTTTGAACAGGCTTCACATAGATGTTGTTTTTTCTCAACGCCTAGCAACCCCTGCCAGGTCGGCCGCCTATCAATTAGCTGTTCACAAAGGAGGCATCTGTTCATTTGCCCGTACCTCTTTTATTCAGCATACCGATTTCCCGCTTTGCATCATCCATCGCATAGGTGATGCCGTTATGAAACAGCACGAAATCACCTGCAGGGAAGGTCACGGACCGGCCGACTCGTCCGCCGATTTGGATGAGGGCCCCTTTATCGAAAATCTTCTGTTCTGCCCCGACGACCGCCACTTGAACATTCGGTATCGTAATTCCCCGTTCCAGAATGGTGGTCGTTAAAAGTCCCGGCAGCTGTTCATTGCGAAGCGCCTGAACGTGCTCCTTCCGGTCGGGATGCGCTGCGTGGACAGAGCGAATACGGCTGTCTATCTTTTGGAATAAGGGTTCGGCTTTTTCCATGAGTCCAATATGATGGAAAAACACAAGGAATGGTTCCCGTTTTTTCAGCCTTGCCGTCACCCAGTCAGACAGTTTTTGGGGGAGTTTCCCTTTCTTCATCTGCTTCTCATAATTCCATAGGGAGTCATAGCGCGGTACGGGCAATGGATAACCGTGGTAGCGCCTGTTAATTGTTGAAATGGAACCTGTCTTCTTCATGGTGGAAAGCAGTTCGTCGGATGGGGTCGCGGTAACAAAGTGGACAGGTGCCTCGGGCTTGGCCGCTTTCCGCACGGCCTGGCGCAATGTATGATCTGCGGTGTAGGGGAATGCATCCGCCTCATCGACAAATACGGCATCGAACGCATGGCGGAACCGGTAAAGCTGGTGCGTTGTCGCCAAGACGAGCTGCGATGCTTCCGTCTTCTGCTCCGCGCCGCCGTAAAGTGCTTCAATCGATGTTTCCGGAAACGCTGCCTTCAGCCGTGGCTCCAGCTCCAGGATCACATCGACCCGTGGAGCCGCAAGACAAACCCGTTTCCCTGACAGCAGCAGCTGATGGATCGGTGGAAACAGGATTTCCGTCTTACCGGAACCGCACACGGCATGGATGAGATGTGGCCTTCCTTTTTCCGTACTGTCCGTCAACTCGTCGGCCGTCTTTTGCTGGTGCGGCGTCAATGTCCCTTGCCAGGCAAGCGTGTGTTTTGTTGGAAATAAAATCGGGTCCCAGCTCCAGACGATGAGTTCTGTACAGGACGAAACCCGCCCCATTTTCAAGCACTTCCGGCAATAAGTGCACGGTCCTTCGCATTTGGCACAGCGGAATGAAGTGAATTGAGCCGGATCATTATTCTCACAACGATTGCAGACATATCGCTTTTGATTCAATAAAGTATTAGTCGTTTGAATTCCCGGGATCATTTGAATGAATCCCTCCTGGATGTGGCGATCGATGATGTCTTGTGGAAATGGAGTATGCCTCCGTAGCCAAATACGGCCATCAAGGAAGTCCCTGACGGCCGCATGGAAAGGTTGACCCATGAACAGCTCACCTCTCTTGGATTATGATTTTCGTTTTACCCAGCCAAGCCCCATCGAGCCTTCTCCTAAATGGGTGCCGATGACAGGGCCGAAATGGCTGATGTTGAATGTTACTTCAGGAAGCCGTTCTGCAAGCTCATTGCGCCAAGCCTCCGCTTCTTCCAGCTGATTCGCATGAATGATGACCGCTTCAAGCGGCATCTTCGCTGCGTCTTCTGCCAGCAAGTCAGCAATTCGTTTCATCGCTTTTTTCCGCGTCCGTATCTTTTCGAATGGAACGATCACTTTATTCTCAAAATGCAAGATCGGCTTCACTTGCAATAGCCCGCCAATCAATGCCTGGGCGCCGGACAATCTGCCGCCTCTTTGCAAATGAGCTAGGTCATCGACCATGAAGTACGCACGGACGGTCTTTTTTATTTCCGCAAGCTCGTCCAGAATAGCCTTCGGATCTGAGCCTGCCTGAGCCATTTCAGCGGCTCTTAACACATAGAACCCTTGTACATAACAAGAAATTTCCGAGTCAAATGTATATACTTCAATGTCCTTGACCATTTCGCCAGCTTGGACGGCTCCCGCGTATGTACCACTGATGCCGCTCGATAGGTGAATGGAAATGACAGCGTCGTATTCTTTGCTGAGTTCTTCATACAATTCCACAAACCGGCCGACCGGCGGCTGGGATGTTTTCGGAAGTGGCCCGTTTCCGCGGACTTTTTCGTAAAAATCCCCTGCAGAAAGCTCAACTTCCTCGTCATATGCCTGCCCGTCGATCGTCACGGTGAGGGGAATGACATGGATATTGAATTCACTTATTTGGTCATGCGGCAAATAGGCTGTACTATCTGTCACGATGGCTGTTTTCATTTTAATCAACTCCTGTCTCCCATTCTACCTAAACTGAACGCTAATAGGGAAGCAGAAACCGATTTTGTTCAATCGAGCAGTTGTGCCCAAAGATTCGCTTCTTGGGAAAATCCTCCTAACGTTTCAGGCGGGATGCCCAAAATCTTCGCATATAGCTCTATCCGGTCCCAGTCAAACCGTTCAACGGCGATTGCCAGTTCAAGAAACGGGGTCAAATCCGTCCATTCCCTGCGCAACGTCATCGCGGTCTTTTCTGACAGGGGCATCAATTGAATAATTTCATCCCATGATTTATTCATAATGACATCAAGCAAGGAGAACATGCCGACGAGGAAGCATTCATCCGTGTTTGCCTGTCCTTTGTAGCCAGCCAGCAGTTCACATAGCTTTGCCCGCGTCAGTGAATACGAAATCAATGCTTTAATATGTCCGCCCGACTGTTCGGCGAGCTCGACCAACGTCAGAATATGAAGCCATTTCCTCGTCTCTTTCAATCCGATGAGAACGATTGCCTGTTTGATGGAAACTATCCGCATCGGCACTTCGAACGCCATCGTATTAATGAAACGCAGCAGCTTGAACGACAAAGAAATATCACGTCTAATCAGGCTGGCGATGTCATTGATATCGACATTATCCTCGCTCATTTTTTCAAGAAGCTGGACCTGCAAATCAAAATTAAATGGAATGTCTACTCCACTGATTACTTCCGGTGCCGCAAAGAAATAGCCTTGGAACAGGTCATAGCCTCTACCGAGCGCTTCATTGTATTGCTCTACAGTTTCAAGCTTTTCCGCGAGCTTCCAAATATGCGGGTATCGTTTCAGGAACGATTCGATCCGATTCCGTTCTGCTGCATCCGCTTTCATAAAGTCAACCTTAACGAAATCAATCATTTCGAAGAGAGATTCATGGACGAGGTATTGCTCTTGGAGGACGAAATCGTCAAGTGCGAAGATGAATCCTTTTTGTTTCAATTCCCGGATTCTTGTCAATAAAGCTGGGGTAATCTCTACATCTTCCAAAATTTCAACGACAATCCGATCGGGACGCAAGCTAGTGAAAATGTCTTTCGTCAGTAAGTCCCCGGTGAAGTTGATGAAGGATAGCGCATTGCCGGAGATTTTGTCGACCCCGATTGTCAAGAACGTGTTCACAAGCAGCTGGACCGTTGCCTTCTCCGGGTCTACTTGAGGGAACCGGTTTTTTTCACTATTACGATATAACAGTTCGTAACCATAGATTCGTCCATGACGATCGAGAATCGGCTGTCTGCCAACAAAGATATTCTGGCTCAATTCCCTTCACCTCCCATTTTTAGTAGTATACCAAAATACGACTTTTTTCACCATATCTTTTCTACGAATCTCCTATTCAAATATTAGAAACAACCTGACTAAAGTGGTATGTTTATGAGTAAACCAAACGAAAGGGGAATGGTTGGATGAAAACAATTTTATACGTACAAGAGGGGCATCTTGCTTTCGTGGCACTGAATCGCCCGGATGCAATGAACGCATTTAATTATGACATGCTAGTTGAACTTGGGGAGACAATTGAAATGATTCGGGTCAATCCTGAAATTCGAGTTGTCGTGTTTTCGGGGACAGGCGATCGAGCTTTCAGTGTGGGCGCAGATTTGAAAGAACGAAAATTTTTATCGGATGAGCAGGTAAAACGGAATTTATTCAAAATAGGTGAGGTATTTACCGCCATCGAAAACTTGCCACAGCCGACAATCGCCAAGATGAAAGGATATGCATTCGGCGGAGGCATGGAACTCGCACTCGCATGTGACTTCCGGATTGCCGCTGATAACTCCGTCATGGGGCTGACGGAAACAGGACTCGCGATCATTCCAGGAGCCGGCGGAACGCAGCGACTGCCGCGGTTGATTGGTGAAGCAAAAGCGATGGAACTTATTCTGACAGCCAAGCGAATGAAAGCGGACGAAGCGTATGAGTATGGCGTCGTCACAAAAGTCGTCCCGGCAGAACGGTTGAATGAAGAAACACGGGCATTCGCCAATGCCATGCTGGCAAACGGACCGATCGCCTTGCAGCAGGCGAAATTTGCAATTAAGCACGGAATGAATGTCGATTTACAGACCGGACTCGCGATTGAACGCAAGGCATACGAAATTACGATACCGACTGAGGATCGCATCGAGGCGTTGAATGCCTTTGCGGAGAAGCGGAAGCCGGAGTTTAAGGGACGGTAACGGTTTGCTTGATGTTAGTGGATCTCGTTTGACTTAATCGGTTGGTTAGCAGGATGGTTGCCAGTGGGCAGGACTTATTCGAGTGGTTAGCTGAGATATACGAGCTGTTCGTGCGATTAATCGAGTGGTTGACCGGGATATACGAGCGGTCAGCAGACTAATCGAGCGGTTCACTGGATATACGAGTGGTCAGAACAATTAATCGAGCGGTTGGCCGAGATATACGAGCGGTTCGCCGGCGATTTGACAACAGCATTCATTTTCGAACATTAGAGTCTTTTCAAGTATTCCTATCTAATGTAAAATAAAATGAGTCACTCTCCATTCCTCCAAATGTTTATCGTCGCTGAAAACATTTACAAGGATGGAAGTGGCTTTTATTTATTTTCATCATTTTAAGGGCTTTCCCCTATGCAGCTCAAACCATGTCAGATGTAAAATTCCTCTTTCTTGTTCTCTGCTGAGCTTCTTCCCACGCTTCGACGAGTTGCTCGGCAAAGACTTCCACTACGGTAAGTCGCTCGGTCGATTTTTGTATTTGGACATCTACGATTAATTGATTCAAATACACATAAAATGTGAAAAGCCGCTCCCCTTCTTCCGTGTTTCGATCGGCGGATGCCATTAATTCAAAGAGAAGGTCCTGTGTATTAGAGAGGGTCGCTTGGATTTCCTCCCATTCGTTTGATTGCTGGCAAAAGCGGATGTTTTTAATCGTTCCTTTCAATAATAAAAGAATGTATTCCATCGTCGGAATGGTGGAGGCGTGCGTCTCCCTGTAGATTTTCATGGCGCGATTGAGGTTCACATCTTTCCCTCCAAATCCCTTTTTCTTTTGTATCGGCTAAAATAGATTCATTTCAAAGAAAAGTTGCCGATATAAAAATGGAAATGTTTATTAAACTGGTGATTGAGGTGAAGAAATGCGGATACATAGCCAAGAACAGATCGCCTTTTCCATGAACCGGGCGCAACGTAATACGACGCAAATCGAAAAAAGTTTGCTGAAACTGGGTTCCGGGTTGAAGATTGCAAAAGGAAGCGACAATGCTTCCGGGCTGTCGATTTCCGAAACGATGCGAGCTCAGATCCGGGGGATTTCACGGGCGCAGGCTAATATGCAAGACGGGTTGTCTTTACTTGAGGCTTCGAACGAAGGGCTGAACAATGTCAATGGCTTGCTGCAGCGGGCACGAGAATTGGCAGTTCAGAGTGCGAACGGCACATTGACCGATTCTGACCGGAAAGCTGGACAACAAGAATTAGACCAGTTGCTCGGCGCAATCAACGACACGGCAACGAAGCTCGAGTTCAATACGAAGAAGATTTTAGGTGAGACCACACAGTTAAACTTGCATGTCGGCGCCAATCCTGGCCAGAATATGAAAATCGATTTGGTGGATGTCAGTACAACTGCTCTAGGGATCGATAATGCATCTATTTTAACGCAAACGGATTCTGCTGAATTGATTACAACGATCGATGGCGCAATTAAAACGATTTCTGGACATTTGACAAAAGTCGGTTCCCAAATGGAAGCCGTCGAACATCATCTGAAAAACGCGCTCGTCTTCGAGAACAACCTGACTAAATCACTTTCATTGCTCGAAGATACGGACATGGCGAAGGAAATGATGAATTTCATCAACTTGGACATCCGTCAGAAGGGTGACCACCTGCTCGTCAATTCAGTGAATCAAAATGTGCAAAATGTGTTGAATTTATTAACAAAGTGAGGACACCGTGCGTTAGGCGGTGTTCTTTTTTTGTGGGTAGATTTATTGTGAGATGAAAGGAGCATGAAATTGGCGAGGGGAACGCTAGACTACTGGAATGAAGGCCAGAAAAACTGGACGAACGCCAGAATACTGAAACGAACGCCAGAATACTAAAACGAACGCCAGAATACCAACGCGAACGCCAGAATACCAAAACGAACGCCAAAATACCAAAACGAATGCCAGAATACCAAAACGAACGCCAGAATACCAAAACGAACACCAGAATACCAAAACGAACGCCAGAATACCAACACGAACGCCAGAATAACAAATTGAACGCCAGTATTCACAACAGAACGCAGGATAACTATGTACTCCCCGCCTTAGCAAACTGGAGACTGTAACGTGAATACACGTGACAACACCTACCCTTGCGAAACCCATTACACATCTCTATCAAACAAAAAAACACCTCAACCTCAAGGTGTTTTTTCGTTGTTTGCTGTCATTTTGTCGCAACGCGGCGAGTTGGAGACGGTGCGGGCGGCTCGGGCGACGATCGACAGAATATTCGTAGCTCCTTGCCGGTCAGCCTCGTGAGCCGCTCGTATATAGGGACTGTGTTTTTCGTTTGCTATGTAGTGGGGCGGCAGTTCGTTTAGTGCAATGGCCATGATGTCATTCATGCATCGATCACAATCGCATGTCAGATGAAGATCGCGTTTGTTTTTATTTAGCACATCACGGACGACATCTTCCATGACATTGTAGATTCCCATGCTATTACCTCCATGACTACTTTGTTACTTTTCAGTATATCATTTCTTGGGATAACATGGAGTCCTTATTCCAATTAATTTGCCGCAAGTCCTTTAACAAGAAACGAAATCATTTCATCCATTTCTTTTTCGTCATTCCATTCATCAGGGGCAATGATGTATTTTGTGGCGAAATAACCTAAAGTCACCGAGACGATGTAACGGAGCACCCTGCTCGGTGGAATGTCCGTTATTTGCCCTTTTTCCTGATAATAGCAAACGGTTTTAATAAAACGCTGATAGATTTTTTGTCCGACGTGCATGATAAACTGTTCGCGTAACTCCTGATGAAACGGAATTTCCTGAATGAACACTTGCACAACTTGTAAGTTATTCTCAAGGAAAGCTTGCCGGTTTTTTATCATCGCACGCAAGAAATCTTCAAACCTTTCGTATTCTTGATCTAATACTTTGTTAATATCTTTCAATATAAATGGGGAAATCATTTTCACCATCATTGGCGAAACGATGGATAACAACAAATCTTTTTTCGTTTTGTAATGCCGGAAGATGGTTCCTTCCGCGACGCCTGCTTTTTTTGCAATTTCATTTGTAGATGTAGCAGCAAACCCTTTTTCCGCGAACATTTCTGTGGCAGCCGCCAAGATGTTCCGTTGTTTCTCTGTCAAATCCTCTTCGTTTTCCAGCAGTTCTTCCAATCTCTTATCGAGTTTTTCCATAGTGCCTCCTTACATCGTACGGAATTTCCGCAAAACCAAAATGTTCATCGTCATGAAGAACAGAGTGAATCCGATTAATACGAGAAGATTCCCTATAATTTCGGTAAATCCATATCCTCTCACCATTATATCGCGTAACGCGTCTGCTGCGTAATAAAGAGGTGTAATGTAGCTGATCCAGCTCAGCCACTCCGCAATTGTGTTTAAATTGAAAAGTCCTGAAAAGAAGATTTGCGGCACGACAATGATGGGTATGAATTGCATCATTTGCAATTCATTATGGGCAAATGTTGATAATAAAATGCCAAGCGACAATGCAGTCAGCGAAAGGATCAGGATGACGAGAAGCACATTTAAAAATGCTCCTTCCATCACCATGCCTAGCACGAAAATGGCATAGGATGCAATAATGGTCGATTGAATCATCGTGAAAATTCCAAAGCCAACTACATATCCAACAACGATTTCCCATTTCCGCAAAGGCGTCGCAAGGAGTCTTTCTAACGTTCCTGTCGTCCTCTCCCTCAAAAATGATACGCCCGCAATGAGAAATACGAAAAAGAAGACAAAAAATCCAAGCAGTACAGGACCGAAGTAATCGAACTGCCCCATGTCATCAGAGCCGTACATCGTTTCAATTTTTAGTTTTGGTACATTTCCTTGCTGACCTGTTTGAAACGCTTTTTGAACCCAATTCATTGTTGCTCCTGTGACGGCGGGATCACTTCCCTCCAGCACAAGTTCAGGCTGGCCATTCGTAAATTTGATATACGCATCCAGTTCTTGTGAGGCTACTTTTGCTTCTGCTTCGCTCTCCTTCTCGTACGTCGTGACATGCGCTTGCTCGTCATCCAACTGTTCCATGAAAGGCTGCGGCGCATTCACCAAGCCGATTCTCGGGATATAGTCCTCCCCATTAAAAACGAAATATAACATGGTTAGCACGAGGATTGGTGCGAATATCAACAAGCCAATAGTCCTCTTATCCCGAATCAACTGTAGTAATATCCGTTTCACCATCGCCATGACTCTCATCATCGCTCACCTCCAAAATAGAGAAAAGCCTCTTCAATTGTCTGTGACCCTGTTTGCTTCTTGAGTTCGTCCGGAGAACCGGCCGCAATTAGTTTTCCATCTCTAATGAGTCCGAGTCGGTCACATTTTTCTGCCTCATCCATGACATGCGTAGTGACAATAAGTGTTTTTCCTTGTGCTTTTAACTCTTGAAAGGCCTGCCAAATGTTTTTTCGCAGCATAGGATCGATGCCGACAGTCGGTTCATCGAGTATGAGAAGTTCCGGCTCGTGCAGCATAGCAATTGCTAATGAAAGACGTCTTTTCATTCCACCTGAATAATTCGAAACAAGTTTCGTTAGATCATTGGATAGCTTAACAATGTTGGCTACCTCTTCGATTCGGTCGGTTTGTTTCTTTCCTGTTAATCCATATAATTCGGCGAAGAACCTCAAGTTCTCCTTCGCCGACAACTCTGTATAAAGTGCATCCGATTGGGCCATATAGCCAATGCGTTGAATTAGATTCAAATTCGGCATTTTTTGTCCAAATAAAAAGTTGGCTCCTTTCGTGGGTGTATCAAGCCCTGCCAACTCTTTCACTAATGTTGTTTTTCCAGCTCCCGAAGGACCAAGCAAACCGAATATTTCTCCTTCTAAAATGTCGAGATGAATGTCTTGCAAGACAGGCTGATTCCCGAAAGACTTCGAGACATTTTGAATAGAAACACATACTTTCGCTCGTTTCATTTCTTGCACCTCTTTCTAAATGAGTGATTACTCACTACGATAATTCATTACCTCGCTATTGTAAAGTGAGTAATCACTCACTAAATTATTTATTTCCATGAAAAAGGATCATTCAGCCGTTACTTACGGTCTAAATGATCCTTGTTTCCTAACTTTCTATGCGAAGAGAATAAAAGAATTTTACCAATTCCGACTCTCCCGCTACATCCATCTGACCCAATGTCCGCTTCCCGACACGCCGGTCCAATACCGCAACTGCCCGGATGAATGGATGGGCATGAACCACGGCTTTCTCCACTGGCAAATGTACATAGTCAAACAGCAGCGGCACCACTTCCCATGCCGGGTAGTACCCCAATGCTTTCACTTCATCTTCCGCGTCATCATATGCCGCATGAAGCTGCTTCAGTTCATCAGACTCCCAAAAGGATTGCCAGTCCCCTTCCCACTTGACGGGATCAATTTGTCTTTCCTCTTGCAGCTCCCGTCCCCGCTCATTCGCTTGTCGGGCGAATGGAATGTCGGAGGCCCGGAATACTTCCCTTCCATCGAGCGTCACTCGAAAAGTCCCTGTCTGGTCATGGCTTTTCCGATGAACGACTACGTGATAGTGCACGCGACCTTGCAGCTTTTCGCACAGCAGCCCTTCCGCCAGTTGTTTTAGCTTGGTCCATCTCATTTCGAGCGATGGGCCTCCCATTCTTCCCGTAGCATGCCCAGCCGGATCGAGTCATAATAGACACCGTTCCAGTAACGGACTTTGCGGATTCGAGCTTCCATGGTCATGCCGAGTTTTTCGGCTACGCGGACCATCCGCTCATTGCCCGACCAAGTCGTGAGGCCGACACGGACGAGCGGCATGGTCGTAAACAGATGTTCAATCCACATCGTGAGTGCTTTCGTTCCATATCCGCCGCTCCAGTAAGCCGACTCATATATGACAACGCCGATTTCGAGCCATAAGGATGGCTTGTGTTCCCAGTAATAACTCACCATTCCGATCAGTTTGCCTTCCGCTTCAATGCCCCAGAAGTCTTCTTGTTCAACGATTTTATCTTTGCGTTCCAAGAACTTCTCATATGGCATCGGTTCGTGCGGATAATATGGCGCATCCCATTGCTTCCACTCCGGATCTTTATCTTTGAAGCTCAGCTCCCAAAGGCGGTGCAAGTCGTCTTCTTTGATCGGTCTGATTGTGATTGTGTCAGTTGTGTAATTCAATATGTTCCCTCGGTTCTTATAAGTATTTCGCGAACCAGCCCGTAATTTCATTTAGACGCTCTATGCGTAAATTCGGTGTTCCGGTCCGCGATAAGTTGTGGTCCGCGTCCGGAAAACGGACAAATTCCGTTTCTTTCCCCATGCTTTTTAGAGTAATAAATAATTGTTCTGCCTGTTCAATCGGGCAGCGGAAATCTTTTTCCGAGTGCAAAATCAACAACGGTGTCTTCACATTTTCTGCGTATTTCAGCGGTGAATGTTTCCAAAGCGTATCCACGTCTTTCATGTCGGCAAGAATTTGCCACTCGCTGAAATAGTAACCGATGTCAGATACACCGAAGAAGCTGATCCAGTTGCAGATCGAGCGCTGCGTCACAGCAGCCTTGAAACGGTCGGTATGGCCGACGATCCAGTTCGTCATGAAGCCGCCATAGCTGCCTCCTGTCACGCCAAGTCGTTCTTTATCGATCCACTCATTTTCCCCAAGTGCATAATCGACCGCCGCCATGATATCTTCATAGTCGCCGCCGCCATAATCGCCTCGCACCGCATCGACGAATTCCTGGCTATAGCCATGGCTGCCGCGCGGGTTGACGTACAGGACGCCCCATCCTTGCGCTGCAAGCAACTGCATTTCATGGAAGAATGTGTTGCCGTACATCGCGTGCGGACCGCCGTGGATATTGACGACAAGCGGGTATTTCTCCCCTTCCTGCCAGCCCGCCGGTTTCATGAGCCAGCCGTGCACGTCCCAGTCTTTTGAGCCTTTGAATTGGATTGCTTCTGGTTTCACAAGCTCCGTTCCATTCACATAATCCTCATTGAAAGAAGTGAGTGCTTCCCGTTCGCCAGTCGCAATCTCCAGTTTATACAGCTCACCTGGATTGATCGGATCCGTCACCGTAACGAGTGCAAACGTGCCGTCTTTGTCCACATCATATCCGTAGACGTGCTCATTTTCAGGAGAAGCCGGATATAATTCGCCTTCCAGCGTCGCGAAATAAAGGCGCACATCGCCCATCGTCGCCAATTGGAAATACAGATGGTCGTCCTTCGTCCATACAGCAGTCGGTGCACTTGCCCCTTGCTGATGGTCGGCGACTGTCGCATCCCCTACCGGAGCATCAATGCTTTCTGTCACATTTAAACGGTTGCCCCGCTTCGTGTCATATACGTACAAATGAGTATGAGTTGCATTTTGGAAGGAACGATCGGAGCCCGCAAATGCGATATAGCGGTCGTCGAATGAGAATGTCGCCCCTCCATAATAGCCCTCTTCCTCCACGATAATTGTTTCTTCTTTCGTCTCGATATCGACGAGAATCAACGGCTGGCGGAATTCGAAATCCTGGTTTTCTTCCCGGTTCACGCTCATGACAAGCTTCTTGCCGTCATGCGAGACAGTTTGCAAGGCATATTGGTGATTGCCCTCTGTGAATTGCGTCACTTCTTCTGTCGCCAGATCGACGACTCCGATGTGCCGGTACGTATCTTGCGGCAACAGGCCAACGCCGTCCGCTTTATATTTCATTTTCGTCACGCGAACCGGCTCCGGTTTTTTCTTGTCATCCTTCTCTTCTTTATCCGTGAAGGTCTTGCCCTCTTTTACAGAGGCGTTGATCCAAATTTTTTCCCCGCAAGGCGACCAGACGAAGCTGGATACCCCATTTTCAAACGAAGTCACCTTTCGAGCTTCCCCGCCTTTTGCCGAAAGGACATAAAGTTGGTTTTTATCGTCCCGATTTGATAGAAAGGCAAGCTGCGTGCCGTCTGCGGACCACTCGGGAGAGGACACGCGCTGTTTTCCATACGTCCATTGCGTTACTTCATTCGTTGCCAAATCAACATGATACAAGTTCGCAACGTATTTATTTTCCTCTTCATCAATATGCGTTTTGACGAATACCGCTTCCTTGCCATTCGGTGCGATATGCGGGTTTGTAACGGATTGGAGTGTATATAAATCTTGTACTTTCACTTTTTGCTTTTCCATAGTAATTCCCCCTTCTTTTTCTCTCTTACATATTTCGACACTCGTAACAATACTCCTTCTTCCTAAAATATTATTTTGCTTTCGTTTCATTTCGTTTACCCAGGGTATTTAACAACTAGCTTGCTAGATTAATTCATAAAGGAAGTGGAAACGAATTTGGGATTTTTATCTATCCTTCCGCCTTTCATAGCGGTAGCGCTTGCTTTTCTAACTAGGAATACCATCCTGTCACTTGCGGTCGCCTGTATAATAGGCGTCTTTTTAAATGGTGGAGGTCTCAGGGCTTTCCAGATTTATTGAAGAGAGCGTTAGGAAATGAAGACTTTCTGAAGCATCACAACCCATGGTTCACTGCCTTATCACCCGCTATCCAATTAGAGCAATCTTTACTAATAATAGATGTGTTTCATCACAGGTTCTTTAACAGTCGTGTAAAGCGTTACTAGACCTTATCGTATCGACTACGGTAACGGTTAATCATTTTTGTTACACATTTTCAATATCTCTTCATTTTCTATGCAACTTATAACCTACTATGGTATTCTTCAATTACCGACTAATTATTCTGTCATTAAAAAATAGAGCAATTTTATCTACTATTAGGTAATCAGAAAGGAATTCGGAGGTGAAAGTGTGTTCAAGTCCTATCACGAATTAAAAAAATTTCGATTTGAACCTTACAAACCATGTCCTTGCGGTAGTGAAAATAAATACAAGTTTTGTTGCTACTTGAGAAGCAAAAATGAAAAGGTTACAAGCGATGAATATACTTCAAAACGCCTTTATTTCGAAGCACATAAGTCATTTAAGGACACCGATTTTAAAATGTGTTTCGGCTTTTCAAAAGAGGATTGTGAACAGGGATACATTGGCGCACATTCTCTTCAAAACAATGGTGTTCTAGATAAGATTGCAGAAAATAATCATGTATATTGGCTAGATATAAACTTTGACGAAAAAACTTTATTACCCAAATTAGAATTCGTGAAAAAAGGAAAAAATCAAGCAAGCACTTTTTATGGATTTTGCAAGCATCATGATGAAATATATTTTTCTAATATCGAAGATAAACCATATGAAGATTTAGATGAACAAAATTTCGCATATGCATTTAGAGCACATTGTTTTGAAGCACACAGAAAATATAGATTAAAAAGAAATTATCCAAATATTTTTAAAAAGTTCCCTTCTGCTACCAGAAACTTAGAAATTTTAGGTCAATACCGTAATAATGAGTTGAATATCAAGGATATGGAAATTGAGTATAGTAGGTTTAAAAAAATTTACGAAACCAAATCTTTTGATGAACTGGAAAGTTTCGTTAAAATCTTGCCTTTTAAAGTTGGCTTCACAGCTACCACGGCAGTTGCAGTGATAGTGGATTTGAATGGCAAAGAAACAATTAACATTTATGATTATGATGAAAAGTTATTTGTACCGAGTGTTTATATTTCTGTTGTTCCCCAAAATGACGAAACTCTTATAATTGTTTCCAGATTCAAAGAAGATGAATGTTATGGTGAATTCCTAAAAGCTCTAATAGATAATAGAGATGATGGTCTGTTATTTAGTTACATTTCGTTTTGTCTTGCAGAATATAGTGAGAACATATACTTTTCTCCAAAGGTGATTGATAGTATTTCTTCAAGTGAAAAAAAAATAATCTCAGAAGCTTTTCTAAGTTTCATTAGTCCTACACCTGAATTGAGATTTAAAAGTATGATGAATACTTTTAAATTAAATTTATTCAAACTGAAGCTTTGATAAATGCAGAATTCAAAGGACTTGTGCGTATGAAAATCATATATGCAAGTCCTTTTGTTATGCTCTTACATGCCAGCAGGAACACTCTGTGGCAACAAGTTGACACCCTATGTAAATGATTACCTTATCCTCAACACTCATACAAGCCCCCTGAACGCTTCTTGCTCTGTGGTGAAGCGTGTAGTAAAACAAGTATCCCAACTTCTATACACGGTAAAAATATCTCTTATAAAGTCACATGTTGTTCTTTATTACAACTTTGCCAACCAATATTCATCCTTGCTCTAGCTTAACATGGATGATGCTCACAGTACTGTTATATCAATGTACTACACAAAGAAACAAGACAAGTAGAAAAACTTGCCCTGTTTTCATAATGCCTTACAATTTTCTTTTCTTAGTAAACATCAAGTCAAATAGCTTAAAGAAATTATAGTTTCCTTCCGTTTCAAGTTCTATTTCAATACTCTCAGTAAAATTCGCCCCAAAATCACCAAATAACTCTTGGTAGCCCGCATTTCTCATTTTCTCAATGCGGCTTTCTGCATTTTCTCGAATCTTTTCACCATCTTTTTTTAACCCACTTAAATAGATTGCATGGTGGCACTCTTGAATCTCATATGAGCGATATGCTTCTAAGAACAAGTTCCATTCACCATCATTTAGCGTACTATAACATTGGCTGTCAAAAAAACTCATATTTATTCCTCCTACCACCTGTTAAGCCAATCTTAGCAAGCAAACCGTTTCATTACTACTATGTTTATTAAAAATTTTCGTGGTATAATAGGTGTAGGGAAAGGGCTATAAGTAGCTTAATAATATGCTTTATATGTAGAAAAAGCACACCACTTAATTGTGATATGCTTTTGGTAATTTCTATCTAATCTCATTAAATCGTTCTACTAAGAAAACTATGTTAGTTGCACATAAATTTAAAGTATACCTAACTATAGAATCGGGTATTACATTAACATCTACATCTCCATGACCACCATTTTTATTTCTAAGAGTCGGAACACTATTCACTAAAGTATTATTTATACCAGTGAACTGATTTTGTAAATATAACGGTATAAATTCGTTTTTTAATAAAAGAGAAATTAAAGGACTTGCCGTATCGTTAGGGTTAAAAGGGTAATTTAATTCCTTACAAATTACCTTCATAACACTTTCAAATGCTCTCCCACAACTAACAATAGCATCTTTATAATCGCCTTGTTTATAGTGTTCATGCGCTTTAAGAAACTCTTCTGAAACTGCATGAAACTGTTGTTCTTGTAGTAGTTGAATTGCTGTCCTCACAACCTCGTTATGTATATATTGATTATCTATTTTAATTATTTTATTTCCTACAATTTCATACCCTAATGAATTTTCTTTTAATTTCCTGTTAATTCTAATGACTGCTCTTTTCCATTTTTCTTCAACATTTGAATTGGACTCAGAATAAGCGTGATGATAAAACACTAATAAATCCATCACATCGAGTGCTGATTTATTATCGGTACTTAGAAGAAATGACATTACATAGTCCACACTATATTCATCGCCATGTCTATAACTTACACTACTCTCAAGATTCAACAGTCCCAATTCAATTTGTATTTCCTTTACGACAATATCCCAAAAACGACTACTATCAGTTACATACCCATGCTTAAATTCATTTACTACCTCACAGATTAGCATGGCGAATTGTGTTCTAAAACTTTGTGGAATCTCCTCATATTCATAAACGTCGGTTCTTACATCTGTAGAGTTTCTTCTTGAAAAGAGATCAAAAACCACCTATTAGCCCCCCGTTTACTATTTATCAACACTATTATAACCATAAAATTCAATAGCAGCAATGTCACTACCTCCTCTTGTATTGATTTCCAGACAGTACAACAAAAAAAACGATAGTGTATTCACTCTACCGTTTTTGATGTATTTTCTTCTCTATGCAATAAGAAGTCATAAATTATGTGGCTATGCTCCAAGTACAATTGTTCTTTGTCATCTCGACACGCCTTGAAGTGCTTACGGCATGTTCTCCATTGGCTATCTGTTAAGAGTAACTTCACATATTTCTCGTTCTCAGCATCCTTAGGACGCTTGATAAGGTTAATGAACTCCTTTTGACCTCTGATTGGTCTCGACCTTTCTCTCATGGAAGTACGAGTACGTAAAACATGGTAGAAAATAATTCTGCTTGTAGGCGGTTGACAATTATTCTATGGTTTAGGTCTGCAAAGGTCATATTGTCTTCTTCTTTAAATGCCACTTCCGCTTACACCAACTCCGACACCTGCAATCCTTTCCATTGCCTTCTGCTGTTCTTGTATATTCTTTAGATATTTATCTATATTAATAACCCCTAACACTAAAATTTCGCACCTTTCTTTTCCAATTAAAACACAGTCATCCTAAGATAGAAAGATTATACCCTTTAGGGTAGTAATGATTTATGTATTCTTATAGGAAATAGCCACATTACGTATAAATGAAATCAATAAGGTTGTTAATGATCTCTTATTCAATACCGATTACAGTACCTGTTGCATTCGGTTTCGCAGGCGGGGATATTACGACGCTTGTGCTCGCAACGATTGCGGCCGTTGCTGGCGGGGGCGTTTTTGGAGATCATTGTTCTCCACTCTCCGACACGACCATTTTGGCATCGACAGGAGCAGCGGTCGACCATATCGACCATGTCCGAACGCAAATCCCCTATTGTCTCTTAGTTGGACTCATCGGATTGATTATTTTTGTAGCACTTGGTTTTTATTTATAGAAAAAAAATAGCCAGGCATTGTTTATGTAATGCCTGGCTGTTTCTTTTATTCGAATTCTCCTACATAGACTGATTGCGGACGGAAAATAGTATTATCGCTCAGTTGTTCCATTGCATGGGCTGTCCAGCCGACAATGCGTGCCGCACTGAACGTTGGTGTGAATAATTCCGGTGGGAAGTTGATGGCCCGCATGATGGCGGCGGCATAGAATTCAACATTCGTATACAGGTTACGACCCGGTTTGTATGTCTTTAGCAATTCGATGATTTCTTTTTCCGCCTTCGTTGCAAGATCCAGCCAAGCATCTTTTCCTTCCAGCTGTAAACAACTGTTTCGTAATAGAATCGATCGGGGATCTTCCGTTTTATAAACGCGATGGCCAAAGCCCATGAGCCTCTCGCCATTTTGTAATTTCCCTTCTACAACTGCACGAATATTATCTTCTGAACCGATCTCTTCCAACATTTCAATGACTGCCGACGGAGCACCACCATGCAATGGACCTTTCATGGCACCTAGCGCAGAAGTGACAGCCGCCGTTACATCGGATTCCGTTGAAATCGTTACCCGGCCTGCGAAAGTGGATGCGTTCATTCCATGTTCCATTGTTAGCAGTAAATAGGTTTCAAGCGCTTGGACATGTACATTCTTCGGTTCTTCTCCTGTCAGCATCCACAAATAATTTGCAGTATGCGAAAGTTCCTCATTCGGTTCGATAATTGATAGAGCATGCATTTTTCGGTAATGACGTGCAATGATAACAGGCAATGCGGCTGTTAGGATAATCGATTGATGCTCGATCGAGAGTTGTTTAAATTGTGGATGAACGTATGCCGAAATGGCAGTACGCATGACATCCATCAATGGAGTTTGTGCAGGGAAGGCATCAATAATCGCAATTACATGCGGAGGCAAACATCTGCCCTCCATTAATTTTTCGTTTAGCTCTCCGAGTTTACATGCATCTGGCAAGGTGCCATGCCAGACATAGTAAGCTAACTGTTCAAAAGAATACTGTCCCACCAATTCTCCTACGAGTTTCCCCCGGTACCTTAATTCCCCTTTATCACCATCGACCGATGCGATTTTCGTTTGCACTGCTACGATATCTTTTAATCCTTTTTGAAACATGACCATTCCTCCTTTTATTTAGTATAATTTCGCGATACATTTATATAAATTAAATGTTTTCTATCGAGTTGATTAAAATAAGTAAAGAGGTGACAGGATGGATTACCAATGGCTTACTACATTTATTGCGGCAGCAGAAGAGCTGAACTTCCGGAAGGCTTCGGAGCGGCTTTCGCTTTCACAGCCTAGTGTCACTGTACATATTCGATTGCTGGAGGATGATCTTGGACTCCAGTTGTTCGACAGGCTGAAAAATCGTGTAACGCTGACGGACGCAGGAAAATTATTTTACGCCCATGCTGTGCAGTTGATTCAGGATATGGAGGCGACAATTGAAAGCATGCACTCCTTTGCTCAAGGATATCGAAGGACATGGAAAATCGCCATCTCTCCGTTAATGGCCGAAACCATGCTCCCTTACTTTCTGCGAACCTTTCAAAGGAAACATCCAGACATCGAGTTATCGATACAGGTAGAGGAATCGGAAGCAATTGAAGGCCTTGTAGATCGTGGCGACGTCCACCTCGGGATTTCAGCGTTAAGTTCTGCAGGGAGAAACGTGGAAACTAAACGAATTTATGAGGATCCTGTTGTCTTTGTCATGCCTGTCGATAGCTACGACGAGGAAAGCGGTCCACCGATTGACGTAGCGGAGGTATTGAAAATGAACTATCTTCTCATCGGTCACCATCCCGTCTATTGGAATGAACTTTTGCACCAGCTGAAGAAAAACATTCCCGGCATCCGGACAATGAAAGTGACCCAGGCCCATATTGCAAAGCGTTTCATCCAAGAAGGGCTGGGCGTGTCATTTCTACCTCTTTCCATCGTTCGGAGGGAATTGATCGAGGGGCGTCTTATGCAGCCTCACTTTCCGCTTTTCGAGTTGCCGAAAGTCTCGACCTATGCAGTTTGGAAACGAAAAGGAGAGTTGGAAGAGGAATTTATTCAGCATATATCACACTATTATTTTGGATGATCTTGTACGGCTCCGTACCTGCAAGAAAGCGCCGGCCCCCAATGGGAACCGGCGCTTGTCGTTTATTGTAATTTGAATTGGGATGTCATATCTTTAAGCTGATCCGCCATGGAACTGAGGACTGTGGAAGAAGCAGAGATCTCTTGCATGGTGGCACTTTGTTCCTCAGAAGCTGCAACGATGTCCTGCGCGCTGAGATCTGTTCGCTCTGACATGTTCGCCACCTCTTCAACGAGTTGCTTCATGCGTTCTGTGCTTTGGTTGACCTCTTGACTAATGGCCGCAATTTCTAGAGCTTGTTCCGTTACTTCCTGTACATGTATTTCAATATCACGGAAATAGCTGCCAGTTTGATTGACCATTGATAAGCCTTCCCCAACGAACGTTTTTGACGTTTCCATAGCAGTAATGGCGCCGCCCACCTCTTGCTGTATTTCTTCAATGAGTTTGCGAATATCCGCTGCCGCGTTGCCCGATTGCGCCGCCAATTTGCCGACTTCACCGGCAACAACCGCAAAGCCTTTACCGTGCTCTCCTGCCCGTGCCGCTTCGATAGACGCATTGAGAGCCAGCAAGTTGGTTTGTTCTGCGATGCCCGTAATAATAGAAACAATGTTGCCGATTTCGGAAGACTTCGTATGCAATGAATTGACGACAGTGGATGTCTTGTCTGTAGATTGCCTGATATCGTCCATTTTCTGCACTGTGGACTTCATCACGGCCACGCCTTCTTTCGTCAACTCGGATGTATTTTGAGCCAAAGTGGAAACATGCTCGATCGATCCGACTGTTTGGTGGATCTGCTCTGCCATCTCATCCACTATCGTGCTGCTGGATCTCGCGCTTTCCAGTTGGACGGACGCACCTTCGGACACTTCAATAATCGCATTCGTAATTTGATCAGAGGCTTTGGACGATTCATCCGCACTCGTCGCAAATTGCGTGGATGTTGATGCAAGCGTATCAACGTGTTCATTCAAATCCGTCATGATTTCACGCAGGTGATTCGCCATATAATTAAAGTCGCTAGCGAGTTCACTGATTTCATCCTTCGTCTTCACTTCAATCGGCTGAACAGTCAAATCGCCTATCGCCATCTGCTTAAACGAAGAAGACAGCTGGACGATCGGACGCTGGATGGTACGAATCAAATAGCGGATGCCGAGAATCGCAATCAACGTGGCGATAATTGTGCTGACCGATAAGATAATCAACACAGAACGGTAGAGCATGTCTCCCTCTTTCTCTATCGCTTCCAATTCCTCATGATGCAATTGGCTTAACTCCTGAAGTTTCTCCTGCATCGCATTCGCCGAGATGATGGCGTCATAGGACTTGGTTGTCGCCTCTTCATCACGGTTTGCCGCACTTAATGTCAAAATGCCATCAATTTGGGATTGGAACGTCTGCCACTCCTTCACGACATCATTTAACAGCTCTTTTTCATGTGCCGAATCAAGCAGAGTATCATATGAATCAAATGCGCCCACCACATTGTCTTGCTCTTCGAAGATTTGCTGGCTGTATCGGTCTTCAAACTCACGATCTTTGGACAAAATATGCCGCTGCGCTAACCCTAAAATATTCTGTGTTCCTTTTTCAAGCCTGTTGATCCGGTCAATTTTCGGTATCTCTCTTTTATTGATCGTATCGGTGTTCTCACTCAATTTATATGTACTCACAATGCCTGCCACACTCATCCCGATAATCAGCATGATCATCAAGGTGAAGATGGCACTTAATTTCCTCCGAACTGTCCAACGCATAAGCGCTCCCCCTGCCAATAAATTCATGACCTCTATTTTTTTATCGTCATTTTTCGACATGAATTTAATAGGTGGTTTGGGTATATCTTTCTATTTACCAAATAAGACCTTTGCATTAAAAAAACCTTTTCCAATAGAAGTACCAATTGGAAAAGGCTGTTGATGACATATTAGTTTTTCGCACCGATCTGTGATTTCAATGAACGACGGAGGATTTTTCCTGTTGTATTCTTCGGTAACTCGTCCAGAAACTCTACATGCTCCGGCACTTTGTATTTGGCGAGCTTTTCCGCGCAGTAGGCTTTCACCTGTTCTTCATTCAGCGATGCGTCTTTCTTCAGGACGACGAACGCATGGACTGCTTCGCCGAAGTCTTGATCGGGCACACCGATGACGGCAGCTTCCACGACTGCGGGATGGGCAAACAGCACTTCCTCTACTTCGCGCGGGTACACATTATAGCCGCCGACGATAATCATATCCTTTTTGCGGTCGACGATATAAAAATAGCCTTCCTCGTCCTGTTTTGCCAAATCACCTGTGTATAGCCAGCCGTTACGGATGGCCGCCGCCGTTTCCTCTGGCATTTTGTAATAGCCTTTCATAACGTTAGGTCCGCGGACAATTAATTCGCCAACCTCGCCACGCGGCACTTCATCCCCAAACTCATCGACGACTTTGTTTTCCACGTTGACAATATTGGTCCCAATGGAACCCGGTACCCGGTCGCGATCGAGTGGGTTAAAGCACGTGACCGGCGCCGCCTCAGAAAGCCCGTAGCCCTCTGAAACACGGACTTTGAACTTGTCCTCGAAATTATGAAGCAATGCGACCGGTAACGACGAGCCTCCCGAAATGGCTAGCCGGATCGTCTGGAAATCCTCCGGGTTGCCTTCCGGATATTGATAAAGGAAGTTGTACATCGTCGGAACGCCGGCAAACACTGTCCCCTTCTCTTTCCGGATCGTAGCAAACACGTCCTGCGGGCTGAAGCGCGGAATTAACAGCACAGTCGCCCCTTTCAGCAACGGCGCGTTAACGACGACGGTCAGAGCAAACACATGAAATACTGGCAAAGTGGCCACGACGCGGTCATGTTCCGAGAAGCCGAGATAATCGCCGACGTCGCGGGCGTTTGAATACAAGTTTTTATGGGTCAGCATAGCCCCTTTCGGATGCCCCGTTGTACCGGACGTGTAGAGGATGATAGCGGTTTCATTTTCATCCACATCAACAGGTGTCACATCTGGCCTGCCAGCCATAATCAATCGGGAAAACGGCAACACCTTTGTTTTCACTTCATCCGGTAGCGCCTTCAGCTTTTCTTCCGAATCCGGGCTCGTCTCACAAATGATGTAATGGCCGATTGACGGAAAAGCACCTGACGCTTTTTCCACAAGCGGAATTAAGGCATCGAGCGCTATGACCGCTTTCGCATCGCTGTTATGTAAAATATACGAAATTTCATCTGGTGAATAAATCGGATTCACCGGAATGGCGGTCGCCCCAATACGCATTGTCGCATACAAAGAGATTAGAAAATGTGGTGTATTTCCTAATAAAAATGCGACATGATCTCCCTTTTGAATCCCCAAATCCTGAAGAGCAGATGCAAACATCGACACAGACTGATCGAACTCGGCATACGAAGTATCTTTCCCCATGAAGTGATACGCCGTTTTGTCCGGCTGTTCTTTTGCCGTCTCGTAAACACGTGAAACTAAATTCAACGTTACTCCCCCTTTATTCATTTTGAATGAATACTCATTCATTTCCACCTTCTGTTATTATATAAGAAAAATTTAAATATAACAATAGATTTCAACTATCTTTCAATTATCCTTCTGGCAAGCGAATTGCATGCCAAAAAAGCATAGCCCATTCCCAGACTATGCTTTTTCACTATAGCCAACTTGTTTGCAAGAGCTCGCTGCGTACTCTTGTAAAAGAGCAATGCTTTCAGCGTTCCGTTACACGTTCACAATATGCCGAATATATTCCATTGTTTTACGCTCGGCGTCTTCCAAACTGTAATCCAAACGGTTGTTTAAAATGTTCGTAAGCATCCCCTGCCAAACCAAATTGGTCATTTCATTAATATCATCGACCCGTTTCTCTTCCAGCTGCCCTTCCTTTGCCGCCAGGCTAAGAAGCGATTTTCCCCGTTTCGTCATGCTCCGTTCAAAAAGGATCGGCTTCAGCTCCTCCGGAATGTTAATCAAATCGGCCGGGTACATCTCATAATAGTATTCCAGCATTTTCTCAGGCTGGTCTCCCAGATCCATGATGAACACGGCATGAAAGATTTCCGGTTGCAGGAAAGAATGCTTGCAGAAACACTCCCACGCCAGCAAGTACTTTTCAAGCGGCGTCTTTCCTCTATTAATGTACTGCGCTACGTCCTCTACATATCCCTTCAGCAATTTCATTGAAGCGAAGAAGACGAGATGTGAGATTTCATCGAAATAATTATAGATTGTGGCACTATTGTATCCCGCGCGGTCCGCCACTTTCCGGATGGTCACTTGATTGATCCCCTCTTCTTCAATCACTTCTACGGTGGCTTCAATGAAATATTTCCACATCCTGCTCATTTGGATTTTTTTATTGCTCAACTTCCAACACCCCACACTAGTTGTTAATCTGCATAACTTGCAATATTACACAGTATACAATATTTGCTTGCCGAAAAATTAAGTTTTGTCATTGTTCTTCGAAATTCGCTGTGATAGAATAATCGATATTAATAAATAATCATGATTATTTTATTATGTTTGATTGTCAGACGTTTGGCAATCAATAACTACAGTAGTTTCAAACCTGGTTTTTGTTTTCATAGATGGGCATAGTAGTTGTAGTGTGCTTTTTGAAAACGCTACCAAAATAGTGAAAAATCCATAAACAACAGGGGTGGAAGCATGAAAAAAGTTCGAATCGACCCATTTATCTTTTGGGCATCTATCGTCGTCATTTTGGCGGCAACCATTTTACTTGTCATGAACAGGTCAACAGCAGAACCTTACCTGGATGGCTTAATGACAGCGATCACATATAAAATGGACTGGGCTTTTCAATTTTTGACGATTGGCCTGTTCATCCTGCTCATTTGGCTGGCATTCAGCCGGTACGGGAAAATCAAATTAGGTGAAGGCAAGCCGGAATTCTCCACATTCAGCTGGGGAACGATGCTGTTCACCGCGGGCATGGGAACAAGTATTATGTATTGGTCGATGATCGAACCCATCTCTTATTTTACCGGACCTCCATTTGGCATCGAGCCGGGAAGCAATGAAGCGGCTGAGTGGGCGTTGACATACGGGCTCTTCCACTGGGGGATATCCGCTTGGTCCCTTTATGCTTTTCCAACCGTCGTCATCGCGTACTCGTATTTCATTAAAAAACGGCCATCCCTAAAAATGAGTGTGGCGCTGAGCGGTGCGCTCGGGAAATATGCCGATGGATGGCTTGGTAAGTTGATCGACATTCTTGTCATTTGGAGTCTTGTCGGCGGGCTTGGTACATCACTTGGCCTCGGAGTGCCGATGGTGTCCGCCGTAGTCGGCAGTATCTTCGGTTTAGAGCAAACGATTATGTTAGATACGATTATCGTCATCTGTATTACAATCATTTATTCGGCAAGCGCTTATTTAGGGCTTCATAAAGGGATCCGCCGTTTGAGCGACATCAATGTGTATCTTGCCTTGGCGATCGCCGTGTTTGTCTTTATTACCGGGCCAACGCTGTTCATTCTGACGTACTTCACCAATAGCTTCGGCATGATGGTGCAAAACTTCTTCATGATGAGCTTTTATACCGATCCGATCAATCAAGGCGGATTCCCGCAAGGATGGACCGTATTCTACTGGGCATGGTTCGCTGCAACCGCTCCGTTCATGGGACTATTCGTTGCCAGAATTTCTAAAGGACGTACGATCCGTCAATTGATTACCCATATGCTTCTCTGGGGTTCTATCGGCGGCTGGATATTCTTCATGGTTTTCGGCGGATATACGATGAACTTGCAGCTGCAAGATATTCTCTCTGTGAAAGATATATTGGCCGATAGCGGCGGACCGGCGGCAGTTGTTGCCATCTTAAAGTCACTACCGTTGAGTGCCATCGTCTTGCCTTTCTTTGTTATCTTGGCCGTTATCTTCCTATCGACATCGATGGACTCGGCCACGTACATCCTATCCGCAATCGCTACAAAAGAATTGCAGGAAGGACAAGAGCCTGCCAGATGGCACCGGATGGTATGGGGAGCGATCCTGGCTGCACTGTCGATCTCGCTGCTTCTCATTGGAGGGCTTCGGGTCATTCAAACTTCTGCAGTCGTCGTATCTGTGCCGATTTACATCTTTTATCTATTGCTGATCGTGTCACTGCTCAGATGGCTGAAGGAAGATTTTCCAAAACAATAAGGAACCAAAACACCTAGGAGGTTTTCTGAATGGTTTTTAACGTTCGTGAATCAAATCGCGTCATTCGTACCGAGTTTCCGAAACAAGTGAAAGAAATTAAAAACAGTTGGATTCCGATGTCGGACGGCACTCGCCTGTCCGTCAGCATCTGGCTGCCAGAGGATGCCGAGCAACATCCGGTCCCTGCAATTTTAGAATATATTCCGTACCGGAAAGATGATTTCACGGCACTTCGTGATTCCTTGCGCCATCCGTATTTTGCAGGCCATGGCTATGCGAGCATCCGCGTAGACTTGCGCGGAGCAGGCAATTCCGAAGGGATCTTATACGATGAATATTTGAAACAGGAACAGGACGATGCGCTGGAAGTGCTCACATGGATTTCGGAGCAGCCTTGGTTTACAGGTGGCATTGGCATGATTGGCAAGTCTTGGGGCGGCTTCAACGGTCTTCAAGTCGCAGCCCGGCGCCATCCCGCATTAAAAGCTGTCATCACGCTCTGCTCGACGGATGATCGCTATGCGGACGACGTTCACTACAAAGGCGGCGCAATGCTCGCTTCCGATATGCTGTGGTGGGCTTCGACGATGCTCGCCTACAATGCCCGCCCTGCTGATCCCGAAGTGGTCGGTGAGGCATGGCGCGCCAACTGGCTGGACCGTCTTGAGAAGACGCCGCCTTACGTGGAAGAATGGGTAAAGCATCAGCGCCGTGATGCGTACTGGAAGCATGGTTCCGTCTGTGAAAACTATGATGATATCGACATTCCGGTCTATGCAGTCGGAGGCTGGGCGGATGGCTATACGAATGCCATTCCGCGTTTATTGGAAGGATTGAAAGGCCCTCGCAAAGGGTTGATCGGCCCATGGGCACATGAATATCCTGAGATGGCCGTTCCCGGTCCGCAGATCGGCTTCCTTCAAGAATGTCTCCGCTGGTGGGACCACTGGCTGAAAGGCATCGATACCGGAATTATGGACGAGCCGATGGTGAGAGCGTGGATTCAAGACAGCGTCCCTCCGCAAACCGATTATTTCGTTCGGCCGGGACATTGGGCAGCGGAAGAACAATGGCCGCCAGCAGAGTTATGTGATACACGTTATTACGTCAAAGGTGCTGACCTTCTTACTGAAGCGGTCGAAACGGAACCGATTCTCGTTGAAAGTGTCCAGCAGCACGGCCTGCATGCTGGTGTTTTCTGTCCATTCGGCCAGCCTGGTGACTTGCCAGGTGATCAGCGGAACGAAAATGGCTATGCGGTCGTATTTGATTCCGAGCCGGTCGAAAATCCGGTCGAAATCCTAGGGCACCCAGCGTTTACAGCAGAACTGTCTTCCGACAAACCGAATGCGCTGTTATCTGTACGGCTAAATGACGTCGCGCCAGATGGTTCGTCCACACGTGTCACATGGGGGTTATTAAATCTAACTCATCGCAACAGCCACGAATTCCCGGAAGCGTTGGAACCTGGCAAAAAGTACATGATTACCGTTGAAATGAACGCCATCGGCCATAAGCTCGAAAAAGGACATCGCTGGCAATTAGCCGTTTCTCCGACATATTGGCCGCACGCTTGGCCATCGCCGGAAGAAGCGACGCTCACGATCTATCCATCAGATAATACCTTCCTTTCGCTGCCTGTCCGTGAGCCAAAGGCAATCGATCTGGAATTAAAACCGTTCCAACAGCCGGAAACAGCAGCCGTCTTGGAAAAGGATATTTTACGAGAAGCGAAACGGACCCGTGTCATTTCACATGACGTCGTTTCAAACGTTTGGACACTTGATGATTTCTCCGACGAAGGCGCAAGAAAGCTGCATATCAATGGAATTGAATACGGCAGTACGAACCGCAACGTTTATACAGTGGAAGAAGGAAATCCGCTTTCTGCGAAGGTAGAATGTGACTGGACTTTGACAGTCGGCCGGGATGATTGGCAGACGAGCCTAGAAACGAAAAGCGTCATGACAGCAGATGAGAAGAATTTTTATCTGTTCAATCAAGTGATCGCCTATGAAGGAGACACTGAAGTTTTCAATCGCACTTGGAAAAAGGAAGTTCCCCGGGACTTTGTCTAACAAGGCAATAAGTTGAGTCGAGGTGTCATACCGTGTTAACAAGAAGAATTCATCAATTCAGAAGTTATTTGGATGCTCGGCATATCGATGTGGCGTTACTTTGGGACCCGGATAATCAATTTTACATGACCGGGTTCCGAGCCATCTCCTATTCGCGGCCAATTGTGACGCTAATTGATGAAAAAGAAATCCAGCTCATTATTCCGGCATTAGAAGAAGCGCATGCAGCAGAAAAAGCGAGGGTCGACCGGACGTACGTCTATTATGAGCAATATGCCTCTCGCGAAAAGCCGCTGACATACGAAGAACATTTGACCAGCGTCCTGAAGTCATACCCTGCTCCATGTACGATCGGCATGGAAGCGGCAGTCTTGCCCGCTTCTGTCTATGAACGATTGAAGGAAATGGGTTTTCAACTCGTCGATATTGGCAATCAGCTGACGCAAATGCGTTCGATTAAAGACCGCGAGGAAATAGAGCTTTTAAAGATCGCCGGTTCCTTGTCTGACTTAGCAATCGGCGAATCGCTGCGACATGCACGTGTTGGCGTCAGCGAGCTCGAATTTGATTCGTATGGAGACCGGCTGCTTCTCGAAATAGCCTCCCGGGACTATCCGGACGAATTGATCGGCTATGCGGACTGGACGTGTTCCGGCATACAGCGGAGTGAAATGCCCCACTTGTATTCCAGCACGCGGAAATTCATAGACGGGGATGTTGTTGTGCATAGCCGCCAAGTGTGGTTCAATAATTATCGCGCGGAGAATGAGCGGACGTTTATGATCGGCAACGGGACAGAGAAACAGAAAGATCTCCTCAAGCTGATGATTGAAGCACAACAGGTCGGCATGGAAATGATCCGTCCGGGGATCTCCGCGAAAGATGTGGACATCGCGACCTTCCAAGTTTTCGAGAAAGCGTGCTATGGGGAGTACGTTCAGCACAGAACAGGCCATGGCCTCGGCTTATCCGAACACGAGGAACCGTATTTGCGATTCGATAATGAATTGATTTTGCAAGAAGGGATGGTTTACACAATCGAACCGGGTATCTATGTGCCAGGCGTTGGCGGCTTCAGACATTCCGACACAGTGATCATAACGGAAAATGGCAGCTTTTCGATTACTGCCTATCCCCGTGATTTTGCAAGTATGCTGTTCTAACCATTTATAGAGTAGGGGAATCATATGTTATCCATGATTGTTACCATCATTGTGATTAATTTGGTCTATGTGTCTTTATTTACGCTTCGCGTCCTTTTTACCTTTAAAGGACTGCGGGTCATCGCATCTTTCGTTTCCATGGCAGAAGTGTTTGTCTACTTGATGGGACTGACGCTCGTACTCGACAACCTCGATAAGCCGATTAATATTGCTGCCTATTGTTTTGGTTGGGGTCTTGGTGTCTACGTCGGAAGTAAGATTGAGAAGAAACTGGCACTTGGTTATACCGTTTTTGAAGTGGTCGTCAACGACAATGACATGGCCATTTGCCGCCTGTTGCGAGAAAAGAACTATGGCGTCACATCCTGGTTTGCGGATGGCAAAGATGGAAAACGTCTCGTCATGAAAGTGCTGGCCAAGCGTAAAGATGAACAGAAGCTGCGTAACACGATTTTGGAAATTGAGCCGAAGGCGTTTATCATTTCTTATGAACCGACCACATTCAATGGCGGTTTTCTCGTGAAGAATTTACGATAACCCTAGGAAAATCTTATGACTGAAACGCTTTGGTATTTGTCCGATTAGAAAAAGCCACTGATCATCATTCATTAAACGATGATCAGTGGCTTTTTAAATTGTATCTTAGCCGACACACGCTAAGCGGTTGATTGCTATAGGACAGTTCCCTTCTCCTTCGTGTCCAAGGGAGGTAGCTCCTACTTAATGAAGGCCCCCTTTTACTTCTCTAGTATTTTGCAAGAGCTTTTCATTTTTACATTTCACTAGAACTCTATTTATGACTATTAATACAAAACCAAGCACGCAATACACTAAAGTGAAGGCTGCTATTATTAATGCTACATTTGTATAACTGCCGACTCCTTCAGGAATATGACCATTCGGATTTAGAAAGAAATAAGGATAGAATCCATCATACATTCCTCTCAGTAATGATACACCGCCATAAAGTATGGGAAAGGCTAACCAAACGATGATTAATTTATAGCTGTACCACTTTTTCTCTTCAAAGATCATCCAGTTTAGTAAGACTAAAATTGGAATTAGGTAATGCAATGTAAAGTTTGTAGTGACCCGAATCCCGCTGTATTCTCCACCACTTGAAAGTATAAAGTGATAAGTAGATAAAACGACCATCATATAGATAAGGGCTGCATTTTTACACAAGTCCAACATACGACTTTCTTTTTTCTTTACCGAAAGAGTATATATGCTAACTACAAAGATTATCGCAACAATGATATTAGAATGAATCGTGAACTTCGTGATCGAAATACTTGGTTCTGGTGAAAAAAATATATGTAATGGTACACTAACGATTCCTATTACAGCTATCATAGTATGCAGCAATAATTTTAAGTATCTAAGACTTTCTGTTGAAATTTTTCCAGTCATAATTCACCCCATATGACAATTGAATTACTGTATTGCTTCGTTAGCTTATTTTTCATCACCATATAATCCTCCACTCATCTTCTGGCTCTTTCCTTAACTATCCCTTATAAAAAGTCCCTTTTATATTGGACGGCCAGGTAAATCCCACCTGCTAAAAATGCCAGCCCATATTTAAACAAGAAAAAGATATTCCACATATATTCTTTAGGAAAAATCAAATCACAAAGAATAATTACGCCCAACATATAGTAAGCGCTTCTCATAGAGATTTTACTTGTCCGTTCATCTTTAGTACCCATTTTCATGCTTAATAGCAATATGATGATTGCACTGCCCATCATCACCAAAAAACCAATCCCCACGAGAATATTCCAATTTCCCGTCGATTGTTCTGCCCAAGACTTTAGTGGGTAAAAAATTGCGGCAGGGATATCTGATAGAGATTTAATTTCCATTTTGATCATTTCCTTTCAAATAGGTAAAGATATCTGTTACATCAACTTCAAAAAAATTAGCAATTCTAAAAGCTAACAGCAGCGTTGGAACATAATTTCCCTTTTCCATGACGAAGATGGTTTGCTTGGAAACCCCGACTTGCTTTGCTAATTCTTGCTGCGATAATCTGGCAAGCACACGGTATTCATACACCTTATTGGATATCGAATCACCAAAATCTTTCTTCATGATTATTACCACCTCTTGAACCAAAGTATAAACTTAGTTTTAATAAAAGTAAAGTATACTTATACAAAATAACAAAATAATTTTATTTTATCTTACATTATTTAATCATTCATTGTTAGAATGCAGAAAAAAACTGACGAAATATTAGTTCCGTCAGGTTCACATATTGATCTTGCATCTATATATAGCGACAGTTGGCCCGCTTTAATTTTTGCCTTGAAAAAAGCACCGGCATTTATGCCGATGCCTTAATATGCGCCAAGTAGCGCCAGCGAATTAAGTAAAAATAAATGATCTGCATAAGCGTAAAACCCGCAAGCACGAGCAGCAGTTCTTTCACAATCGAAATTTCCGCCAAAGCGTCCCAGATGACTTGTAGGGAAAGAAACGCGAACGAACTATGCACGAAGGCGACGCCCCATGGGAAGAAAAACTGCGGGATCAATTGCCGGTTCACAATCCGTTTGAATTCCTTGTCCGTAATTCCCATGCGCCGCAACACGTCAAACTGCTTGCGGTCCCGTTCGAGCGACGTGTACAGCCGGAAATAGATAAAGCTCCCTGCCGCCAGGAAAAAGACGCCCGCGAGCAGCAGACCGACAAATAACAGCAACGAGAACGTCGTGCGGATAATTGCATAGTTCGCACCCGGGTTGTCAAATTTATACGGCAGATGCTGAATGGTCCCTGTAATAAAGGACTCCGAAATGGATCGATTAATCTGCAGGCCGACCTCTTTCGTATTTTGCCAGTCCGGAATATTGAATGCATAATAGACCGAAGCCGGATCGATATCCTGCATGATGATTTTCTCAAAATCACTGTCATTCAAAATGATGGCGTTTGTCCCAATAGCGTTTGAGGGAAACACTTGAAACGGGTACGCCCCTTCGATTTGAATGGTAATATCGGTTTCCTTCAACGTCGTCTCGACCGTCCGCTTTTTCAAAAAATCGTACGAAGAGGCAGAAGGCGGCAGGAACATCGCATAGCCCTTGGATAAGTCAATCTTGCTGTAGCCGAATGACTGGGCAAGCAAATTGACGTTGGACAGTTTTAATATGGAGACCCGATTCTCAGTGAATGATGATGTTTGCTCAATGATCGGTATTCGTACCAGTGTATAATCAAGCTGCTTGTCTTTCAACTCCTCGATCAGTTCGGCGACATGGCGCTGTTCCATTTGATTCCCCGGAAAACTGTGATAGACGAGGCCAAGCGGATTCATTTCACGATACTGGGACGCGAAGGAGGTCAGTGAAGCCAAGATGCCGACAGACATGAACGCGAGCGTCGATACGATTGTCACGATGAAGAACATCCGGGCGTTCTCCTTCAGGCGGACGACCCCTTCCGAGACCGAGAGCAGCCAGAAATGGCGCCAATAAAACTTTTTACGCCGCCTGAACAGATGCAGCAGAAACGGTAGCGAATCGGTAAAGAAGAAATACGTTCCGATTGTCGCAAGCGGCGGCAGAAGAAAAATCAAACCGATGACGATGGAGTTGGATGTGGATGCCGCCGCCCAGTAAGAAACGCCGAGCAGGGCCAAACCGAAAATGGCCCTCTTTGTGGAAAAGCCGTGTGAACCCAACTCTGCCATTTCACCGCGGATCAGTTCCTCCACCCGTCCTGTCCGGATAAAAACAGGAGCGGACAATGAAATGATAATGAACAGGCTTAAAAAAGCCCCGACTGTCAGCGCGAATGGCTTCCAGGATAAATAAAGCGGCAATGCCGGCAATAGAACAATTTCCTTTACGACCATGAAAAAGAACTTTGAGAACATATAACCTAAAAATGTTCCCGCTAAAATCGCCCCGACTCCAATGATCAGCGTTTCAATGAAAATGAGGCGGTGCAATTGCCTTTTTTCCATACCGAGATGCAGCAGGATGCCGAACTCTTTTGATCGCGCCTGCAAGAAAGCCCGCATCGAATAGAACAGGAAAAAGAGCGTGAAGATGAATAGAATCAGCTCTGCCGCTCCCATGCCGACGAGTGCAATTTCCTGCAGAAACCTATTTTCGATGGATGGGTGGAACAATAGCATCGAATAAAGGAAAAAGACCATAACTGAAAAAACACTAGCCATAAAAAAAGCGGCATAAATCCGGCGGTTCCGGATGACGTTGCGATACGCAAATTGGCGGAAATTCAAGCTGTCTCCCTCCGATCACAGCGTCCGCAGATCATGGACGTTCCCTCCAAGCAGTGACAAGACGTTCAAGATGCGCTGGAAGAACGTTTGACGCCGCTCGTCTTTGTAGATTTCATTGAAAAACTCCCCATCTTTTATAAACAGCACCCGGTCACAATAACTGGCCGCAATCGGATCATGCGTCACCATAATAATCGTGGTTCGCTCGGTTTCATTCACATGGCTGAGCAGTTCGAGCACGTCCTTCGCCGATTTCGAATCCAAATTTCCGGTCGGTTCGTCCGCCAAAATCATTTTCGGCTGATGGATGAGCGCCCGTCCAATCGCAGTCCGCTGGGCTTGGCCGCCTGACAGCTCATCCGGCCTGCGATTCAAAATCTCTTTTAAATGCAGCTGGGCGGATATTTTTTTGACCCGCCTTTCCATCTCATGCAAAGGCAGTCCGTCCAAAGTAAGCGGCAGGACAATATTCTCCTCGACGGTCAGCATGTGCAGCAAATTGATGTCTTGAAAAACGAATCCAAAATTATGTCGCCGGAACAAAGCAAGTTCATTCTGGCTGAGTGCTTCCGGTTCAATCCCATTGACGACAAGCTTGCCATACGTGGGCAGGTCAATTGTCGAGATAAGATTGAGCAGCGTCGTCTTCCCACTGCCGGAAGGTCCCATGATTGCGACAAACTCCCCTTCTTCTGCTTCGAAATCAAGGCGGTTCAATGCCCGATGCATGACTTTGCCTTCATAGATCTTCGTCACTTCCGTCAGTTCCACGATCCTCTGTGCTGTCATCCATCTCACCTGCCTCTCCGTTTTTAAATAGGACGCTGACCGTCGTGCCGGCTCCAGGTTCCGATTCAATTGTCAGTGGATGTCCCAGCTTCCCGCACACTTCTGATGCGATATAAAGGCCCATCCCAGTCGACTCACCTGTCAACCGGCCGTTTTCTCCGGTAAAGAAGGCTTTCGTCACCCGTTTCAAATCGGATGCGGGAATGCCGATCCCTTCATCCCGAATACTCAGCATAATTCCCGCTTCTCCTGCTTCCGCAGTGAAATGAATTTTCTTTCCTTCTTCAAACGTATATTTAACAGCATTCGTAATGAATTGCGAAATGATCGTATGCATCCACTTGGCATCAGTTGCCACTGTAAATCTGTCATCAATGCGAATGACCGGGAAAACCCCGTTCGTAATAAAGAGCCTCTTATGTTCATTCACAACCTTTTGAACAAGCGTTTTGAGGCCAACCTGTTCAATGCGCATATCCTCTTCAAACGTTTCCAACCGTGCATTCATCAATACGGCATCCAAGCCGAGACGAATTTTGTCAATCTCCTCCGCCACACTCCGCTTGTCCAGCTCCCCTTCTTCCTGAAGCAACAGTCCGATGACGGAAATCGGCGTTTTCATCTGATGGACCCATTGATTCATGAAATGAATTTGCCGATGCTGGGAGGCATACAAGGACTGCACTTCATTTTGATAAAGGCTATAAAGATTGCGCATATAACGGATCGTCTGGCGCTGCTCCGGTGATGGAACATAGCGCATCAAAGCGTCCTCCATCTTTTCCGGCTTCCGGGTGATCGATGCGTAAAAGGAACGCCGCATGATATACTTCCCACCTAAATAGCCCGCCGTCAGCAAAAAGCTCATAATAATCGAGTAGATGGCCGTATTGAGTCCCCGGAACCCATCTAAGTAATAAAGCAGCAAAATGAACACTATGAGCAGTAGCTGAAAAACGAGAAGCGGCATATGCTCCCGAAGAAATAACGATACTTGTCTCATGCTTCCTCCGGCGCGACGAGCAGCCGGTATCCCGAGCCGCGCACCGTTTCAATGGTGGACTTCACGCCATAATCCCCGAGCTTCTTCCGCACCCGCGTCATGTTGACATTCAGTGTGTTCTCATCAACAAACGACTGGTCATCCCATAACTCCTCGAGCAACGTTTCACGTGACACGACCTTCGGCGACGCATCGAGCAGTAATTCGAGTATGACACACTCCTTCTTCTGCAGAGGAATGACCAAATCACGCAAATGCAACTCCATGCGCTCCACAAACAACGTCAGCATCCCTTGCTTCACCGTCCGCTCCGATTGATTCGGCGCATACTCCCCAAACGACCTGCGAAGATGGCTCCTGATTTTCGCCAGCACAATCTCATAATGGAACGGCTTCGTAATAAAATCATCGCCGCCATTCTCCAGCGCAAACACCTGGTCCATATCCCCCGACCTCGCGGAAATGAAAATAATCGGGCACGTCGTATGCTGCCTCAACTGGCGGCACCAATAATATCCATCATACGATGGCAAATTAATATCCAATAAAATGAGATGCGGTTCAAATGCGCCGCACTCCTCGACAATATTATCAAAATCCTCAACAATCGCTACATCGTATTGATACTTGCGAAGCGTCTCAGCGAGCAGCCCCGCAATCTTTTTATCATCTTCCACGATGAAAATACGGTGATTTTCCATCGCTCCTCCCCCTCTCACTCTCTGTTGATTATACCTCAAAAGTGGAAATTCCGCCCGTTGTCTCTGTAAGGTGATGGATTTTTATGCTTCGGAATTGGTGGAGGTGTGTGGATGGCTCTGGGTATGCGCGGGTGTAGAACCCGTATGCGCGGCTATGGGCTCGATATGCGCGGATGACCGCAACTTATGCGCGTCTACGTACCCTGTATGCGCGGGTGACCCTGGCTTATGCGCGGCTAAGCCCCCTGTATGAGCGGGTGCCCCTGCCTTATGCGCGGCTACGCCCCCTGTATGCGCGGGTGACCCTGGCTTATGCGCGGCTATGCACCCCTTATGCGCGGGTGACGTGATGAACGGCGGCTCTTTGCATCCGCGCGCTAATCAGCTGTTTAATAAACACTCCATTTCGCGCTGAATGCCTTTGACAATCTAATGATTCCATCATAGGATTACCTGACTTATATGTTGGAAATACACAAGCAAACTTACGGCTCGTTTTCCTCTTCCCCCATGACTTTCGCCTACTTCGCCTCTCCCTTTTTTACGTATGATAGAAGTGAGAAGAGGATAGAAAAAACCCGGCAAGCGCCGGGTTCAGTAAATCAGATTGACGAATTCCTCTTTCGTTATGCCGCCAAGGATGGTCGGGATATCGAGGGAATCCAATGCTTTGGTGATGGATTCGCGATCGTATTGGACATTTTTCAAGCTCTCCTCGATCACGGCCACTTCACCGACACCGAAGAAATCTCCGAAGATGTGGACTTCTTCGATTTTGCCTTTATTCACTTGCAAACGGACATCAATGCCCCCAACCGGGAAGCGATGCGAATGCTGCATATTGCATTTCGGTGATTTTCCGTAATTCCAATCCCAGTTGCCGTACCGTTCCGCAGATAGCTGGTGGATCTTGTCCCAATCGTCATTTGTCAGTTCCACGTATTGAATATTTTCTTCCCCGTTAAAGATGGAGGTCAAAATACGCTGGCGGAATTGCTCAATGGTCATCGGCTCTTCGATGAATTCCGAAATATTGGCAACCCGGCTGCGAATGGACTTGATGCCTTTAGACTCGATTTTATCCTTCTTCACCTTCAAGGCGGACACGACCCGCTCAATTTCTGTATCAAACATGAGCGTTCCGTGGGTGTACAAACGTCCTTGTGTAGCAAATTGCGCGTTTCCGGATACTTTCCGGCCTTCCACTAGAATATCATTCCGACCCAGCAGCTCTGCCTTCACGCCCATTTCAGCTAACGCTTTAATAACCGGCTCCGTGAACTTCTTAAAATTCCGGAAGGATTCACCATCATCTTTTGTAATGAAACTATAATTTAAGTTCCCTACATCATGATAAACCGCACCGCCCCCTGACAGCCGGCGGACGACATGGATACCATTCGCATCGACAAATTCCGTATTAATCTCTTCTACCGTGTTTTGATTGCGTCCGATAATGATGGACGGCTCGTTAATATAAAACAGCAAATAGGAGTCCTTTTCGACATCCATTGTTTTTAACGCATACTCTTCTATCGCCAAGTTGATCCGCGGATCGGTAATTCCTTTATTATCAATAAAATACATGCTAATCGCTCCCTATGACTATGATCCAATTTTATTTTAGCCGAACGGCATCCAAAAGTGTTGACAAAAGATTCTTGTTATAATACACTACGTTTTAATAAATTCTAGTTGTATAACAAACAAAAGGAGTTTGGTAGATGAGCTAACTTTATATTTTTTTATCCTATCTGTTATACGACAATTGTCTAATTTTCCATTTCGTTATAACACAATGAAAGGAGATGAACACAATGCTTGAAAACATTGTAGAGTTTTTCAAGAATCTGCCAGCTAAACAATGTGAGCAGTGCGGCAAGGAAATTGACGAGCAACATGAATGTTATAGCAATAAATGCGATGAGTGCAACGTGCTATAATTTTTTACCCCATCTGTTATATGACATAAGCACATTGTAGTAACACAGAAAACGGTTCATGTATGAAATAGCATGAAGCCGGTAGAATTACCAACGGCAACGTGGTGTATTTTTTTACCCACTCTGTTATAAAACAAATTTACAACTTAATCATAGTTATAAAACAAAGGAGATGAAAGCAATGCTAGAAAACGTAGTGGAATTCTATAAAAACCTGCCGCCTAAAACTTGTGTTACTTGTGAGAAAGAGATGGAAGAACAGCATGAATGCTACAGCAATACATGCGAGGATTGCAAGGCTTTATAAGGCGAGGGAGTCAGCTAGCTAATTATGGCCAGACATGAAAATGCATGTACTGAATAGTTGGGTCATGTGAGCTGTCAGGAAGATGCAAAGTCGAATTAATCCATTGCTGGCCTTACACAAGTTTTCCCATTAAGAAGTTTTACAGTTTATTTGCGAATAGAACACGGAGGAGCAACATGATTTCCATTTATATTGAAATGCTGCCGAATGAGCAGTAGTAAACGACTTCCAATGATTGTAGGAGGTCGTTTTTTCTGGTTTATCTTCCTAAACAGGTACAAGCTCCCTATCACTTCTTTTACAACCTACATAGTATGAGAACAGAATCTGCAGATTCAATAAAGTCACAGGAGGTGATTGTACATGCCTTTAACTACTGGACCAATTGAAAATACAGGCAACTTGCCTTCTAACGCGACTTCAGTACGGGTTAAAATTTTGAACCTTACGGGAGGTCCTTTGACAGGTGTCGTCCGCGTATTCAGGCTCAATGGGACAAGACAGCTGATTGGCTCCGCAAACTATAGCGTCAATGCTAATGCTTCCGGATTTGTCACGTTGAACCTTGTCGGCGGTGCGTTTCAATACGAAACGGAAATCTTGCCTAACCAAACTGGAGGAATTTACACAGCATATGGCCGCACGGCTTCTGGCGTCATCATTGACTCCCAGCGCGTGTTGAACTCCGAATTGACACAAATCCTCTAATGGACAAGTTGCGGACAGGCTGTTAGCCATTCGCAAAAGGAAGGGGCTGTCCTAATTGGACGGCCCCTTCTATTTTTCCTTTCCCAGCAAATCGGGTTTATCAGTATGAATTCCATTAAGGCCCATTGCTTGTAAGCGCAGCGCTGTTTCCGGATCGTTGACGGTATATGCGAAAACTGCGAGCCCTTTTTCGTGCATGTAGTTCACGAATGGCGGGGTGAGCGCTTCATAACTGACTCCGATGCCATCTGCATAGGAAAGCAAACTTTTAATTTTTTTCTTCGACAGCTCGGCTTCTTCCCCTTCATCAAAGGAGATAAGTTGCAGAAGCGGAATATCGGGATTTAATTTATGCACACGCTTGAGCGCCTTCTCATTGAATGAGTGAATGATGGCGCGCGGTCGTCCTTTTTTATCCTGCTGAATTAACTCATTTTTCTTTAATTGCTGAACAAGCTTTTCTTCTATATTTGGATAGTGGCTCGGATTTTTCAATTCGATTACATAATTTAAGCTATCCCCGAATTGATCAAACACTTCCTGCAGCGTTGGGACTGCTAGATTTTCGGACGGCCCGATCACAGTCGTTTTATCTTTCTTCTTTTCGACAATGGGTAGCGATTTTAATTCTTTCAGTGTATATGTCTCGATGTCGCCATGTCCCTCCGTCGTACGGGATATATCTTTATCATGCATGACAACAAGTTGACCGTCTTTCGTTTCATGGATGTCCAATTCGATGTAATCGGCGCCTAAGTCTTCCGCCAATCCAAAGGAAGCAAGTGTATTTTCCGGCGCATAGGCGGAAGCGCCGCGGTGTCCTATGAGAAAAAAGTCACCATCCGGAAAAACAGCCGATTTCTTCTCACCGATCGAACAGCCTGCCAACATGAAAATAACGAGACTTCCTATCCATATTTTCTTCATCGTATTCCCCCTTCCGTGTGAATAAAGAAAAGGCTGCACGGGGCAGCCCTTTGGACCTTTGGGGAACTCTTTTTGTTTTAGAACAGATCAGTTAATACTTCCTCGACAGCCGCTTTGCCTTGATCGATGCAATCTGGCAGGCCGACGCCATCATATGAGGCCCCTGCTAGTTTGATGTTCGGAAACTTCTGTTTCAGCTCTTCCCGGGCAGTCCGAATCCGATTTTTATGGCCGACCCGATATTGTGGGCGATCCTCTTTGAATCGGGTAATGACAGAGAAATCAGGTTTCCCTTTGATAGTAATAATCCGGCTTAGATCGGCTAGCACAATCTTTTCGATTTCCTCGTCCGGCAAATCGACAATCGTTTCGTCCCCGACTTTTCCTACGAACGCACGCAGCAATACCTTTCCTTCTGGCGTAGTTGTCGGCCATTTTCGGTGAACCCATGTACATGCCGTGATTGAATAGTCACTGCGTCTGGAAACGAGGAATCCAGTGCCTTCCATATCCTGAACAACCGCATCAGCCGGAAACGCCAGGGCGACTGTCGCAACGGAAGTTGTTGGTATCTCCCCAAGCTCTTTCAGCAGGCCATATGGAGCAAATAGTTGACTGGTCGTCACATGGTCCGTAGTCAAAATGACCGCATCCGCCTTCACTTTTTTGCCGTTATTCAAGTGAAGCACGGACTGGTCATCGACTTGCTCAATCCGCTCCACTCGGACACCCTTCAGCACCGTCTCTGGCTTCAGGGCACGCTCTGCTGCCTCCACAATTGTCTCAAGGCCGTTGCGGAGAGAATGGAACGCTCCTTCTTTCGCAGCACCGTGCCCATTCTTTTGCGGAACTTGTTTAGGTGTCGTCTTCTTCATTCCAAGAATCAGGCTTCTATGCTTTTTCTCAACTGCATAAAATTGAGGATAAGTCGCCTCGAGGCTCATCTGGTCGATGTCGCCGGAATAAACGCCGGATAACAGCGGCTCAATTAAGTTCTCGACAAGCTCCCCTCCAAAGCGTCTCCGGAAAAACGAACCGAGCGATTGGTCGCCATCGATGCCAGAACGGGATAAGACCATGTCCCCTGCTGCCCGCAGCTTGCCAGCGATGGAAAAGAGATCTGATTTGAAAAACGGTCCCATTTGCGTCGGAATTCCCATGACGGAACCAGGCGGGATCGGATGCAATTTATCATTTACGAGAACATATGCCTGTCCCGTCGCATTGCGTACAAGCTGATCATCCACGCCAAGATCTTTAGCCAAGATGTCCATGCTTTTCTTCCGAATCAAAAACGAATCCGGTCCCCGTTCAATAATGAAACCATCCCGGCGGACCGTCTGTATTTTACCGCCAAGCCGATTGGAAGCCTCAATCAGAAGAATTTCCACATCCAACTCTTTTTCTTCCGCTTCTTTTTGAAGGTAGAAGGCGGCTGTTAATCCTGTTATGCCGCCTCCGACGATGACGACCTTTTTGCTTTGCTTCTCCATCTCATCATCACTTCCTGTCATCAGGCTGATTGGATCTGACCAAGTACTGCGTCCGCCATTGCTTCAACAAATAACGGATCCGTATTTGGCATTGCAGGACGGTGGTAGGACGCGCCGATGTCATCACAAACTACCTTGCACTCATGGTCATTGTCATAGAGTACTTCCAAATGATCGGAAATAAAGCCGACAGGCGTGTAGACAAATGATGTATACCCATGTTGTTCATGTAAATCACGTGTCAAATCCTGGACATCCGGTCCGAGCCACGGCTCTCCTGTCTGCCCTTCACTTTGCCAGCCGACAGCGTATTGTTTTACGTCAGCCGCTTTGGCTATCAAATCAGCTGTTTCCGCCAATTGATCCGGGTAAGGATCGCCAAATTGTTTAATCTTCTCCGGCAGCGAGTGTGCAGAAACGACCAAGCATGCCTTCTCCCGCTCTTCTGCACTCATCTGTTCGAAAGTGTCACGGATTTTGTCAGCCCAATACTTGATAAACTTCGGTTGCTGATACCAGCTTTCCACCGAGGTGATTGAAATGCCGTATTTCTCCGCTTCCTCTTTTGCACGCGTGTTATAGGATTTAACGGAAAAGGAAGAATAATGCGGTGCGAGGACGATCGAAACGGCTTCTTTTATGCCATCCTTCGCCATCTGCTCCACTGCTTCTTCTACGAACGGTGTAATATGCTTTAATCCAATGTACAATTGGAATTCAACATCATCCTGCATTTCGTTCAAACGATTACAAAGCGCGCTCGCCTGATCATCAGTGATTTTAGCCAGCGGGGAAATGCCGCCGATCGCTTCATAACGAGAACGCAAATCCTCCAATTGTTCAGGAGCCGGCGGACGGCCGTGTCGGATATGCGTGTAGTACGGCTCGATATCTTCTTCTTTGTATGGTGTGCCATAAGCCATCACCAATAAGCCCATCTTCTTTTTCGTCATTTCATTCACCTCATCAATGGAATTATTTTCTCAATTGCGCACTGTATTCATGAATCAATTCGGTCAGCTTTTTCAATGTGGCTGGCTGCACTTCAGGGAAAACACCATGGCCAAGATTGAAAATATGGCTGCCGTGCTCAACACCTTGTTCAATAATCGCTTTTGCCCGCTCTTCAATGACAGACCAATCCGCAAGCAACAGGGAGGGATCAAGATTTCCTTGAAGAGGCTTCGTCAATCCGCGTTCTCCCGCCTCTTTGATCGACAGACGCCAGTCAAGACCGACAACATCGACAGGAAGGTCATGCCATTCATTCGCCAAGTGGCTTGCACCAACACCGAATGTAATGAGCGGCACATTCAATTTTCGGAGTTCCGAGAAGATGCGGGTCATTACAGGTTTGATGAAGATCCGGTAATCCGAAACATTTAGCGCCCCTACCCAAGAATCGAAAATTTGAATAGCCTTCGCTCCGGCATTCACTTGTGCTTCAATATAGGCGATCGTCGTTTCTGCAAGCTTGTCCATTAATGCGAACCATGTTTCCGGTTCAGACACCATAAACGATTTTGTTAAATTATAGCTGCGCGACGGCCCGCCTTCAATCATGTAGCTCGCTAAAGTGAACGGTGCACCTGCAAAACCAATTAGCGGAACATTCAACTGTTCCTGCGTCAGCAATTTAATCGTATCCGTAACGAATGGGATGTGTTCCTCAGCAGAGAAGTCCCCGAGATTATGTACATCTTGGACAGTCCGGATCGGATTGGAGATGACCGGACCCACCCCCGGCTTTATTTTCACATCGACACCGATGCCCGGCAGCGGCGTAACAATATCCTTATAGAGAATTGCCGCATCTACATTGTATTGGTCTACCGGCAATTTTGTAACATATGCACATAATTCCGGCTGATGCGTAATCTCTTCCAGCGAGTATTTCTCTTTGATTTTTCTGTATTCGGGCTGCGAACGTCCCGCCTGGCGCATATACCAGACTGGTGTATGGTCAATTTTTTCGCCTCTCGCGGCGCGAAGCAGTGTATCGTTAAATGTCGTCATCAATCGATTCCCACTTTCTTTTTATAATGATTATCATGTATATCTTTATCCGACTTCCAATATAGACGACTACGGCCGGATTGTATAGCAAATGAACCCGTTTGTCATAAATTTGTGCGGGACAGGCGCCATCATTTTGCCATTGCTTGTTTGATTCGGTCGTTTCGGGGAAAATATGATTAGTGCACTTAGTTAAGGAGGGTTTGTCAATGTATATGTATATGACCACAGGTACAAGAGATTTTATGGAAAAAATTAAAGAGAAGCATGCTTCCAAGCAGATGATTCTGATGCATGGCAGCGGCGCCTCCCTTCTCCTTCATGAAACGGAAGGGAAATCCGTGTTCCAGACACCTCGGCGTTATGAAGTGATCAGTTCGGCAGGAGATCTGCAAGATGAGGGCTACTTCGTTTGCAATAATATTCCCGTTTCAGATGAAGGCCGGCCGGTATTCGAACACCGCTTTTCCACGCGGGTCGGTGCTATTGAATCCCAGCCCGGTTTCGTAGCCTTCCGGTTATTACGCCCGCTCGATTCCGATACGTACATCGTCATGACGGAGTGGAAGGGGCCGGCCGATTTTGACCGTTGGAAAAACTCGCCTGCTTTCAAAGAAGCGCATGATCCAGAGGCAGCCCGTGAATTTGTAGATAATACGACACACATATTCACAAGTGCTTCCTATATTACAACGTACACAGCAAAACGGGAAGATGAGGCATAATCCCCTACCTTTCTACTTATTGCGGGACTCGAAACATATGATATAATATGAAAAATGAAAATGTTTCGGGAGAGGGGTTTTGAAAATGAATGAACAGCTGTTTGAAAAATTGGACCAGGCGTATGAGGATATGGTGGTCATCCGCCGTCACTTGCATATGCATCCGGAGCTTTCCTTCAAGGAAGTGAAGACGGCGCAATATATTCATGATTTCTATGCGGATCTTGGAGTGGAAGTTCGCAGCGGCGTTGGCGGCAATGGGGTTGTAGCCCGCGTCAAAGGAGCGCGCCCAGGTAAAACAGTCGCGCTTCGTGCCGATTTCGATGCCTTGCCGATCAACGATGAAAAGGACGTGCCCTACAAATCGACTGTCCCGGGCGTCATGCATGCGTGCGGGCACGATGGACATACCGCGACCCTTCTCCAGCTTGCGAAAGCAATTCATGAACTACGTGAGAACTTGAGCGGTGAATATGTCTTTATTCATCAGCATGCGGAAGAATTTGCTCCGGGCGGTGCCATTTCCATGATCGAAGATGGCTGCCTGGACGGAGTGGATGTCATTTTCGGAACCCATCTTTGGTCACTTATCCCGTATGGTGCTGTCGAATACTTAGCCGGTCCCGTCATGGCGGCTGCAGACCGTTTCGATATTACCATCCAAGGCGCCGGCGGACATGGCGCTTCGCCACATCAAACGAAAGACGCAGTCGTTATCGGGTCGCAGCTTGTCATGAATCTTCAGCAGCTCGTCTCCCGCCGGGTCGATCCAATCGATTCAGCTGTTCTATCCGTTGGCTCGTTTGTCGCGGACAACGCCTTCAATGTGATTGCAGATACTGCAAAGCTCGGCGGCACAGTGCGCACATTCAATCCAGATACACGTGATCTGATGGAACAAGAAATGGCCCGTGTCGTGGAAGGAACCGCCATCGTAAACAATTGCGAAATCAAATTCGAATATTTCCGGGGCTATCCGGCTGTCGTCAACCATGTGGCAGAAACCGAGTTTTTGAAAAACGTTGCCGAACAAATTCCAGATATCCAGGCGCTAGTAGAAACAAAACCGCAAATGGGCGGCGAAGACTTTGCCTACTATCTTGAGAAAGTACCGGGCACGTTCTTCTTTACAGGCGCGATGCCTACCGATGCGTACCCGCATCACCATCCGCGCTTTGACATCGACGAGCGTTCCATGCTCATCGCAGCGAAAACACTTGGTGCAGCAGCAATTGAATATCAAAATCAATAAAGCTAGGAGACCTTCCAATTGGGAGGTCTTTTTCATTTCAGTCTTACACAGTTTACTAGCTATCAAATGAATGCCAATAGTTTACCTCATTACAAATTACCTATAAAATCATTTCTTTCTCTATTCTCCCCGATGGCAATAAAAGCCTTTTTATATGAGTTTACTTTTAATTAAAAGCCTTTAAATGGGTATGTTTAGGAATAAATATCTATACATCATCCAATCTCAACTTAAGACTTTATAGATAAAAAGATTCATTTTTAAAATTAGTCAAAATTATTTATCTTTTTGGTTGCTTTATATTTTATCTGGATTACAATAGGCTACGAAAGTAACTTTTATAAGGAAAGGGTGTAATTGGAAATGGAAAAGCCAATGGGCAATTATGTAGTATCGTTTAGCACCTTTGTTCTGCAACCAGTTCGTTTTGGGAATCGGATTCTCACATATGTGATTGAGCGGGACAGAGAGTTGGACGTTCCAAAGAAACCGATACATATTATGAAAAGCTCCGCCGCTTTTTATGGCAGTTCTTTTCAAGTGTTGACGAAAACCGCTAAGATTGTTTTAGGTAATGTCCATAAGACCCCGATTCTCCTTGCGCACGCATACGACACACCATGTATCTTCATTCCCACACTATCGTCATCTTCCGATCAAAACGTCTGGATCAACTGTTTAGCCATTGACTTCATCGAGCCAGATCCTTTAGGATGCGTTGTCTCACTAGAAAATGGCCGGAAGATTAAACTAGCGGTTTCAGCCAATACAATGTGGCGGCAATATTGTTTCGCCAGATTTTTAGAGAAGGATTTTTTAAAAAAACAGCATCTCCTGAATAAATCAGCCTACTTGTTCAAACCCGATTGAGGTGTCCGGTTGCCCGCCGTTGTAATATAAAATTGCAGCAGCTCTTCGGTACGGTTCCGCAGGCGTACATTCAAATAACGCCGGTGATCCTCATAGCCGCCATTCATGAAGACATATTCCGTAAACGTGTCATCCATTTTACTGCGGATCACCTTCATATTATGGCGTCGCAAGTACTTCGAGGTGTCTGTTAATTCGCTTTGGACGCTCAGCAGCGCATTTTCAATCATTTTCAAATAAGGGCCCTTCAATTTAAAGGGGCCTTTTTCAATCGTTTGGCGATCCCGTTCTAAAATGGTTAGCAGCATCGGCAAATAGATCATGTTCTCAAAATGCGGCAATGCCTTTGCTGGGATTAAAGGCATCACAACTTCCTCCTCTCAATAAAAAAGGAACGTACGTTCTATATATTAGTATATGCCAATGCCCAGGCAAATACAACTAGCAATCCACAGGAAATTTTTGAACCCTCTTGACAGTATGTCCGATTTCGCCCAAAAAAAGACCGCCTGCCAATCAACAAATCTGTTGATCGGCAAGCAGCCTTCTACATTCTTATTTCTTTTCCTCGTCCCCTATATAATAGATCGAGTCCACTTTCCACTGGCCATCTTCTTTTTTGAAAACTGTGACCTGCCGCCCTGACGGATTGGTTTCCAAACCTGATTCAATCTGTTTGAATGTCGTTTTCAACTTGGCGAATAATTGCGCTTCGTTCTCCTCGTACTTGACGATTGTTACATCGTTCGCTTCCCGTGTTACATCATAATCTTTGAACGTCTCCTGCAAAAGAGCCCGTTCATCCTCTAGAGTAAAGCTTTCCGAGTTTGGAGAAAGCACAGATAGATAAGTATCGATGTCCTTTTGGTTAAACGCGTCGATGTACGCCTGGAAAGTATCCATAATCGCCGCTTTTTCTTCAGCCGGGACATTTTGCGCTTCTTCGATCGCGCCCCCTGCCATATTGAATCCAACACCTTTATCATCGACGCCATGATCGATCGATCCATATCCTCCTGCCGCCTCTCCATCATCGACAGAGCCTTGGCTTGTCTGCTTCCCCTCATCTTTGCTGCAGGCACCTAAGACAAGGAGAATGCTGAACAGCATGATGAGCAATGATCGTTTCTTCATACGTCTACCTCCTACATAATAAAAGGGCCATTCCAGATGGATAGCCCTTAGACTGAAAATGACAAATGGGAAGCAGCGGGCGTGACCCGTCTACTATCCCCTATGCCTAGTTCCTATCGTTCCTTACTTCACTTCAACCCAACCGTTTTTAATTGCAGTGACAACTGCCTGTGTCCGGTCGTTAACGCCCATTTTCTGCAAAATGCTCGAAACATGGTTTTTGACTGTTTTTTCAGAGATAAACAGCGTCTCACCGATCGTCCGGTTGCTTTGGCCATCTGTCAACAGCTGAAGCACTTCGCACTCCCGCTTCGTCAACAAATGGAGTGGACGGCGAATTTCACTCTGTTGGAATGAACCTTTGTATTCGCGCTCACTCAAACGGCGGAATTCAGCCACCAAGTTATGCGTCACTTTCGGATGCAAGTAGGAGCCTCCAGCAGCTACGACTTTGATTGCTTGTACAATCGCATCCGCATCCATTTCCTTCAACATGTATCCGAGTGCGCCCGATTTCAATGCATGCGATACGTAAGATTCGTCATCATGAATTGAAAGCATGATGACTTTCGCTTCTGGGAATTCCTTGCGAAGCTGCTCTGTTGCCTCGACACCATTCATGCGCGGCATATTGATGTCCATCAAAACGACATCCGGCTCATATTTTCGGTATAATTCATTCACTTCGCTGCCGTCATCGCCTTCTCCGACAACATCGAACGAATCTTCAAAATCAAGGATCCGTTTCACACCTTCACGAAAAAGCTGATGATCATCCACAATTAATATTTTTGTCAATTTCTTTCCCTCCCAATACCCTATTCAACAATTATATCGTCTTCTAGTGGAATGCGGAAAAGCACAGTCGTTCCGTTGCCGGCTGCAGACATGATTTTCATCTCGCCCTTCAACAATTCGATTCGCTCGCGCATCCCAATAATGCCAAATGATTTTTCTTTTGTTTCGCTTTGGTCAAAGCCCTGTCCATTATCTTTAATAACAATATTCATTGTATCACGAAGCCATTCAATTTTCACCCATACATCCCTTGAATTACCATGTTTGAGTGCATTGTTAACAGATTCCTGAACCAGCCTAAAAATGGCTACTTCAATATTTGATTCGAACCGTCTTTCTTGACCATTGTTCATGAAGTGGATGATAGTTCCTTTCTCGTACTCCATGACCGTAGCGAGATACTTTCGTAATGTCGGGATCAAACCAAGATCATCAAGTGCCATCGGCCGCAAGTCATAGATAATGCGACGTACTTCATATAAGGCATTCCGCACCATCTCTTTTAGTTGTGTAAGTTCCGATAAGGCTGATGTAGGACCTTTTTCGACAAATGTCTTCTCAATCAGACCTGAACGGAGCAGCACATTGGCAAGCATTTGCGCAGGGCCGTCATGAATATCCCTGGAGAGCCGTTTCCGTTCATCCTCCTGAGCCTGGATGATTTGGATGGCAAATTCCTGTTTTTGCCTCGCTGTTTCAAGCGCTTCGCCAACCTTTTTTAAATCGGAAGTCAGATATGTAATGACTGTAGTCACCTGATTCACTAAGTGATCGGCTTTTTCGATCGTCTCAAGCAACGCCGCAATTCTGCGTTCCAGCTCATCCCGACGGACACGAAGCTGTTTTTCTTCCATGCGGTTGATCGATAACCTGACAAGCAAATCGTTTGCCACTTCATAAGCTTGCCGCACTTCTTCCTCCGAATAATTAAGGAAATTCTTCGAAACGTCAGCGAGTCTTCTACGGGAATGACGAGTCATATCCTCTAAGTAGTCGCCTTCAGTTATTACCCGGGAAATATCCTCTTTGATAATAACGAGCTCTTTTCTCATTTCGTCGTAATTTTGCCGACTCTGTTCGCTAATTGTAAATATGTCATTTTTCGACTGGTCCATCATATTTACCATATTATCGAAGATGGATTCCAATTTATGGATGTCTATTGCTTTTTCAGCCAATTCATCCCCTCCTGCTCACAGCCTCTTCAATCTCGCCTAGTTAGTGATGTTGCAGTACTAATGAATTCCTTATACACTTTGTTTATTATATCATCATATTACTATATGCGTATTAAAATTGTATTACAAATAGGAGGGGCACTGCAAATGCGAGCTGACTATAGAACCGTTAAATTGGCTGGGGAAAGTGAAATCATCATACAAAAATCCAGATTTCTTTCTTATATAAAGAGGGTAGAGACCGAAGAGGAAGCACTTGCTTTCATTCAAGACATCAAAAAGTTACATCATTCAGCTACACACAACTGTTCCGCTTATCTCATCGGCGAACATGACCAGATCCAAAAAGCAAACGATGATGGTGAACCATCTGGCACAGCTGGTGTGCCTATGCTCGAAGTGCTAAAAAAACAAGGACTCAAAGATACAGCAGTCGTCGTTACCCGTTACTTTGGAGGAATCAAACTCGGCGGCGGCGGACTGATCCGGGCGTATGGACGCGCCACAACGGAAGGGATTGCAGCTACCGGCGTCGTGGAAAGACGACTTCATAAGGAAATGAAAATCTCTATAGATTACACCTGGCTTGGAAAAGTCGAGAACGAAGCAAGACAATCCCCTTACCCGCTACATGATATTGTGTACGGCGAAACGGTTGATATCCATATGTACGTGCCGGTAGCGGAGACGGAACGATTTGTCGAATGGATGACCGAACTGACGAATGGACAGGCACAAATTCATACGGTATCCGAAATATTCTTGGAGTTCGATGTCTAAAGTGGTATACGTTAGAAGAATTTGATAGTATAATGGGGAAAGTTGGCGTCTATTTGAATAGAGAGAGAACTTTATGGGCCGGGGGGCGTCATAATTGATAGATGCACATACTGAACAAATAATCTGCCGCAGGCACCTCGACAGTTGACTAGAATTGCCAGGAACCGTATCTTGTGCCGGCATTTTCTGTCACGAACGTTCTATGGCCGATTTTTGGAGGCACATAATGAAAAGAAAAGATTTTAAGAAGATGAAAAAAAAGACGTCAAAAAAGCGTTTGGCCATTAAAGTCGCATTGCTTGTGACCTTTTCATCCCTTCTCATGGTTACTGCCTATGCATTAACATTGCAGCAGAAAGCGCAAAAAGCCATTGAAGGAGCATACGAAGCGATTCCAGAGACACCGAAATCAGAAATCCGTGCCGAAGCGAAAGTCGAACCGGCGAGCGATAATGTTTCCATTATGCTTATCGGTGTCGATGATAGTGAAACGCGGGGGCAAGGCGATGATAACAGCCGTTCCGATGCATTGCTTGTTGCCACTTTCAACCCGAAAGAGAAATCAGTGAAGCTGCTCAGCATTCCGCGTGACTCCTATGTATATATCCCAAAGGTCGATTATAAGGATAAAATCACCCATGCCCACGCTTATGGCGGCACGCATGCAGCGATTGAAACAGTAGAAGAAATGCTGGACATCCCGATCGATTATTATGTCAAAATGAACTTTAATGCCTTTATTGAAGTAGTGGATGCACTAGGCGGCATCGATGTGGAAGTACCATATGACCGTGTTGAGAAAGATGAATTTGATAAAAATTCAATTCAGCTGAAAAAAGGAATGCAGCATTTGGATGGCCGTCACGCTCTTGCGCTTGCCCGTACTAGAAAAGCGGACAGCGATATCGAGCGCGGGAAACGCCAGCAAATGATCATCCAAGCCATCCTGAAAGAAGCGGCATCACTTAAATCGGTTACGAAATACGGCGATGTCATCGAAGCGGTTGGTGACAATATGAAAACAAACATGACCTACAGTGAAATGACTTCCTTCATGGAATACGCAAAAGGCGGAATGCCTGATGTCGAGTCACTGACATTGAAAGGTTATGATGACTGGTCTACCGGCACCTATTACTATAAGCTGGACGATGGAGATTTGCATACGATCCAACAAATATTGAAGTCCCATCTCGGTTTGATTCCTGATTCATCAAAGTTAACGAATAACGATACCAATGTAATCGGTACTGCCGATGAAAGCGACGTATCAGAATGATACAAAAAGCTGCCCTCCTATTGGAGCGGCAGCTTTTCTTTACAGAATTTTGACGTTCACGTTTCAACAGCTGCCTTCTATAGAATAGAGGGCGACTGCCTGTTTGATTTCACATCAACAAATCGGACAACGTAAAAACTCCGGAAACGGGTTTTCCTGAAGGAAGGCCCATTGCCGGAGTTTTTACTGTTATTTTCCTATCATACGGACCAGGTTCAACAAAGGACGATAATTCGTTCCGGCCAGCCCGATAATTTCAACAAACAATTCGATCGCGATCAACATGACTGCGATGAGCACAATGGCTCCCCATACGGTCGCTTGCGAGAACAACACTGCAGCGACACCGAAAAGAATAGCTAGTCCATAGATGATCAGAACCGTTTGGCGATGAGAGAATCCTGCACGCAGTAAACAATGGTGCAAATGCGATTTATCCGCAGCCGTAATTGACTGTTTCATGCGGATCCTTCTGACGATCGCAAAGAATGTATCCGAAATCGGAACACCGAGCATAATGATTGGAATGATTAATGATACAACTGTTACGTTTTTGAATCCTAGCATCGCCAGGACGGAAATCATATAGCCCAGGAACAGAGCTCCCGTGTCTCCCATGAATATTTTCGCGGGATGGAAGTTGAAGAAGAGGAAGCCTAGTGAGCTGGCCGCAAGCAATGACGCGGTCGCAATAACGTAGACATCTCCCATGATGACTGCCATGACTGTAATGGAAATGAGCGCGATGGTGGAAACACCAGCAGCCAAACCATCAAGGCCGTCAATTAAGTTAATGGCATTCGTGATGCCGATAATCCAAATGATCGTAATGGGAATACTGAAATACCCAAAGTCTAATTGTCCAAAGAATGGCAGGTTTACAAAATCAATTTGCAATCCGCCCCACATCACAACAACAAGTGCTGCTGCCAGCTGTCCTACCAATTTCGCTTTCGCGGTAATTTCCAACATGTCATCCAAAAAGCCAGTTGCGATAATCAGGAATGCACCGACAATGATGCCCGCCGTATTATACGTCGCATCCGGATCTTCCGGTCGCAGAATAAGGTAACCGATCATGAACGCTCCGAAAATGGCAAGTCCGCCAATACGAGGCATGATCTGCGCATGGACCTTCCGGTAGTTTGGCCGGTCAACCGCTCCAATCCTGAACGCGAATTTAATAACAAGTGGAGTTAGTATGATAGAAGCTACAAACGCAGCGGCCATAGCAAGGAATAGCATGTCTTTCCTCCCCAAGAAACAATAATTTACTTAGCCAACAGTATTATAACACGGTTGGTTCCGGAAATCATCCAAAGTTGCTAACTTGAAACTAGTATACCCCCTTTCTCGCCAAATAACTCCTAACGCCTTTCTATAATTATACAATTATCTGCTTCCAGTAGTCTTTTAACTTATTGTTTGATAAAATAGAACCGTATCCTTGTAGAAGGAGCATTATAAAGGAGCGTTCATTTTATGCTATCACTATTCAAACGTTCAAATCAAACGAGCGAAAGGCAACTGAAGAAGTATCGGAAAGTTGTCCAGGATATAAATAATTTAGAATCCAAATATGTTACATTGACAGATGAAGAACTGGCACATATGACAGAAGTTTTCAAAAGCCGCTTAGAAGCGGGCGAAACAATTCAAGCCATTACCCCTGACGCTTTCGCGGTTGTGCGTGAAGCCTCCAAACGGGTTTTAGGCATGCGCCATTTCGACGTGCAGCTCATCGGCGGCATGGTCCTCACTGAGGGGAATATCGCAGAGATGCCAACAGGAGAAGGTAAAACGCTGGTCGCGTCACTTCCCTCCTATGTGCGTGCACTTGAAGGCAAAGGCGTTCATGTCATTACAGTAAACGATTACTTGGCACGGCGGGATTTCGAGCAAATCGGCCAAATTCACCGTTTCCTCGGTCTCACTGTCGGTCTGAATGTGCCGATGATGCAAGGACCTGCCAAGAAGAATGCATACGAAGCCGATATTACATACGGTGTCGGAACGGAGTTCGGATTCGACTATCTCCGGGATAATATGGTGCAGCACGTTTCACAAAAAGTGCAGCGCCCCTACCATTTCGCTATCATTGATGAAGTCGACAGCGTACTGATCGATGAAGCGAAAACGCCGTTAATTGTGGCAGGAAAAATGCAGGCCGATCCTGATTTGCATCATATCGCTGCAATGCTCGCCAAACGCTTTAAAAAAGGCGTCGATTTTGATTTCGACGATGAAACGAAAGCGACTTCTCTAACAGAGACTGGCATTGAGAAAGTAGAAAAAGCATTTGGCATCGACAATCTATATGATTTGGAACATCAGACTCTCTACCATTATATGATTCAGGCAGTTCGTGCCCACGTCATCTTCAAACGCGATGTTGATTATATTGTGAAGGAAGATAAGGTGGAACTGGTCGATATGTTCACTGGCCGCATCATGGAAGGCAGAACCCTTTCCGACGGTCTCCACCAGGCGATCGAGGCGAAAGAAGGCTTGCCGATCACCGATGAAAACAAGGCCCAGGCACAAATCACGATCCAGAACTATTTCCGGATGTACCCAAATCTCAGCGGGATGACAGGAACGGCGAAAACACAGGAGAAGGAATTCCGTGAAGTTTATAACATGGAAGTCATCCAGATCCCGACAAACCGTCCGCGTGCCCGCATTGATTCCCCGGATAAAGTCTATGAAACAATTGAACAAAAATATGAAGCGGTAGCCAAGGAAGTTGCAAAGCGCAATCAGACTGGACAACCCGTCCTTGTCGGAACGACTTCCATTCTACAATCGGAGAAGGTTGCCGAGTACTTGGATAAATATAAACTGGACTACCATCTATTGAATGCGAAAAGTGTTGAGCAGGAAGTCGATTTGATTTCCCAGGCAGGCCAGCCGGGGCACATTACAGTGGCGACAAATATGGCTGGACGCGGTACCGACATTATGCTCGGCGAAGGAGTGCAAGAACTCGGCGGATTATTCGTTCTCGGTACGGAAAAGCATGAGAGCCGTCGTGTCGACAATCAATTGCGCGGACGTTCCGGACGGCAAGGCGACCGTGGGGAAAGCCAATTCTTCCTTTCGTTAGAAGACGATATGTTCAAACGCTTCGCGAAAGATGATTTAGAGAAATTCCTCAAGAAGGTTAAAACCGATGAGGAAGGCCTTGTCCAGAACCCTGAAGTGAATGAATTGACGGAGCGCACGCAGCGGATCGTTGAAGGTGCACACTTCTCTATGCGTGAATATAACTTGAAGCTCGATGATGTCATCAACGACCAGCGCGGCGTCTTGTATTCACTCCGCGACAAAGTTCTAGAGAGAACCGATTTGTTCGATCAATTGAAGAAGATGATGTCGGAAGCGATTGAATTCGTCATTTACGACAGCTGCCCGGAAAACGAAACACCGGATGTCTGGGATTTTGAGCGGATTGAACGCACGATGAATGGACTTCTGCTTGAGCCGGTCACATTGAACCGTTCCTATGAACGTGTTTCGGATATTTTAAAAGCTTATGAAGCACCGGTAGAACAGCTATTTAACTATCTGGATTCATTTGCAGAGAACGAACAGGTCAACGAAATCATCCCTCAAGTGATGCTCGGCCACATCGATTCCATGTGGGTGAAGCATTTGGACGTCATGTCCCGTCTAAAGGAAGGGATCGGCTTGCGTTCATACGGCCAGGAAGATCCGATGCGTATTTACCAGCGGGAAGGCTTACAGCTATTTGCTAAGCATTACCAGAAGTTGCGCCGGAACATCGCATCCGAAGTTATCGGCTTTATGAAGCTCATTTCACAACAACAGGAGGCCCAATCACTATGAAACTCTTATCATTATTCAAGAAAACCGACAAAACAGGTTCCGATAGCACGATCGACTCCAACGAGATTTTAGAAGGCGCTGCCCGTTCCGAAGGCACAGATGCAGTGGAGACAGCACTCTCCCTGCATCCGCAATGGACGCTTTCACAGGAGCAAGAATATGTATTCCGTTTCCTTGCGAATGAATTAGAACCACTGAAGCCGAACCAAATTTCCCTATCTGGGATCGATATCGACGTGGAACCGGCTAACGGCAGCTGGCTCGTCAAATCGTTTTTCCGCTCGTCACTCGATCAAACGATCACAGTCGGCTCCGTTGAGCTCATGCTGCTCGACGCTGAAGGAAAAACACTCGCATCCCAGGAATTTGACTTGAACGAACTTGGAGACATTCCTGGACGCAGCGCCCGTCCGTGGGTATTCGTCTTCACGAAAGACAATATTTTCGCAGACGCACCACCGGCTGAAAACTGGAAGCTCGCTTTCAACGTCCAATCTATGGTTCCACATAAATTGGAATTGGAACAAGCATGGGAAGACGGCCTGGCTCAAGAACAAAAAGACGCGTTGGCGAAAGTCGTCGAAAACATGCCAAAACTAAAGCCGCGCGAAGTCAACTTCGCCGGATTCCAAGTAAAGATTCAAGAAGACGGCAGCATCGCTGCTTCCATCTTCATCCGCAACGGCCATTCCAAGCAAATCAACATTGAAAAACTTCCGCTTGAACTCGTCGATGCAACTGGCGAAATCGTCGCCCGCGGTTCCTTCAACCTCGGACCACTTTCCGTCAAAGCCAACACATCCAAACCATGGACGTTCATCTACCCGAAAGAAATGGTTTTGAAAGAAGAACCTGACTTCTCCCGTTGGACAATCCGGGTACCTCAATAAGACACAACCCACCACACCAATCGAAAATGCGATTGGTGTGGTTTTTTATTGAGATGGAGGCTTGCTAATGAAGATTTGTGTGCAGTTTGAGGATTAAGCAAGGTGGGATACGAGTGATCACAAGATTATACGAGCGGTTCGGGAGAGGATACGAGCGGTCCTGGGAATATACGAGTGGTTCGGCGGCGGATACGAGTGGTCACAAAATTATACGAGTGGTTCGACAGCGGATACGAGCGGTCACAAAATTATACGAGTGGTTCGAAAGCAGATACGAGCGGTCACAAGATTATACGAGTGGTTCGACAGCGGATACGAGCGGTTGATTGAAGATACCAGGTTCGGCGGCGGATACGGTTCGACCGTTTAATCTAAACGCGGGAAATTTACATGTCTTTCCCTGCACCAGGTCGCGCTGAATGCCTTTGACCAATCAAGAAAAATGATCTGATCGTTGAGCTTATTCTTCTCGAGCAATTTTACGAGCGGTTCGGGAGAGGATACGAGCGGTCCTGGGAATATACGAGTGGTTCGGCGGCGGATACGAGCGGTCACAAAATTATACGAGTGGTTCGACAGCGGATACGAGCGGTCACAAAATTATACGAGTGGTTCGACAGCGGATACGAGCGGTCACAAAATTATACGAGTGGTTCGACAGCGGATACGAGCGGTTGATTGAAGATACGAAGTTCGGCGGCGGATACGGTTCGACCGTTTAATCTAAACGCGGGAAATTTACAGGTCTTTCCCTGCACCAGGTCGCGCTGAATGCCTTTGACCAATCAAGAAAAATGATCTGATCGTTGAGCTTATTCTTCTCGAGCAATTTTACGAGCGGTTCGGTAGAGGATACGAGCGGTCACAGAGATATACGAGTACTTCGCAAACGATACGAGCGATCACAGAGATATACGAGCGCTTCGCAAACTTATACGAGTGGTTACAGGATTATACGAGCGCTTCGCAAACTTATACGAGTGGTGACAGAGATATACGAGCGCTTCGCAAACAATTACGAGAGGTCACAGGTTTATACGAGCACTTCGCTAACAGATACGAGCGGTTCCCAAAATACGCCTTCCTCTCCCCTCACTCCAAACGCAAAAAACAGCAGCCCCCAATGATGGGTGCTGCTGTTGTGTTATCAATATAATTATCTAGCGGAAGCAACGTCATGTACTTCGGAAACGCGTTTCGCTCCGATGTAACGCTTGCCCCAGTAGTGTGGGTCGTTTAGTGCATCAACGCGTACGCCTTTGGATGTGGAGGCGTGGGCAAAATTACCGTCGCCGATGTAGATGCCGACATGTGAAACGCCTTTGCCCGTCGTATTGAAAAAGACGAGATCCCCTTCACGCAATTCATCCTTGTCGACAGAGCTTCCTGAGCTATACATGCCGGAAGTTGTTCTTGCCAGGCTGATTCCGTGTTGTTTAAAAACATAGCTTACATATCCAGAGCAATCAAAACCTGCTGTTGTCGTGCCGCCGTATGAATATTTAATGCCTTTCAAACTAGTAGCCGTTTCTAAAATGGCAGCTGATTTTGAAGATGACGCTTCAGCTTGATCTATGAAAGGCGTAACAAATAAGAGTAGTGCCATTGCAGAAATCGCAAAGAACTTTTGCATGCTTGCTTGTATTCTCATATTGTCCCCCAAAATTTATATTTATCTGAATAAATCATCTGAAACTACTGTAACATGCTTTTAGTCCTGTAAACATTACAGTTCTGTAACAAGCCCATGACAAAAACATTGCGATTTCGGCAGGATGACATCGTACTGAAATAGTCGGCACAGCAAAAAGACCGCCATCCTAAGAACGGAGGCGGTCTTTTCGTATTATTTTAAAGTTTCAAGTCTGTAATAATTGTAACATTATCATGGTTATGCAAATACGTAATTGGCCATTCGGCTGTCACTTCGCCATCTTTCAATTTTTCTAAGGCGGCGCGCTTCTTCTCGCCGAATGCAAGAAGGAGCAATTTTTTCGCACTCATAATGGAGGAAATCCCCATCGTCAAAGCAGTTTCCGGTATTTTTTCATCATTTTCGAAGTACTGGCTATTGACGCCCAGTGTGGATTCTGTGAGTTGCGCCACATGCGTGACAGAATCAGCCCCTGTGCCCGGCTCGTTGAATGCGATATGCCCGTTTTCACCGACACCGAGGAGCTGGATATCCAGTCCGCTTTGTTGCAGCGCATCTTCATAGCGTTTGCATTCTTCTTCTAGGTCTGAAGCCATTCCATCAGGAATATTTGTTTCTTTGAATTTCTTTTTATTAAATAAATTATCGTTCATGAAATAAGCGTAGCTGTTCGGGCTGGCTGCTTCCAATCCGACATATTCATCAAGGTTGAACGTTTTGACATCCGAAAAATCCAGTTCGGATTCCGTCCATCTCTTATACACGGGGATCATGGTGCTTCCTGTTGCTAATCCGAGGACATGAAGCCGATTGTGTTCCAGTTCTTGTTTCACGATCTGATAAACTTGCTCTGCCCCTTGCTCGGGGTTCTCCACTTGGAGCCATTTGATGTTACTCATTCTATCAACCGACTTTCCTATAGATTTTTCTGTGCTCTTCCATTTTAATTTCCACGTTGGACTTGGTCAATTGACGAATTGCCTCAATTTACGAAGCCCGCCCAATTTTATTTTCCCTTTTCCGCCTCGTTGAAACGTGACTATTTGCCTCCGTACAAAACAACTATGTCGAATTATTGAAGTCCCTTTGAACAAAGTGTGAACAAAGTTCCGATTCAACCAATCATAGGGAATTCCCTAATTCTCATTTTTTCCGTCGTGATTAAGATAAAAGTAACAAAAGAAATTCCCGATCGGGAGGTGAACATATGGCTAAGTCAACAAAGCAGCAAATGGAGCCGCAGCATAACCCATCCATCAATTTGAAGGGAACCTTGATTGCTGTCATGCTGCTCGGCGTTTTTATTTTGGCAACATGGTTCGGATGTTACTACTTATTCTTATCACGATAGTCTTACCCGTCAGGAGGGAATCCAATGCATTTGCATAAATTTGAAAAAGTATGGCTCATCTTTGGGATGGGATCGTTAGCACTCTTTCTCGTCATTTTAGGTTTTGCCGCCTTCTGGAAAGGCACCCATCCTCAAAGCCATATTGAAACCATCGACCCGGAAAATGTCGAGGCGCATGATTCATTCAAGCCCGAAAATCTCGGTCTCCGAGAAGTGGCCGATGGCAAATATATCGTCAATATTGTCGCTTCCGCTTTCAATTACGATTTCGGCACGGACGCGGACGGCAAGCCCGTCAAGAAGATCAGAGTGCCAAAAGGTTCTACGGTTTTATTCCAGATTACAAGTAAGGACGTCGTACATGGCTTCCAAGTTGCAGGCACGAATGTCAATATGATGGTGGAACCCGGCCATGTGAGCCGTTTAGAGACAGAAATGAAGAACGTCGGTGAGTTTACAGTCGTCTGTAATGAATATTGCGGAATTGCCCACCATCAGATGTTTGCCACTGTGGAGGTGTATGAATGATGAACCCGTTGAAAATTGCTAAGAAGGATGCGCGTCTTTACATGTCGTTCATGTATGTGACGTTTGCTTCATTGCTCGTCGGAGGGTTGATGGGTCTTTTACAAACACTCGCGCGCTCCGGAAAATTCACATTGCCATTCAATATTAACTACTATACGATTCTAACGGTTCACGGTGTCATACTTGGTCTTGTATTAACTACATTCTTTATCATCGGATTCCAATTTGCTTTAATGGGAAAAACAGTTGGCATTTCCGATAAGCAGCGCAAAGCTGGCTGGTGGTCCTTCTGGCTGATGCTCGTTGGAACTGTTATGGCAGCGGTCACTATTCTAGTCGGCGAGGCGAATGTTCTTTATACATTCTACGCACCACTCCGTGCTCATCCTGCGTTCTATATCGGATTGGCTCTCGTCATCGTCGGCAGCTGGGTTGCCGTGTTCACTAACTTCCACCAGCTGTATGTTTGGAAGAAAGCGAATAAAGGGCAGAAATCTCCATTGCTCGCTTTCATGGTCGTCATTAATATGGCGATGTGGTTCATCGCAACATTAGGTGTTGCAGCTTCCGTATTGATTCAATTTATTCCATGGTCACTCGGCTACGCGGAAACGATCAACGTCTTGCTCAGCCGTACATTATTCTGGTATTTCGGTCACCCGCTCGTCTATTTCTGGTTGCTTCCTGCATACATGGCATGGTACGCAATCATCCCGAAAATTATTGGCGGAAAATTGTTCAGTGACTCCCTTGCACGCATGTCTTTCATTCTTTTGTTAATGTTCTCAATACCAGTTGGTTTCCATCACCAGTTGACAGAACCAGGTATTGATCCAACATGGAAATTCATTCAAGTTGTCTTAACATTCATGGTCGTCATCCCTACTTTGATGACAGCTTTCTCGATTTTCGCGACATTTGAAACAACTGGCCGCCGCCAGGGCCATAAAGGGTTGTTCGGCTGGTTCAAGCATTTGCCTTGGAAAGATGTTCGTTTTCTTGCACCATTCATCGGTATGATCGCGTTCATTCCAGGTGGTGCTGGCGGGATTGTCAACGCATCCCACCAAATGAACTCTTTAATCCACAATACGATCTGGGTAACAGGGCACTTCCATTTGACTGTCGCCACTACCGTTATCCTAACTTATTTTGGAATTGCGTATTGGCTCGTGCCACATTTGACAGGACGCCGTTTGACACCAAGATTGAATAAACTCGGCATCATTCAATCGATTATTTGGACAGTCGGCATGACGATCATGTCAACAGCGATGCATATTGAAGGTCTGTTAGGGGGGCCACGCCGCTCGAATTTCTCAACCTATGCAGGTGGTGAACAAGTTCAGTCGTGGATCGGCTACCAGATTGCGCAAGCAGTTGGTGGAACTATCCTTTTCATTGGTATTGTACTCATGGTGTACATTTTCATTCAGCTTGCTTTCTTCGCACCTCGCGGCGTGGAAGAATTCCCGATCGCAGAGGAAGAAGTCGATGCAGAGCCTACACCAAAATTGCTTGAAAACTGGTATCTTTGGATCGGTATTACGATTGCGCTCATTTTATTCGCCTATACCATCCCGGTCTTCGATATACTGAAACATTCCCCTCCTGGTTCTGTGCCATTTGATTGGCCAATCGGCAGGTATTAAAGACAAAGATCCGATCTCTTCCAACAAGAGATCGGACCTTTTTTATGCATACAAAAAGTCGGAAGCGGAGAATCCGTTTCCAACTTTATATTCTTACGATAAGGAGACGTGAGGCAATATAACTCCGGTTTCCGAAGTTGCAAGCAGTTGATCGAACTCCTCTACTGGCGCTGGTTTGCCAAAGTAGAAGCCTTGTGCTCCCGTGCACTCTATTTCCCGCACAATCTCCCACTGAGCCGCTGTTTCAATTCCTTCCGCTATCGTATCCAAGCCGAGCATGTTAGCCAAATGAACGATTGTTTTAACGATGGAGCAGCTTTTCAGATCGTTTCCCAGCCCGCTGATGAACTGGCGGTCAATCTTGATTTGCTGCACGGGAAAGCGTTGCAGGTAAATAAAAGCGGAATAGCCTTTACCAAAATCATCGATGGAAACAATGACCCCCATTTCATTTATGATCTCCATTCTTTTTTGTACAGCTACGTGATTTTCCAATGCCACATTCTCAGTTATTTCTAAAATTATCTGTCCTGATCCCACTCCAAAATCATCCATGCATTTTCTCAAATAAAATGGAAAGTTCGGGTGCAGGAAATGCCGTGGGGAAATGTTGACGGAAATCGTCAGGTGACCGTACCCCATACGGCTCCATTCTGACAGCTGCCTCATTGCCTGATGACCCATTCCCCCATTGGAATGATTAAGCCTGTCGATTCAGCCAGCTCAATGAAGCCATCTGGAGCTACAAGTCCCCGCTGCGGATGGTCCCAGCGAATTAATGCCTCCACTCCCTGCACGACGCCATCCAAGTCGACTTGCGGCTGATAGAATAACTTGAATTCATTGGCATCCAGCCCTTTTCGCAAATTCATTTCAGAGAACATTGCCTGTTTCACATGTTCTTGCATATGTGGTTCGTATAGGCCCGACGCCTTTCTCTTTGTTTCCTGTCTTGCTGTTTCCAAGGCCAAATAGGCATGTTGTACGCCTAGCAGCGGACACTCTGCATGATCCGGGTAGAGAGAAATCCCGTAACTGAACGTCAAATATACTTCCTGACCAGAGAGGAACAACGGTCTTCTTAACTCATTCGTCACAAGTTCCATTCGCCTGAAGAGCATTTCAGGATCCACTTTTCCTTCAAATGGGGAATAAATGAGAAAGTGATCAAAGGCAAATCGCGCTGTTATGGCAGGAGCCGGAAACAGTTTCCTGACCCGCTCCCCGATCATCCGCAGCAACTGGGCGGCACAATCATGTCCCAAAGCACTCTGGACCTCTGTGTATTGGTCGATCACCAAATAGATGAACATCCCGCGTTGCCCGTGCCGCTGGTTTTGCAATTGCTCCGTCACCACCTCATCAAACGAATGGCGGTTGTGAAGTCCTGTGAGCATATCAGTATAAGCCAATGTATGTACATGCTTCTCCATATCAATCCGGTGAAGCCGATCGAAGATAAATGACACCATATCCGCGATGGCAGCGATCAGGATTTTATCAAGCGAGGTCCACGTTCGTTTCTTCCTCGTTTCACAACAAAGCACCCCTCCAAGTCCCCTGCTCAAAATAATGGTCGCATCAATTAGGCCGGCAACCGGTTCCGTTTGTTCAAAGTACCAAAGCTTTAATTCTTCCATGGATGGATCAGTAAGAATATCGTCAACAGCCAACACCCGTTCTGATTCAATCGCTTTGAAATACGCCGGAAAGTCCGATCGTTTCAACTCTTGTCCGGAATAATGATGTGAATTACTGCTGTCAAATGAATTCTGCGCAACAAGTCGATTATGGTGTTCATCATACAGCCAAATGCTCACCCGTTCACATTTCATAATTTCAGCAATCCCCTTGCATAATTCCATTAAAATGTCCCGCAAAGACTGGTGGGTCAATTTTAATTCTTTTGCATGTGAAAAGATAAACTGCTGCTGCCGCCGCAACTCGTTGAAAGTCGCGACCCAATCTTCATATGGCTGTTCCATCATCCCTTTTTACCCCCTTTCAATAATTCGACAGTCCTACTGGTAATATCGGTATGGTAAAGCTGATTTGCAATGAACGACTAACAAATATAGGAACTCGTATAGAGGAACTTCATAACTTTGTCAAGATTTATAGATTGCCACTTTTCTTAGATTTTCTATCGGCAAAATGGGTACCTCTAGTAGACTTGTAAGCGATATGATAAAATGAATGAGCATTCATTATGAAAAAGGGATGGGATGACTATGAACGTGGAAACAATGGAGATGAAAGAGATTTGGGACGCGATCGATTCAACATTGAACGGACAGCCTGAACCGATCCGAACATTGAAGGTGTCGTATGCTTTTCACTTGAGCGGAGAAGATGGAGGGTCGTTCGGGCTGAAGCTGAACGACGGCAAAGTCGTGGTCGTAATGGAAGATCCGGGCGAGGTTGATTGCTCCCTATCGATGAGTACAAAAGACTTTAAAAAGCTTCTAGCTGGCAATTTAAATTCGACGGCGGCCTTCATGATGGGGAAATTGAAGGTTAAGGGAAATATGGGTCTCGCTTTAAAGCTTGAGACCTTATTAAAACAGTATTCTTTTTAACTCTGTATTGTTTTGTCGAATGATTCACATTACAATAGAATCATAGACATAGCGAACGGAGGATTCGGATGAAAGCAAAGGTTTTGTCGCTTCTCGCCACCGCTGCATTAGCGACCGCACTCACAGCAGGACAGGCACACGCCACATCTGATACGTACGTTGTAAAAAAAGGCGATACATTATGGAAAATCGCTTCTAGCCACAAGATTTCCGTCGAAGAACTGAAAACCTTAAATAACATGAAGTCTGAAAGTATAAAGATTGATCAAAAGCTTGTTGTGACGAAAAAGGCGGCAAGCATTAAACCACCTGCCGTCGCACAGACAAGTAAAACGGCAACCGCAGACAGCCTGATAGTAAGCAAACAAACATCATCGACTCATCAGTTTAAAGCACCAGCACCAGCACCAGCGCCAACACCACCAGCAACGCCGGCTCCTGCTCCAGCGCCACCTTCTCAAGTGGACAAGCCGCATGCGCCGGGTGCTTCTTCGCAATCCATTTTGGCGGCTGCAACGGAAGTATCTCTTCCTTTGCTTGATACGCCATATGTGTGGGCGGGCGTCACACCGGAAGGCTTTGACTGCAGCGGTTTCATTTATTATGTGTTCCGTACTGCTGGACTGGATTTGCCGCGTCTCGATACAGTCGGCATGCATGCCAATGCCACGGCAGTGGATGAGCCGGTTCCAGGCGATCTCGTTTTCTTCCAAAATACATACCGTGAAGGCATCTCGCATGCAGGAATCTATTTAGGAGACGGCAATTTCATTCACGCTGGAACTAAAAAAGTCGAAGTGGCTTCAATAAATTCTGCTTATTGGAAGGACAAATTTGCCGGCTATAAGCGTTTCAATCAATTGATGAAATAATTTTAAGACCAAGGGATGAACCTCTCCCTTGGTCTTTTTCTTATCTTTCGTGTCATATTCTCCAGTAGTAGTCGAAAAGGGCTTCCCTCTTGCCGAAAAATAGATTAGTATAGTCATGTGTCATGACACTTAGAAAACGATCGTCTGCAGCCTGAAGGCTCTTCGATAATAATTGCATGAAAAGGGGTACATGAGAATGGTTCGTACTGGGTTATGGTCATTCCGATTTTCGACAGCGGCACTCGTGTTGATTCCAGCGGCAGTCGGCATTAATTACATCGGAAAATTATTTGTGGAGCTACTGAAGCTCCCGCTATGGGTGGACTCCATCGGCACCGTCCTGTCCAGCATGCTCGCTGGTCCAATCATCGGTGCGCTCGTCGGGATTGTGAACAATGTAATATACGGTTTCACCACATCGCCCGTATCGTTTGTTTATGCGATCACCTCGGCAGTGATCGGTCTTGTGACAGGAATAATGGCGTATAAAGGGTGGATTTCGAATATCGGAAAGGCGCTGGTCCTCGGCTTTGTTGTCGGACTTATCGCGGCTACCGTTTCGACTCCGCTCAACATTTCCTTTTGGGAAGGGACAACAGGCAATGTATGGGGCGATGCGCTCTTTGCTTGGATGACGGCTCAGGGAAATCCGCTCTTGCTCGCGTCTTTTGCGGATAGTGTGGTCGTAGATGTACCGGATAAAATGGTAACCGTATTGATCAGCTTTTTGATCTTCAGGAACTTACCTGAAAAAGTGCTGACCATGTACGATACGAAACAGGAAATTGAACGGCTCTGAGTTCGGAGGTGCGAGCATGCGAAACATGACTTTATACGTCCATCCGGAAAATGGATCGCCAGTCCATCGAATGGATCCGTTAACTAAGATGTTTTATGTATTCACTTCTGTCGCTATTTCTTACATGCTGCCTACGCATCTATTGGTGTCACTAGTACTTGGGGTGAGCATTCTATTGCTAGTTGCCGGAAAAGTTTTTCGTTCCATTCTGCCAATCATTGGTGTCAGCTTTGTACTGCTCGCCTCTATCCTCATTGTCCAAGGATTCTTTCATCCTGATCGGGCGACAGTGCTGTGGGAAATCGGACCTTTCACTTTGTATAAAGAAGGATTTTCCATCGCCTTTTTAATTTTGCTGCGTGTCCTCAATATGGTCTGTGCATTTGGCGTGCTCATATTAACGACAAAACCGGATGAATTAGTGGAAGCATTGGTGCAAAAAGGGCTGTCTCCCCGATTCGGCTATGTCCTATTGTCTGTCTTGCAGATCATCCCTCAGATGATGGCGCTGACGGGTAAAATTATGGATGCACAACGGGCACGTGGACTGGAGATGGAGGGCAGCCTGTGGGTTCGGGTTAAATCGTTCATTCCGCTGCTTGGCCCCGTCGTGCTTCGTTCGCTTGCCGAAACGCGGGAAAGATCCATCGCTCTTGAAGTACGGGGTTTTAATTCGACAGGAAAACGAACAAGGCTGCATGAACTGCCTCTGTACCCATACGGGGTTGCAGCGAAGGCATCGCTTGCGGCTATCTTACTAACTGTCATCGTCTGGAGGGTCTGGTCATGAGCCTTCTTCAAGTAGAACAATTGAAATATCGATATCCAAACCGCTCCGTGCTCGCATTGGATGAAATCTCATTCACTGTCGACAAAGGTGAATTCATCGGCATTGCGGGCAGAAATACAGCTGGCAAAACAACATTATGCTACGCCTTATGCGGACTGGTCCCCCATTTTTTTAAAGGAGCGTACGGGGGCCGTGTCTTAGTTGATGGCGATGAAATCCTTGCCTCTCCACTAAGTAACATCACGTCAAAAGTGGGATTCGTGTTTGAGAATCCGTTCTCCCAATTAAGCGGAGCGAAATTTACAGTGGCAGATGAAATTGCATTCGGCCTTGAAAATTTGGGCCTTCCTCGTGAAGTGATGCATGAGAGAATCCAAGATAGTCTTCATATGCTCGGAATTGAACATCTCCGGCAGAAAAATCCGTTTGATCTTTCGGGCGGCCAAATGCAGCGGCTTGCGATCGCCAGTGTCATTGCCATGCAGCCCGAAATTCTTGTCCTCGATGAACCGACAAGTCAGCTTGACCCGCAGGGCGCAGAAGAAGTCTTTAGCGTCGTGGAAAAGCTGACCCGAGACGGCATGACAATCGTAATGGCGGAACAGAAGATGGAGAAGCTGGCCGCTTATTCAGATCGGATTTTATTATTGCATGAGGGGAAGTTAATTCAAGATGGAGAGCCGGCATCTGTATTCTCTCGGGAGGAACTGATGGAAATGGGCGTTGAGCCGCCGATTTATACGATGGTCGCCAAGAAACACGGACTTCGTGAAGAAAGCTCCCTTTGCTTCCCTGTCACGTTAGAGGAGTTGCTCGCTTTTGGAGTGGATGAACCTTTGGACGGACTCTTCCCTGTTCAGGAAAAACTTGAGACATCCAACATTCAAATAGAGGAGCTATCGTTTTCATATCCAGATGAACAAAAAGTGCTCGACTCAATAACAATCGGTCTTTCCAGCGAGCCGATTGCCATTGTCGGACAAAATGGAGCTGGGAAAACGACGCTCGTCAAACTGATCAAGGCGTTGTTGGTGCCTTCGGATGGACGAATTGTCATTGATGAAACAGATACGAAAGAGACGACTGCAGCCAAACTTGCAAAAAAAGTCGGGCTCATTTTCCAGAATCCAGATGATCAGATTTTCAAACGAAGTGTTCTTGATGAAGTGATGTTCGGGCCGCTCAATATGGGGATCGCCAAAGCAGAAGCGAAATCCTTGGCCTTGCAGCAGCTAGAAGCTGTCGGCTTGGCAGAGAAGACAGAGGAAAATCCGTATGACGTCAGTTTGGCCGAGCGGAAATTGATCGGCGTGGCCTCCATTCTCGCAATGGATCCAGACATTATTATTTTTGATGAACCGACTATGGGACAGGATTACGAAGGGAAATTACGGTTAAAGAAGATTATTTCGGACCTTCATTCGAAAGGCAAATTGGTGATCTGCATTTTGCATGATATGGATTTCGTAGCAGAAGTATTTGGACGAACGATTGTCATGGGACAGGGCAAAGTCTTATTCGACGGCTCAACGAAAGACGCTTTTTCTCAACATGACATTGTTCAGCAGGCTCAGATTGAACTTCCTCACCGGTATCAGATTGTACGAGCGATACAGCAAAAGCGGGAGTTTGCATCTCGCACATCATAAAAACATCCGCCCCTCTGCAGAAGGGCGGATTCTTTCTTCATTATCTAGCGGAGTAGCCGCCGTCGATGACGAGTTCAGCACCTGAGATGTAGGCTGCATCGTCAGAAGCAAGGAAGAGTACTGCTTTCGCAACATCTTCCGGTTGTCCGAGACGTTGAAGCGGTGTTGCTTTGATGAGCATGTCAAGAACCGCTTTAGAGGATTCCAAGTCTTTAACCATCGGTGTTTCGATAACACCTGGGAATACTGTGTTTACACGGATGCCATGCTGGCCATATTCAGCTGCTGCCGCACGTGAAATAGCGCGTACAGAGCCTTTAGAAGCGGAATATGGGTTAAGTCCCATACCGATCATTGCTGTATAAGAAGAGATGTTGACAATCGATCCTTTTTTCGCGTCTTTCATATTCGCAAGCGCATGTTTCAAGCCAAGGAACGTACCAAATCCATTAATATCGGAAAGTCTCCGCCAATCTTCAATTGTGATCGCATCCATTGGTTTTTCAGTGGAAATACCTGCATTATTCACTAGGATATCCAATTTGCCAAATTGATCTTTCACTGTTTTCATTGCTGCAGCCCATTCTTCATCAGAAGTGACGTTCAAGCGTACTGTTGAAACGTTGTCATGGCCGCCCCATTTTTGGCTGAGCGCCTCTTCGTTAATATCAGCGGCAACCACTTTTGCTCCTTCTGCTGCGAATAGACGTACCATCATTTCGCCCATGCCGGATGCTCCGCCTGTTACAAATACTACTTTATCTTGGAATCTTTCCATGAGTACCGCTCCTCATTAATTTATTTTAACATCTAAATAATAATCCTTTTTTTGTTCAATAGCAATCAAACAAACTCCCAATGGCTAATTCACTTTTCAGAGTAGTAAGACCTATGTTTTTTCCAAGTATCTTGCCACTTTTCTAATGGCGAGGTATGATAAAAGTGAAACAATGTTCAAAAAAATAAAGTGGAAGAAGTGAACAATCATGTTCAAGGATAACCGTTTTATTTCTTATAATGCTGCTGGATTCCGAAAAGATTTGATTGCCGGGATCACTGTAGGTATCGTAGCCATTCCACTCGGGATGGCTTTTGCAATTGCTTCAGGCGTCAAGCCGGAATATGGGTTATACACGACGATCATTGCCGGTTTCCTGGTCGCGCTATTCGGCGGTAGCCGTTTTCAGATTGCTGGTCCGACCGGGGCGTTTATTCCCATATTGCTCGCAATTGTCCTTCAATACGGCTATGAGGATCTGCTGATTGCCGGAATGATGGCAGGTGTGTTTCTCCTCCTCATGAGTTTTCTCGGCGTCAGCCAGCTGATCCACTTCGTCCCCCGGTCTGTTACAATCGGTTTTACGACAGGGATCGCAGTGATCATTTTCACTGGGCAGCTGGGCAACTTCCTAGGATTGACCGGCCTTTCCAATCATGAGTTTTTTCATGAGAACATGGCAGGACTCATCAATCAAATCCATACCATCAACGGCTACAGTATTGTAACGGCTTTAATTGGCCTCGCCGTCATTTTACTATTGCCTAAAATAGCGCCGCGCACTCCGTTGTTACTGGTCGCTCTGCTAATACCGACAATCGTCTCTTTTCTTTTCTATCCAGGAAAAGTGGAAACGATCGGATCGGCATTCGGGGGAATTCCAAGAACATTGCCCAGTTTTCATTTGCCTCATATTACGCTATCCAAACTTGTTACTTTGTGGCAGCCTGCTTTGATTATCGCGGCACTAGGAGCCATTGAGTCATTGTTATCCGCTGTCGTGGCAGACGGGATGAAAAATGGCGAGAAACATAATTCGAAAAAGGAATTATTCGGTCAAGGGATCGCCAATCTGATCACACCTCTATTTGGAGGCATACCGGCTACGGGAGCCATTGCCAGAACGGCGACGAACATCCGGTCAGGCGCCGTCAGCCCTGTTTCCGGGATGGTGCAGAGTGCGTTTGTTCTAGGCTTCTTGGTAGTATTTGCACCGTACGCTTCCTTTATCCCTTTAGCTGCCATGGCGCCGATCCTCATGTATGTCGCTTGGAATATGAGTGCCCGTCATGCATTTGTTCATATTTTGTCTTTGCGCTCAAGCGACTCCATCGTATTGCTGACGACGTTCCTGCTTACCGTTTTCATCAATTTGACAGTAGCTGTTCAAATCGGTATTTTGCTTGCAGCCCTTTCATTCCTGAAAAAAATGAGCGGAAAGCTGGCGATCGTTCCGCAAAAACTTTCGGACGTAGAAAAACACAAATTTGACGTGGGCAAAAAGACAGTCCTTAAATTTGCAGTAGACGGCCCTTTATTTTTTGGGACAGCGAAACGTTTTGAAGAAGGCTACCCGAAAATGTTGCTTGAGGAAGAAAGTGTCTTAATCCTCGATTTAGAACACCTCGCCATGATTGATGCAACAGGCGAAGCAGCACTTTTTGCCATGCTGGATGAAGCAGAGCGAAAAGGCATTCAGATTAAGATCAAACGATTGCCTAAAGAAAAAACAGCCCTTTTCAAACGAAGCGGGCTTTACAATAAGATCGGAAAAGAGAATTTTTTCATGTAATGATAACTTTGGGAGAGATCGAGTTACTCCATTGAAAACAGGTGGCGGAAACCGAATCGTTTCTGCCACCTGTTACTTTTCGGCTTACACCGTAGCCATTTTTCGTCTCGCTTCTTCTTCCGGTCGTTTCTTTTGAATTACCCAGATAAGAGTAATCAATACGATTCCTGCGAGACTTGTATAAAATTCAGGCAGGATCAACATGAGCCCCGCTCCAAACAGCACAATTCGTTCCCACAGCCGCGAGTTGCGAATAAAAAATCCGATAACCGCGCTGCTGACTCCGACCATGCCGATCAAAGCAGTGATCAAGCCTGTAATCAATTTAAATGGCGTAATATCTACAAATACAAAAATGGGATTGTAGATGAAGATGTACGGGATGATAAACGCCGCAATTGCCAGTTTGACGGCTGTCATTCCCGTCTTGAACGGGTTCGCCTTGGCAATGCCCGCGCCGGCATACGCAGCGAGACAAACAGGCGGTGTGATATCCGCCACAATGCCGAAATAGAAGACGAACATATGCGCAGCAATCGGAGCAATGCCAAATTCATTGATCAAAGCAGGTGCTGCGATTGTCGCCGTTACGACATAGTTTGCCGTGGTCGGCAGTCCCATCCCGAGAATGATACATGCAATCATTGTAAAGAAAAGAGCGAGAATGAGGTATCCGTTAGAGAGAGCAATAATGCCTGCAGCGAATTTCGCTCCAAGCCCTGTCATACTGACAACGCCCGCTATAATGCCTGCAGTCGCAACAGCAGCGATTACCGGCAGGGCAACCCTGCCCCCTTGCTCCAGCACGTAAATGATTTTATTAAAACTGAATTCCGATTCCTTTCGAACCAATGCGTTGAAAATCCAGATGACAAACGCGGAAGCGATCCCGAAAAGTGCTGCTCGCTGAGGGGTAAAGCCCGACATGATGGTAACAATTATCACGAGCAATGGAATGATCATATAGCCATCCCGCACAAAAATTTTCTTAAACACCGGAAGCTCTGATTTTGGCAGACCGAGTATATTAAGCCGTTTCGCCTCGAAATGGGTCCCGATAAAAATTCCAGTGAAATAGAGGATGGCGGGAATGACCGCTGCCAGCATGATCTGGGCATAGCTGACTCCTAAATATTCCATCATGATAAACGCTGCCGCACCCATCATCGGAGGCATAATCTGTCCTCCGGTCGAGGCAGAAGCTTCCGTTGCTGCAGCAAACTCCGGTTTAAATCCAGCCCTTTTCATCATCGGAATGGTGAATGAACCGGTCGCCACCGTATTGCCGACAGAACTGCCGGAAACGGTCCCTTGCAGTGCACTGGCCACAACCGCTGCCTTTGCTGTTCCGCCGGTAAACCGTCCCGTCAGAGAAAATGCCAAGTTATTGAAAAACTGACCAATCGGCGTGTTGACGAGAAGCACACCGAAAAAGAGGAACAGGAAAATGAATTTTGCTGATATTTGCAGCGGTGTTCCGAATACCCCGCTTTCCCGGTACCAGAGGTTCGTCATCGTCCGATCTACTGCGAATCCAGGATGGGACAGGATCTTCGTCGGTATATGGTTGCCCAAAATGGCATAGCTAATGGCAACTAGTGCAACGATGACAATCGGCAAGCCTACTGTCCTTCTTGTCGCTTCCAAGACTAATAGGATGCCAAGAATTGAGATAGTAATATCAAGAGCACTATAACCGGACACCCGGCTTTGCAGGATGGAATCGAAAAAAATAATTTTATGATATGCCACATACATCGCCGTGAAAGCAAGCACGACATCATACCACGGAACGCCCTTCTGCGTCTTTCTCCACTCTTTTTTCGCCGGATATAGCAAGAAGACGATACCGAGTGCAGTTCCCAAATGGATGGCCCCTTGCTGCTGTGATGGCAGGACGCTTGTCAGGCCGGTATAGAGATGAAAAATTGTCAAGGCGACGCCTAAAAACGTGACGACCCATGCCCATCTGCCGATATTGATGCGATACTGATTTTCCTTATCAAATTTTTCAAGGATTTCCTGTGCATCGACCACCTTTTTCTCTTTCATTTCCTTTCCTCCTTGCTACTTAAATTGTCTCCCATCCACTTCCCTTTTCATCGATCATTTCAAGTCTTCAAAACTAGTGATTCCTGTCTTTTCACGAGTTACAATCTGTACGACTTCCGGATAAATATGTCCGATGAAGGCAGCATTTTTTACTGGATTTCCATCGAAATCAGCCTTGCCCGCAATCGCATTCAAGGCAGGAACGTGGACTGTCATCCCAAGATCCATATTCCCTTGCGAAATAGTCGAGAGGTTTTCAACGGACGCTCCCGTTTCCATGTTCGTCACGTTAATGCCATCGATGTATTTATTCCAAAGGTTCGCCATTTCTCCGCCAAGCGGATAATACGTTCCCCCCTGGCTCCCTGTTCCCAGTGTAAGCTCTGATTTACGATTGTCTTTTGATGCGGAAAGTTCCGCTACTTCGTTATCGACTGTCAACCCTTGTTCTTCATAATACTTCTTCGCTCCTGGATGAATCGGAAGCCCTTCGGCGCCGTTCAGCGCATTTTCCAGAATCATCTGCTTCGCTTGCGCATGAGTATTTTCGCTGGCATTTTCAATCATGCTTTTTGCCAGTTCATACCCAAGCTCCTCATCAATTGTATCGGTGTTGCCCATTAGAATGGCATAAGCGGTTACCGTTTGGACGTCTTCTGTCAAGAAATCATACGAATCTTTTGGAATCGTGTACGGTTTGTAGCCTGACTTCTCTTCAATCTGTTTGACCGCTTCGTCGGACAGGCTTAACATCTTCACGTCTCCAGCGGATGCCTGTAAACTTTCAATGCTGGAAGCCGGCAAGCCTAAAATCCCGATGGAAATATCGATATTGCCATCCTGGACACCATCTGCCGCTGCACCAAAGCTCTCCTGGAACGCTTTGTAATCTCCATCCCCAATTCCATACGCATCCAAAATAATCTTCGAAACATTGTTCGTTTCACTTGCCGGCGGCCCAATCGCAATATTTTTCTTTCCGTCCCCGCAAGCCGATAATACAAGCACTACCCCGAGCAGGACCATTATCCATCGCACGCTACTCCTTTTCACTGTTACATCCCCCTTATTGTTTATCATCCCCTTCTCGTAAGCGCTTACAAAAGGATAGGTGATTCGTTCTCTAAGAGGTCTATGACGCTATGAAAAGTAGAATGTTATTCTAAATTATACTGAACATTAAATATTTTTCAATCATTCCACTGTTTATTCGAATAAAAAAACAAGAACCTTTTCCTTTTGAAAGGAAAAAGCTCTTGTCGATTTGATTCATTTTACAGCTTCCATTTAATTCGCGCATAGATCCAAAGCATGATGAAGTTTGCAGCGGAACTGATGACAGTGCCGTATGCAATGGCCACTGCACCGAGAGAATCTACCAAAGCGTAAATGACAGCAATGTTTATACCTAATACACTGATCAGACTAAATATGACGGGGGCGATTGAATTCCCTTTCGCATAATAGAAACGAGTGACATAGGTGTTGGCTGCCAAGAAGAACATCGACAGCGAGAATGCTTTGAAAATTGGCACGGTAATGGCGATTGATTTTTCCCCAAACTCGCCATGTCCAAAAACGAGCCGGACAATCGGGTCTGCGAAAAAGTAGGCGATTATTGTCGCAGGGACAATTAAAGCGGCAAGATAAAGCATCCCTTTCTTGTACAAGGAACGGATTGTCTCCGTATCCCCTTCGCCTTCCTTCCTGCTCAGCATCGGATAAATGACCGTTGTGACGGCTGTCATCATGACGGCTTGCGGGAAACCGCTCAGTTTGGATGCGTAGTTGATGGCCGAAATCGCCCCTTCACTTAATCCGGTCGCCGCAACCCTTTGGATAATGGCGTAAAATTGCAATGAAGCGCCGCCAAGCAAAATTGGAAGGGCAATGACCCATACCCGTTTAATATCATCTGTCATGCCGAATGATGGCTTAAGCGAAGATAAGTTGCTCCGTTTAATGCCGACATAGAGGAACACGACCATGAGCACCGCACTGACGAGCGCACCGACTCCATAGGAAATCGGTCCGATCGAATACGTCAGGACAGCTCCAATCACGACAAATGCCGCATTGTACACGAGAATAGCAACACTCGATAGATGGAAGCGATCATGCAAATTAAGCAACCCGCTCATCCAGGTCGAGAGGACAAGGAAAATCGTTGATGGCATCATCCATAAAAATAACGGATAGACGGCAGCGATTTCCGCATCCGACAATTTGAAAAATACAATTCGTAGGAACGGCTCCGCAAATATAAAGGCCAATACAGTAATGACCGAAATAAATGCCAGAACTGTCGTAAACGATTTTCTGACAAATAGAGTTTTATCCGAAGAAGTCGAATGATAGACAGATATGAATGCTGTCGTTAATCCCCCGCCGATGACGAGATAGAGGAAGTTCGGAATCGTATACGCCGTCGCAATCGCATCGGCCACACGACCCGTTCCGTATTGGTTTCCGATGACCATTTCCCGCGCAAATCCAATAAGCCGGGCAAGAATGTTGATGACAGCTACAGCGCCGATTATCTTAATAAATTTGCTCATTCGCCCAGGCCTGCCTTTTCTTCTATAGAGCGGTAGATTGACAAAAGTCGTTTATGGATCGATTCAAACGAGTTTGATTCCACTTTTAGTTGAATCATTTCTCGATTCAATACCGCCTCGCCATTCAATGCCTGGCGTATGCCGTCCGCCAGAGAATCAGCATTTTTCGGCTCTACTGCAATCCCCGCCTGATCAGCAAGCAAATACGAAAGACCTCCCACATCCGTGCCAACGACCTTCGTTCCGGTTGCCATCGCTTCCAGGACAACAAGCCCGAACCCTTCGTGATGTGAAGGAAGGACAAATACATCCGAAGCAGACATCCATTGGGCGATTTCATTTTGCGGCTTGGGCATTTGCTGGACGACTTTGACGCCATGCTTCAGCACATGCTTCGCCAGCTTTTCCATAAACCCTTCATCCTTCGGTGACCCGATCAAATATAGCGCCGCTTCCGGAACTTCTTGCTTCACAACTTTAAAAGCTTCCACCAACTCAAGCAGGCCTTTTGCTTCAATCAAATTCCCAACATATAAGACCACTTTTTCCTGTGCCGGTATGTCCAATTCCATCCTTGTTTCCTCTCTCGGAAAAGGTTTGAAAACAGACGTGTCCACTCCCATGCTCATCACATGCACCCGTTGTTCCTGGACATTAAACTTTTGTATCACATCCTGCTTCAGCCGTTCTCCGACAACGATAACAGCCTCGGCATTTTGAAGGATGGCGGCTGTCATGGAGGCGATCTTTCCGCCTTTCGTAGCCATTTTGTCGATATCACCACCGTGGACTGTAATGACATACGGCAGCTTCCAAATCCGTTTTCCCATTAATGAGATAAGCCCTGTCGGGAAAGCATAATGGCTATGTGTCAACGAGATACGTTTTCTATTTTTCAACATATAAACAAACGAGCGAAGTAACCAACTCCCATATTTCTTTGCAGCTGCCCCTTTCCCTTTCGCCGGATCGTCGATTGCAATGACATCGACATCGAGCCCCTGGGAACGCAGTAATTCCACTTGATTTTTAACAAATATCCCAAACGTCGGATGTTGTCCGGAAGGATACATATTGCTGAAAACCGCTATTTTTTGCATCTATTCTCTTCCCATCTACTTATTCTGCCTTCACTTCCATTGAACGATTATAGCATAAGTGTATGCCTCAACGAATACGAGAGGAATTCCCAGCAAGCTAGGCCGGTTTTCATGAGATAAAGTTCATATGTAACATGTCTGTAATAAAACGTCCGAGCCATTTATCTAGTCCGTTGGAACTTACTTTCAATTGGCTAAAGATCTAGATTGCTAGTGAAAATCTATTACATAAGGGAACGAAATACCGGTTGGAAAAGTTCCAAACTTCTTGAAAACAGTGAAGTGAAGCTGTTTTTAAGATTACTAGGCTTTTGTAACGTTATTGTAATGTAACTGTAACCGAAATGAAGGTTTAGCTATGCTAATATTGGTTTCAGATAAAAGCACACTGTATCAAACGTGCGGAAGGGGAATTTGGGAACCATAATGAAAAGACTTATTGTAGCTTTGTTTGGGTCAGTTTTAATCGCAACGTCAATTCCAGCCATGGCCTCAGCGAATTCACCGACAGCGCTCGTTAGTACAGCGAAGAACTATATCGGCACACCGTATTCATACGGTGGGACAACCACATCCGGATTCGACTGCTCAGGATATACGCAATATGTATTTAAAAAAGAAGGACTTTCAATTCCAAGATCGACAGGCGAACAGTATGCTATGGGAACATCTGTTAAGAAAAGCGATCTTACAACAGGAGACCTTGTGTTCTTCAACACGACAGGCAAAGGTGTATCGCATGTCGGAATCTATATCGGCTCAAGCCGTTTCATTCATGCATCCACAAGCAAAGGCGTCATGATTTCTTCTGTAAACGACCCGGCTTACTGGGGCAACCGCTATTTAGGAGCGAAGCGGGTAGCGAAATTCGACCAGAAGACAGTCGCATTTGATGATTCAGCGACTTTGCCAAAGTATGTATCTCGGTCAGAAGTGGCAGAAACACTTTATAAAGAACTCGGTTTAGAAGATCTGTCTCATCAGACATCTTTCTCCGATGTACCTGCCAACCACCCACATTATGATGCCATCATGGCTGTCACAAATGCCGGCATCTTTTCCGGCAACGACGGCAAGTTTAATCCAGACGGTTCATTGACACGAGCGCAGCTAGCGAAAATCGTTGTCGAAGCATTCCATCTGGAAGGCTCATCACAACAGACATTCTCAGACGTCCCTGCTGATCATTGGGCAACTGAATATATTAGCACTCTAGCATATAATCATATTGCAAGTGGCTATGAAGATGGTTCTTTTGGATTAAACGATAAGCTTACTGCAAAGCAATTCAACAGGATCGTCGAACGTCTTAACCAATAATGCATATCGAACCGGGTGTTCCGTTTTTGGGGACATCCGGTTTTATGTAGAAAACTATATAAATCTATTGAAATTCCTCTAGATTTAATGAATCTACACTGTTACACTAAACCTACACCAATAGTAAAAATTAGGGAGGACACCATGAAAACGATTAAATGGGCCACTGTTGCTTTGTTGTTTTTCGCTCTTGTTTCCATCGTCCCAGGTCATTCCTCGGCACAATTCAAATTCTCTGACGTATCTCCAAACAAGGAATATTATGAGGCAGTTCATTACATAGCTGATCTCGGTATTGTCAACCAAGTTTCCAAGTTCAACCCTGGTGACAATTTGACTCGCGCACAAGCTGCTAAGATGTTAGTAATCGCTTCCAAGAAAAAGGACATGCCTACCCCTTCCATTACATTCAAGGACTTGAAACCGGGCACGGAGCAGTATGAATTTGCAAGCCGCGCGGTTCAACTTGGTTACTTTAAAATCGACAAGGACGGCAAGTTCAATCCTAATGAAAAAATCAAGCGTGATGAAATGGGTTATGCCCTTTCAGTCTCATTCAATTTATCAGAAAAGATCACAGTTGATCATCCGCTCATGCTAACAGATATGAAGAACCATCCATATGCAGAAAAGATCAACGGACTTTATTACGCAGGTGTCACACAAGGAGATGCAGGAAAGTTCTTGCCGAACGACCTGCTGACACGTTCCCAATTCGCACTTTTTGTCGCACGCGCGTTGGATGACAAGTTTGCGCTACAGGTGAAACCGCCAGAACAGACATCCAGAACGTATTTTGCTAAAGTTGTAACAGGCGGCATCAACCTGAACGTACGAAGCCATCCGGCATTGACTGGCGATGTAGTCGGTAAGCTGAAAGATGGAGAGATTGTCGAAGTGCTTGGTCAGACAGGCGATTGGCTTCTCATCCTGATTGACGGGAAAAACGGATATATCAATAAGAGTTATACAGTCGATGTAGGGGTAGAAAAACCAGGTGATGATGTAGCAACAGAAGAACCTGGTGAAACTCCTCCAGATGTGACAGAACCTTCCCTTCCGGAAGAGGATGAAAGTGAACCATCCGTTGGGACGAGCGGCCTGATCGGCAAAGTAACGGCTGACAGCTTAAACGTTCGTAAATCAGCCAACTCGACTTCAGAAGTCATCGGTAAATTCAAACTCGGCGAGAAGGTCGAAATTCTATCAATCTCTGGTTACTGGGCTAAAGTTAACACAAACAACGGACCAGGTTATGTCCATAAAAACTATTTGAAACTGATCAACCAATCAGGCAATCCATTAAAAGGCCGGATTATCGTCGTTGATGCAGGACATGGCGGCAAAGATCCCGGAACCTCAAAAGGCTCTGCTAAAGAAAAAGAGATTACATTAAATGTAGCGAAGCGAGTAGAAGCAAAATTGAAGAAAGCCGGGGCTAGCGTGTTAATGACACGTTCCGGTGATACGTTCCCTTCCCTGCAAGACCGTACTGATTTTGCAAAGAAACATTACGCAGAAGCATTTGTCTCAATACACGTCAACTCAGCTGGTTCTACTTCAGCAAAAGGAACAGAAGTCTATTATGATTCTTCCACTAATCCAAATGCTGCAGAAAGCCGTGCACTGGCTAAAAAGATTCATGACAATATCATCAAACGGGCGGATATGGCAGACCGCGGTGTAAGAGATGAAAGATTCTATGTCATCCGCAACAACAATGTCGCGGCTGTTCTAATAGAATTAGGATTTTTGACAAACCCTGATGATTATAAGAAACTAACAAGCGATCAATATGCGGAAATTTATGCAGAAGCTATCTACCAAGGCTTGCTACAGTATTACTCCGCTCAATAATTTCTAGCCGGAAAGGATTATTCCTTTCCGGTTTTTCATTTGCCCAGTGTTTACTAAAAATTAATTTGTCCTCTTGTTGGTATAATGCTAAACTTGAAATGACTACGTTTTCATCATTATTTATCTTTCACTAGTATAAAAGAATGATGGACAACTACTATTACAAAATGAGGATGGTGTATTATGTCGAAAAAGTATTTTAAGGGGGCGGCGGCTTCCATTTTGCTATTCAGTATTGCAGGCGTCACACCTGCTGCCGTTTCAGCTGAGGAAGCGTCGAAAGACTTTTCAATGACAGTGTTCCACACAAATGACATTCACAGTCATTTGGAGAACGCGCCAAAACTAGCTACTATGCTAAAACAGAAACAAGCAGAATATCCTGTCAATGTACTTCTGAATGCAGGCGACAACTTTACAGGAACACTTTACTTCAATGAGTTCCTCGGCAAAGCGGATATCGCTTTCATGAACTTCTTCAAGTATGATGCAGCTACGTTTGGTAACCATGAATTCGATCTAGGTGCAAGTGCGGATGGCCATCAAGCTTTGAAGGATTTCGTAGAAACAGCTAAATTCCCGATTGTAGCTTCCAATGTCGACTTCTCTAAAGACAAACTGCTTAGCGGCATCCAAAGCAAAACCATCTCTGAAAATCCAGAGAGCGGAAAAATCTTCAGCGGAATCGTTAAAGAAGTGGAAGGCGAGAAAATTGGTATCTTCGGATTAACAACAGAAGAAACACCTTTCATCGCAAGCCCAGTTGACGTACAGTTTACAAACTACATTACGGAAGCACAAGACATGGTCAAGCAGTTTGAAGAGCTTGGCATCAATAAAATCATTGCGGTTACTCATATCGGCTCCGAAGTCGACAACGGGTATGGCAATGATATGCTGCTTGCCGAAAATGTTCCTGGAATTGATGTCATCGTAGCGGGCCATTCCCATACCGAATTAAAAGAACCAAAAGTAATCAAAAATGGCGAAGTCCCTACTCTCATTGTCCAAACTGGTGAATATTTGAACAACCTAGGACAACTTGATGTCACATTTGACGACAAAGGTGTGATCAAAGATTATAAAGGTGAATTGATTAAGTTGAAAGACGTTGAGGAAGATGCCGAAGCTACGGAACTTCTGAAACCATATAAAGAGCAAGTTGAAAAAAGGAAAAGTGAACAAACTGGAGCTGTAGCAGACGTATTCCTTAATGGACTGCGCGATAAGAGTTCAGATCTTAAGACATTGATCGGCGGCGTTCGTTCCAGCGAAACCAATCTTGGAAATATCATCGCAGATGGCATGCTTGAAAAAGCGAAAGAAATCGATCCAGAAGTATCCATTGCTTTCCAAAACGGCGGTGGAATCCGGACTTCCATCAAGAAGGGCCCAATCACTTACGGAGATGTACTTACAGTACTCCCATTCGGCAACCCGCTTGCGATCACTAAAATTTCTGGCGCAGAACTGAAATCAACAATGGAGCACGCACTTAAGAACTTCCCGCAAGAGAATGGTGGCTTCTTGCACGTTGCAGGCATGCAAGTTGTATTCGACAGCAAAGCAGAACCTGGCAAACGTATCGTGTCCATTAAAATTGACGGCAAAGAAGTAGAAAATGACAAGATGTACAAAGCAGCTACAAACAACTTCACAGCTAAAGGCGGAGACGGCTTCAAGGCACTTGAAATAGCCCACCAAGAAGGCCGTGTCAGCGAGCCTGGATTCAGTGACTGGGAAAACTTCGCAGGCCACTTGAAATCACTTGGCAAGGTTAATGAAGGGTTAGAAGGTCGTGTTGTTGCTCAAGTTCCATTTAAAGACGTAAAACTAAACAACTGGTCATATCCTTACATTTCCGATCTTTATGTACGTGATATCCTTGGGGAAGGATCTTCCTTCAAACCAGGTGCGTACATCACACGTGCTGAAATGGTATCTTGGATTGTCAAAGCACATGATTTGAAAGCGACTGGTAAAGCACCATTCTCTGACATCTCTGGACTATCTGCTGATCTTCAGTCGGAAATCGCGGCTGCCTATGAACATGGTATTATCAAAGGTACAGATGGCAAGTTCAATCCAAACGACAAAGTAACACGTGCACAATTCGCTTTGATTATCGAGCGTGCGCTTGAAAATTACACAGGCACACCACTGAAAGCAGCGGAAAAAGCACCATTCTCCGATTTCGGCAAATACTCTGCTGAAGCGGTAAATGCTATTTCCCTATTGCACGAGCATGACATTGCATCCGGATACAAAGGAAAGTTCATGCCGGAACAATTCACAACTCGTCAACAAGCTGCAAAAATTGTATCTAACTTCCTGCAAACAACTAAACAAGTTGAAAAAGCGGAAAAGTAATTAGTAAAAAAGCGTTCTGCTCAAAAAGGCAGGACGCTTTTTCGATTTTGGAGGAAACTGTTCATCAGAAATGTTGCTCAAAATCAAACAGAAATGGTCTCTTAAATATTTTCCTCTTGTAAGCCTGGATGAAAGAACTGCTGTGAACAAACAGAGATTTTTTCCTATGTCAGTTTATATACTTCTATCTCCATCTTCAAATCGCGTACACTAAGTCAGCAAACAGCCGCCTGCCAACTTCATTTCTAATTTAAAATGCAATCCTTTCCAAGCCAATTTCTGCTCTTCACTTCTCTGAAGTAATCAAAGAAATCGTTTTACCCTTATTCCGCTGTCAGCCCAACATGCTCCTCAACCCATTTCACATTCTTAGAAGCCTGCGACCCCGCCTGCTCAAGCGGAACGACGACATAACGTCGCTGTGCATTGCGGATGACAGCTGTCGGGATCAGATGAGCCTCACCTACAGTTGTCATCTCATGGCCGGCAAACTCCAGCTTACGGATGCTCACTTTCCCGATTCCTCCGATATTTGTCGTATCAAACTGCTGAGCGGAATAGAAGTTTCCTAATGAATAAAAGACGTGCGTCTCCCCCACCTTTTCATACCGTTGCAGAACATGGGGATGATGGCCGAACACAATATCAACTCCTGAATCAGCTAGAAATTGAGCTAAGTCCACTTGGTAGTTGGAGGGCTCCAGCACATATTCCATTCCCCAATGGATTGAAACGACGACAACATCCACCTTGCCATGAATGGATTGGATATCGTTCTGCATCTTCTCCCGGTCTGTTAATCCAACCATATAATCCTTTCCTGCTGGCACCGGAAGTCCATTTGTTCCAAACGTATAGGCAAGGACACCGATTTGGATCCCATTTACCTCCACAATCCGCTCGGTCTCCCGATCTTCTTGTGATTCGTAGGCACCAACATATGGCATGCCATACGCCTTCATATGTTCAATCGCCTTTCGAAGTCCCATCTCATTTTGATCCATCGTATGATTATTTGCCAAGTTAATCATGTCGACACCGTTCTCTTTCAAACCCCGAATGATGTGTTTCGGGCTATTAAAGCGCGGATAGCCCGATAAGCCCAGCTCTTTTCCGCCAGGCAACGATTCCTGATTGGCAAGGAGAAAATCGATTTCGTGGAGTTCATCCGAAATGGCAGCAAAAGACGGATTGTAATCTTCGTATTTATATAATGGATTGTGTAATAAAATGTCGCCTACCATACCTACCGTAATATGTGTTGCGTTCTCCTTCAAATTCAGCGGATCCAGTTTGCATTGGATCAAGGCAAAATCCTCTGGAACTTCAACTGTTTCCTCTTTTCCGAGAGGCCCACACCCATTAAGCATCAAAAATGAAAACACAGTTAGCAGTACTCTTTTTCTCAACGTCTTATCCCCAGTCTCTTTTCCAAATCTTTCTCCCTATTAGTATACGTGAAAGATTTATTTTGAAAAGTAGATTGGAACGTTAAAAAGGCATTGTCGATACAATGCCTCAGACTGTAGACAAAGTCATTAGGCTATTTATATTTTTTGCGGAGCTCAGCTATGAATTGGCAGCAAGCAAACATCAGGGGATAAAAGAAAATATGTCCATTAATTAACATTTTCTGTATACTTTAAAATGTGAGGTGAAGAAATTGTGACAGACAAAAAAATCACAGAACAATTTACTATGCTGACATTTTGCATAGCTTATCTTGTGTCAGGTGCTTTGATTGCTCTTGGCCAATTCGGATATTCGGTTTACAATTGGGTTCACTCGTTGCAGCAATTCGGGATGAACATCCCTTTTGCAATATATATTTTGTCGCCCGCTATTGCTTCATATATCGTTCTGAAGAAAAATAACAAAATAGTAGGTTTCAAGGAATGGTTGAGAACTGTTTTTCATGTCAAAAATAGCATATTTATCTATTTGTTTGTTGTTGCAGGACTTGCACTGTATTTTTTGATACATATTGCAGTTTCAGGCCGCACTGAAATGGCGCTTCCTTTTTATACGTTCTTCCTTTCCCTGATTGGTAATCTTATAATCGGTGGCTTGGAGGAAGCTGGCTGGATGTACATATTGCAGCCTGAGCTTGACAAAAAGTACGGTTTTGTTTTGTCTTCTGTTTTTGTAGGAATCATTTGGATTTTGTGGCATATCCCTCTCTTTTTCATTCCGGGAACGAATCATGGAGAGGGACTCATTAACTTTTGGATGTTTGCAGTTCAACTAATTGCATTTCGATTTTTCAACGGGGCAATCTATAAAATATCAGGAAAAGGCCGTGTGTTTATGTGCGTATTATTCCACACCATGTTCAATGCGGCATCCCCCATCTTTGGCACCATGACTATGACTTGGGCGGGAACCATTGCCGCAAATACTGTGATAGTTCTTGTTTCAATTGTAACCGTTGTGATATACGACAAGAAGACCAAGCGAATAGTATTAGCATAATGATAAGCAATCATAAATTATCTGATGTCTTGTATTTATGTACAATAACTGAATAAAGAAACTATAGAAATATAGTTTGTTTACAGGCTGAGGCATTGTCAATACAATGCCTCATTCCACTCACTATCTCATTTGTCTTTTTCCTCATTCATCTTCCCAACTGTGTTCTCGAATTGTTCCATTTGCTTTTCGGCACTCTGCTTAGGTTCCAAATCAGGAAATTCCTTTGCATCCGGCATACCGGTAAAGCGGCTGTCACGGCCTTCACTTGCATTCGGTTCCACTTGAAATTTTCTTTCCATTTGAAACAGCTCCTTCCGCACATAGTAACCTTTACGATACCCGGAACAGAATTTATTACACGTGGAGAGTTAAAGATGTTTGAGGAATGATTGAAACCGATTTGCACATAAAAAGAGACGGAGCAGATACAATCTCTGCTCCGTCATTTTTTATTTCAATTTGATTGAGAATTTCGCAAAGCCGTCCTTTGTTGGAGCGACGTATTCAACATCGCCTTCCTTTGGAGCAAAGTTTTGTGCTTTTGCTGATGTTTCAAAGAAAATCTTCGCATCGCCTTCAACCGGTACAAATGTCCAGTTGTTATCTGCAGATGGGTCGATTGTCTTTTGATCAATCATATAATCCATAATCGCTTCACGGTTTTCGTATGCATATTCGATCGTATTGATTGCATTGCGAACACCCGGGAAGTTTCCGCTTGCGCGGTAGTTGTTTGTCACAACGATGAATTTCTGTTCTGGATCGATTGCTTTTCCATCATATTGCAAATTGACAATTCGGCTTGCTTTTTCGTTGATTGTTTCACCTTTGTAGTCATACTTCGCAGGCTGTGTCACATCTATTTGATACGTGACGCCATCAATTACATCATAATTGTACGTACGGAATTCACCGTTAATCAAATCTTGTTCTTCGCTTGAAGCAGGATCGATTTGGTTGAATTGGCCCGCAGACATTTCAAGCCATTCTTTCACGTCTGCCCCAGTCATAACAAGTGCGGCTACTGTATTGTCGAATACATATAGATCTGCTACGTTTTTGATTGCAATTTCGCCTGCAGGGATTTCTGTGTAATAGTTAGCTCCATTACGTCCGCCTGCTTTAAATGGCGCACCAGCCGAAAGAACTGGTAGGTTTTCATATTCTGTGCCTTTTACTTGGTCTTCCACATACCATTTTTGTGCGTTCGTAACGATTTGAATGGAAGGATCATCTTTAACTAATGCAAAGTAACTTGTAATCGGTGCTGTCGTTTTACCGACTGGGCTGCGCACATATTCGATTGTTCCTTCATGCGCTTCTTTTACTGCATCAATTACTTTTTGATTCACAACGTCAGACTTTTTATCGACTTCACGCAATGAACCTGTTCCGTCAACAACTTTCCAGCTGTCTCCGTCCTTCTCCAATACTAAGTCAAGAATCCCCAAATGGCTTCCGAACTTGCCAGGCATTACGACTGGCGTTCCGTTTACCGTGCCTTTTTCCATATTGATGTTTGGAAGATCAGCGTAATCTCCAGGGAATACAGAGTGGTTATGCCCTGTAAGAATCGCATCTACCCCTTCAAATTGGGAAATTTGATACACAACATCATCTTCGCCCTTTTCATGGGTTGCATCTCCCATACCAGAATGGGAAAGAACTACGATGATGTCTGCTCCCGCTTCTTTCATTTCCGGGATAAACTTTTCAACAGTATCTGCTGCATCTTCTGCAATTACTTTTCCTTCAAGCAATGCACGGTCCCAACGCATAATTCCAGGGGCAACCACTCCGATTACGCCCACTTTCAATTCTTGCTCGTTCCCTTTTCCATCTACAACTTTCTTATCCATAATGACATATGGCGTGTAGCGGTTCTTGCCTGTTACCGCATCATACACGTTCGCATTCAATACAGGGAATGGAGCTTCTTCTAATACCATGTCCAAGTAATCCAATCCATAGTTGAACTCATGGTTCCCTAGTGTACTTGCATCAAACTCAAGTGCACCAAGAGCAGCCATCGCTGGGTGAAGTTCTCCTTTTTCCAAACGATCGACTGACACTTTGTAAGCGCCAAGCGGTGTTCCTTGAATCAAGTCACCATTGTCGAACAACAGGTTGTTCGGATTTTCAGCGCGTGCTTCATCGATGAGTACGGCTGTCTTTGCCAAACCGAATTCATTTGTCGGCTTGTCTTGATAGTAATCGTAGTTTACAAAGTTCGTATGCAAATCGCTTGTGCCAAGAATTCGTAGTGAAACATTGTCATTTGACGGCTGTTCACCTGGCTCTTCGCCTGGCTGTTCAGGTTGTGCACTATGTACTTCCAATAAGCGATCAATGATTTTTTTCACTTGGACTTTTGTTACAGCCTTCTGCGGCTTCGCTGTGCCATCTTCAAAGCCTCTGAAAATGTCCAAGCCTACACTCTTCGCCAATTCTTCCAGCTCATTCGTTTTGAATTGGTCTTTGTCCTTGAATTTATCAAGCAAAGTTGTTGGGAATACTTCGTCCGTCTTGACAGCACGAGATACGATTAAGAATGCATGCTCACGTGTCAATTTTTCGCCTGGTTTAAATTCGGAAGCCGTAGCTCCTTTTACCAAGCCGTTCGAAAGGGCAGCCTCTACAAATGGAGCCATTTTCTCATCCACATCTGTAAATTTATGCGATGTGCCATCTCCCAATTCTAATTCAAGCGCCTTCACGACTGCGGTAATGAATTCACCGCGCGTCACGTCATGTTTGCTGGCAGCGCTTGCATTCAAACCGAATGAAAAACCGCTTACTGTGAGTGCCATGATGACAATCCACATGCCAACTTTTTTCAAAAGCGACATTCCTTCATCTCCTTCATTCTTTTATCTATTTTAAGTGCAAATGCTACTTAAAACCAAAAGTGGTCAGTCCATCTATTACTATATCATAGCATTTGAAAGATTCGTAGACATATTCCTCTATTTACAAATGAATTACAAAAGCACCTTCACCTGATGTAGGCGAAGGCGCTTCAGCTTTTATTTCTTTGTCTTATTTGCAATCTCCATTGCCCGATTTGTGCCTTCTACTGCTTTATCAAGCACTTCCTGCGGGTCTTTTCCTTGATACAATTCTTCAAGTGCCGTGACGATCTGCTGCCTGGATTCAGGGAATACCGAGATCAGAGCTCCTTGTGTTGCATAGCCAGGCACTGTATCCTGAAGCTGGTCGACGGTTACTTTGAATTGTGGATATTCCGCCCACTTCGCTTTTACATTCTCCTCGTCATAAGCTTTCGGGTTGATTGCGAAATAACCTGTGTCGAGATGCCACTTCGCCTGCACTTCTGGCGTCGTTAAGTATTTCATGAATTCCCAAGCTGCTTCCTGCTCGACTTCGGCAATTCCTTTCGACATCCAAAGGGATGCTCCCCCGATGACCACGCCATTGCGCTTCACTTCATCCGCATGTGGAATATAGGCGACTCCGACATTGAATGGAGCATTTGCGATCGCTCCCGCGACACCTGCGGAAGAATCCATGTACATAGCTACTTTTTCTGTTGCAAAGGCCGCACGAATATCATCCCAGTTCGTTCCGAAGTTGCCGAATGTTCCTGCTTTGTTCATCTTATCAAGAAAATCAAAAACATTTCGTCCCTCTGGTCCATTGAAGACCGCTTCAGAAGCGTCTCCAGTGCGTCCGTTGTTTTCATTCACATAAAGGCCGCCTTGTGTTGCCACGAGCTGCTCGAAGAACCAGCCGTATGTGAGCATGGAGAAGCCCTTCATGTCATCCGTCGTCAATTTTTCTGCCGCCGCCATCACTTCAGAGAACGTTTCAGGCGCCTTTTCCGGATCAAGTCCAGCTTTCTCGAACGCATCTTTGTTATAAATCATGACAGGCGTCGAGGAGTTGAACGGCATGGAATACAGATCTCCATCTACGCGATAATAATTCAAAATGTTTTCCTCAAGCTGGGACAGATCATAATTGTCCTTGTCGATAAACGATTGCATCGGCTCGATATAGCCGCTGTCAATCATGTATTTCGTTCCTACTTCAAAGACTTGCGTAATGGCCGGTGCATCTTTCGTTCCGCCGACACTGCGCAGCTTCGTCAATGATTCTTCATAGGTTCCTTGATATTCTGCTTTCACTTCATATTTATCCTGAGATTCGTTGAAGCCTTTCACGATGGCATCAATCGATTCCTGGCCGGTTCCGGACATCGCATGCCAGAACTCTATGGACACTTTGCCCTCCTCCGTCTTCGCCGGCTCTTTCGTCGCTCCCTTTTCTCCATCAGTGGAGGAATCACTATTCGTATTGCTGTCACTGTTCGTACAGGCCGTCAAGATGGCCATCGCTACTATAAGCAACCATAGAAATGGACTTTTCCCAAACTTTTTCATTTCCTGCCTACACCCCTTTTTTTTATTCGCCAACAACTAGCTTCATCATTTTAGAGCGCCCTGCGACAATCCTTTCTGCAATTGCTTTTGTCCGATAAAGAGCAATAATAGCGTCGGAATGATAACAACAATGACGCCGGCCATGACCACCCCCCATTCGGTCGCGATTTCTTGGGACTGCAATTGCTTGAGCCCGATCTGCACAGTACGGACAGACTGATTGGTCGTAATGAGCAGCGGCCACAAGTACATATTCCAGGTCGTCAGGAACCCATAAGCCCCGAGTGTGACGAGACTGGTCTTTGAAATCGGAAGAACCACCTTCCAGAAAAACTTAAAACGGCTCAAGCCTGCAATCTGTGATGCTTCGTGGAGCTCCTTGGGTATCGTTAAAAAATGCTGCCGGAGCAAGAAAGTCCCGAATGCCAAGGCGAAGAATGGAAGTGTCAGCCCTTGGTAGGTATTGAACCAATCGAGCTTTCGCATCGTAAATACATTGGGTATCATCGTCGCTTCCCAAGGGATCATCATCGTGGAAATGAATAAAAAGAAGATGAAATCCCGCCCTTTAAATTTGAAGAAGACGAATGCATACGCTGCCAAGCTACAAACGACGAGCTGGCCCAGCATGACGCTGATTGAGACGATAAAGCTGTTCAATAAGTAGCCGAGTAACGGCAGCCGTTCGAACACTTTGACATAGTTCTCCAAACTGAGTGACCGAGGGATGAATCGTCCCTGGATAATCTCTGGCCCTGTCATGAATGAAATCATGAATGCATAAAGGACCGGGAAAAAGACGAGTAAAGAAGTGACAATCAGCAAAAAATACATCCATATTTTCGCAGGAAGGCTTGTTTTCATTGATAATGCACCTTCCTCTCCCCTAACTTAAACTGCAGAATGGTCACGATCAAAATAATGACGAACAAAATGACCGCCTGCGCACTCGCCGTGCCGAATTGATAATTAATAAAGGCTTCCCTGTAGATGGAGTAGACGATCAGATTCGTCGATTGAGAGGGCCCGCCTTTCGTTAAAATATCAATCTGGCCGAACGTTTGAAACGCATTGATCAGCGAAATGGTAATAATAAAAAATAATGTCGGCGATAGCATCGGCAAAGTAATGCGCCGCAATCTGTAAAAATAGCCTGCTCCATCAATTCGTGCACTCTCATACAAATGTTCATCAATATTTTGCAGGCCGCCAAGCAAGATGAGGAATGAAAAGCCGATATTCATCCAGATCGTCGACATGGAAACCGAGAGGAGCGCCCACTCTGGATCGAGCAGCCATTGGATTTGTGGCAGGCCAATCGAATGCAGCAGCCGGTTGAACATCCCGATGCTCGGGTTGAACATGAACAGCCAGATGACGGAAGAGGCAGCCACAGATACGCCCATCGTTGATGAATACATCGTCCGAAAAAAGCCAATTCCCTTGAGCTTTTCATTCGCCAGCAAGGCAAAGAACAGTGCAAGGATAACGCCGATCGGAACCGTATAAAGAACAAAAAGTACTGTTGCTTTCATGCTGTTCTGGAACTCTGATGATCCCAGCAAATATTGATAGTTTTCAATGCCGACATTGATGGCGGCATTCCCGGCTTGATCTGTCAGGAAGAAACTAAGATAAATCGTTCGGAACATCGGATAAAAAACGAAGACCGAAAACAGGATGATAGACGGCAATAAATACAGCAGCGCCGTTCGCCCATTAATAGATCGCCGCCAAAAGGATCCCGCCGTATTCATTGGCCCACCTCATGCTGCACAACATGATGGCTTTGGTCAATCGTCTTCTTAACTAGCTGGCCATCCTCCCGGTCAAAAATGGATAATGTAGCAAAATCCATTTGGATCGGCAGTCGATCCCCGATATTAATATGCCACTGGCCGGTCCACTTCGCCATCCATTCCGAAGCGCCCACTTGGAATGAAAAGATCGTCTCGTTCCCGAGGACTTCCACATTCGTTACGGTGATTTCAAAGGAGGAACCTGCCGCCGTTTCTTCTGTAACAGGATGCAGATTTTCCGGGCGCACGCCTACCGTCAGCGGCCGCTTCGATAGTTCCGAATAATCCCCTTCTGGCAACGGCAGCTTCAAATCATTCCCGATGAGTAACTGCGAATTCAGCTCATCCAGCTCGGCTTCCGCCAGATTCATCGGCGGAGAACCGATGAAAGTCGCGACGAATGGATTCGCAGGATGATTATAAATCTCAATTGGTTTTCCAATTTGCTGGATTTTCCCTTCATGCAAAATCATAATCCGGTCACCCATCGTCATCGCTTCCACCTGATCATGCGTTACATAAATCATTGTGATGCCAAGAGAGCGCTGAATCCTTCTGATTTCAGACCGCATATGCGCCCGCAGCTTGGCGTCCAAGTTGGATAGCGGCTCATCCATTAGGCAAATCGGCGTTTCGCTCACAATCGCCCGAGCCAATGCCACACGCTGGCGCTGCCCGCCCGACAGTTCCCTCGGTTTCCTGCCAAGGTACTCTGTCAAACCAAGCAATTGCGCCACTTCTTCTGCCTTTCGTTTCTGCTCCTCCTTCTTCATTCGTTTGACGTCGAGCCCAAACGTAATATTCTGTTGAACAGTCAAATGGGGATAGAGGGCATAGTTTTGGAACACCATAGACAAATCCCGTTTATCCGGAGATAACTGATTTGCAACCTGTTCACCAATTTTCAATGTACCGCCCGTTATGTCCTCCAGTCCTGCTATCATCCGAAGCATCGTACTTTTTCCGCAGCCGGATGGGCCGACCAAAACAAAAAACTCGCCCGGCTCGATCGTGACGTTTATATTGGAAATAACGTCCACTTGCTTGTCGTATGATTTTGATACATTGATCAGTTCTACTTTTTTCATGAACCAAATTCCTTTCCGACACCTTGTCATTGCTTACTTGAAAGACTTTCAAAATCCTATTAGACATATTTCGATAAAAGATTTTGTTTTTCCTGCTAATTTTGATTTTTCTTTTAATCAGTGTTGAATAAGTATATTCCCAGGGGTGGATATCTCATGAAAAAGTTTTTTCTGTTCGTTCTTCTCATATTTCTAATCGGTTGCAAACAAATCGCTGAGCCGCCTCCATTGCCTGAGGACGATTTCCTGATCATCGCGCATCGCGGCGCCTCTGCTTATGCGCCAGAGCATACGATCGCCGCATATGATCTCGCATACGAAATGCAGGCGGACTATTTGGAACTTGATCTTCACCAAACGAAGGATGGCCAGCTCGTCGTCATGCACGATCGGTTCATTGTTAATCAACAAAAAGAAATCCCGGTGGCGGACTTGACTTTTGAAGAACTGAAGGCTCTGCAAGATGAAAGTCCGGGACCGAGGAAGCCCGTTTCGCAAGGCTTGCCGGAAGAAAGGGAAGGGCTCGTCAGCTTACAGGAAGTGCTGGAACGATACGGGAGTGATGCCAATTACTATATCGAGCTGAAAACGCCTAATGACTATCCCGGAATGGAGGAAGACTTGATTGCCCAGCTGAAGAGCTTCGACAGCCTTGATGGCAAGCACAATCCACCGTGGATCATTTTGCAGTCATTCGACCGAAAAAGCTTGCAGCGAATTCACAAATTGGAACCGGACATTCCGTTAATTCAATTGTATTCCTTTAATAAGTCCCCTTCCTTCAATGAATCTGACTTCAGGAAGTTAACTAAATATGCATCCGGCGTTGGAATCAACCAGGATGCCGTGTCAGAAGAATTAATCGATCAATTTCATCAGCACGGACTAGATGTCCATCCGTATACGGTCAATGAAAAGAAAGAGATACGTCAATTGTATGAATGGGGCGCTGATGGAATTTTCACAGACCGGCCGGATATTGGTGTTGAAGTGAAACAAGAGGAACGGTAACTTGTGTAGAACAAGCAAAACGCCAGGCGGATAGCCCCCTGGCGTTTTGCTTACTTCATTTATTGAGCATCGACCGAAACAAGACCGGTAAATTGGTTGACTGCCTTATCGATATCAACTGGATGGCCCATCTCCTGAAGCACTTCACCGATGGTACGAATAGCACCAGCGAGCATTTCTTCTGTCGTGTTCCCCATATGACCGATGCGGAAGGCTTTGCCTGCTAAATGTGCCAATGCGCCGGCAACGATGATGCCTTTTTTCGCCAGAGCTGCACGGAATTCTGCATCATTCACGCCTTCCGGATAGAGCATGCAGCTTAATGTAGAAGCCGCCACCTCTTCCGAAGCGAGCGGTATCATGCCGTATTCACGCAAAGCTGTACGGGCGGCCCGGCCGAATGCGGTATGGCGTGCAATTCGTTTATCCATCCCTTCCGACAGGACGAGTTTCATCCCTTCCTCGTATGCGTAAATGAGATTGACAGGTGGTGTCGCGAAATAATTTGCCGGATTTTGCATGATGGGAATCCAATTGTATATATCGCAATAATACGCAGGTACTCGTCCGATCGCTTCTCTTGCCTGTAATGCGGTTTGATTGAAAGCGACAATGGCAAGGCCAGGCGGAACGCCGATCGCTTTTTGGGAGCCTGTCAGGATAATGTCAATTTTATGGCCAGCACTGCCGTATTCCTTGCTCATATCCTCTTCCATAGCGGCTGTGGCACAAACTCCATCCACAATGACAAGAGCACCATGTTCCTTAATGAGTGGAACGAGGCGATCCAAGTCAGCAGCGACGCCTGTCGACGTATCCGCATGGGTCACCGTAACCGCCTTGTATGTATGTGCAGCGAGTTTCTTTTCCACTTCCTCAATCGCTATTTGCTGTCCCCAATCTGCTTGCAGCACATCAATTTCGATTCCGAACGCCTCCGCCAGCTTGATGAACCGGTCACCGAAGTATCCATGGCTGATGATCAGCAATCGCTCTCCCGCTGCCACCGTATTGACGAGCGCCATTTCCATCGCAACCGTCCCGGAACCGGAAATGACGAATACTTCGCCATCCGTTTTGAACAATTCGCGCGTCTGTTCAATGGCCTGTTTATAAATAGCGACAAATCGAGGGTCCGTATGGCCTCTTGTCTCCGACGCCATCGCATCATAAATGGAATCGACGACCGGCGTCGGTCCCGGAATCAATAACATTTCTTCATTCTTCATCTTTCATCCCCCTAATCAAATTCGCTGCTTTCAACCCTATTATTCGAGATATAGCGGAGAAACTCCTTTTATTCACCACCAGACCTGTCGAAATTATAGGAAACGTCCGGCAAATAAAGGTCTCCATCTACTTATGCCTGCCTACCTGTTAAGCGAAAAGCGGCTTTATCCATTGGATCAAGCCGCCCTTCCATCTATTCTATATGTTTTCCGATGCATCGCTCGCACTCATAAAGCAAGGACTCGACCTTCTCTACGATTTCACAGCCGCATTCCTGACAATATTTCTTCGTTTTCACTTGTTCGTTGCACGTCTTGCCCATATTCATCACCTCCGTTAGGTTCATATTTTTTCATATCCAGGCAAAGTTAAAAACTCCACGAAATCATCTTGTATTACCATTGATTGAAAGAGCTCACCGGCTTCTTGAAATCTGCCTAGCTTGTATCGGCGTTCCCCAGTATCCGTAGCAATTTTCTTCATTTCTTCTTCTAAAACGGTTTTGAACAGGTCGACAGTAATGTTTCGCCCATCCGCCAATACGCCTTTCGGATGGCGGATCCATTGCCATACCTGCGACCGTGATATTTCCGCGGTAGCTGCATCTTCCATGAGATGGTTGATTGGCGCAGCCCCCTGCCCGTCGAGCCAGGAAGCGATATATTGGACGCCGACACTGCAATTCATCCGCAAGCCGTCCTCTGTAATCGTGCCCTGCGGCGCCTGTAGCAAATCGTCAGCCGTGACTTGAACATCTTCCCTTTTGCGATGAACCTGATTTGGCGTTTTCATCTGTTCATTGAACTCTGCCATTGCGACTGCAACAAGGCCAGGGTGGGCCACCCACGTTCCATCATGTCCTTCCAGCACTTCCCGCCGTTTGTCCTCGCTCACCTTCCGGAACGCATCCTCGTTCGCAATTGCATTGTCACGGATCGGAATCTGGGCTGCCATGCCGCCCATCGCAAAAGCGTTCCTTCGGTGGCATGTTTGGATACAAAGCTGCGTGTACGCACGCATGAAAGGGGACGTCATCGTCACTTGGTTCCGGTCCGGCAAGATGACTTCCGGATGGTTATGAAGCCGTTTTACGAAACTGAAAATATAATCCCATCTGCCGCAATTAAGCCCCGCAACATGCTCCCGCAATTCATAGAGAATTTCCTCCATTTCAAAGGCGGCTGTAATTGTTTCGATTAAAACAGTGGCTCGGATGGTACCTTGAGGGATGCCAAGCTTCGCCTGCGCAAAGACAAATATGTCATTCCATAACCGAGCCTCCAAATGACTTTCCAGTTTCGGCAAATAAAAATATGGTCCTGTTCCCCTCTGTATCAGTTCCTTTGCATTATGATAAAAATAAAGACCGAAATCGAAAAATGCGCCCGCAATCCGCTCTCCTTCAATCACGACATGCTTTTCCTCCAAATGCAAACCACGGGTCCGCACGATAAGTACTGCTGTTTCCTCATTCAATTCATACTTTTTGCCGCTGATCGGATGTTCATAGGAGATGGAGCGTCTCACCGCATCTTTCAAATTGACCTGGCCGTCGATGACATTCGTCCATGTCGGGGATGTCGCATCCTCAAAATCGGCCATGAAAGCTTTGGCCCCGCAATTCAATGCATTAATGATCATTTTCCGGTCAACCGGTCCGGTAATTTCTACCCTGCGGTCTTGAAGATCAGGAGGAATCGGCGCAACTGTCCAATCCCCATCCCTGATCGACCGTGTCTCGTCCAGGAAACCGAGCCGTTCACCTTGATCAAGCCGTTTCTGCCTATGTTGGCGTTCTTCCAATAACGCTTTTCGTCTTTCGTTAAATTCCGTATGCAGCGCATACAGGAATTCTAATGCTTCCGGCGTTAACATTTCTTCCGTTCCTGCCGTAATTTCACCAAGTATGTCTATAGTAAAGCGTGTCTGCTGAGTAGTCAGAGGTCTCATCCTTTCCTATTTTATTGTTTCATTACACAAACTGCGCTTGCTCCGTCGACCCCTTCATCGCAGTTGTCGAAGAAGTGCCTCCCGAAATGACTTGCGCCACTTCGTCGAAATAACCCGTGCCGACTTCCCGCTGGTGCCGGGTCGCTGTGTACCCTTTAGATTCATTTACAAACTCTGCCTGCTGCAACTCCGAATAGGCGGCCATGCCCCGCTGTTTGTAACCGTGTGCCAATTCAAACATGCTATGGTTCAAAGAGTGGAAGCCCGCCAACGTCACGAATTGGAACTTGTAGCCCATCTTGCCAAGTTCACTCTGAAAATTGGCTATCGTCTCGTCATTCAAATTGGATTTCCAATTGAACGATGGGGAGCAGTTGTACGCTAGCAGCTTTCCTGGGAATTGCTCATGAATGGCATCTGCAAAGCGTTTCGCTTCTGCTAGGTCTGGAGTCGACGTTTCACACCAGATGAGATCCGCATAAGGCGCATAGGCGAGCCCTCTTGCAATCGCCTGGTCCATTCCCGCCCTCGTTCGGTAAAATCCTTCCGGCGTCCGTTCTCCTGTAATGAACTCATGATCTCTTGAATCAATATCACTTGTGATCAAGTCGGCAGCATCCGCATCCGTCCGGGCAATAATGATAGTCGGTACACCCATAACATCCGCCGCCAATCTCGCAGCAATTAAATTACGAACTGCATTTTGCGTTGGGAGCAGCACTTTCCCGCCTAGATGGCCGCATTTTTTCTCCGAAGCAAGCTGATCTTCGAAATGGACGCCCGCTGCTCCAGCTTCAATCATTGCCTTCATCAGCTCGAACACATTCAACGGTCCGCCAAACCCGGCTTCCGCATCCGCCACAATCGGCGCGAACCAATCAAACCCGTCGTTCCTGCCTTCCGCGGCGTCAATCTGATCCGCACGCTGCAAAGCTTGATTGATTCGCTTGACAACATTCGGCACACTGTTCACCGGATATAAGCTTTGATCGGGATACATATGACCGGCGAGATTGGCATCCGCTGCCACTTGCCAACCGCTTAGATAAATCGCCTGCAGGCCAGCCTTCACTTGCTGTACTGCTTGATTTCCTGTCAGTGCACCTAGTGCATTGACATAGTTCTCTTTATGAATTGATTTCCATAACCGTTCCGCCCCTCTTTGAGCCAATGTGTGCTCAATCAGCACCGAACCGCGTAATTTAATGACCTCCTCTGCTGTATAGCCCCGCTCAATTCCTTCCCATCTGTCATTCTTTCTCCATTCCTTTTCCAGCTGTTCAATTTGCTCTTTTCTCGTTCCCATATTGATACTTCCTCTCCTTCCGATAATTCCTACTTTATTACTGTTCCATAACAGTAATTTATGATATACATTACTATATAACAGAAGATTCATATTGTCTGGACATTTGGATAAGTTCCGTATTTTTCTGGATGAAAGGACATATTTACACGATGAATGAAAACAGCAAAAGCAGAAAGAGGGATGGAATTGACGTTGGAGAAGCAGAAACACGGAGATGATTCGCTGGCTCTCTATACAAGCGTGCTGGAAGATTGGGTGCCGAACGGTGCATCACTCGCCATTGCTGTGGGCGGGAAATACATTCATTATTCGCAAGGTACCTATGATGTAAAATTGACCGTCGGAGAAGCGGTTGCGAAGCATAGTATCGCAGATGCAGTGTGTCTGACTGGTAAGAAGAAGGAGCGAATGGAACAGTCACCAACAGGTGTTTTGTTTTACGGCGTCGGCTACCCCGTCCCCGTACAAGGAGAACTGGGTGTGTTACTCGTCATTCTGCCACCTGCTGTTCATATAGAAGAACCCATTCGGCTGTTAACCGGTAAACAGGGTGACGATTGGTACCCCATTCCAGTAGAGCAGGTGACCCATATCGAGAGCCTTCAGAAGAAGACATGGTTTTATTCCAATGGGCAAACTTTTAGCACGAGCTTGACACTGAAAGAACTGACATCCAAATTGCCTGACACGTTTCTACGTGTCCATCGATCGTATATCGTCAATTTGAACGCAGTCCAAAAGATTTCCAAAGATATCTCTTCTGGCCTTGTACTGACAATGAACGATGGCAGTGAGCTTCCGATCAGCCAGTCGTATGTAAATGAAGTGCGAGCCGCCTTTAATTTATAAATTTCTCCATTAATAAAGCCGCTTGGGAAGCACCCAAAGCGGCTTTGTTCAACGTATGATTGTTGTTCTTAATAAAACAGGGCAATTCAAACAAAAGATACACCAGCAAAGCTACATTCATTTCCCGCCTGCCATCATCAAATGCCTGATAGAATATGCAATAGGAAATGGCCATTAACGTGATTACGTCAAGCAAGCAAAAAATGACCACCGATTGGATGGTGGTCATTAATCATTTACATGTTATTTAATAGCATCAATAAATTGGCGAGTGCCTTTCATGGACTCCTCATAGAGCTGTTCGGACAGTCGTTCCGTTTCCTCTAATGTAGCCGGCCAGTTGTCAGCCATCTGCTTGAAAGCTTCGGCAAACAAATGGGAATTCTGATGAATATCATTAATTGGAAATGCATACCGGTCCAGCTCTGCCAACTTCATAAAGTCGTTCACTTTATGGTGGTACGAAATCGCCATGATTGGCGTTTCTGTACAAGTTGCCAAAATTAGCGAATGCAACCTTGTTCCGATGACAATGTCCTGCTTCTCCGTCATTTCCAGGATCCGTTCAGGCAATAGATTCTCATCGAGCACGGTCGTCTTATCCGCATGTTTCATCTGTGCTTGAATGTCCTTCGTCACGTTGGCATCCTGCGGGAATTTCGTAGCGAAGAAATTAATCTGAACGTTGAACTGTTCTGCCAGCTCGTCCAGGTTTTTCGCCATGCCGTCTACATAATCCTGATAGATGGCTGGATTCCCTTCTGGCCAATAATCCGCATTGTAATACGGGACTGCCGTCACGCCTATTTGTGATGGAGCATCCGACTTTTCCACATGCTCCTTGCGCAAGGAGAAGGCTGGATCGCCAATGACATCGACAGGCTTTGTAACGCCAACCGTTTGAAGCAGCTGCGCCGAATCCGGATCCCGAACGGACACGCTCTCAGCATGTTTGCACATATAGCGGATGAACCACTTACCAAGCCCCGTATTCAGCGGACCTGCTCCACAGCCGTAAATGACATAAGGCACATTCGAATTCTTCGCCATCATAGCGTAAGAACCGTAAAGCGGAGCCTCCCGCTTATACAAATCCATCAGGATGCCACCGCCGCCGATGATCAAAAGATCAAACGTGCGAACGATCCGTTTATTGTTCTGATACGTAGCGAAAAATGTTTTGGCTGCGTTCCCTTTTTTATAATAAAGCGGAAAACTCTCCACGCCATAACGTGTCGCCGTCTGCTTCGGGTTATTGCTGAATACTGTAATCTGGTTGCTCTCAATGGAGAATGTCGAAGTGACCTGCTTAATCAAACTGAGCAGGATTGCTTCGTCTCCGTTATTATCGTTTCCGTAATTTCCTACAATTCCAATTCTCATTAGCAAACTTCCTTTATCCTTAATGCTTTCATTATAGCATGGTTGCCGTTTTCATGAAAATGGGACACGATACGCCTGGCCTGGCATGCTTTGAAGCATTCCAGAATGGAGGCGGTTTGTATGTCTCGATATTGTGACCCCGCATGCTATGAAAATACGCTAAAGCGCAAAAACCGCCCTTCCGAAGAAGGACGGTCTGCCAAACTTATTTCGTCATGCTACGATATAGAAATGCGCTGAATTGGGCACGGTTGACCGGCTTATTCGGTTCAAACTTCCCTTGTTCATTTCCTGTTGTAATGCCGTGGTTGGCTAAGATGTGAATTTGCTTATATGCCCAATGAGTTGGCGGCACATCCTTGAATTTCTTTGCCGACTCTCCTTTCAGCTCATAAGCTTTTACGAGAATCGCAGCCATCTGAGCGCGCGTTAATTGACCAGAAGGATCGAACTTGCCGTTGCTTCCGCCAACAAGACCCGCACTTGCAATTGCATTGATTTCATTGTAATAACGGTGCGTCGAAGGAACATCTGAGAACTTCTGTGCACCTGCCTGTGTTGTGTCCAAATTGAACACCCGGCTCAGAATAACAGCCGCATGCTCACGGGATAGCGTTTGGCCAGGATTAAACTTGCCGTCGATATCTCCTTTAATATATCCGTTGTCTTTCAAGTAACGGATTTCAGTATAGTATGCGTAATCTGCAGGAATATCTTTAAATGCCGGTGTACCGTCAGACAGATCAATCGAAACAGATACAGTCTTCGTACCGAGTGACGCGGTCACTTTACCGCTGCCTGGTACAGAAGATGCCTTGAAGACGCCTGAACTGCTAATCGTTCCGATGTTGCCTGTGACACCCCATTGAACCTGCTCCGGCGAGTAGACGATTGGCTTTCCTTGGGCATCGGTCGCATTGACTTTGAATGAAACCGTGGAGCCTGGATCTACCTTTGTTGTGCTCGGTGAAATGGTCAGCTTGGCCGGTGCATCTACCACCTTGACCGGGAATGATTGAGTTGCCGCACCATACTTGATGCTGACACGGTCATCGCCAGCTTCAAGAGCTGTATAGCCCATGCCTGCTCCTGTCACTTTCCCTTTTTCTGATGTCACTTCGATTTGAGAAGCATCCGCTTTCAATGGATTGTAATAGGCATCCAACACATAATTCAACGTAATCGGCACTGTAGCTCCAACTAATACCTCACCGATTTGTCCCCTTGAAACGCTGATGATGCCAGGTTCGCTAACTGGTGCAGTGCTGATAGCTTCCACAATAGCTGATACTTTCCGCTGACTGGAATTAGTCGTGCGGTTGCCAAGCACGACCGTGTTGCTACCGTGTTTGCGGATTCCCATCGTTGTGGAACCGCCGCCGTCAAAATTAAGTGCCCGGTCGTAACCTTGTGCAGCTAAATAATTGGCAAACTGCGTCAATGTCATGCCGCTGCTGTACCCACTCCGGCTATCGACTGTGACAAGATGAACTTGCTTTTTGTCCTTGCTGATTGCAATGGCCGTCCGTGCTGTCGTCGCTTTCGCACGCCAGTTGGAAGTGTTCATTGTAATATTCGGCTTGCCGTCCTTAAGCAGCATCGGCCCGCTCGCAAGCATGAACTCTGAATCTTTCCATTTATCATCAATTGTAATAGAAAGAGAAACGCTATCGCCTTGCTTAATTCCTTTTAATCGTTCCAATGCTTTTTCCCCGTGGGCTGAAATGACAAAGCCAGTCGAAGGAATTTCCACTTTTTCCTTAGAACCGTAATCCCGTACTTTTACGACATTTCCAGTTAATTGCTGACCGTAATATGTAGAAGTAATTGGTGAACCTGTATCCACAACAATCTCAATGCCAAATTCATTGGAATTCGTGTTTTTCGATAGGTTTTGAGGAGTGAAGACAATGGTTTCACCGGCTTGCCGTTCTCGGTTTAGACCTGTCATTTTATAGTTTGTCCCACCATGGTTGATGGAAACATTGAAGTCGAAATGATCAATTTCGGCTCGTCCATCCTTCATGACACCGAAAGCAATCGGCTGGCTGACATAATAATCCGGTGAACTGGAAATGGCTCCCCCGTTTACGATTTCATTGCCTTGGGAAATTAAATACAGAGGCAAGCCTGATTTCATATCAAAAAACGAGGCATTTACTGCACCGACTACTCGGTTGCCGTCTCGTGAATCACGATTGGCAAGTGTCGTAGTGGCATCCGTCTTCGCTAATGGAGACGGGAGTCCGACTGACAATTTTGTGTAAGGGTCGTTTAAATTCACTTGCAAATGGTTTACGTGGTTTGCTCCTCCATGAGTGTTATGCGTGTACGTGACACCTGAAGAAACGGGATAGCTTTCAACCGTAGATGTGCTGGCCGAAGCGCCTGCCGGGACTGAGAGTATGAGAGAGACAGCTGCAACTGTCATCGCGACTTTTTTTCCGATAATTCGTACCGAAACGCTAGAATGCTTGATAAGTCGACACCTTCCTTTCTATGAATCAATCTACAGCTTACCAGAGCTCATGGTAAATTGCCATAATCCATAAGAAGGAAAAAACCACCCGGGAACTGCCCAGGTGGTTGTCGTAAAGCCTTTATTTTTCTTTCAAATTGAATTTTACGTATTGATCTGTCGTGGAGGCAAAGGCCCCGAACAGAAGGAAATAGAACATCGTATACATTTTCAATTCCCAAATATTGTAGTAAAAACCAGAGAATCCTGTCGCAAACCAGAGGGCGATCATGAATTTCCCAAACGTCGTTTTTCGCTGTTTCCAGAAAAGAGCCAGCATACCTAAAAGATAAACCGCGAAAAGGATGACGCCTATTACACCTGTTTCTGTGATGATCTGGATATATTGGTTGTCTGAATAGAAATACTTTCCACCGTAAATATCCGAACGAATTCCGTAATGGTCATAAATCGGCGATCCATACGATAGCGTAGCTGATCCACCGAAGGAGCCAAATCCGGAACCGACAATTTTATAATCGTTAAAGATTTCAAATCCCTTTTTAATATAGAAGAAACGTCCACTCTCCGACATGAGATCCAAGTTTTTCTGATCGAATGTCTCGCCAAGACGGCCGCCGATGCTTCCTGGATGTTCAGTTATCGGCTCTACGCCCAAGGATTCAAAATATTTCACTCCCCAATTGACCGGGAAATAAATAAGAATAATCGATGCTAGACCCGCAATTGCAAGACGCTTCAATACTTGCCAGTTCCGCGTCATTAGAATGAACAATACACCGAAAATAAAAGCCGAAATCCACGTTCCCCGGGAATAGGTGAGAATAAATACTCCCAAAAACAAGGTCAAATTTACATTAAAGAACCATTTGTACTTTTCACCTTTATACAACTGTTGAAGGAACAAAACGGCCAAAATGCCGAAAAACAATAGCAAAGCGAGTGAGTTTGGATTGCCGGGCAATCCATAAATTCTGACAGCGTTCGTTGGAGACAATATTTTGTACTTCCAAACATCAGGCAACAACATTTGACGCATCGACAACTTCTCAATCAGCCCATGGACAGATGAGATTACGCCTGTCCACACCGTTACCCAAGCAAGGCTTTTCAGCCAGCCTTCCGGTAACCGGCTGCGCGAAATGATGTAATACAGAAGATACATAATAATAAATGTACGGACTTGGAAAATAACGGCCGACGTCAGTACGCCATTCATGAGTCCGCTGATCGATCCGGCAATCAGCAGGAGGATAAGCGCCCATTCAAATAATTTGAAATGGAATAGACTTAATAAATTTTTACGTGCAGCAACCAACAATCTTAAAAATGCAACAAAGGTGATTAAGTCGCCGACGAGCTTCACGCCTGAGTTGACTTCAACTAGCAACGGCCGGATGCTGACATAGATGACAAGGAACACCAGGCTTTGCTGAGGCCTTAGGAAGGCGAATGCAGCAAAGAACAATGATGTGAGCACAAGGGCGATAGATGTAGGCAAGAACAACGATACGAACAATACCGCCAAAGAGACAATAAAGTATATAGTATCTTTTCCACTAATTTTATCTTTGATCATGGTCATGTAAAATAATACCCTTTCTACGACTGATAGCCAAATTATTATGTGATAACCCTTCTGACATTATAGCATCTAATACGACGTTGCGGTGCGCTCTTTAGTTTCATTTTTGAAAATTGATTATTCCTTATTTACAAAACAGGCATTCATAGGCCAATGGACAGGTGTCTGATTGAAAAATCGCCGGCAAATGAAATACCCATACGCGGAACATGCGAAAATTGGTCCTTATCCTTGTTTCCGAATTCTGTTACTATATTAATAGTTGGACAGAAGGAGGTTTACGAGTGAAAAAAATAGTTTCACTGACGTTATTGACATTGCTCATGTTCTCTTCCCTTTTCATGAATGTGGCACAAGCCAGTGATATTAAAGGCCATCAGATGGAATCGGAGTTGAATTATTGGATTCAAAAAGGTGTCATCAAACCAGATGCCAAAGGAAACTACAATCCGAACAAAGCGGTTACGCGTGGAGAATTCGCCTCGTATTTATCCCGTGCTTTGAATTTGCCGGTTTCCACAAAGTATACATTCAAGGATCTAAAAGCAAACTCTAGTTTGACAATCGAGATTCAGAATGCTGCTGGTGCTGGTATTTTGTCCGGATATCCGGATGGCACATTTAGGCCGAATGACAAAATTACTCGACAGCAAATGGCTGGCATGATTTACAAAGCATTCCGCTACATGGACTTGCCTGTCCAGACCATTGACATGAAGTTCAAAGACCAAGCGAAAATCTCACCTAATTTTAGAGATGCCGTATCCGCTTCGGTCAACTTAAATATTATCCGCGGCGACCATCAGAAAGACGGGATTTATTTCAAACCGCAAAACAGTGCGACAATCGCACATGCGGCCGCCTTCCTTTTCCGAATGAATGCCGCAGCCAATGTATTGAAACCAGAAACTCCGAGCGAACCAGGAAAACCTGAAGTGCCTGATGTCGATCCGGAAGTATACAAAGTAAGTTCGATTTCAAACGGACAAGTTGTTCCGACAATCGCACTCTATAAAACATACGAAGATGCATTGGCTGTTTACAATGCATCTTCGTCCATAAAGGCCATCCAAAAAAATAATAAGATCATCAAAATGAAATCTGGCCGGGCTTTCGGTTCGCAAAACCCGAAGCAGCTCACATCGCTTTACAGTGATAAAACGCTGCGCAATGAAGTGACCTATATTCAAAAAGGCCGTGAAATGAAATATATCGGCAGTGGTCCAGATTATGTCATCGTGGAAGTGGCAGGTTCCACTTACTACGCAAAACAAAATGAAGTCGATCTCGTTCCGTCCGAACTTGTGACTGGGTACGACTATTATGTAGTAGACAACAGCGGGATTCTAACACACTACACGTACGACAATTTAAGCAAGAGCTATGGGACATACTCTATCGGCCCTGCCTCCTCAGCAATGGGTGCAGGTAAGTATACGAGTCTGGATGGCGTGCATTTTACAAATGTCTCATCCAAACAAGTCATTACGCATTATCCTTACTTCCAATTTCAATCGGTGCGCCAGCCGTCCAACTATACTGGAGAAGAGCTGGATCTTTATATAGCAGAAGCCTTGCGTGAACGTGAAAGCAGCGGCCATGCCCGTTATAAAGATTTATCCACCAAATCCAAACTTATTGGTCTTGGCTCTTATTTGAAGGAAGTTGAACAGACTTATAATGTGAATGCGATGTTCATCTTAGCGGCAGCTATCCACGAAAGTGATTATGGCATTAGTACAAATGCACAAACAAAAAACAACTTATTCGGCATAAAAGTATTTGATTCAACGCCGGAAGCGGGCGAAGTCTATGCAAGCCCTAAAAACAGTGTAAATGCCTTTGTTACGAGATACATCAATTTAAACTATGCCAATCCTCTCGGCGCACATGCAAATGGAGCTGTCCCTGGAAACAAGGCAGTCGGTTTCAATGTTAAATATGCGTCTGACCCGAACTGGGGAAGTAAAATCGCCGGCCATATGTGGCGGATTGATAAATTCCTCGGCGGACGGGATTATAAGCAAGTCCAGCTTGGCCGAATCATTTATGACGGCTCGACAGGCGTGAATGTTCGGATAAGCCCTGATACATCCAGTGCAAAATTGTTTACGTACAAGCCGAAAGATCCAGGTTTCGAGGCAGCATTCGGCTACCCGCTCGTCATCGTTGAAGAAACGACAGGAAGCGACGGCTACGTCTGGTACAAAGTGATTTCCGATTTAAATCCTCCTTCCGATTATGGTTGGATCCGTTCAGACTTAGTTACGAAAATTATTCAGTAATAACACAACGCCCAAGGGACGAAAGCTGTCCTCTTGGGCGTTGTTGTATTTTTATTATTACAGCGCATCCGTGTGCTCTGTGCCTGCCGGTAATAATTCTGGCATGCCAATTCGTTCTAAACCATTTTTGATTTTGGTCGTGTATCCTTTTTCATTCCGATCCATATAACCGGCTTTCGAGCGAATCATCTTTTCGAAGACAGCCACTTTGGACGGATCGATTTCAGACCACATTTCATAAGAATGAATCAAGTCCTCCAACGTCAAATGGGTATAGTCTCGGCCAACAAATGTATGGTCCGGCGATACTTTGTACCAGATATCTCCATCCGGCCTGATCCACTGATCCACATCTTTAACTAGAGCTGCGTGAATACTGTTCGCTGTTTCCAAATAGACTGGATCCTTGAATTCTTTATACGCGAGCAGCAAGATATTCATACCGCCCAGCTGATGGTTCATTGATGTATGTGTTTTCACCTTTTGCTTGGAAGGGAAATAATCCGGAATATAAAACGCATTGGGTCCAACGGAAATGATATTGCCCTTCTTGCGCTGTGAAACTAACAGATCCGCGTAATTCTTCAATCCAACATTGTAATCGGAATGTCCGAAAGCCTTTCCTCCATTGTAAAGGAAGAGCGCGATTTGTTCATTGAACCTCGTGTCAACGAAAGGCGCTGTCAGCCCGAACAATCCTTTCAAATAGGTACTGGTCACTTCTGTTTCCCAGTACGTGGAGTTTCCACGGAACACATCTAAGTTAGCATATGAGTTGTACAGCAAACTTTCATAATAACGTTCCTTCGTATCCAAATACTTCGCCATGACCCGATCTTCTTTCACAAGCAACAGGTTACGGCCGTATCCTCTGCCTGATTCCGGCATTGGTTCGATGGTCGTTGCCATCTTATTGTAAGGACCTTGGGCGGTATACCATTTATTTCGCTTCTTATAGTTAATGGCCGACTCGAGCATCCAATCGTCCATTTCTTTTTTCGTCGAGAAGAGCTCTTCTTTTGAAACGAGGATCCATTGATCTACAATATCATAGCCTCGTGACTGAAGGTGGTAAACGGACAGTTGGGAATCGCCCAACTTCACACCGCTGAACGCTTCTGTTTCACTAAGAAGTTCTCGCGTATGACTCGCCGTGCCGTTTGAATACGATTTAGTCAGCGCTTTAGATTGATACGCTTTCCCAATCATCTTCTGTGATTTCGTTCCTTCAGGAGATGTTTCCTCAAAAATGCCTGTAGGATACGTCGTAATATCAAAACCGAAAGTGCCATCGGTCACTTTTTTGATTGGGAAACGGTCATACGTATGCATTAGGCTGCGCGTGACACCGTTCTCCGTCTGAATCAGATCCACTGTAATGGGCAGACGCTGGTTGTTTTTCAACTCAGTAAATAGGAAGTAATCCCCGTTTGGCAACTCACGCTTTGTTACCGTTACAGCAACGGACGGTATTCCACCGATTTTATACGTATATACTTTGTCAGTTGCATGCGGGTGCTTCACCGTTTTTTCACCAGCATACTGTAAGTATTGATTGGAACGCAGATAGGTTTTCGCAGTCTCGGAAACTGGTACTTCCGCAAAATTTCTTTCTGTCCGGATCGTTTCATACTTGCCAAACATCTGAGCCGGTTTGAAATCAACGGTCAATTGTTCCTCAATCATACCTGTCTTGACCATGGCTCGATGCAAGAATACTACATACGTCGCACGGTTTACCGGAGTTTTCGGATCGAATGAGCCATCTTCTTTCCCAGTCGTGATGCCATGCTGCGCTAAGATTTTCACACCTTCACGATGCGATTCGCTGATCCTGTTTTCATCAGTGAAATGAATCTCTTCTCCCGTATCTTGCAAGTTGAATGCCCGAGTAATGACCGTTGCCATCTGCTCACGAGTCAATGAATCCCCTACACCAAACGTTCCATCTTCTTTTCCAAGAAAAATTCCTGCCTTGTAGGTCGCCATAGCACCCTTCAAATGGGAGGACTTGGAACTGACATCTTTGAAAATCGGTTCATAGGCTGCTTCAGGAAGCTTTAGCGCACCCGTCATCAAATTGGCGGCTTGCCCCCTTGAAACTTCTACCGAAGGTCGGAACTGCTTATCCGGATATCCGTTAATAATTCCCATATTCACAAGCTGCGTCACTTCGTTCTTAGCCCAGAAATCATTATGTATATCGGTAAAACTCTGTTCGATCTGCTGGCTTTCCGCCTCTGTCGAAGTGCAACCAACGAGCATCAATATAATAGATAAAAAAGAAATCTGGACAATCTTGCTAATTTTATTGCTTCGTGGCATATCCTCTCTTCCTCCTGATAATTTCTCTTCATAATGATAACATAAACGACCGTATTATGGCCTCCCATTGATTGGTTATGCTCAAGAAAAGGGAAAAACTATATCTAATCGTAGTGGAAATAGGGAGTATTTGTCTTTTTCAGCAGGCATATTGTGCAGAAGTTTGCGTCTTCGTGCTATTGCTCTTGAGCATGATCTTTATTATAGAGTCCAATTGAAAAATAGAGAAAAAGTTTTATGAATATCCTGTCAAACAATGTCACATTACGTTATACTAGTAGAAAAGACGAAACTTATAATCTATGACATAAATACTAATGAATGAGGTGGGCATTTGTTTATTTCCGCATTGAATGATCGCAATTTCCACATGCAAATCCGAGATACGAACCAAGCAGGAGGAGATGTTTGGAAGAGAGTCTGGGGAAAAGAAGCGGCAGCTGCAAATCCGCTGGCGGCAGTCAATCAAGGACGCAATTCTCTTATTTTGGACTCCATCAGAACGAACGACTGGTCAGCCTATCATCAGTTTGAGGCTAAACAGCATCCCGCCTGGTATGACAAAGTCAACGGCGAATTCAAACCAAACAAATTATATTATGGCAACTTGCTGGACGTTCAAAACCGCTCACTGAAAGAGGCAATGCAAAACGGGGATCAGCAAGAAATTGCAAGCCGGCAAGCAAGAATGGAAGAACTGATTGCAGATTTCAAAAATGCACCTGGCGAAGTGCCCCACGTCATTACATTCGCAACGGACCCGGAGCTGGCACAAAAGCATGGCATCCAGAAACCGTCCAGCGACTGGTACAACTCGCCTTATAATAGTGATCTAGCTGCATCACAAGGGCGTTTTCAAGATCAATATTGGTACGAGAATCCATACTTTGCGGACCACCCGAATGAAATGACCTTTGCCATGGAAGCCGTACAAGAACTTCGTCCGGACATCGCGAAAATTGCAGCTTCCATTAATAAAGGCGCGTATGAGCGGAATGTTGCCTCATCGTCGTTCTCATCCAGCGCCTCTAAAACGGCCCAACCAGCAACCGAAACTGTAGTTACCCATTCCGATGAAACGGCAGATACTTCTGCAGCTCAAAGTTCCGAAGCTTCCAGTCAAGCGGCCGAGCAGTTTACCCACCAATTTAGCGCAGATGCATGGATCGCCAGCCTGTTCTCCGAAAAGGAACAGACCGTGAACACTTCTTATAATGTTCTGCTAGATCAGCTAAACCGCAAGGCGGAAGAACGAAGAGCGACGATCGGATAACGAAGTAGCATGGGTTCTGCCAAAAAATGAAGTTAGTTTCTCTGCTACTGTAGAAGATTAAATACGCAAAGAGTGTGAGCCTTGAAGCTCGCACTCTTTTTTGCTAGTATGGCACCTATACTTTTCTAGGAGGTCATTCAGATGAAAAACACTCTGTTAGCCGGCGTATTCCTGGGGGCGGCGCTACTTCTCGGAGCTTGCAATAATGAAGATGCCCAGCAGGCCGACGATCAGACGATACAACAAGAGACCGTTGCAGAAAAGCAGCCAAACCTCGAAAGCCAAGGCGCGGTCGACAAATCAGACACAGCCAAATCCGATGAAGCGTTACAAAAGGAATTCTCCGAAGTACAAGGTGTTTCCTCAGTCAGCCTCATTGTCACGGAAGACAGTGGCGGCTACGTCCTAGTCGACTTCGAAGTGGATCAGGATATGACAAAAGAGCAGGCTGAACAAGTAGCCGCTGCCTTTTTGAATAAAGCAGAAGAAGCCTACCCCGAAGATAAAATCGATATTCAAGCACGAAAAAATGGTGAATCATTTGTCCAGCAAAGCAAGGAATAAGGAAAGCATACAAAAGAGCCTTCGATTTGCCGAAGGCTCTTTTGTTTGGCTCTGAAATGATAGATTGATTCCTCACTACTATAAGCTGGTAGCTCATATGGATTCGGTTAACCACTCGTATCGCCACTTGAACGATTGACTGCTGAAGTTCGTTTGTCTAGCGTTCAAGTGATTTATTGGTGTTCACTACGGTTATTGGCGTTCATCACGGTTTATTGGCGTTCGCCGTGATTTATTGGCGCTAGCACTTCATTTGCCGAAGCGCTCGTATATTTTCGTGAACCGCTCGATTACGCCGATAACCACTCGTTTACCCTTGCCAACCTCTCGATTCCAAGGATAACCGCTCGTTTCGCCTCGCTAACCTCTCGATTACCCTAGTCTACCACTCGTATCTTCCCTGGAACCGCTCGATTCTGCCAGCACACCAGCCGTATCAATCAGGTTACTTACCAATCTTCGCGGTCAACTCTCAACTAACAAACTCAACTCATCCATGCTAAACTGCTCTGCTCTTCACCCTCCGGCTCCGCTTCAGCTCGACTCGATCTCACTGAACAGCCTTTCTTACGCATGTTGCTTTTCGTAGTTTTGGATGTGTTCCTCGTACTGAAAGGTTAAGGAAATTTCATCCCAGCCGTTCAGGAGCATTTGTTTATAGTATGGATCGATCTCAAAGGAATAGGTTGCGCCGTCTTGTCCGGCAACGTTTTGTTCCTCTAGATTGACCTTTACTTCATATGTTGATTGTTCCCCTTTGGCCAACAGCTCTTCTACTTCTTCGACAGTGAGCCGGATTGGCAGGATTCCATTTTTAAAGCAGTTGTTATGGAATATGTCGGCGAAGCTTGGCGCGATAACGACTTGAAAACCGTAGTCCATGATGGCCCATGGGGCGTGTTCACGGGAAGAACCGCAGCCGAAGTTTTCGTGTGCGACGAGAACTTTGGCATTTTCGAATTGCGGCTGATTCAAGACAAAGTCTTCATTCCGCGAGCCGTCTGGACGATGGCGCCAATGGTAGAACAGATATTTGCCGAAGCCGGTGCGCTCGATCCGTTTTAGAAATTCTTTTGAGATGATTTGGTCGGTATCGACGTTTTTCCGGTTCAGTGGGACAATAATGCTTTCCACGATATTGATCGGTTTCACTATGACTCATCCTTTCTTCAGTTACGCATGGGCCGGCTCTAATGTCCGAACATCAACGAATTTGCCTGCAATCGCTGCGGCCGCCGCCATCGCCGGGCTCATAAGGTGCGTGCGGGAACCTGCTCCTTGCCGCCCTTCAAAGTTCCGGTTGGACGTAGAAGCACACCGTTCTCCGGCTGGCACTACGTCATCATTCATGGCGAGGCACATACTGCATCCCGATTCTCTCCATTCGAAGCCGGCTTCAATGAAAATCCGATCCAATCCTTCAGCTTCGGCTTGCTGCTTTACAGTCCGTGAGCCTGGTACAACAATCGCTGTAACAGAAGGATGCACCTTTCGCCCTTCTACCAGTTTTGCAGCGCTCCGGAGATCACTCAGCCGAGCATTCGTGCAGGAACCGATAAACACATGTTGCACTTCGATAGACGTCATAGGTGCTCCTTCTTCTAGGTCCATATAAGCGAGAGCCTTCTTTAGTGCTTCCTTGTCGGATTCCGAAGCGTAATCCTCTGCTCGTGGAACATGTTTGCTAATGCCCGTTCCCATGGAAGGATTAGTGCCCCATGTAACGAACGGCTCGATTTCATTCGCATCGATTTCAAGCACTGTGTCGTACGTCGCTCCCGCATCTGTCGCCAACTCTAGCCACTGCTGAGCTGCTTTTTCAAACTCAGCGCCTTCCGGAGCGAATCGTTTCCCTCTTAAATAGTTGATTGTCGTTTCATCCGGGCTGATCAAACCGGCTTTTGCGCCTGCTTCGATGGACATGTTGCAAATGGTCATCCGTTCTTCCATCGTCATGTTCCGGATTGCCTCGCCTGTATATTCAACGATATGGCCTGTTCCGACATCGATTCCAAATTTAGCGATGATGGCTAAAATCACGTCTTTTGCAGTAACGCCATAACCTAATTGACCGGAAATCTTGATTTCCATCGTCTTCGGCTTGGACTGCCAAAGGGTTTGCGTCGAAAGGACGTGCTCGACTTCACTCGTTCCGATCCCAAAAGCAATCGCGCCGAACGCGCCGTGGGTGGAAGTATGGCTATCTCCGCAAACGATCGTTTTTCCCGGTTGCGTCAATCCCAATTCGGGACCGATAATATGGACGATTCCCTGATCCGGGTGCTCCATATGTGCCAGCTGGATGCCAAACTCCTCGCAATTTCTTTCGAGCGTGGAGATCTGCTTCTTTGCAATCGGATCCTGGATGACCGGCAAATTCTTTGTCGGTACATTATGATCCATCGTCGCAAAACATAAATCCGGACGACGAACTTTCCGGCCTGCCAGCCGCAGCCCTTCGAACGCTTGCGGCGATGTCACCTCATGAATCAGATGCAGGTCGATATACAAAAGGTCGGGCTTTCCCTCCTCCTCGTAGACGATATGCTGATCCCAAATTTTCTCGATAATCGTTTTTGCCATTTCGGGCCTCTCCTTCCATTTACCAACCTTCGTTGTTTACACGTATGAGAACATAATACTATTGGAAACGAACTGTAAATCGAGTTCATCCACTACTTTATCTGTCCATTCAGCTGTCGAAAGCTTTTTGTCATCGACGGCCAGGTCTGCTGTAAAGCATCCTTCTTCAAACACCGTTTCGACCGCTTTTTCGATGGCAGCGGCTTCCGTTTCCATGCCGAATGAATACTTGAGCATCATCGCCGCTGAAAGAATGGCAGCTGCCGGATTAGCAATCCCTTTCCCTGCCACATCCGGAGCCGATCCATGTACGGGTTCATATAAGCCGTATCCATCTGTCCGGACACTTGCGGATGGCAATAAACCGAGTGAACCCGTAATAACAGATGCCTCATCGCTCAAAATGTCCCCAAACATATTCTCCGTCACGATCACATCGAAAGCGGAAGGATTGGTAATCAACTTCATTGCTGCGGAATCCACTAGCTGATGCTCCACTTCAACATCCGGATATCCTTGTTTCTTCTCATCCACAATTTGACGCCACAGCTTGCTTGATGAAAGAACATTCGCCTTATCTACGGATGTGACTTTCCCTCTTCTTAGGCGTGCGAGCTCAAACGCCTTCTCGACAATCCGCTCGATTTCTGGGCGGGTGTAAACGAGTGTATCGACAGCAGACTCGTCGGTGAACCGGCTCGGCTGTCCGAAGTAGATGCCACCCGTCAATTCGCGGACAATCATCATGTCTACTTCTTTCGCGACATCCTCCTTGAGCGGAGAAGCCTGGATCAAAGAAGGGACTGCCTTCACTGGCCGAAGGTTGGCAAACAGATCAAAGTGTTTTCGAATGGCGAGCAGACCTTTTTCCGGTCGCAGTTCGGATGGATTCTGATCCCATTTGGGTCCGCCGACCGCACCGAGAAGAATGGCATCACTCGCTTCACAAAGGGCTATCGTTTCAGCAGGAAGCGGATTGTTGAATCGATCGATCGCATCACCGCCGATCGCACCGTACTCGAAGTGGAATGAGTGATTGAAACGTCTTGCAATTACTTCAAGCACACGCACCGCCGCTGACGTCACCTCTGGTCCAATTCCATCGCCTTGTAAAACAGCTACTCTTTTTTCCATGGAACTTCTCCTCCTCATTGTGTTCATTTCTTCTTATCCCTCTTCAATAAAATTCCATATGCAATATATCACTGTATCGTCAAGAAACCGGTTCTTTCACCTTTACGGCCGACTTGATTAATTTTCGATTGATTGCATTTAAATACGCTTTTGCGGAAGCTTCCAAAACGTCTTGCGCTACATCCCGTCCTGTCAGCACTTCGCCATTGAAGCTTAAATTGACGACCGCTTCCCCAAGTGCATCGCGTCCTTTACCGATCGATGTTACTCGATAGTCCAGTATGTGAACCTGGCCTTTGACAAGCTGTTCCAGCGTATTGAATATCGCCTCAACTGAACCTGCGCCTGTCGTTGCGACGACAACGTTTTCCCCAGTCGGTACAGTGGCGGATACTGTCGCGGTTGGAACATTCGACGTACCGTATTGTACTTGAACATTTGTCAATTCATATGTCGGCACATCGGAGTACTCGATTTGCTTGCCTGTAAATAATACGAATAGATCATCCTCTGTGATCTCTTTCTTTTTATCCGCTAAGTTCTTGAATTCTGCGAACGCTTCGTTCAGCTGTTCGTCCGTCAATTCAAAGCCCATAGAAACCGCACGGTCCTTGAACGCGTGGCGTCCGGAGTGTTTTCCTAATGCGAGTGGCGCTGTCGTTTCGCCAATCAACTCAGGCGTAATGATTTCATATGTTTCACGGTTCTTCAGCATGCCGTCTTGGTGGATACCGGATTCATGGGCGAATGCATTCTTACCGACAACTGCTTTATTCGGCTGAATGACTACCCCCGTAAGCTGGCTGACAAGCTGACTCGTGCGTTTGATTTCCTGTAAGTTAATGCCCGTTTCGACACCGTAAAAGTCTTTTCGGATATGCAGTGCGACCGCAATTTCTTCCAGCGCTGCATTTCCTGCCCGTTCTCCAATTCCGTTAATCGTTCCTTCCACTTGATCCGCACCGTTTTCAATTGCTGCGATGGAGTTTGCGACTGCCATTCCCAAGTCGTTATGGCAATGCGCAGAAAGTTTCACTCGGTCAATCCCTGAGACATTTTCCTTCAAGAACTTGAATAGAGCGCCATACTCTTGCGGAGTCGCATACCCGACTGTGTCTGGAATGTTGATCGTTGTCGCACCCGCTTGAATGACTTCATTGATGATGCGGACAAGGAACGCTGGATCGGATCGGAAGGCATCTTCCGCAGACCATTGGACGAGTGGGAAAAAGCGCTTGGCGTATTTCACGGCTTCCACTGCGATGTCGACAACTTGATCAGGTGTCTTTTTTAATTTGTATTCCATATGGATCGGGGACGTGGCGAGAAATACGTGGAGATGCGGCTGTTCCGCCCCGCGAAGCGCCTCCCACGATGTATCGATATCCCGCTTCATCGCCCGGGCCAAACCAGTGACTGTAGAACGTTTGACCGTTTCCGCAATCCGTTTGACCGCTTCGAAATCGCCGGGTGAGGAAGCAGGAAAACCTGCTTCGATCACCGTCGCGCCAAACCGTTCGAGCTGGCGTGCGATTTCCAACTTTTCGGCAGTATTTAGATTAATTCCTGCCGACTGTTCACCGTCCCGTAGTGTCGTGTCGAAAATATCAATTTTGCGCACTCGCGACCACTTCCTCCTGTTTGGAATTCACGCTTTGATTAACAAACGGCATCATTGCACGAAGCTTTTGACCAACCTTTTCGATTTCATGTTCCGCTTCGGATTTTTCAATTGCATTGAAGTTCGGACGGCCATTTTCGTTCTCTTGAATCCAGCCTTCAGCAAATTTGCCTTCTTGGATATCAGTCAAGATATCTTTCATGCGGGCTTTTGCGTCTGCGTCAACAACACGCGGGCCAGATACGAAGTCGCCCCACTCAGCTGTGTCAGAGATGGAGTAGCGCATGCCGGACATGCCGCCTTCATACATCAAGTCAACGATCAATTTCAATTCGTGCATTGTTTCGAAATACGCAAGCTCAGGTTGATATCCTGCTTCCACCAATGTTTCGAAGCCCGCTTTAACGAGTGATGTCAAGCCGCCGCATAGTACTGCCTGCTCTCCGAATAGATCTGTTTCTGTTTCTTCTTTGAACGTCGTTTCCAATACACCTGCACGCGCTGCGCCGATTCCTTTCGCATACGCGAGAGCCACGTCTTTTGCTTGACCGGAATTGTCTTGGTATACAGCGAACAATGCTGGAACTCCTGCACCTGCTTCATATGTTCTGCGGACAAGATGCCCCGGTCCTTTAGGAGCTACTAGGAACACATCGACTTCACTTGGCGGTACGATTTGGCCGAAATGAACGTTGAAGCCGTGTGCGAATACAAGTGATTTGCCTTCTTTTAATTCAGGTGCGATTTCTTCCTCGTACACTTTCTTTTGTCTTTCGTCTGGAAGAAGAATCATGATGATGTCTGCTTCTTTCGCAGCTTCACGAACCGTTTTAACAGTCAGGCCATCTTCCTTCGCCTGGTCGAAAGATTTACCCGGACGTACACCTACAACTACGTTGTATCCTGAATCCTTCAAGTTTTGCGCATGTGCATGACCTTGTGAACCGTATCCGATAATTGCAATTGTCTTTCCTTGTAGAAGTCCTTCGTTGATATCTTGGTTATAGTACATTTTAGCCATTGTATATTCCTCCTAGTTTTTAGTTGAATTTATTATTTTAAAATGGATAACTGTGGTGATGGAGCTTTTTGCATGTCTCTAACGAATGCAGTAGCGCCGGTTCTTGACAGCTCTTTAATGCCGTATGGCTTGACGAGATCGATAAATGCTTCAATTTTCTCCGGGTTTCCGACCACTTGGTATGTGACAACGTTTTTGCCGGAGTCGATGATCGTTGCCCGGAACGGTTCAACGATACTGTTAATTTCGCTGCGCGCCTGAGGAGGTGCAACAACTTTGACCAGGGCCAATTCCCGCATGACAATCGCTTTGTCCGTGATGTCATTCACTTTGATGACGTCGATTTGTTTCTGAAGCTGTTTCACGAGTTGCTCGATCTTTCCTTCATCTTCCACATGGACGATGAACGTCATTTTGGACATGCCCGGCTGCTCCGAATGCCCGACTGTAATACTTTCAATATTGAATTGTCGTTTCATGAGCAGCCCGGTGACCCGGTTCAGCACACCGCTTTGATTGATGACTGTCACTGTGATGATCCGTCTCATTTGCCGCTCACTCCAATCATTTCGTGTAATCCTTTTCCAGGTGCGACCATTGGATAGACATTTTCCTGTTGCTTCACGCGGCAGTCGATTAAGACTGGTTCGTCTGAAAGCAAAGCTTCCGAGAATATTGCTTCCGCTTCTTCTGGCGACTCGATGCGGTATCCTTTAATGTCATACGCTTCCGCCAGCTTCACGAAATCAGGCTGAACGGGGATCAACGACTGGGAATACCTTTCGTCATAGAATGTTTCCTGCCACTGCCGAACCATGCCGAGCGCGCCATTGTTCAAAATGACAACTTTGACTGGAATGCGGTATTCCTGAAGAAGGGAAAGCTCCTGGGCAGTCATTTGGAATCCGGCATCCCCAACGATCGCGACGACACGCTTTTCCGGTTTGGCAAATTGTGCTCCGATAGCGGCAGGGAAACCGAAGCCCATTGTTCCGAGCCCCCCTGAAGTCACCCAATGATCCGGATTGTTCAAAGCGTAATATTGCGCTGCCCACATTTGATGCTGACCGACGTCCGTTGTGACGATGGCATCGCCTTTTGTCAGGCGGTGGATGATTTGGATCGCTTGCTGCGGCAATAAAGCTGAATCGTCTTCTTTGTACCACAATGGGAAATCTTCCGTCTTTTTCACTAGTGCGTCTATCCATTCCTCCGTTTCAGGCGAGTACATATCTGCAGCGAGTAAAGCTTTCAGCGCTTCCTTCGCATCCGCAACGATTGGAATTTCTGTCGGGACATTTTTGCCGATTTCGGCTGGGTCGATATCAATATGGATTACCTTTGCATTCGGTGCGAATGTCTTAAGATTTCCAGTCAACCGATCATCGAATCGTGCTCCGATGTTTAAGAGAACATCACATTCGCTGAGCGCCATATTAGCGGTGTATGTTCCATGCATGCCCGCCATTCCTAGGAACAGTTCATGATCGCCTGGAATACTGCCTAACCCGAGGAGTGTGTTGGTCACCGGAATGCGGTGGCGCTCTACAAATTCCTTCAGTTCATCCATCGCTTGGGCGTGCAAAATGCCTGCGCCAGCCAGGATGATCGGTTTCTTTGCATGTGTGAGTGTATGGACCGCTTTTTGTATTTGCAAAAAGTTAGGAGTCGTCGTCGGCTGGTACCCTGGGAGATCCACTTCGACATCAAATGACTCTGGTGTTGTGAACACTTCAGTCGCAACGTTTTTCGGGATATCGACGACAACCGGTCCCCTGCGCCCTGTTGACGCGATATGGAACGCTTCTTTGATAATTCTTGGAAAATCGGCTACATCCCGCACTTGATAGTTGTGCTTCGTGATCGGTTGTGTGATGCCGATAATATCGGCCTCTTGGAAAGCGTCTGTACCGATGACGGAGCTTGCGACTTGGCCAGTGAAGACAACTAATGGCAAGGAATCCATCATTGCATCCGTAATGCCTGTCACCAAGTTGGTTGCGCCAGGTCCGGATGTCGCGATGACGACGCCGGGCTTACCGGATACACGTGCATACCCTTCCGCCGCATGGATGGCTCCCTGTTCATGACGGGCAAGCACATGTGGAATCGGATCCTTATACAATGCGTCATAAATCGGTAAGACGGCTCCTCCCGGGTAACCGAAAATGACTTCGACACCTTGGTCCTTCAACGCCTGAATCAGGACCGCTGACCCATCCGCCGGTCTTGTTGTCTGCTGCTCTTCCATGGTCGGCATTGGTTCCAATACAGCTTGCTTCGTTTGAACTTCAGCACTCATTTGCTAACTCCTCCTGACTTTCTATGTTCCATTATTTTCAAAAATAAAAAGCTTTTTCTCCCCACACAAAGAAACGATTCTTCGTATAAGGGATGAAAAAACTTTTCATGGTACCACCCTTGTTCGCGGCAATCCGCCGCCTCATGAATGGATAGGATGCCTATCCATTCGTTTGTAACGGGCTGCCTGCAATTCATGCCGCCCGGGATTGCCTACTCAGTCTTCTTTTCAGCAACCCACTCCGAGGTGATATCGCGATTAGGTGTATTGCCGGCTTCCAGCACGACCGGCTCTCTGGGAATACAGTATCTAATCACTTTTGCCTCATCATCGATTTTATTATTAGATTTTCATAACGCCGCCTGTACTTGCAGAAGTGACAAGCTTTGAATATCTGGCTAAATATCCTTTTTTAATTTTCGGTTCAAATGGCTGCAGCTTTGTTTTGCGCTCCGCCAATTCCTCATCCGATACTTTCAGTTCGATCGTCCGGTTCGTCAAGTCGATGGCAATAATGTCACCATCTTCGACTAAGGCGATCGGACCTCCTTCAGCCGCTTCTGGTGAAATGTGGCCGATGGAGATGCCCCGTGATGCGCCGGAAAAACGACCATCTGTGATGAGTGCTACTTTCGTTCCGAGTCCGCGTCCTTGGATCGCGGAAGTCGGTGCAAGCATCTCCGGCATTCCCGGTCCGCCTTTTGGTCCCTCATACCGGATTACGACAACATGCCCTTCACGGACAGTGCCGTTATCGATGTTTTCCTGTGCTGCCTCTTGAGAATCAAATACAATCGCTTCTCCGACAAACTCCTTGATGGACGGATCAACTGCTCCAACCTTGATGACCCCGCCATCCGGTGCGATATTTCCAAACAGTACGGAGAGGCCTCCGACCGGGCTGTACGGATTGTCTTTCGTCCGTATGACCTGTTCATTCGTAATGTGGTAATCCTTCACGTCTTCCCCGATCGTCTTCCCTGTTACAGTAATCCGATCCGGGTGGATGGCTCCTGGTATTTTCGTCAGCTCATTGATGATCGCGCTGACCCCGCCCGCTTTAAAAATATCATCCATCGAAACGTCTGAAGCCGGCATGATTTTTGCCAAGTATGGTACTCGTTCTGCTACTGTGTTAATATCCTGCACGCTATATTCGATTTCTGCTTCGTGGGCAATGGCCAATGTATGTAAGACGGTGTTTGTCGATCCGCCCATTGCCATGTCCAGCGCGAATGCATCATCGATTGCTTCTTTGGTTACGATATCACGAGGTTTAATATCCTCTTTTACCATACGGATGAGATGTTTTGCCGCCTCTTTGATGAGCTTATGGCGCTCATCGGAAGTTGCGACGATTGTTCCGTTCCCCGGCAATGCCAATCCGAGCATTTCCATCAGGCAGTTCATTGAGTTCGCTGTGAACATTCCGGAACAAGATCCGCATGTCGGACACGCATTCGTTTCGATGTCGAGCAATTCTTCAGCAGACATTTTGCCTGATTTGTATGCCCCGACACCTTCAAACACCGATGTGAGTGAAAGTGGTGCGCCTGTTGCTGAGACGCCAGCTTCCATCGGGCCCCCCGATACGAAAACGGAAGGGACGTTCGTTCGAACTGCCGCCATTAGCATGCCTGGCGTAATTTTGTCGCAGTTCGGAATGTAAAAGACCCCATCAAACCAATGAGCGTTAATAACGGTCTCCGCAGAATCTGCGATCAGCTCCCGGGAAGGAAGCGAATAACGCATTCCGATATGCCCCATGGCGATTCCGTCATCGACTCCGATCGTGTTGAATTCGAACGGAATGCCACCCGCCTCCCGGATCGCCTCTTTGACGATTTCCGCGAAATGGTTCAAATGTTTGTGGCCAGGAATAATATCAATATATGAATTACATACGCCGATAAAAGGTTTTTCCAGATCTTTCGTCTTCACACCTGTCGCATATAGCAAGCTGCGATGAGGTGCTCGATCGATGCCTTTTTTTATCATGTCACTTCTCATTGCATTCTCTCCTAACAAAACGACCGATACCAGCCTCAAGCTGATGATAGATTGTGAATTGAATCACAACTCGTAATAGATTGTTGCTATCATATATCGGATAATCGGTAGAGTCAACACTCTTTTTATAATTATTTTTCAATTAGGAATAGTAATATTTATTGTAATCGCTTACATTCGCGATATATTGCATACTACATTATTTATGACATTTTGTAAATTTTTTTTGCCATAATCATGTACCATACTTATTTTTCCACTTTGTCTATGCGCCACCCATCCTTCTTTTTATAGACATAGGTGAATTTCATTTTTTTCGCCGTTCTTGTCTCCCCGATGGGTACTGTCACTTCCATAACCATTTTTGTCTTTTTCTCCTTCACTTCTCGAACCGTGGCGACGTTCCACATGAGCTCGCTCACAGATTCCGCCTCCGGCTGTGCCATCCTCTTCTTATAGGAAATAATCCCATTGTCTTTCATAAATCGCTTGGCCCCTTTTTTCGTCATCGTCTTCCGAAGTTCCACCTTTAATTTTTTCTTGGAATCGATATGGCTGGCCAAATAGCGATAGTTCATGCCTTTATAGAGAAATGTTTCGTACTCCCCTTCCTCATAGAAGCCCCCGTTCGTTACGGTCAATTCCGTCGTTGCCCATTCGGCAGCCAGATTGGCGGCTTCTACAGGAGATAACGGAGTAGCCGTACGTCCTTGACAGGCAGTTAGCAGCAGCGAAATGCATAATACGAACAGCAATGTCCACCATTTTTGTCTCAACCGCTTTCCTCCCGATGTGCTAGTAATAAAAGATATGTCATCAGGAGCCGATAAAATGTTGGACTCTGCAAAACATTTCACTTCAGCGTCTAGGAAATCTTGAATTTATTCTCAAATAGGCTTGCGACTGTTGCTCCGATCGTCAAATTGACGACCATATTGGCGACTGCAGGAACGGCCGCTAGAGAACTGACGTGTTCCATGGCAAGCGTTGCCGCAAGAGCGGAATTGCATATGCCTGTGTGGAATAAAATCGCACGCGCTGTCTCCTCAGGCGCTTTGCAAAGCCGCGCAACGAAGTACCCCGCTCCCATTGGAATGGCGACTTGCAGAGTGACTGCAATGAAAATCATCGGCAAGATCGACAAATTCTCTTGCAAGGATTTTTGGGCGCTTGAAATGACGGACAGGATGACGATGAATAAGGACAATTGGGATAAGACGGCTGTATACGGCCTGACTTTTCCGACTGGCTTCGGCCATTTCCACTGGATGAACAGGCCTGCCAAAAGCGGGAGAAAAACGATATAAATGATATTGAGAAACAGGGGCCAGAAAGCGATCGGAATTAATTTCCCCGCAAAGAACTGGACGAGTCCCGGGGTCAACAGCGGTGAAATAAATGTATCCATCGTCGCCATTGTAATGCTCACTGCCACTTCGCCGCCGGCAATGAACGTATAAATATTCGCAGAAGTGCCACTTGGAACTGTTCCTGCCAAAATGATGCCGGTCGCAATTTCCGCTTCATTCCGGAAAAAAAGATAGGCAATCGTGATGGATACGGCCACCATGATTGTCCATTTAAACAGCACGCCAAGGCATGCGTATTTTGGATGTTTAATGACTTGAAGCAGTTTGTCGGTTGACAGCGACAAGCCCATTAACAAGAAAATGGTCCCCAGCCCGACTCCAGTCAAGCCACGAATGGTAATAAACGCATCTGGAAACAGATAAGCCACCAAAGACAAGGCTACAATCCAGATCGGCAGGTATTTCGAAATGACACCAGATAGTAGAGGGATGACCTTCATTCCTTCGCCTCCTAGACAAGAAGACCTGTACAGCAGATCGCTTTGATCCGGTGCACAAGCCTTCCATTGCCATGATTTTATTCGAAGAACTAATTTGCCTCATTTTGTTCGATCAAATTTCGATTATACTTCTTGAAAATGTCAGCCTACCGCTCGTAACGACTGGCGAACCTATCGTATTTCACGGCAACCACTCGTATCTGACGGCGAACCACTCGTATTTCACGGCTACCGCTCGTATCTGCTGGCGAAGCACTCGTATTTCTCTCGTACCGCTCATAAACGTCGGCGAACCACTCGTATTTCTCTCGTACCACTCGTAAATGGCAAACGAACTGCTCGATTAAACCGTCGGTCCGCTTGAAATGGTCTGCTTCGTGTAAATGAATGCTCCCTCTTCAAGTCCTATTAACTCCACAGCATCTCCGATCGTCACTTCGCCGTCCATTCGCGCCGTCACTTTGACAGGTGCTTCATCCAACTGGATCAAAGCGACTGTATAGGGAGCGATATGGGCGAATTCCGCCGGAGCGACATGGATATCTGTAAAACTATAAACAGTGCCTTTAGGTGAAACTTGAGCTTCCTGCAGCTTTCCTTGCTGGCATTTCGGACAAGTGTACTTGGATGTCACACTATGATAATCACAATTCGTGCAAGCAAAAATCTTCATGTTCCTCACACCCTCTCCAAAATATGCACAACGGAATAGGATCCCGTTCCGCCTAAATTTTGTGCCAAAGCGAGACGCGGATTGCCTTCCACTTGATTTGGCGCGGTCCCTCTCAACTGATGTACGAGCTGATAGAGCTGGGAAATTCCAGTTGCACCGATTGGATGGCCACGCGATAACAGTCCGCCGCTCGTATTGACTGGCTTGTCACCTGTCACTTTAGTGCGGCCTTCCTCAATTGCTTTCCAACCTTCACGCTTTGCAAAAAAGCCGAGCTCCTCGATCGCGAGCATTTCTGTCATGGAGAAGCAGTCATGGATTTCCACGACATCAATATCTTCTGGCCCGACACCTGCTTTTTCGTATGCGAGACGGCCGGATTCCTTGATGGCCGGAATGGATAATAAATCGTCCGCGTCCTGCATTTGCGTCGGTCCGGAACTTTGAGCGGACGAACGGACGTGGACCGGTGACTTTTTGCTGGACAACACGACGGCAGCAGCACCATCCGTCATCGGCGAACAATCGAACAGGCCGAGCGGGTTCGTAATCATCCTCGCTTCCATGATCTCTTCCATTGTGGCCGGTTTTCTGAACTGAGCAAGCGGGTTTTGCATGGCGTTTTCCCGATTTTTCAGTGCCACCATAGCCAGATGCTTTTTGGAAGCGCCAGTTTCGTAAAAGTACCGGTTGGCGAGCACTCCGAAGAAACCAGGGAATGTTAGTCCCGCCCGTTTTTCGTTTGAATCATTGTCCATTGCCGCATTGATCGCCTGCGTAACATCCGCAGTGGACGCATGTTTCATCTTTTCAACACCGGCTACCAATACGGTTTCATACTCACCGCTCTGAATACCAAGCACACCTTGACGAACCGCGATGCCGCCAGAAGCGCATGCTCCTTCAACTTTGGCTGTTGGAATGAAACCAAGGCCTAATTCATTCGCCACAATGGCGCCTAGAATTTCCTGATTGTAAATGGAACCGCCCATGAAATTTCCAACATATACTGCATCCACCTTCGGATTACCTGCTTCATTCAACGCTTGAATACAAGCATCAAGCAACAAGTCCTTCATCGTCCGGTCGACGAATGTCCCAAATTGTGTCATGCCGACGCCGTGTACATATACATTCGTCATGCTTTCACCTCTTCATGCTGGTTGCGCAGCTCACGCTTCAGGATTTTCCCGTAGGAACTTTTCGGCAATTCCTCGACAATATGAATCTCCTTCGGCTTTTTAAAGCTGGCCATATTTTCAATGCACAGAGCGAGCAGCTGTTCATCTGTCACCTGCTGCGTACCATTTGGCACGACGTATGCAATGACATTCTCCCCCCATTTCTCATCGGGCACTCCGATGACACATGTCTCCTTGACGCCTGGATGCATGTTCAGCACTTCTTCCACTTCACGCGGGTAAATATTGACGCCGCCTGAAATGATCACGTCTTTTTTCCGGTCGACGATATGGACATATCCTTCTGGATTTTTCCATCCTAAATCTCCTGTATGGAGCCAGCCGTCCTGCAAAGTTTCCGCGGTCGCTTTTTCATTATTCCAGTACCCTTTCATGACGAGTGAGCCTTTACAAATTATTTCCCCGACTTCCCCGTCAGGCAGCTCTTTCCCTTCGTCATCTACGATCTTCACGTCGACAAACAGGCCGGTGCGTCCGCATGATTCAAGACGTGTGCCCAGTTCTCTCTTCGGCATCATCGTAATGCACATCGGCGCCTCGACTTGTCCGTATGTCTCTGCAAAAATCGGCCCTGTCAGCTTGAGAGCCTGTTCCAGCTTGCTTGCCGCGATCGGAGAGCCTGCCATGTTGATACTCTTTAAGGTCGATAGTTTGGAAGGATCAAAATTCGGATGCTGGATCATTAAGTTGACCATCGTCGGCACGAGGAAGATAATAGACACTTTCTCTCTTGCCAAATCATTTACGAATTCTTCCGGTTCGAATTTATCGAAAACGACTTGTGTCAATCCATACAGCCAAGCTACATGGGAAAGGAAATTGCTTCCGTGCGTCAATGGAGCCACATGGCCGATGATATCGTCATAATCGGACTCACAAACAAGCGCTAAGGAGACTGCACCTGCAATCATATTCCGATGGGAAAGCATAACCCCTTTCGGATTGCCCGTCGTACCGGATGTATACATGATGGCGAACAGGTCGTCCTCTTCCACTTGTTCCGCAAAACCAGCACCGACATAGGATTCGATGACTTCTTCGTAAGCCGTACCTACCAAAAGCGTCTCCACTTCAGTCCCAATAGCGTCGATGAGTGCTTGATCGCCAATTAACAAGCCAACATCCGCATCCGTCAGCATATATTGATGCTCTTTTGGATGGAGACGATAGTTGAGCGGCACTTTAATGAAGCCGCCTAGCGCGACCGCCACATCTAGTTCAATATGTTCGAGACGGTTTGGCATCAAAATGCCGATCCGGTCGCCTTTCTTCAATCCTTTATGATGAAAGTAAGCCGACAGCGCATGGGCTCTTTCCAACAACTCTTTATATGTGAATGAACGGTCTTTGTCTTTCACAGCGAGCTTGTCTGGATTAGCCAGCGCTGATTTCACCGCAAGTTTACCTAACGTTTCCATAATGGATCACTCCTTCTCCGCGAATTGGAATACAGGCATATTCCAAAATTCGTCGTTTCCGCGCTGCAACGCCACTTCATGCAACGGAAACAGCATATATTCAATCGTGACAGCTACCGGATTTTCACCGTCAATAAAATGGCCGCCATCAATTTTTTTATCACAGTCAATAAACATTCCGTGAAAATGGACTTCCAATTCGCCTTGCAGATCCTGTCCGATAAACCCTGTGCCCGACAGCAATTCGATCGGTGTGTCCGTTTTAAGCTTCTTGGAATATTTCAAGCCACCGTCCGCGGTTTGGTCCAGTTGGACATATGTCGCGTAATCAAGTGACCCGATACATTGAAATTGAGCAGCTGTCACTTGATAAGCCCGGCAAACTTCCTTGAATCCTTCAAAAAGATCGATACCCTTCATGAATCTTCCGGCAATCCGATTCGTTTTTTGATCTAATACTGCTTGAACCCGATTATCCAAAGCTGTAGCCTCCATCTACTTTGAGTACTTGCCCAGTTGTATAGCTTGATTCAGGAGAAGCGAAATACAGAACGGCCTCCGCAATGTCTTGCGGTGTCCCCATTCGCTTAATCGCTTGCTGGCTTACATCATATGCAACACCCGTCGTAATTCCTGTCAATGTGGCACCCGGTGCCACTGAATTACATGTAATCCCATGAACGCCAAGCTCCTTTGCCACCCACTTCGTTAACGCGATGACCGCCCCTTTGGAAGCAGAATAGGCAGGGCCGGAACGTCCGTTGTTGTCTTCCTGGCCTGAAATGACGCCGCCATTTAAGCCGGAAATGGAACTGATATTAATGATCCGCCCGTATTTCTGCTCTACCATATGCGGGTAGACAATTGCCTGGATAAACAGAAATGCGGCTTTCACGTTTGTATCCATATCACGGTCCCACACATCGAGCGTCATCGTATCGATCCCAAGTCTGCCGCATGTCCCTGCATTGTTCACCAAAATATGAAGTTCTCCGTACGTATCGGAAGCCCGAGCTACTGTCGCTTTCACAAACTCAGGATCGCGGATATCGCCCAAGCATTCCATGACGCTTGCATCGGCTGATTGATTTTGAATCGATTCAATTGTTTTCTCGCATGAATTCAAATCAACGAGAACAACATTGGCACCTTCCCTCGACAGGATAATTGCTGATTCTGCGCCAATTCCACTGGCTGCGCCTGTAATGATTGCTGTTTGTCCCTTTAATCTCACGATGTCGCCCCCTATTTAATTTTCAATAGATCCGGCAGGAATGTGGAAATCTGCGGGATATAAGTGATTAACAATAGAATGATGATGGATGATACAACGAAAGGCAGCACACCTTTCGATATTTGGCCGATCGACGTTTTCGATATGCCTGCCGCCACGAACAAGTTAAGTCCGACCGGAGGAGTAAACAAACCGATCGCCAAGTTCACCGTCATGAAAACGCCAAACACAGTCGGGTCCACGTTGAATGCAATCATGATCGGCAATAAAATCGGAATGAATATGTAATAAGCAGAGATGGCATCAATGAACATTCCTGCAATGAGCAATATAATATTGACGAGTAGCAAGATGATAATCGGATTATCCGAGATGCTCAGCATCACATCTGAAATCTGTCGTGCAATCTGTTCCGTCGTGATGATATACGCATAAACGGAAGCTGCACTGACGATAAACATGACAACCGCTGTTTGAATCGAAGAAGCGATCAAAATGTCGTACAGTTTCTTCAGTGTTAATTCGCGGTAGATGAAGAAACCGACAAACAATCCGTAAAATACAGCGACAACTGCCGCTTCGGTTGGTGTGAAGAAGCCACCATAAATCCCGCCGAGAATAATAACTGGAATGAGAAGCCCCCAAATAGCGCCTGTAAACGCTTTCAGTCTTTCCTCGCCTGTCGCCTTTTTTGTCATGACAACTTCGATCGGTCCTTCTGTCTTCTCTTGTTTCCATCTGACATACATCGCTGCCAATATGAAACCTAAGCCTAATAGCAATCCTGGCACAACGCCCGCCATGAATAACCGGCCGATGGACACAGGAATTTGATCGCCTGCCACTACAGCGAAGACGATGAACGCAATACTTGGCGGGATGATAATGCCGATCGCTCCCGAGCTTGCCACGAGGCCGCCTGCTGTCTCTTTCTTATAACCACTTTTCACCATCGCCGGCACAAGGATGCCTCCGATAGCGGCAACAGTCGCCGGGCCTGAACCTGAAATGGCTGCGAAGAAGATGGCCGTCAATACAGTAACAAACACAATACCGCTCTTACGATGGCCTACCAGCGATTGAGCGAAATCAATCAAACGCTTGGAAATGCCCGCCTGCTCCATGATGACGCCGGCTAAAATAAAAAACGGAATCGCCAGCAACGTGAATTTCGCAACACTTGTATACATGATGTCGGCAACCAGTTCCAAACCAAATACCCCGCTGCCTGTGAACAAGACGGCAATGGAGGATACAGCAAGTGCAATCGCAATTGGCATACGCAACATGACTAACAGGAAAAACAAACCGAATAAAATAAACGCCATCATGAGAGCTGCTCCCCTTTCTCATCTTGTCCCCGCAATTCTTTTATTGTCACTTGGACGGTCCGATAGATGCATAGGAGTGCGCCAAGCGGCATCGCGAGAGAGAACCACCATTGCGGCCAGCCGAGTGATGGTGTTTTTTGGCCCATATCCATCTGGAATTGCACCATTTGGATACCGAAATAAAAAAGAACGCCGAACAGCAGGAGCATCATCAGTCCGACAAGTATGGAGATGACCCGCTTGAACGCAACATTCGCCATATCATAAAGAAGAGTAAAGCCAAGGTGTGCGTGTTCACGCACACCAATGGCTGTTCCGACAAACGTCAGCATAACGAATAGATTGACGGTCACTTCCTCCGTAAACGAGAAGGAGTAGCTTGCAAATCCCCTCGAGAGGATATTGACGAATGCGATGGTTGACATGATGGACAATACGATAGCGACAATCCATTCTTCTAACTTGCTGATTACTCTTTCCATTCATGTAACCCCCAGTATTATTGGTCTTGGAACGCTTTTAGCAAGTCTTCGCCCCAAATATCCTTATACTTGTCATAGACTGGCTGAACTGCTTCTTTAAAGGATGCCAATTCTGCCTCTGTCGGCTCATAGAACTGCATGCCGGACGATTTCAATGCTTCAATTTGGTTTGCTTCTTTTTCACGTGCGATTTTCACTTGGTACTCAGCTGCTTCTTTGCCCAGCTTCTTGAAAAGCTCCTGATCTTCTTTGCTCATCGAGTCAAATAGCTTCTTGTTCATCCCAAGCACAAGTGGATCATAGGAATAGTTCCACATCGTGATGTAATCTTGTACCTCGTTCAACTTGGAAGAGTGGATGACATCAATCGGGTTTTCCTGTCCATGAATCGTACCTTGCTGCAACGATGTGAACACTTCGGAGAATGTCATCGTTGTTGGATCCGCACCTAGTTCTCTGAACAGGTCCGTATACATCGTGATGCCAGGAATCCGGACTTTCATGCCCTTCAAATCTGCTGGCGACTTGATTTCATGTTTGCTGTTCGTAATTTGACGGAAACCGTTTTCCCCGAAACCTAATGTCTCTACACCTTTTTCGTGAAGGATGTCAGCTATTGCGTCTCCACCCTCTCCGCCAAACACTTTGTCAACTCCGTCTGTATCCTTGAAAAGGAATGGCGCGCTGGCTACTCCAAAACGAGGATCCAAAATCGAATAAATGATTGTCGAGTGGAAACTCAAATCGGTTTGCCCTTTCGCCAATAATTCAACGCCTTTACCGGAATCTCCACCGGACAGCTGTTCATTCGGATAGATTTCGATATTGATGCGCCCATCCGTTTCTTCCTTCATGTCGCTCGCAAGCTTCTCTGCTGCCTTATACCAAGTCGAAGAATCATTGACCGTTACGGACATTTTCAAGTTGTATGACTTATCCTCTGACCCTGCACCTGATTCTGTATCGCCTTTTGCTGATGAACAAGCCCCTAGCAATAGCATTGCGGATAAACCGATTGCCCCAAAAATTGTGCTCTTTCTTTTTCTCATTCCATTTCCCTCCGATTATTGGATTATCTTTTCGTGGATAAAATCCACCAAATGCATGGCTCGTGCGGTCGATGAAAGACCTTCACGCTCCACCCCTACCTTCATTTGAAGCAAGCATCCTGGATTCGTCGTAATGATGGTCGATGCCTGAATTTCTTTCACCTCTTTCATTTTTGATTCCAAAATCTTCGACGCCATTTCAGGTTGAAGCAAATTATAGATACCAGCGGAACCGCAACAGAGATTCGCGCCAGGCATTTCCGTAAACACACTGCTTTGTACTGCTTTCAAGATCGTACGTGGTTCCTCTATAACCCCATTCACATTCCGCAAATGGCAGGAATCCTGATAGGTGACAATTTCCACTGCCTCTGTGGCAGGCAATTTCTCAAGTTCAGCGACTATCCCAAGCTTTACAAGCAACGAAGAAATGTCGATCTGCTTGTCCACAAACCGTTTTGCTTTCGCATGCAATTCAGGAGACTCCCCTTCGAACAAACGATCATACTCCGAAAGAAATGCGCCGCAGCCGCCTGCGTTATTTACAATAAAATCAAATTCCACGCCATCGAACGCCTTGATGTTCGCCAAAGCATTCCGTTTGGCTCTGTCCATTTCCCCACTATGGCCTTGCAACGCGCCGCAGCACTGCTGGCCTTTCGGCAAGACAACCTCACATCCTAACCGTTCAAGAAGCTCGATTGTATTCCGGTTCGTTTCCTTGAACATCGTGTCCATGAGACAGCCTGTAAAAAAAGCAACTTTCGTTTTGGACGGACTTTGCAAGACGGAATCCCTTTTTCGCTTCGGTGGTTCCGGCAAAGCCCGCTCCATATCTTTCATAAAGGAAGGGAACAATTCCAGAAACCCGATCTTCCGCACTGCTTTTTGCAGTCCCGTTTTTTGATAAAATGTCACCAGTTTCACTGCGGCCTGCATTTTTCGCTGATCCGCAAACAAATGATCAAACGCCCCTTTGCGGATCAGCTTTTCCTTTAACGATTGATCTTTCGCGGAAACGATAGCATCCCGCGTCTCTTCAATCAGCGTGCCATACTGCACGCCCGCCGGACAGGCCGGCTCACAAGCCCGACAGCCAAGGCATAGGTCAAATGCTTCTTCTATGGAACCATCCCATTCGACCACTCCGTCCCGCACCGCTTTCATCAAGGCAATCCTACCGCGCGGCGATTGGGTCTCATCATGCCCGGAGTGGATGTAGGTCGGACAGGCCGGAAGACAGAAACCGCATCGCATGCAATCCATCAGCCGGTCTTCATTCACATGGGTGACGAACGATTGCCGGATTTTCTCAGCCTGAAGGCTACCCATTGTGCACCACAACTCTCTTCTTCGAATCCTTGGCGAAAATCTTGCCTGGATTCATGATGTTCAAAGGATCAATTGCCAATTTAAGCGCTTTCATAATTTCGATGCCTGCACTGCCGATTTTCCATTCTAAATAAGGGGCCTTCATTTCTCCGACACCATGCTCTCCGGTAATCGTTCCACCGAGGTGAATGGCTTGATTGAAAATCTCGGCAAACGCCATTTCAACACGTGTCATTTCGTCTTCATCCCGCACATCCGTCAAGATGGTCGGATGTAAGTTTCCATCACCTGCATGACCGAATGTACAAATGAGCAGGTCATATTTTTTTGCGATTTCCTGGATAGCCCTCACCATATTGGCAATTTCCGATCGAGGTACCGTCGCATCCTCCAAAATGGTCGTCGGACGTTTTCTCGCAAGTGCCGACAGAGCAACCCGCCTGGCGGTGCTCAACTGCTCCGCTTCTTCAGCCGATTGTGCCATTTGTGTGGAAGTGGCACCTTTCTCCTGACAGATTTGATGAATGAGTTTCATATCTTCGGTAACGACAGCAGGTTCTCCATCCTGCTCAATGAGCAGCATCGCCTCACAATCTGTCGGAAGACCGATTTTCATATAATCCTCAACGGTCTCAATCGTCCCTTTATCCATGAATTCCAGCGTAGCCGGCACAATCTTCGCAGCAATAATCGCCGAAACCGTTTCAGCCGCCTTTTCCAATTTGTCATAGAAAACGAGCAGTGTCTGTTTTGTCTTCGGCGCCGGAATCAATCCAAGCGTAATCTCAACAATCACCCCGAGCGTCCCTTCCGAACCGACATACAAACTCGTCAAATCATAGCCCGCCACATCTTTCGTCAACTTTCCACCCGTCGTCAACAGCTCCCCGGACGGCAGAACCACCTTCAACCCTTTTACGTAATCTCGGGTTACGCCATATTTCAATCCACGCAATCCACCGGAATTCTCCGCGACATTTCCTCCGATCGTTGAAATCTTCATCGAACTCGGATCGGGCGGATATAGGAACCCCTTTGATTCCACGACTTCATTGATCTCACGAGTTATGACGCCCGGCTGAACCGTGATCGTCAAATTCTCCTCGTCCAGCTCCAGAATTTGATTCATTCGATTGAACAGAAGAACAACGCCTCCTGACGTCGGCGCCGTGCCCGCTGCCAGATTCGTACCCGATCCACGTGAAACGATCGGCACCCGGTTCGCAGCACACACTTTCACGATTTCCTGTACTTCCTCTATCGAAGATGGCGACAACACCAAATCAGGCAGTGCCTGAAAATTCGCGGTCGCATCATAGGAATAAGCCAACTTCTGAGCGGTCGTCGTTTTCGCATAAGAACGGCCAGTGATCGCAATCAGCTGTTCCAACACCCGTTCATCCATTCACCCGCCCCCTTCAACTTTCTGATTCTTGTTTTCATTCTAATAGTCTGAAGATTTATATGATATAGTCGTACGCACAACCTTTCGACAAAATTTAGACATATTTTTTGGTTCTTTGTACAAAAGTCTCAGGAAATGTTTAGTAATAAACTCATATGAAAGGTTGAATAAGGATGATACTTTAGTCTGTTAGAGCGAATGAGGAATGGTTTGCTGAAGGAGTTGAATGGCTACGGGGGAAGAGATGAATAATAGTGTCGGGTGCATTATGGAACGACAACAAACAGATAACGATACGAGCGGTTAGCCTGCTTATTCGAGCGGTCCACGTAATATACGAGCTGTTGCCAACTTATACGAGAGGTTCGACAGGAGAATCGAGCGGTATTGGAAATATACGAGCGGATGACGGATTATACGAGTGGTTCAGGCAAAGATACGAGCGGTTCGCGAATCAAGAGCTTACAGAAATATTCCGAGTGACTTGCCTGAGCATTAAAAGTGTCTTTCTCAAACAAAAAAACCTTGCTACATCGTAACAAGGCGGCTTTCCCTTTCATCCCAGAGGCGGACGCCTAGGTAGAGGAGGAATACGTCATGGATATCGGATACAGACAGTCCGGTCAGCTGTTCAACTTTTTGGAGTCGATAGGTTAGCGTGTTTTTATGGATATGAAGCTTCTGTGCTGTATTTTGCATGGATTGATTTTCACTAAACCAAATCCGTAAATTATGGAGCAGTTCCATATCTCCCCCGAGCGGCTCGACCGTCCGGCGAATGAATTCGTCGCATGTCGTTTCGGGCAGGCTTTGAATGATTAATTCAAAACGAAGCTCGCGTTCCAACACGACTCTGCCTACTCTTTTGGAGACGGCTACTGCCCGTTCTGCCTCGTTAAAAGATTTTCCTAACTCCAGAGGGTGCGCACTGCCTCCAATACCGGCGGCCACCGCGATTTTTTTTCTTCTCTTGAGATGCAGCAGGAAATATTCAAGCTCGTTCATTAATTTGTCTTCGGGAATATCAGGCAATAAGAAAAGGAGTTTATTTTGTCCCCACCTGGTCATTTTCATTTCCGGATGGATGTTTTGGATAGCAATGAAGCTGTCCAACTCTTCCACAGTAAACTGTTCTTCGTCATTTACTGCCTCGATGACGATAACTTGTTTGTATTTTTCAACATCTATCCCAAGCAGGGTGCCCCGTTCCAGAAAACGTTCATCTTTTTTGGACGAAGTGAGCCACTCAAAAACGAAAAATTCCCGTTCCCGCACTTTCTCTTCCTTCTCTTTCCTTTTCAAACTATCTTGAATGAATAACTCAACCACACGCAAAATCAACTGCGCCTGCGGTTGAATTTTTTCCGGCTCGCCTGTAATCCCAAGAACTGCAATCGGCTCACCAGAAATGATAAGCGGCAAAACAATTCCTTTTCGTACACCCCTGAGTCTTTCCAGCTCCTTGTCAGTCATATAGAGGATCTTTTTTTGACGCAAACTCAACAAAGCTCCCTCATGAAATTGATTGATTCTTTTTGGATCCGTACTGGCCTGAATAAAACCGCGCCGATCCGTCAATATCACTTGTTCTTGAATTAAGCAGGACAACTCCTCCACAATTTCCTGTCCCAATGTATCAAATTGAAACAATTTGATCCCCCCAAACTTCACTATAAAAACACATTATCTGAAGAGAGCAAAAATAACAATACGTAATTCGACAAAAAGCGCTAAATTATACTGACAATTTAATTGATCAGAATAAAGTTTCGACACGATCCCCCACCGTCCACAACTGTGGATAACATTATACACAAAATCCCCATGTCAAACACTGGCTTCCTGCCCTTATAAACAACTTAACCACAACTTATCCACTTGCTTGTGTGGATAAATAGAACGGTTGTTCCTTTTTTTGTTTTCTGCTAAAGTAAGGATAACTCCACTGCCGCACCTACTACTGTATGATAATTGATTACTGTTTAGAACTATTTTGGAGGTGAATTGTAATGAGTGAAATGCCTGATGATCTTCTCCTGGAAAGCTATTCAAAAGCTAAAGACTTACAGCTGTGCCGTGATTTTATCCTTTTACTGGAACGAGAAATTCAGCGTCGTCACCTGCATCCTGTTACCCAATCACCTCGAGAAAAGAAAACGAAAAAGAGCTTCACCATTTGATTGACGATGGGATAGCTCTTTCTTTTTTATTATTTTACTTGAACCTCAACATAAATTCCTTTTTTCATCGGTTTACCAGCTTGACTTGTTACTTTCGGATGGATAACCAACAGATATTTCCCGCCTGCCAACAATGGTTTTTTCGGAGATATGTGTAACGTCGTGCTGTTCTTTTCTTGAATTGTCACAGGCACTTCTTCGCCGCCCAGTTCAACCAATTGCACCGTGTTGGATGATAGCGTCTTCCAATTCATCTTTGTATTCATTTCTATTGTAAAGGTCTTTGTCTTCGGGACATTAAGAAGCGGACGCATGCGCGAGTATCCTTGCAAACTGGAAATCAGCAGATCACGATGGGCTTGGATAAGTTCGTCTCCAATCTCTGTTTCTTGATCAGGAAGCACTCCCACTTGATCGACAGCTTGCCCTCCTGGAGAATAAAACCGCGCGGTCGTCAACTTTAAAACACTGCCATCAGTAAATGGATACATCGATTGCATCGTTCCTTTACCATAAGACCGTTGTCCATATAAGGTCGCTGCCCCTTTTTCCTTCACTGTTGCAGAAACCATTTCGGATGCACTTGCGCTATATTCATTAATTAATAAAGCGGCAGGTCCCTCCAGCATATTTTTCTGCCGATGCGCTTCGTAAAGCATCGGTTGTTTATTTTTCTCCCTCAACTGAAAGGCATAACGGACTTCAGGAAAGAATCCTGCTACATCTTGAGCTGCTGTAATGTAGCCGCCCCCATTATCCCGCAAGTCGACGATCCAGCCTTTAGCCCCTTTCAAAGAACGAATGGCCTCATTCATTTCACCTGCAGCTTCATTGGAAAAACTGTTTAAACGGATATAGCCGATATGCCCGCCAAGCATAGCCGACTCCACGACAGGCAAATGAATTTCCTGCCGCTTCACCTTCATCGTAATCGCTTTTGAAACACCAGGTCGCTGAATGGACAGTGTGACGACTGTTCCCTCTTCCCCTCCAATTAATGCAACAGCGGACTGCACTGCCTTGCCCGCAATGGACGTTCCATTAACATCTGTAATGATGTCTCCCTGCAGTATTCCCGCTAGCTCCGCCGGGCTTTTCGGAATGACTGAAATGATTTTCACGCCTTTTGCATGCTCTTCAAGCACAATACCAATACCATAAATCCGCTGGTCAATCGCGTTGATAAATCCTTCATATTCCTTCTTCGACAAGTAGACAGAATGCGGATCCAGTGCATCCGTTATCTCCTTTCCCGTCTTCTTCGATAAAACGGATTCAGGGACAGAATCCACGTATTCATCCCGGATCAGCTGCCGTATATCCTCAATCGGTTCGGCTGAAGCCAAAGAGGCGAATGGCAAATAAAACAGGATGGCTGTAATGAACAAAAGAATATATCGCACACTAGGTCTTTTTAACAGATCAATCGCCCCTTTTCTTCTTATAGTTTCAGTATACATTTTTTTCTAACTTTATCGATACTTTTTTCGAAATGAGAGGGTATAAAAAAAAGTGAATGAACGCCTCACCTAAAACCTTCCTGCTATTTGCCGATATACTATGTAGACATTACATTCCAATCGTTTTGCATAATAGATGGACTTAGTGAAATAATAAGCAAATCGGCGAGCCAAAACGTGTTATAATAAAAGGAAAATAAATACTGCAAGGGACCATCTTGGAAGTGATGTATACTTCCAGGAGGTCCTCTTTTGCGGACAGAAGGGGTAAATGAAGGAAATTGAAACGATTAGTGTTCATCATGATGCTGTTCATCTTAGCTTATCCAGCCATAGCGGATGCAAGCAGTCCGAAGGCGGTTCATATTACAGAAACGACGCCGGTGTATAAAGAGTCAGGCAAAGTAGCGGTTTTTCTGAAAGGGACTTCCCACGCGGTCATTAAGGAATCGGACAAGTATTACTACACGGCAATCGGGGGAGAAGAAGTCAAATTCTCCAAGCAACGCGCAACGCTCTCGCAAGAGTCCCCCGGCAATTGGAAAGCTGTGCATCCGGTCCGCGCCAAAACAATCGGTGTGGCCACGATTTTAGAGAAACCATCCTTACAGGCCAAAACAGTCGGAACGATTCAAAAGAACGAGACAGTCCATCTCCAGCGCATGAAAGGAAATTACTATCCGATCAATGTAGGAGGGAAAACGGGATATATCCGTAAGGACCAAATACAAGTTCAGCCGGGTATACCGGTTCTCATGTATCATGATATTGTGGAACGAAAAGTCGGCAACAATGCATCTGAACTGGAATTGAAGAAGTTTAAAGAACAGATGGCCTATTTAAAGAAAAACGGCTGGACGACCATTACCCCAGCCCAACTGGAGCGCTGGGTCGAGAAAAAAGGTACATTGCCAGCAAAATCGGTCCTTATTACGTTTGATGATGGCTATGTGTCCACAGTCGACTTGGCGTATCCGATTCTCAAGGAATACGGTTTCCAAGCCACTTCATTCCTTATTACGAGCCGCATTGGCAGAGCCGGCATGGTAACGGAAGAGGATATTATGAATACGCAAGACGTGTATTCTTACCAAAACCATACCCACCGCTTCCATATGTTCAATACAATGACCAATCTGAGCATTATGCAATCGGAGTCCCGCTATGCCATTGCTGCTGATTTGCAGGAAGCGAATGAAGTAATAGAACCGTTGCTCGCAAATGGCAGCTCCGTTTATGCCCATGCGTATCCATACGGTAAATATAGCAAGGAAGCCGTTCAAGCCTTAGCTGATTCCCATATTTCAATCGCCTTCACGATTAATGAAGGAAACGTATACCAAGGAGATCCCATTTACGCATTGAATCGCCAGCGGGTTCATTCCGCCATGTCCATCCAGGAATTCGCAAATAAGTTAATTGGAAAATAATTATCATCTGACCGGAATGCGATTGTGCCTTCCGGTCTTTTTCATTTCCATAGCAGGCCTGATTCAAATTCAGTCTGAAAAAACCTACAATCCGTGCCAACAATCCATTGTTTAGCGCTCGGCAGACTCGTCCATGCTAGCCTATGTGCCCATGAGTTTCGTGACGGCTACTTTGGATGCAAACCATAATAGCATGAAAATGGATTTAGCACTTCCAACTGCCCTTTGCGAAATAAACAATGGAGAGTGGAGGAATTCCTTACATGTATGATGTCATTGTGATCGGCGGAGGACCTTGTGGCTTAGCGACTGGTCTGGCCCTTCAAAAAAGAAAGATTTCTTATCTCATTATCGAGAAAGGCGCGATTGTAAATTCGATTGCCGATTGCCCGCTCGATATGCGCTTTTATAGCACATCCGACCGACTGGAAATCGGAGATATACCTTTCATTTCTCAGGAAGTGCGGCCGACCCGTTCAGAGTTATTAAAGTACTACCGTCTTGTTACAGACCGGAACGACATGAATATTGCATGCCATCAAAAGGTAGTACACATTTCAAAGAAAAGGGACTTGTTTACGGTCCGTACTGTTGATCAGAAAGGTGCCGACATTACGTACCAATCCCGAATGCTCGTAATGGCCACAGGCATTTTTGATCATCCGAGAAAAATCGACGTTCCCGGTGAAGATTTACGGAAAGTGAATCATTATTATAAGGAAGGCCACTCGTTTTACGGCCAGGAAGTGCTGGTCGTCGGAGGGAAAAACTCTGCAGTGGAAGCGGCAATCGATCTGCATCGGAACGGTGCTCAAGTGACCTTAGTCCATCGCGGGGATTCCGTGTACAAAGGAATAAAACCTTCCTTGCTTCTAGATATCCGGAATTTCATTGAAAAAGAAAAAATACAGTTCTATCCAAATTCCAGTGTTGGGGAGATTGGAGATTCCGAAGTTTCTCTACATACTCCTGCTGGACCGATCACCATTTCTAATGATAATGTGTTTTCACTGATCGGCTACCAGCCCGATACCCAGTTGCTGCAGCAAATCGGCATCACATTGGATCCTGACACTCTTGTACCTTCCTTTGATCCAGAAACCTATGAAACGAATGTTAAGAACGCCTTTCTTGCGGGTGTAGTCACTGGCGGCATTACGAATACCGTCTATATTGAAGGCGGCCGATTCCACGGTGAAACGATTGCATCGGAAATCGAAAAGCGTCTAGCCACTTCTTCTATTGTCAGTTATCCGAATATACGTGAAGCCTAGCATGATCCAAGCCTGATTTCGTAATTAACCGAAATCAGGCTTTTATGTTTTATGCTATCCGCAGGCAATGGAAGATGATCCAAATTTACTTGCTAGCAGTACTCTTGAACCTTTTTCATTCTCTAATTAATAAGAAAGTATTGAATTTATATAATTATATGACATAATGAACGTTAATTAACTAATACATTACTACATATATGTATTAAAGGGGGAAATGGTAGAATGAAGGAAATGGAGATAAAGAGTGAAAAGAGGGGTTTATTTAATAGATTTCTCGATTTTATTGAGAAATACGGAAACCGACTGCCTGACCCAGTCATGTTATTTGTTTATATTGCCGTCATCATCTTAATATGCTCCGCTATTTTTGGAGCGCTCGGTACAACAGCCGTCAATCCGGGAACCGGCGAAGAGATCAAAGTGGTCAACTTGCTGAATGGTGACGGGCTCATCATGATTCTGACGAATCTTGTGAAGAACTTTACGAGCTTCCCGCCGCTTGGGCTTGTGCTTGTCGTCATGCTCGGCGTTGGCCTAGCAGAATCAACAGGATTAATATCGACTGTGATGAAAACTACGATTCTCAATGCTCCTAAAAAAGTGATTTTGCCGACAATCGTCCTCGTCGCCATTTTAGGAAATGCGGCAGCGGATGCAGCAATGGTCGTATTGCCTCCGATTGTGGCGATGATTTTCATCGCATTAGGCAGACACCCGATTGCAGGGCTGGCAGCTGCCTATGCCTCAGTTGCCGGAGGATTTTCCGCAAACTTAATTTTAAGTGTACTTGATCCTCTCGTTGCCGGTTTTACTGAGATCGGTGCGCAAATTTACGACCCGTCTTACAAGGCGAACCCTGCTATGAACTATTACTTCCTTGCTTTTTCTACACTCGTATTGGTTCCCGTTGCCGTGTTCGTGACCACAAAAATCGTGGAACCGCGGCTAGGCAAATATGAAGGAATAACCGAGGAATTAGAGGAAGTGACCCCAGCGGAGAAAAAAGGATTGCTTTGGGCTGCCATTTCCGTCGCAGTCATCCTTGGCGCCGTTCTGGCTCTTTCCATACCGGAAAACGGCATCTTTCGTCACCCTGAAACGGGTGGACTGACTGTGTCCCCGTTAATGGATAGCCTCGTTCCGTTAATGATGATCCTGTTTCTCGTTCCTTCTATTATTTATGGAAAAATCGTTAAGTCGATTACAAATTCAAAAGACTTCGCAGACCATTTGGCAAAGGCGATGTCCGGAATGGGCATGTATATCGTCATTGCATTTGTCGCTGCTCAAATGATCGCTTATTTTAATTGGAGCAATCTTGGTCCGATTGTTGCGATCAAAGGTGCTGAAACACTGGAAGCACTTGGCTTGAAAGGTGTCCCGCTCTTCATAGGCTTCATTATCGTGGCGGCATTGATCAACTTCCTCATCGCCAGTTCATCTGCAAAATGGGCCATTTTGGCGCCGGTTTTCGTGCCGATGTTCATGATTATGGGCTACAGTCCTGCACTGACACAGGCTGCATACCGGATTGGCGATTCTATTACCAATCCGATTACGCCGATGCTTGCCTATTTCGCCATCGCATTAACATTTGCCAAGAAGTACAATCCGAAAATGGGAATCGGAACGTTTATGACGTCTTTATTGCCCTACTCCATTGCATTCGCCATCATGTGGATCATTCTCTTTGCAGTTTGGTATCTACTCGGCATTCCGCTCGGGCCTGAAGGTGAGATTTTCTTATCTAAATAATATTGACAGAGAAAAGGGCGTCTCCATTGGGAACGCCCTTTTTATTATCTAACATAGTGGCCAGCTGACCGAAGCGTGTGCTTCAACACTTTACCGGAAGCGTTGCGCGGCAGCTCAGGTAAAAACTCCACCTCCACTGGAAGCTTATATTTCGCAAGCTGGGATCGGCAATACGAGAGGATTTCCTCCTCTGTAATCGTTTCTCCATCCTTTATAACGGCATACGCTTTCGGCACTTCACCGAGAACCTCGTCCGGAACGCCGACGACTGCCGCTTCTAGCAGCTGGGGAATTTGATACAGAACTTCTTCTACTTCGACAGGATATACGTTTTCTCCACCACGGATAATCATATCCTTTTTACGGTCCACGATATACAGAAGTCCGTCGTCATCCATTCTCCCGAGATCGCCCGTATAGAGCCAGCCATTACGAATTGCCCGCCTCGTCTCCTCTTCATTCCTCAAATACCCTTTCATCACTTGCGGGCCTTTCATGACAATTTCACCGACTTGGCCGACTGGCAGCGATTCTCCAAATTCATCGACCACCTGCAGCTCGGTTTGCGGCAAGGCCTGCCCGACTGAACCGATCTTCTCAAGTGCCAAATGATCCTTCAAAGTGGAGGCGGCTGGTGTATTCTCCGTCTGCCCATAGAGATTTTGCACTTTCACGTTCGGGAAGGTTTCCTTCAACTTTTTCACCATTTCATACGGCATCGGAGCGGCTCCATAACAGAACAGTCGCAAAGAAGGGATGTCGATCTCCTTCCGGTTCGGCAGATTCAGAAGTATCGTATACATGGCAGGGACGCCGAAAAAGATGGTCGGCTGCGTCTTTTTCATTTGCTCCACTGTTCCCGTTGGCGAAAAAGTCTCTTCTACGATGACGGTTCCCCCCTTGTACGTAACCGGAACTGCAAACACGTGGCTGGCAGCACAATGGAACAGGGGTGTTGAAATGAGCATGCGATCTTCCTTCGTTATCTCCATCGATTCGGACCAAATTTCAGCTGTTGAAACAATATTTTGGTGTGTCAGCATGACTCCCTTCGGCTTCCCGGTCGTGCCGGATGTGTACATCACGACTGCGGTATCATCCGGGTGGAATGAAACTGGCGCAACCTCGGAAAGTTCCTGTTCCATAATTCGATTGATGTCTCCAGCAGGACTGAGGGACAATTTCTCACGAAAATCATGCGTTGTTTGTTGAATTACCTCTTCCAGCCTTTCATCATAAATAAGTGCTTTCGCTTCTGAATGCTGAAAGATATATTCGACTTCAGGCGGAGCCAGTTTCGTATTGATCGGCATGACTGTATAGCCACCAAGCTGGATGCCGAAATAACAGACGAGAAAGAGATCGGAGTTTAACGAATAAAGGGCGATAATATCGTTTTTTTCATATTCTTTAGATTGTAAATAAGCTGCTATTCGTTTCGCTTTTTCATAGAACTCGCCATACGTCCACTCCCGACCATCGAACGAAGTATACAACTTGTTAGCCTGATTTGTTGCATGCTCTCTTAGCACATCCATCATTAGCATTTTCGCGTTCCTCCTGCATCCATGTATTTCTTTTATACTAACAACAGAATGTTCAGATTACAAGATGTATTACTTCTATTCTAACATTTAAAGAGCATAAAAGGACTTCATGGAATAGCCTCTTTTCCACGAAGTCCCTGCTACTTATATTTTAAACTTATTGATGATTTCTTGAAGACCGGCCGACCGTTGTCTCAAATCATGCGCAATGGCATTAATCTCTTCCATCGTGGCCAGTTGCTCTTGTATGGAGGCTGTGTTTTCCTCATTTTGCATGGTAGCCATTTCTGCCTGTGAAGCGATTTCTTGAACAGATGCAGATACTTGCTCAGCGCTTGCCGAAATCTCTTCCGTCGCTGCTGAGATTTCCTCCACCTGCCCGTTCATCGATTGGACCGCATGGACGATTGATGCGAATGCTTCTCCTGCTTCTTCTATTACTTGGACGCCAGTCTCGACATTCGCTAAACTTTTCGCAACCGCTTGTTCCACATGCTGTGTGCCTTTTTGAATATCTGCCGTTACATTGACGATTTGATTGGCCGAGAACTTGGACTGCTCCGCCAGCTTTCGAACCTCATCTGCAACTACTGCGAACCCTTTGCCATGCTCGCCTGCACGCGCCGCTTCAATCGCTGCGTTTAACGCAAGCAGGTTCGTCTGTTCCGTGATTTCAGTGATAACCTTTGTAATATGTTCGATTTCCATCGTCTGTTCACTCAGCGTCTTAATCATTTCATTTGTTTGATAAGAAGAATCGTAAATGACCTTCATCTGATCTTTCGCCTCATTGACCGATTGTTCACTATCACTTGCAAGCTTTTCCGTATCTCCAGCATTAAGCAGAAGGCCTTGAGCTGATTCAGCAATACGCTGCACACCAGATGCGGTTTCTTCCATTGCCGAAGCGCTCTCTTTTGCTGAATCAGAAGCAGTTTGGGATCCTTCCAGCATCTGGACCATGTTCAGGTTCACCGCTTGCGATGCTTTCGTCACCTCGTCTGTACTCGCAGACAACTCTTCAGCTGCATCTGTTACATGGACCGCACTCTCATTGACATGTCCAATGAGCGTCCGCAAATTCATTTTCATCGTATTGAACGCGGTTGCCAAATCCTTCAGCTCATCCCTCGTTTTAACCTCTATATCATCTTGCGTCAAGTCGCCTTCTGCAATCATGGAGGAGGCTTCTGCCAATCGTTTGACTGGCCGGGAGATACTACGGTTAATGAAAGTGGCGATCAGCAGGCCGAGCAGTATATCAAAAAACGCAGAGATCATCAGGCCTCGCGAAGAATCCGATGTTCGTTTATCTGCCAACTCCCGATCAAGAGCCACATGCTCCTTTTGATAGGCAATCATTTTCATGGCAGCTGCTTGTATTTCGCCATTCGCTGCACGCACCTCATTATTCACTTCTTTTTGCGCTTCATCAATGTCGCCCTGCGCCACATATCCAATGATTTTTTTAGCACCTTCATCAAAGGAGACAATATTGTCACGTACTTCTTGTATGTACCCTTTCATTTCATCGGAGTGAATATATGTCTGCAATTCTTCTACACGGTCTTTGAGCAATTGTTGATTTTCCTCCAAACTTTCCAGAGAACCCTGATCACCTTGTAAAATATATGCCCTTATGTATAGTCCCTGCAATGCCATTTGTTTTTGGATTTCATTCGCAAGCTCAGATTGTTTTATGCGAGAATCAATCATTTCCTCATAATCCTTCTTCACTTTATTAAGCTGCCATACACTGTAAATCGAAAAACTCAATAAGATAATTAATACAATCCCGAAGCCGCCGTAAATCTTTTTGCCAATTGACATACACACCAAACTCCTCACTATTCAATATGAGTACCAATAAAAAAGGATGCCTTGCTCTTTCCCTGATAAAATCTTCTAAGTTGTATTCACCCCATCGTAGTATGTATTTATTATCAACCTGACAATAAAATTATCGGTACAAAAGTTCTATATTGAATAGTAGGTCTAAAGTTTTTTATTATTTTTTTAATTACTATTCATTCGAAAATGTTTCAAGCAGAAAAATTATTCCTTTTCTCATAAAAAAGACCGCAGAAACAGAGTTCTGCGATCCTTAGATTATTATGATTAACAAACTAACCTTCCAATTAGATGAGCAAGCAAATTCGTCCGTTCAACGAGAGACGAGATTTCCAAGTACTCGTCCTCACTATGCGCATTCCCTCCGATCGGACCTAATCCATCAACAGTCGGGATACCTAAGATGGATGTAAACGAAGCATCCGATCCCCCGCCTGTTGCAACATCCGTTATGGTAATCCCCAGCTCCTTGCCAACCTCTTGAATTATGCTTAGCAACTCCACCGTTTGCTCATTCTTCTCCATCGGTGGACGGTTGAGGCCACCTTCTAAAACGATGGACGTGCCTGACACGTCCGGCACTTCACATATCTCTCGTATACTCCGATCCAGCCACTCTGCCTGATCCGCGGATGTAATCCGAACATCCACATGGCCTACTGCCGAAGGGGCAATCGTATTAACCGATTCTCCGCCTTCAACGATGCCGACACTGACACTGACGCCGGCTTCATGGTCGGTCAATGCATGCAATTTAATGATTTTATGTGCCAGTTCTTCAATCGCACTTATACCATTTTGCGGTTCGATGCCCGCGTGAGCCCCCTTGCCTTTAATATGCATCGTATACCGGCCCCCACCTCGCCGTGCTGTAACGAGAGAGCCGTCTTTCCGCGCCGGTTCCATGACAAGAGCATATTGTTTGCCTGCCGCACATTCTTCAATCAGCGATCGGGACGTCGGCGACCCGATCTCTTCATCACCATTCAATACAATCTGTACATGTCCAAGTACCTCAGGACGATGCTCTTTGAGTGCTTTCATCGCATACAGCAGCGCAACCTGGCTTGCTTTCATGTCGATGACCCCCGGTCCATAAGCCCGGTCCCCCTTGATCGTAAAAGGCCGCTGTTTTGCAGTGCCTATTTTAAAGACCGTATCCATATGAGCGATAAGCAGGATGGACGGTTGGGTCTCGCTGTCCCGCAAAGACAAAACAATATTATCCCCATTCTCCGATTGCCTGTAAACCTGCGAACTGAAGCCAACCTGCGTATACTGATCCCGCAATACCTCGCCTACTTTGTCAACGCCTTCCTTATATGCAGAACCGGAATCGATGGAAACAAGCCGCTCCAGCAACGCCAGCATCTCAGACTCTTTCGATTGCAGATAGTTTCTCATGGGTTGTGTCTCCTTTTCGATTTTTCTATGTTTTCATTATATAGAAGCAATTAGCGACCTACAATCGAATACAACTAGAAAAAGAGACAAAAAAAGATGGAGTATCTCTCTCCACCTTAGACTGCCTTTATTTCTCACAAGCAATTAAATCTTTATCACGATCCAGTTTGGTATTTTTATTATAGAGCTCTTTCGATACAAATGGCGTATACTTCGTTTTGCCGCCTTTATTTTTCACGTTCGCTGATTGGGCAACGCCGCCTTTGTAAACTTTGTTCAGCTCGGTGCAGTTTTTATAGGCGACCACTTTTTCGCCTTTTGCTTCAACTGGTGCAGAGCTGACTGAAAATGTGATTGCAATGAGAACTGCGAATAGTGCGGTGATGCATTTCTTCAATGTATTCGTCTTCCCTTCAATTAAATTCCATATACTGTGAATAGAATACGCCCGAATCACTATTTTGTCTAGCATTCTTTTATTTACTCCATGAAAAAACCAGAGAATGAGCATCTCTGGTTTTCTCGTTTTTATGAAGCTTTTCGTAAGTCTTCTGTGCTTGTTTGTCCCCAAATAGACTCAACCCATTCTGGATGGTCAATGAAAGGATTTCGGTTGCCTTGGATGGAAAAGATGACTTCATTCCGATTGCGTTCGAAGGCGTCGACCGGATCCTGCTTATGCCATTCAAGAAGGACTGACAGCTTGCCGTGATACGGCGCTGTTCCGTTTCCTAGACGTTCATTCAGCTCAAGATCCACTCGGTCTCCTGCTTCATAACGTGTCGCCATGTAAAATAGCATCCTCGCCACGTCGCCTTTTACCCGATCAGGAGGCTCAAAGGAGTTCGCTGTTTTGTAGCAACCTTTGCAGCCGCTCACTGGGCTGCCTCCATTGGCAAAGTCCAGATTTCCACGGGAGCTGTTCACTTGGACATCTGTGGGGCGCAAATGATGAATATCTGTTCCCGGACCCACTGATGTGCCAAAGTTGCCGTGTGACTTCGCCCAGACATGCTCTCGGTTCCAGTCACCTACATTGCCTCCATTCCGATCTTTCGAGCGTGATTCTCCAGAATAGAGCAAGATGACATTGTTTGGATTCGCCGGATCTTCATCGGTCTGCTTCAATGCATCCCACACTTCGGAATACGTCAGTTTCCGATGATCTGCAATGATATCATGAAGGGCTGTTTTTAATGTCTGCCCCTCTTTTCCAACGGCATTCTTATAATAATCATTTTCAGGAGCCGTTTCTTCTTCCGATACGACTACTGTAAAGCTTACAGTGACTTTCTTTTCTCCATCTGTCGCCGTGACACCGACGATATGATCCCCTTTTTCAAGCGAAAGCGTCAAAGTTCCTTTTCCTAAATCAACAATTCCCTTTGTCGCTGAAAAACTTAATTTGTCGCCATCCGGGTCAGAGAAATGCTCAGAGAGATTGATGGTAATCGTCTCTCCGACTTCAATATTTTGATTGGCAATCGGCTTCGTTACAACTGGTGCTTGATTGACCGCCGGCACCTGAATCCGCTTGCCTTTTGAGTTGTAGAATTCAACTTTTGATGGATCTGCACCTTTTATAAAGTCGATTTTTCGGATATTCTCCGCTCCTCTGACTTCCAGAGGATTCGATCCTTCTACAATGACATGCCCCATTTCAGTGCCTTTCATATCTACGATCAAGCCTTTTTTCTTCGGCTGCAGAATGACGCGGTTCGTCTTGAAGCCTTCTCCCGTCAACTCTACATAATCCCCTTTTAAATAAAGGCCTTCCTTTAGTGATGAGGCAGCATCCATCGAAACGGAGACGCTTGGCTCTGCTACTACGATTTGCTTTTTATGTTCATTCACTAACGTATATACTTTCTTAATCGGAACCGGCTCCCAAATAACTGGAGCTTTAAACTCGATTTGTACCATGACCGGATCATGGTCGCTCGCACGTCCTGCCATATCCGTGAAATCAGCGTTGATGTGCAGCATATCAATTTCCGTCTGATCTGCCAGGTTATTTGAAACTAAAATATGGTCGAGCACTTGTGAATTTCCTTGGTAGACGTAGGAGTAACGGTCCGATTCTTCCACCCGGTTAATCATATCCGTCATTAATTCGCCTTCATGGATTTTGATCGCTTGAGAGAATTGGAAATCGTTAAAATCACCAAGGGATACAACATTGGCATCCGGATTTTCAGATTTGATTTGCCCAACGAAGTCATAAACAATTTTTGCGATCTTCTTCCGCTGGACTTCACTGCCAAGAACCGGTGGCTGGATTGCACCAAATGCCGGTGTGTCCCCATTCTTTGAATTCCAGTGGTTCGCAATGACGACGACAGATTCCCCTTGGAAATCGAACTGAGCCGCAAGCGGTTTCCGACTGCTCGCAAACGCTTCATTGTTCGGATCAATGCGTCCAGGGTTCAATGTTAATTTTCCGTTTTCATAGCCTACGGCAGTCGTTGCATCACCAGCTGGGCTGCCTTCTGTCAATGAGACACGAGCCGGGTTGTATAAGAATCCGACACGGATGTTGGCATTCGGCTGGCCGCCGTCTGCATTATTGACCGGGTCAATATTGACATATTCATATTGAACACCGCCCGCTTCAACAATTGCCTGGATCAGGCGCTCATAGCTTTGATTAGCACGGGAATCGCCTGCATCCGGTCCATTATTGTCCTGCACCTCGGTTACACCGACGATATCAGGGCTTTGCATATCGGACGCGATGGCTCTCGCCAATTTTCTCGCCTTATCATCAGACGTTGTTTTTCGGTTGTTCGAGAAGTTCTCCAAGTTATAGGAAGCGATCGTCAGCTTGTCATCCGCTTTCACAATCGTCGTCTTTTCAGGTGTAGCGCCCCCTTTACGATGGGCCGCTCTCATCGTATCTAATGATGTATAGATTTTGTAATTTTGGAATGAATAGCCGACGACTCCTGTGATTGGACCTTCAAATCGATCACCTGTCGCCACTTCAAACTCGCGTGCAGGTCCGTTCGGCTCTAGCCTGAATTGGACCCGATCTGCGTTTTCATCGTTCTCTTTCAGAAGAATTCCGCCCATAATCGTCTCAGTCGGAACATTTTCAAATACTGTTACAAGATCGCCATGCTGCTGTGGTCCGACTGCCTTGACAGTGCCGACTTCCACAAGCATCGCTTCACGGCTTTCCCAGAAATCCGCTGCATATTTATTCGGATCGAATTCAGCAAAGTTCGGGCTTGCGATATGTGATGCTGGCAAATTGTTTTCATCAATGACAAACGGGGTAGGAAGTGGAACATTGCGTTTAAGGATCGTCACCTTGCCGCCACGGTCATCCCGCACATTGATCTGTGTCGTTTTCAAATCAGTTTCTTGTCTGTCCGCGTATCCATCAATAGCATATTCGCTTACTTGACCTGATACAGACACCAAATCACCGATAGCTAGTTTCCACGTGTCTTTTCCGCTATAGAGAACAATCGCTTCCGAAGTATTCAAATCACCATCGCGTTGATCATCAGGTGTTTGGATATGATAATACGTCGAACCGTTCAGTTCGTACTTGTACGTCACAATCCCTTCTACGCCTTCCACCACTTGATTATTGAAAGGCGATACATGTCCATCCCCTTGAATATCATGGATTTTTAAGCTTTCCGTAATCGTGTAAGTGAAAGTTTTCACGTCGCTGTAGCGACCGTCATTTGTACGGACGACCGCCTGGATCGTTGTTGATTCCCGAATATTAATTGGATCCGCATATGTGGCGCCATTTTCAATAGGATCCGTTCCATCCAGTGTATAAAGGATGTCTGCATCAGCTGTCTGTGTCGACAGTGATACCTTTGTGCCTCCGACATACGTTCCGCTTCCAGGTGTTGCAACAACAGGTTGGACCATGGAGCTGTCGACTACAATGTCTTGCGTGGAACGCGGAATCAATTGATAGTCGTTGTCAAACTGCTGAACAATTCCTGTAATGGAATCATACGTCGTTCCGACAGCGAGTCCAAGTGCAGCTGTTTCATCACGGACAATGAATTCCGATCCATCTGTCGCCAAATAATTTGCCCATCCGCCGCCGGCCTGCACGTCGGAAAGAATGACGTTATGCACCGTAACAAGCTGAGATTCATTGGCTTCGTTTACATCCGCACCCGTAACGATTTTAGGTGCTGGAGCGCCGACCTGTTCCTTTTTCTCAACAAGGGTTGCCTTGTCCAATTGGAGCAGTCCGCGATAATCTGCAAGCGTTCCGGTCAAGACGACTTCATCTCCAACCGTTGCTGCAAGTGATGTCGGTCTAACTGCGATCCCGCCTGTTTCATCTTGGACGGAAATCGTATTTTTGAGGGTAGCTGCCACGACTCCCTTGATCGTCACGGTTTCCCCAACAGCCATACTGCGTGCTTCAGCAATCGTTACAGTTCCAGCCGGATTTTCCGGATCTCCCGGTTCTACTGGCGTTCCGCCTCCATCCATTTCATGCTGGCCGAGATATTCAAATGTATCTTTCGGATACACGACCCATTCATCATCCCGATTGAATGAATCATTGATAACACGGTCTCCTTCCGTCACGGAAGATTTCCGAACAAGCGTCACGTCAGTCCCCCAGTTGCTGCGCGCCCCAACTTGTCCAAACGAATCGATAACAGTTCCTTCATGTTTTAAAACAAGCGCGTCATCCCCATTAAAATTAATGACGCTCGTATTTTCAAAATCCCCTTTTGCTTTCAACTCCGCCACCGCATCCCGATGCGTCAGGACAAACGTGTTCTCTTCAGCTAAAGTACCGGATAATGTAAGCGAAGCAGAAGGCGCAGTGGCCCCATTCGCATACAGCTCCAGCGTGTACTCGCCAAGATTGACCGGAGCGCCTGTCCCGTTATATAGCTCAATCGCTTTATTAAAACTGCTTCCTTCCACATACTCCGAAATAATCAGATCTTCCGCTGTCGTAGCCGATCGCACAACAGCCGGAAAAGTTGGAACGATCAAACTTGCAATCAACCCAACCGACAGCAAGCCGTTCAACCCTTTTTTCCATTTCTTACTTCTCATGTAACCGTTCTCCTCTCAAAGTTAGTATTCCACGGTACAATTGGAAAAACCGCTCCCTCTCCCTTGCTAGATTCATATTCTACAAGACTTCATACTCATCGTACCATTGCCTTGAGAGCGTTTCCATGCGACTTTTTGTAAGATTTTAAAGGTTTTCGTTATAACATTTGACATATATTTCATTGGTAATTCAGTGAGTTTCGTATGATTTGGTAATGTGAGGAAAGTAATAGAAGTGGGATTTAGGCTTGAGGTTTTGACGGATTAAAGATTGTTTGAAGACAGATAGCATACCTGGGCTTGAGGGACTGCAGGAGAAGTATGACTTTATTAAACTGTTGAATTGCATGTGGCACTTGGAATTTATTGATGTTCGATTCGCTTTATTGGCGTTCAGCTCCGGATATTGGCGTTCAGCTCGAGTTATTGGCGTTCAACTCCGGTTATTGGCGTTCAGCTCGAGTTATTGGCGTTCAACTCGAGTTATTGGCGTTCAACTCGAGTTATTGGCGTTCAACTCGAGTTATTGGCGTTCAGCTCCGGATTCTGGCGTTCAACGTTCCACTGGGGCGCTCACCCCGGTATACGCCCCGGGTGTAATGAACATCAGCCCAATCTAACAATCATCCCATAAAAAAACCATCCCCCAAACGGAGGATGGCTTCCTGTTTCATTAATATACAATCAACGCTTGCTCGACGCCGGCGCCTTCGACAATTTCTTGGACTTCTGCGCCGTCGAGCGTTTCCTTATGGTACAGGACATCGACCAGGTGTTCAAATTGAGGAGCGTATTCTTTGATGAGCATTTCGGTTTGGCGCAAGGCTTCTCCGAAGATTTTTTGCATTTTCTCTTCTTTTTCCGCTTTGTTGAAAGTAAGCGTAAAGCTGTCCTGGAACAAGCCGGTGTCGACCATCCGCTCGATGATGTCTTTGGCTTGCTGGACGTCACCGCTGACGCCGATGCTATGCTCGCCGAGGTAAATCCGTTCAGCGACACCGCCTGCCAAAATCATGCTTACTTGATCCATTAGCTCACTTGCCGTTTGCAAGTGCAGTTCCTTCTGGATCGGCGCCACATACCCAAGTGCTTGGCCTCGTGGAATAATCGTTGCTTTTCGGACGGATCCCGGTTTCGTCAAGGCCGCAACGAGTGCATGCCCTGATTCATGGATCGCGACGCGGCGTTTCGTTTCAGGATCGTTTAATGCACGAGATGTGCTACCTAAAATCGTCCGGTCAATCGCGAAGTCCAAGTCGCTTTTTCCGATTTGGTCGCGGCCGTCCCGGATGGCGCGCTTGCTGGCGGTTTCGAACAATGAGCTCAATTCCGCGCCGGAGAAACCGGATGTGCTTTCTGCCAGCACATCGAGTGATGCGTACACTTCTTCAGACAACAGACGCCCTTTTGTATGGATATCAATGATCTCCCGGCGTCCGCTTGTATCCGGAAGCGGAACATTGAACGTATAATCAATGCGGCCCGGACGGAGAAATGCATCATCCAGCATATCTTTCCGGTTCGTTGCGGCAATGAAAAGAATGTCTTCGTTATCTTTTCCGCCATCCAATTGGACGAGTAATTCCGTTAAGGTCTTCTCGGATTCTTCCCCGCCGTGCTCTTTCCGCTTTCCCGCCAGCGCATCAACCTCATCGATGAAAATGACTGCGGGACGCTGCTTGCGGGCATTTTCGAACAACGTGCGCACCCGGGAAGCGCCGACACCTACATAGAGTTCTGTAAAGGCAGAGCCGCTGGAAGAGAAGAACGTCGCGCCTATTTCCTGGGCAATTGCTTGGGCAAGAAGCGTTTTTCCTGTTCCGGGAGGCCCGTATAATAGAATCCCTTTTGGCGCTTTAATACCGATTTGCGCCGCTTTTTTAGGATCTTTAATAATCGATAAAGTTTGATGGATCTCTTCCTTCATTTCTTCCGGAAGGCCGCCAATATCACTCAATGTCACATTAGGCAGCGGAGTGGCTTTCGAAGCTCCATTTTTCATGGAAGAAAGGCCGACACCGATTTTCCCTTTTTTGTGAAGAATGAGCAGTGTAATGAAAGAAAGGAGGATGATCCCGGCAATGATAAGCCCGCCGTATTGACCATTATCCACATATTTATAGGCAAGGTTGTATTTCTCAACGAGCTGTTCTGCCAGCTGGCTTGCGGGACGGACTTGCGTCACATAGACCGTGTCCCCGTTTTCCAAATACAACGTACCATCCGATTTTTCTTTAAGCTTGAGTGGCTCACCGCTATGTTCTTGTATCGTTTTCTCCATTTCAGAGAACGATACCTGAACACCTTTATTTGCACCAGAGACATACCATCCGACACTGACAACTACACCCATGACGAAGAGGACCAGGACGACAATCTTTGTTGCAAATTTAAGATTTGGCTTCAAGCCATCCCCAACTCCTTTAGAAAGATAGACTTATTATATAAGAAAAGAATTCATTTTAACAGTTCTATGATTGGAGAATCATTGACAAATTTATTACGCTTGGTCGCTATACTACTAGTATTAGTATGTTAGCAAGCCAGTCTTCGCCAATAAAATATTGACTTTTTTTGCATTACATGATATCATTAATTTCTTATTCAAGTAGTGGCTTTTTAGTTTACATGGCATTCTACGTACTGTTTTTGAGGATACTTATTCACACTGGCGCGGCTATAGGGTCGCAAGGACGCATGAGAAGGAAGGGCTTGCGTTGCTTAGGTTAGAAGACACCCAGTGGAACATTGACCGCGGCAAGAGAATTCAATGAGAATTACTGAAACGAAAACTTGAAAAGTTACTATATTAAAAGGGTTGCCCCGTTTACCGGAGCAACCCTTTGTTCATATTCTCTCTTCCGTCGAAGAATCAAAGAAATGAGCTTTATTCATATCAAATGCAAGCGTCACAGTTTCCAGCGGCTTGATGGCTGTGTCTGCATCAATGCGCGCAATAAAGTCAGCGCCATTCAAATTGGAATACAAATACGTTTCGGCTCCCATCAATTCAGCGACTTCAATTGTCGCTTCAAACTTCGATTGTGCATGGGACTCGATCATTTGTGGATCTGTGTAAATATCTTCAGGTCGCACGCCGAGAATCAATTCTTTCCCTACATACCCTTTCTCCGCTAACCTGGCACGTTCCGCACTTGGAACCGTAACAGTAGTTTCACCTATGACAAAACCAGTTTCCGTTAACTTGCCCGGGAAAAAGTTCATAGCGGGCGATCCAATAAAACCGCCGACAAATACATTTACCGGATTATCGTACACTTCTTTTGGCGTTCCTACTTGTTGAATAAACCCATCTTTCATGACAACGAGGCGGGTCGCCATCGTCATCGCTTCTGTCTGGTCATGCGTCACATAAATCGTTGTCGTCTGAAGCCGTCTGTGCAGCTTCTGTATTTCCGAGCGCATTTGTACGCGAAGCTTCGCATCCAAATTCGAAAGTGGTTCATCCATTAGAAATATCTTGGCATCCCGGACAATGGCGCGCCCTAATGCTACCCGTTGGCGCTGTCCGCCCGACAATGCTTTTGGCTTACGGGATAAATACTCTTCCAGCCCTAATATTTTGGCAGCCTCATGGACACGTTCCTCAATCTCTTTTTTAGACACTTTCCGAAGTTTTAAACTGAACGCCATATTTTCATAGACCGTCATATGCGGATACAACGCGTAATTTTGGAACACCATCGCGATGTCGCGGTTTTTCGGCGGCACATCGTTCATCCGTTTGCCATCAATTTCAAAATGGCCGTCTGATATGTCTTCCAGTCCGGCGATCATCCGTAAGGTGGTAGATTTTCCACAGCCGGAAGGACCTACAAAAACGATGAATTCCTTATCTTCGATATGCAAATTAAAGTCTTTGACTGCGATAACGCCTTTTTCGTACTCCTTCGTCAAGTTGACTAATTTCATTTCAGCCATTTAACCTTTCCCCTCGCTTTCCTCCCCGTATAGCACTGTCACATTTGGGTGTTCATGCAGACAGCTGGCGGGAAATGATTCTGTTATCATGCCAGTACGCAGTTGTTCCAGCGCTTCCCTTTTTTCTTGGCCATACGCCAGTAATACAATGCTTTTGGCTTTCATAATTGTTTGGAGCCCCATCGTAATCGCTTGCTCCGGCATCTCTTTACCGTCAAAATACTTGGCATTTGCCCCCCGAGTGGAGGCGGACAATTCCGTCACATGCGTCGGTGATTGGAAAGAGGTTCCGGGTTCATTGAATCCGATATGACCATTTTGACCGATGCCGACGACTTGTAGATCGATTCCGCCACTAGCCTCAATGGACGCCTCGTACGCTTCACATGCTTCCTCCAAACTTTCCGCCATGCCATCCGGGATATGCCGGCGAGCCACCGGTACATCGACATGGGCGAAGAAATGGTGTTCCATGTAGGAATAAAAACTCTCCGGCTGTTCCTTCCCAAGTCCGATGTATTCATCAAGATTAAACGCCGTCACGCGGGCAAATGAAATTTCTCCGCGATGGTAGCGGCTGACCAGTCGTTTGTACATGCCAATCGGCGTTCCCCCTGTAGCCAGCCCGATCACGCTGTCCGGCTTGTTCTCAAGCTCTACTATCAGAATCTCCGCTGCCCGTTCACTCAATTCCTCGTAATCTTTCACTTTGATCCAACGCACGATTTATGTACACCATCCTCCCCCTGCAGAATGTGGCCACAACATCGAATTGCTCATTTAGCAATACGATATCTGCATCCTTCCCCGCCGTTATGCTTCCTTTTCGATCATAGACTCCAAGCCGTCTCGCCGCATTGGCAGAGGATAATGCGATGAGTTCCGGCATCGTTACAGTGCCAATCGCATGCAGGCGTTTCAACGCGTCGTGCATTTTCAGCACGCTGCCCGCTAATGTACCGTCTTCGAGTGTCGCCCGGCCGCCTTTTACCGTCACTTCTTGGCCGCCAAGCGAATACACACCGTCTTTCATTCCCTTTGCCATCATGGAATCAGTGATGAGTATCATCCGTTCAGGCCCGATTGTTTTGTTCATGAGTCTGATCATGTCTTCTGAAAGATGGATGCCGTCCGCAATTAATTCGCAGAATAAATCATCGATCAGTATGCCTGCGCCGACTGTTCCGATTTCACGATGATGCAATCCCTTCATTGCATTGCCGAAATGCGTCAAATGAGAAAGCCCGTGGCAAGCCGCTTCTTTGATCGTCATGAAATCAGCGTTTGTATGCCCTGCAGATACAAGAACATTCCGAAGCGCCAATTGCCTGGTGACTTGAAAATCCTCATCTAGCTCTGGAGCCAGGGTAACGATCGACAATCCGCCCAAGTCTTGACCAAACCATTGTTCCAGCATTTCCATAGAAGGCGTCCTTATGTAACCGGCTGGCTGTGCGCCCGCTTGTTCTTTATTAAGGAAAGGTCCTTCCAGATGAAAGCCGAGCATTTCTGCCCCATCTGGATAATGCTCTTCCATGAAATGCTTGCCGCAATCAACTGCCATCCGGATTGCCTCGGGCGATTGTGTCATCGTCGTCGCCAGGAAGGCTGTCGTCCCCTCACGCGGCAGGGCATTCGCGATGTTCACATACGCTTGCCTCGTTCCGTCCATAAAATCTGAACCGACCGCCCCGTGGATATGGATGTCGATGAATCCCGGCAATGCCATCAAGCCTTGGCCGTTAAATATAGCCCCTGTAAAACCTTCCACAGAATCGGATTGAACGTGAGCAATTCGACATCCTTCCACTTGGATGTTCCCTTCTAGCAAACGCCCATCCGACTGTACCATCTTTACATTCGTAATGAGTTTTTCAGACATTGCCCCTCACCCTTTCCTACTTTCTCCGGCGAAATGTCTGGCTTTGGATCTCCTCAATGGCCTCACGGGTCGCATCCAAATAAGTGATGGTCGTATCAAACTGTCTAGAGGCAACAGACATGAACAACATATCGATGACGTGCAGCTGGGCAAGCCGGGAAGATGTTGCACCACTTCGGAAATTCGCTTCACGGGTAGGCGAAGTATATAATTGTATATCGCTTATTTCCGAGATGGGCGTCTGTCCATATTTTGTTATGCTAATCGTGGTCGCGCCGTTCTGGCTGGCCAGCTCCATGATCTTTTCCACTTCGAAGGTTGCGCCGGAAAACGATATCCCGACTACAACGTCTTCCTCGCTGACGTTCGCCATAATGGTGGCCCCCATATGCAGATCGGTGCTCGCTGTCGACGGTTTATGAATGCGAAGGAACTTCTGCTGGGCATCGAGTGCTGGAATGCCCGATGCGCCTACACCGAAAAAGTGAATGTTCTTCGCCCGGACAATCGCATCCACTGCCCGTTCCAGTTGCTCACTGTCGAGCAGTTCCACGGTTTCCAGCAACGTGTGCACCGCATGATCAGTCACTTTCTGCATTAGCGCTTCCACCGGCTCATTCGGCTGGATATCGCGATTTGTTATTTCCAGCTTCCGTCCAAGATCACCGTTGATCCGCAGCTTTAAGTCTTGAAAACCTTTCAGCTTCAACGATTTGCACAGTCTTGTCACCGCAGCTCCGCTTGTCTGCGACACTTCTCCCAGCTCCGTGACGGTCATGGACACGATATCTTGCGGGTTTTCCAAAATATAATCCGCTATTTTCTGCTCGGACGGCGGGAGGGTTTCCCTCATCTCTTTAACTAATACTAATCCGCCACTCGTTTGTGCCATCTCCATCAGCCTGCCTTTACGATCAAGTCAACTCTTTCATCATCACTTCAAAGGTTCTGTATGTGGTAAATCCATTCTTTCTATATAAGTGCCCTGCTGAACTCGTTTCACTTGTCCACAGGAACCAAGCCCCTTGAATGGTCAGTTGCTTCATTGAAAACAATATCTCATGCAATAGGATTTTTCCAAGCCCTTTGCCTTGTTCCGTTTCGCTGACGCCAAATGGACCGAATCGTTCCCGAATCATTTCATACCCGCCAAACATCGCAAAGCCGACAATTTCATCTTTCTTTTTCGCAATCATGATTTGCGAAGGATCAATTCCTTGCAGAACCCCTTCCCGAATGGCGCGTCCCCAGTCCGGATTGAAGACATCATTTGCAAAGCGAATTAAATTATACAAATCTCCGTCGCTAACTTTCACGAAAGAGTAGCCTTCCTTCTCGCGAATCTCTTTCAGCCCTTTGATCTCTTTAGGATACGAGTAATTCGCCAAGCTCCGATGCATCGCAACTGGCGAATAAAGGCGGCTAAAGCCTTCCTTCCCCAGAAACTCATAACCTGCAGGATAATGGGCCCGATCAATGCCCGGGAGAAAATAATTGGGTGCGTAGGAAGAGAAAAAGACTTTATCCACTCCCTGTTTCTTTAGGAATCGAAGCGCTTGGTCCATCATTCCATGGCCGATCCCTTCCCTCTGGGCATCTGGTTTTACCATAAAGAACGTGATCCAGCCGGTTCCCTTTTCCAAATTAATACCGCTCATCGGCAATCTCCGCCGGATGGCAAGCAGAACCCCTGCCATCTCTCTATTCTGCTCCGCGATAATCAATCCGTCCGGATCAAAATTTGCATCAAGCAAAACTTGGTTCCGAAAACGTTTCAACGTGATCGGATCGAAGGCCAGGACTTCATTCCATAAAGAGACGATCTCCCTCTCATCACCACTCTTAAATGTGCGAAAGACTGTCATCGGGTTTCACCTGCTGATGCCAAAGCGACTGCTCTTTTCACAAAGCCTTCCGACCGGTCAATCAATTCCAGAGCCTCCGACTCCGAGACACCCGCGAGAATCATGACAATCGCCTGTTTAACATTATAATTAGTCGTTTCAAGCGTTTTTTCCGCCAGTTCATACGGCGCTTCTGTAATCGTGCAGACCATTTGTTTAGCACGTTCTTTTAATTTGAAATTGCTCGCATGCAAATCGACCATCAGATTTTTGTAGATCTTGCCGATTTTCATCATCGCGGTTGTCGAGATCATATTCAACACCATTTTATGGGCTGTTGCTGCGCGGAGCCTTGTTGACCCGGCCACGACTTCGGGGCCCGTGATCACTTCAATTTTCACATCCGCATGCATGCTGATGGCGGAATTGGCGTTGCCCGTCAGACTGACCGTTGCTGCACCGATGGATTGGGCAAAAGCGAGGGCACCTTTCACATAAGGCGTCCTGCCGCTTGCGGCGATGCCAATTACAACGTCATTTGCTGCTAGATTCAGTTCCCGCAGGTCCTCAGCGCCGAGTGACTCATCGTCTTCCGCGCCTTCCACTGCATGGTACATCGCACCAGGTCCGCCTGCCAGTACTGCTTGCACAAGCTCTGGCGGCGTACTGAAAGTCGGCGGGCATTCAACCGCATCCATGACACCAATCCTGCCGCTCGTTCCAGCTCCGATATAAATGAGCCTGCCACCATTCTTAAACGCATTCACCACTTGTTCGATCGCCTTTTCAATTTCAGGCAGTACTTGCTGGACAGCCAAAGCAATTGTCATATCCTCTTCATTCATGACTGTAATCATTTCCCGGATCGACATCTCATCCAGGTCCACCGTCTTCGGATTACTCTCTTCAGTGATCAGTTTCGATATCTTTTCCATTGCTCCGCCTTCCTATCTATAACGTAAGTATCGTTCTCTATCCGCTACAAATTGCTTTGTACCAGATAAACATGCCTCTACATATTCACTAGGATCACCATTTTGCAATCCGTTTCGCAACGCGGCACTGCCTGCCAGCAAATCAAACATTGGATGTTTTAATGAACCATATTCCAAAAACGAAATGTCGTCTGGGTACATTTTGAACAACACATCTAGAACTTGCACCATCGTCCTGACAGGCTCGATCTTTCTTCTGTCCAGCACATGCAGCTGGATGCCTTGGCACACTTCTCCGGCGTACTTTTGATACGTCGGAGTGAAAACAGCCGCCCGTGCTTTCACATGCTTTAGGCTCAGTTCATTTACCGCATCCTGCAGCCGTTCTCCGTCAATAAATGGGGCTCCCAGCATTTCAAAAGGCTGTGTGGTCCCCCGTCCTTCCGAAATATTCAGTCCTTCCAATAAACAAGTTCCGGGATAGAGAAGCATCATATCTAGGGATGTGACGTTCGGAGACGGTGGCACCCACGGCAAATTCAAATCTGGCAGCAGATTATCACGCTTCCAGCCTTGCATCTCCACAACAGTCAGTGGACAATTGATCGCGAATGCCTCATTAAAATAGGCTGCCAGTTCCCCGATCGTCATGCCGTGCCGGTTCGGAATAGGATACAGACCGACGAATGAAGTAAAATCGGGAGCAATCAGGTTTCCTTCCACATCAGTTCCGCCAATCGGGTTCGGGCGGTCCAAAACGATCATGCGCTTGCCTTTCCGCGCACAAGCTTCCATCATATAAGCCATTGTGTAAATATACGTATAGTAACGGGCGCCGATATCTTGAATATCCATCACGACGATATCGACCTTCTCCATCATCTCATCCGTCGGCCTTTTCGTTTCACCATACAGGCTGAAGACCGGCACGCCTGCCTTTGGATGAAGGCTGTCTCCGAATTTCTCTCCTTCTTTCTTATTCGTCAGCAGCCCATGTTCAGGCGCGAATAAAGCGGTGAGGTGGATGTCCGGATGTTCGTGAAAAATCCGGATTGTCGAATCAAGCGAAGCATTTACGCCGGTTTGATTCGTCAAGAGCCCGATCCGTTTGCTTCGGACTTCATCAACTTGTGTTTCGAGAAACACGTCAATTCCGAGTTTAACAGCCATCATTCTTTGACCCCGCCAAGAGTTAATCCTTGGACGAAGTATCGCTGGAACAAGATGAAGACGATAATCATTGGAATGGCTGCAACAGCCGCACCGCTCATTAACAATTTAAAGCTCGCCAAGTTCGCGTCTTGCAATGTCTTCAGTCCGACTGGCAATGTATACAGCTCAGCTGTATTTAGGACGATAATCGGCCAGAGGAAGGAGTTCCACACGTTCATGAATGTAAAGATACCGAGTGCTGCCAACCCTGGTTTAGCAAGCGGCAGGACAACCGTCCAAAACGTCCTCCACTCACTTGCCCCGTCCATTTTTGCAGCCTCCAGCAATTCATCCGGAATAGAATACATGAACTGTCTCATGAGGAATACTCCAAACACCATGGACAAATCAGGGAGTATGAGAGCCCAGTGCGTATCCATCAGGTTCAAGTTCCCGACCATGATGAACAACGGTACAAGGGTTACTTGCCCTGGAATCATCATCGTCGAGATGATGATCCAAAAAATCAGGTTCCTGCCGGGGAACCGCTTCTTCGCCAGCACATATCCTGCCATGGAGTCGATGAGCAGGATGCCGACTGTTACGACAACTGCAATATATAAGCTGTTGAGGAACCATTTCCCGACATCATGTTTTTTGAAGAGCGATTTAAAGCTGCCGAACGTATTCGAAACAATATGATCCATCTGCGAACGATGGTATGCTTCGAGCTCAGCATCTCCAGCTTTCTTCGCTTCCCGCTCGCCTTTCCAATGCTCGAAATAAAGCGGGATGCCCATCGGATACATTTTCGGCGGATTGGAATCCACGTAAGAAACCGGCCGTTCCATCTCCATGGACTGATAGCTGCTTAATTGGAGTGAAGTTGAGAATACCCAATATAGCGGAAGCAGAGAAACGACTGCAAATATGGAGAGCAAGGCAAAGATGATGAATTTATTTAAACGATCAAGTGGTTTTTTCTTCATTTTCCATCCTCCAATCACTCATCATGACGAAGCATCCGGAACTGGATGACAGAAAAGATGAGAATGATGACAAACAATACGACTGACTGGGCGCCAGCCAATCCGAAATCAAAATCGCGGAATCCTGTTTTATAGATGAGATGCACGAGCGTCTCCGTGGCACTGCCCGGTCCTCCGCCCGTCATCATAATGATTTGGGTGAAAACTTGGAAGGAACCGATTGTGCTGAGAAGCACTAAATACAAAGTCGTTGGTTTCAATAAAGGGATCGTTATGTGGATCCATTGTTTGAACTTGCTTGCTCCATCCATTCTCGCCGCTTCATAGAGAGATTGGGAGATGGACCCCATGGATGCCAAGTACATAATGATGCCGACCCCGAACGGGATGAGGCATTGCATGATGATCAGCGCCCAGAGAGCAGTGTTTGATTGGCCCAGCCAGTTGACCGGACCGACACCAAACCATCCAAGTACATAGTTGAACAGACCAAAATCGTAATTGTACATCCATCTCCAGACCATTGCGATGATGACCATAGAAGTAACCGTCGGCAAATAAAATGCGGATCGGAATAGACTTTGAGATAGTTTGCCCAGTTCAAAGATAAGCGTCGAAAGAACGAGTGCACTGATCACACCGAATGGCACGGTGACGACTGTAAACAAGAGTGTATTTTTCAGTGCAATCCAAAACGCATCACTTTGGAAGACTTCTATGTAATTCTCGAGTCCGATAAACTCGCTGCCGAACACTTTATACTTTTGGAACGAAAGAATAAAAGCCCAAACGACTGGAATGGCAACAAAGAGGGTGAATAAAATGAGCTTTGGCAACAAGAAAAGGTAAGCACTATAGTTTTTCTTCATTTGCCGGAAGAGGTTTTTGTTCGGTTTTCTGAACAGCTTCATCTTTTCTTCTTTTTTCTTGGGCACAGCACCCATCGGCATTTGCGTCATGAAGACTCCGCCTCCTTAAAGATGAAGCAGGCGTACGCGATGCATAGCCTGCTTGCTTGATCACTTTATAATTTTGTCGACTGCTTTTTTAGCGTCAGCCATCGCCTGTTCAGCGGTTTTTTCACCATTGAACACCAGTTGCAATTCATTTTGAATCGCTTCGTCAATTTTTCTCCACTCCGGATGGCGCGGCAGCATGACGACTTGATCGGACATTTCCATTGCTCTTGTCATCTGCGGGTTATCCTTGAACGGATCCATTTCCGCAGCACTTACCCGAGCCGGGAAGATGCCGTAATTCTGAGCCATGTGATATTGCTCATCCGCAGTTGAAATGAATTTCATGAAATCCGCTACAGCTGCGCGTTTATTTGCATCATCCTGATGCAACATAACCCAGCCGCCTACGCCGCCGATTGTCACAGGATCCTTCGCGTCGCCTGTCGGATAATTGGCTACCGCAAAGTTAGTCGGGTACGCGCCTTGTGCAGCGCCGATCGCCCATGTTGCCCACGGCTCCATTGCGACAGTCCGCTGCTCTTCATTCGCCCAAGCTTGGAATGTTCCACCGACATCATTGCCGCCAAGTGTTTCCGGAGCAACTTTTTGCTTTAATTTCAAATCAGCCAAATCTTGAATCGCCTTCACGACTTCCGGTGAATCGAAAGTGAATTCGGTCATATCTTCGTTCAACGGTGAGCCGCCATTTTTATAGAAGAACGGCCATGCTTCATAATAGCCAGGCAGGATATACGTCGAGAATCCGTATACATCCATCTTGCCGTCCCCATCCCGGTCAAATGTCAATTTCTCTGCAGCCTGAAGGAATTCATCATACGTCCAATTGCCGTCTTTCGGTGGTTCCACGCCTGCTTCCTCAAACAGATCCAAGTTCAACAACATCGAGTGCAACGTAATACTATTCGGAATTCCGTATAGCTTCCCATCATACGTATAGGCATCCAATGCATTTTCATAGAAATCCTCTTTTTCTTTCTTATCCAAGTAGTTATCCATCGATTCGATGACGCCTTGTTCGATATGATCAATGCTCACCGCGCTGCCGCTAATGTCGACTGGCGCGATGTCCGGCCAGGCCTTCCCGGCAATTGCCACGCCGAGCTTATCGCCCATCTCAGCCCATGGAACTTGAACAAGTTCGATTTCCACACCTTCATGCAGTTCCTCATACTCTTTAATTTTCGCTTCAAGCCAGTGGAATTTATTTTCCTCTTCATCCGGCCATCTCGGTCCATCCCAAATTGTAATTTTCCCCTTGAATTCGTCCGCGTTGCCTGCTTCCTTCTTGTCATTGCATCCAGCTAGAACAGATGCAGCAAGGCCCAAGGAAGCTGCTGCAAGAGCAGACTTCTTTAACATCTTTTTCATTCAATTAACCCCCCGATGTTTGATCAATCAACATTTCCCTTTTTAATAAGCGATTTTCCCCATGACCGTCTGCCGTTTTGCTCCTGTAGCGGATGGTAAGGAATTCGGCAATCGCTGAAACCCTAGGTAGCCAAGAAGCGCAAAGACGAATGCTTCCTTCGCGTCCGGGTCAATTCCCACTTCGGCAGAGGTCATGACCTCCAGTCCTTCCGGCAAAAGATCCTTTAAGAAGGTTAGCAAAGTTTTATTATGCACCCCTCCCCCACTGACGATGACTGTCTTCAACCGGTATTTTTCATGGTGCCGGGTAATTTCGTCAGCCAGTGAATAAGCAGTCAACATGGTAACTGTCGCGATTTTATCCGCATCCGCAATGCCCTGTTGTTCCATTTCCTTCCACACGTATTCTGCATAGGCAGCTCCAAACAATTCCCGGCCCGTGCTTTTTGGCGACTGCGCCGAAAAATAGGGTTCCGAGAGAAGTTGTTGAAGGAAAGGCTTATTGACATTTCCTTTTTCCGCAATTTCTCCGTTGGCATCATAGCTCATCGCACCGGCAGTATGCTTCGATATGAACGAATCGATGACCATATTTCCTGGTCCTGTATCATACGCGATTACATCCAGTCCTGAATCCTCGGTAGGCAGCACCGTAATATTCGTGATGCCCCCGATGTTAACAAGCACCCGGCCTTCCGTAACAGATTGGAATAAGTAGTGATCCGCGAAAGGAACGAGCGGTGCACCTTGGCCTCCCGCCGCCATATCCCGGGTTCGGAAGTCACCGATGACTGGAATGCCGGTACGCTCTGCCAAAACGGCAATATCCCCGATTTGCATCGTATTCGGATGTGTAAAAGGCGCATCGCCATCCACAAACGGTTCATGCCAAATCGTCTGGCCGTGTGAACTGATCAAATCAATCGATTCCTTCTGGATAACCGAATCATGCAATGCCTTTTCAAGCAACCTGGCATACAGATCACCTAAGTACATGTTCATAGCAGAAACACGGTTCAAAGGTGCCTTCGCATCCATCAACCGGAGCAGTTCCTGCCTGAGCTCCTCCGGATAAGGGACTGTCACAAACTTTTTCACGTCGAAATGTAGACGGTCAGGCTGCATGGAGAAATCGACAATTGCCAAATCGAGACCATCTAAAGAAGTACCTGACATCATTCCACACACTCGCACAATCGCATCGCCCTCCTCCCAATCTAGTAATGAAAGCGCTTTCCACCATTTTACTTGTTGTGAAATTAAATTTCAACAGTAAATTCTAAATTTAAAAATTTATTTCAAGATAATGAAACAGGCAATTGCCCTTTGAATTGTACACTTCCGACTAATCCAGCCGCCACGACTTCAAATGCCGTTCTTGTAAACTCATAGGTACAGATCATGCGATTTGCCCCTTCGAAGAGCGAAAGATCATATGGAGAACGGATGGCGACGATATCTACAGGTTTTCCCGACGCGATCAACATCTCCACAAGCCGTTGCTGACTATCATGCTGGATGGCATTCAATGTGAGCACGACAATATGGTCATAGTCTGTTGCCATCCGTCCAACTTGCTCCAGCTGGCCATCCAATTGCTCAGCCTTCAGTTCTACATCGGTTACGTTTTCATGCACCTTTCGCATTTCCTCCGCCATCGTCACTGTAGCGTAACGTTTATCTTCCACCATCGTTGCATATTCGTTTGCAGGGTACACAAGAAGAACCCGCTCCCCAGGTTGAATCGTTTTTCCGAGCGCTCCCACTTCGGTAATTCCTTGTTCATAAATCTTTTGCATTGCCATCTTATGCGAACCGGAACCGACAAACTCCGGAACAACCTCATTTTCCGCTTCATCCCATGAAGCATAACGGCGAATGAGCTTCTCGATCCTTTCAATTGAATCGTCCACTTGTTGTTCTGAAATCTCCCCGTTTTCAACGGCATCTTTCAATGCGAGAATTGCTTCTTTTTGCAAATGGTACAAATGGGACACCATAACAAAATCGACTCCCGCCTGAACAGCTTTAACACAGCCCTGCACAGTGCCAATCCCTTTTGCGATTGCATCCATTTCCATACAATCGGTTGTGATGACACCTTGGAACCCAAGCTCCTCCCGCAGCAAGCCGGTAATAATAGGACGGGATAACGTGGCAGGCGTATTCGCTTCGCTTTCCAAAGCCGGAAAATAAACATGGGCGCTCATAACTGCATCGGCACCTGCTTGAATGCAGCGTTTGAACGGAACGAGTTCCACTTCATGCAACCGTTTCAAATCATGAGATATGACAGGCAGATCGAGATGGGAATCAACATTTGTATCCCCATGGCCTGGAAAATGCTTTAACGTCGTCATGACACCCGCACTCTGCATGCCAACCATCGCCTGTTCGGCCATCTCTGCAACTTGATTCGGATTTTCACCGAAAGAACGTACGCCGATGACCGGATTTTTCGGATTATTGTTCACATCCACAACAGGAGCCAAGTTCCAATTGATGCCGAGCGCTTTTAATTCTTTCCCTGTCATAGAGCCTGCTTTTCTCGCATTCTCGGAGTCTTGCGTCGCGCCTAACAGCATAGCTCCCGGAATAATGGTCGTTCCTTCGCCCAATCTGCGTACGACGCCATTCTCTTGATCGATGCAGATCAACAGCGGTACCGAATAGCCCGCTTTTTTCGCTTCTGCCTGCAAACCGCTTGTCAAACGGGCAATCTCTTCCGGCGTTCCGATATTTCGGCCGAATAAGATAATACCGCCTATATGGTAGTCATGTATCAGGCTTTTAATCTCCTCGGACACCGTTATTCCTTTAAATCCGGCGATCATTAATCGGCCGACTTTTTTCTCTACACTCATCTATTTTCCCCCTCACACCGGAAACCCCGGGATCATTCCTTCTTTTCGTACATGAAGCCCTCTTGAATTTTTCAATGTCTGTGCATACGTCGCTCGGGCAAGGCAGCCTCGCACAGTTCCGAGCGCTTTGTAGTAATCATAGTAGCGGAAGCTCGAAGAATTCATCACAAAATCATAGCAGGAAATCGCTTCTAAATAAGCTTCGAAAGATTCGCTCACGTCTACGTAAATGTCCGGTTCATATCCCTCCATGTCTTCCCAGTTCTCACTGTGAAACACCCGCTTTAATCCATGAGGCGGCAGTCCGTCCAGCTCAAACCCAGGAAGGGCGGCCTTTAACCACGCATCTTGTACGATCCGCTGGCAAAGCGCATGGTCGGGATGCATGCTGTTCTCCCAATGGGTAATGACAAACTCAGGCTTCTCCCGCCGAAAGATGGCCGCCACTTCCTTACAAATCTCTTCATTGAAGGTAAGTTCCGCATCACGATGGGAAAGTGTAATGCTGCTGCCTCCTAGAATGGCAGCCGCCTGTTCCGCTTCTCTTATTTTCTGGTCACGGTAGACATTCACATCCATGTGGGCCGGCGCTCCTTTTTCTCCTGCCGTCAAATGCAGAAACGTAACATTCCAGCCTGCTTTGGCGTATTTATGAGCAATCGCTCCTGCCTGCAGTTCTCCATCTCCACAATGGGCTCCGACAATCATCATTCGCATGCAGATTCCCCCTCCTCTTGTAATTGGGCGGCTATCAAGTTATGTAATCGCGGACGGAGCCGGATCATATGAGGATGCCTGCCGAAATAAACACGGTTCGTCAGGAGCATTACCGTCAGTTCCCTTTTAGGATCAATATAAAAGCTTGTTCCTGTAAAACCGGTATGCCCATACGTTTCGGATGACAGCAAATCGCCTGCCGGGCTCGCACCGTCCCCTTTCAATTGCCAACCGATCCCTCTGCTCTCTTCAGAGAATGGTGTATAGTTTCGGCGGGACAGTTCCAGCCAACCCCTGTCGATAATTCGGCGCCCGCCATATTCACCGCCTGCTTCAAGCATCTGGGTAAACACGGCCAAATCGTTCATCGTTGAGAACAGTCCCGCGTGTCCGCTGATGCCCCCCATGAATTCCGTATTGTCATCATGGACTATGCCATACTTATGATCGTTCAAGTGGTCCATGAACTCAGTCGGTGCATAGCGCCCGCGTTCATATTGAGGTAAATAACCGGTATCATTCATGGCAAGCGGCCGGAAAATATGCGTTTTAGCATAGTCATCAATCCGCTGGCCGGACAGCTGCTCGATCAGCTCCATCAGAACAATGAAGCCAAGGTCACTATAGACGACTGCCGTATCGGGCTTATACGCTAATTTCTCTTGATAGATGGAAGCCAGGACTTCATCCTTCGTCATCTTTTCTTCAAAATAATGCTTGTGGGCAGGCAAACCGGAAGAATGAGTCAGCAACTGCTTTACCGTGACCTGGTCTTTTCCGTTAACTCCGAAAGCAGGAAGGAAGGTGGATACTTTATCATGTAAATACAGTTCACCTGATGCGAACAATTGCAGCATGGCGGGCAATGTGACCATGACCTTCGTCAGCGAGGCCATATCAAAGACATGCCGGCTCGACATCCTTGTCTTTCCTTGCTCCACACTGTTATAACCGAGCGCTTGATCGAGTAGTATTTTGCCTTGATGCCGGACTCTGATGACTGCACCCGGCGTCACGCCGGCATCAATCTCTCTCTGCAGGAAATACAACACTTTTTCCAGAACAGACACCTCCTGATTCCAGTTGTTTGGACATCGTTTGATATTGCTTCCACGGCGTGAATCCCAATTTTTCATAGAATGCGACAAGCTGCGTCCAATCGATGACAATTGAATCAACGCCCCGTTTCATCAGCTCGTTGGCCCCCGCTTTCACAATATCAAGGCCAAATCCTTGCCCCCGTAAAGAGCGGTCAATGCCTAACGGGCCTATGCCCCCTAATTCTCCTTGAATCAGTTTTCGCCAATATGTATTCGGACCGATTTGTGGGGAAGCCCAGTCATTCATTCGACAAAAGCCCTGCAACTGATCGTTTACGAACAGACCGATGAACTCACGGCCCGTTCCGTTCAGCAGCACATAGTTCTTCGTCTCTTCGTGCCACCGTCCCGGGAACGAACGCTCCAAAAATATTAGCAGCTGCGTCAAGTCTTTTTCCGTTAGCAATCGGAAGTGCTGCTGCTCATTTTGAAGTTCGTACGGCTTCCAGCCTTTCACGTGTGAAATCAAATCCGTTTCTACTGTTTCACACACGTATCCCAACTTCTTAAACCAATCTATAGTATCTGTATCCTCAGCCGGAACCCCTGGGAAGTAATGACGCATATCCCGACCTAGCCGGATATCTGTTATCCCTTGTTTGCGAAATTCTTCTTCTGCGCACTCTAAGAGTCGCTTGCCGATTCCCCTTTGTCTGGCATTCTCGTCTACAAGCAAACATTGGATCCAGCCCATCTTTTGCATTGCCATTTCGTTATGTTCCACTGGCCGTTTGGCGATAATGAATCCGAGCAATTCCTGCCCATCAAAGACGGCCAAAGATGCTTCTCGCAAAACGCTCCTGTCATCGATCGTATTTTGCTCCCACAATTCATTTGTCATCGGAAAGCGTTCTCCAATTGCTCGATTCCATAACGAAATGATCTTTTCAGGTTTGACTTCGTCGATATACAACATCTTCACGGCCTCCCTTCTCTGTTCAGCTCGTTTGTTATCTTCGACACAAATCCGTTTTCCGGTTTTATTTGCATCTCAGACAGCCCTGCAAGTACCGCACCTCCTGCTGGCGGGACTTGTGTAGAATGCAAGGTCACAGAAGGCAAACGCTGGCCAGCTAATTCGATCATTATGTTTCTGCATAGTTCAGAACCTGTAAAAACACCGCCCGACAGTATAATAGTCGTTGCATGCTCTTCATCAAATAATTGCCTCCTGCAAGCCGCTATGCTCTCTATCATCTTTTCGCACGCCGCCTCAATGATTTCCTTTGCGATGTTATCCCCCACCATCGCCTCCTCCACAACATAACGGGACAGCGGCGCAATGACGGAGCGGGGATGCTCCTCGCCATAAATGACACTAATTACATCAGGAACGGATACAACCGAAAAATGACGGAGCACTCGATCGCTGAGCGATGTGGACGGACCTCTTCCGTCATGTGCTTTGAAAATATTGCGCAACGCTTCATTCCCTAAATGAAAACCACTGCCTTCGTCGTCAAATAGATAGCCCCAACCTCCAGAACGCGCTGTCTCGCCGCGATCATTAATGCCAAACGTAATGGCTCCTGTACCGGCAATCTGGACAATCCCCACTTTCCCAAGCGTTCCCGAGTAGAGCGCATTAAAAGCGTCATTCCGGACTACGATGGATGCGCCGTCCGGAAGCAAACCTCGTAGCAGGCGGGCCACCTCTTCATCTTTGCCGCTTTCCCCGACGCCCGCCAGCCCTGCGAAACAGCAGCTCACTTGTTCAAATACGCTCGAATTTTGGGAGGAGAGGGTTAGCAGCAAGTCGGTCATGACTGCTGCAAACTCCTTCCGATTCATCGTATTTGGATTGCTTCTGCCGGTCTTGGCGTACATATGCACACGGCCAGATTCGTCCGAAACGATGCCGGTCGTTTGCGTGCCGCCTCCATCAATTCCTATCACATACATATTCGTTACCGCCTTTTAATTCAATATCTAGTTTCCAATTCAATCCCTTGATAGAAATGCTTTAGAATGACTGTGAAATCATAGCCGGCTTCAGCCATTCCAACTGCACCAACTTGGGACATGCCCACGCCATGACCCCAGCCGCCTCCTTCCACTTTAAAGCCGGACACTTCATTTGTAGCCGGATCAAGGACCGGTTCAACGATGAATAAAGTGCTCAATAATACAGCAGGCTTGCCTTTTGCATCAATATATTGCAATGCCCAGCGGATGCGGTCCTTGTACTCGTAAAATGTTCCATTCTCGGTTACAAATTCGATTACGGCTGCACGGCCGGAACTGGACCGCTCTGTCACATTAATCTCCTGCACCTCGCCGACATCTGTGCTGAAATAACTGCTTAGCACGCTGCTGATTTCCTCAGCTGTCCACTCGAAGTTCCAACGATAATATTTGGACCAATCCGCTTCAAAGTCTCCTTTTTTCGCTTTTCTGAGTGACTCAGAGTTGCCCGTTTTCTTGTACACATCTAAGGCAGGAACATACTTTAGAGAGTTTCCTTTTTGCGCTACATGTGTCGCGCGCAGATAAGATGTCGCTTCGGAATTCCAGACATCCTCATTATTTGCCGTAAAGCCACCGCTTGTGGAATGGAATACTGCCGTAATCAGCTTGCCTTCATACGTCGCCACAATTCCTTTTGTGCCATCGACAGCTTCAGTCGAGATCGGATGTTCAGCACTATATCCCCCGTACACTTGGTCAGATGTTGTCGGCAACAAGTCATAGCCGTCCGCACTCCGTTTCCCCATATTAGATAAGGCGTACGTACGGGCAGCAACCGCCTGTGCCTTTTGCGCTTCGACTTCATTGTATGGAACCGGCGGCAATTCTCTCGGTACCACTCCATACAAATAGTGTTCGATATTCACTTCATTAATGCCTGCCAGCGTGCCCCCGCTATTGAATCCAACTTCCGCAATTCCTCGATAAGGGATGCCGTTAATCAAAACAATGCCGGAATCGGCTTGTAATTGAACGGGATGGCTTGTGTTTTTTTCCTCCGCACCCATCTTTGCGGTTAGCTGTCGTTCCCCATCAGCTGTCGTCACGATCTTCCAAAAAGCATCCGAGGCAGCCAGCCCCTTTGCCACAACTTCATCCTTAAAAGCAGTTCTTACACTGAACGAGGCATCTGTCGGAAATTCTCCTAAGTACAATCGGTATCCGCCATTATAATCCTCTAAATAAGTCGGATAACCCTCAGCATGAGCCCGCGCGAGCCAATCGTCCAAGTAGGCCTGGCTTGTCGTGAAAGCAACTTGCAGGCGGTAGTGGCTCTGAACTTGAGCTGCAGAACCTAACGTAACAGTCACTTCCTCACTGTTTCCGCTAAAGAGGATTTCCCCCGTCCCTTTATCCAGCACATTAAACGGACCATCCGCCTTCAGTTTGATGGACTGAGCTTCCGGAACGACTCCGATTCGGATCATCGGCTCCGTCTCCTGAGCAAACGATGTGGTGGCATACCCATAGAGCAAGAAAGCGCTTACAATCAGACATGTAAAAACAACCTGTTTCCATTTTCTCAACCTGTTCATCCTCCCTATCCGTTAAATTGTTACTATGTTTAGAGATTCGACTTTAGATTGAAATTCCCTTTCAATTTATTAAAATACTTCCGAAAATATTTTTCAACAAGCTGAGCGATAAATGAAAAATTGCTTCCTTTTCTCTTAATAAGCTTGATAGAACAAGTGCACAAGGGTGAAAAGTTCCTTGAAAATAAAAAAAAACAGCCGCCGGATCTTATTGTCCAGTCAGCCGTTCGTTTTCTCTTTTCAACGCTTCTGCCCGCAACTCGCCGCTTGTTTTCTTGCGCCTGTTCACTTTCAACTGATGCTGTTGAAGTAATGCTTGAATATCTAGATTAGGTAACATTCGATTCCCTCCAATTTGTTTCTTCCCTCTATCCTATGTTGTGAAAAAAGAAAGGATACAAATTCTAAATATGTTCATCTAATCTAAATATATCCACAAGTCTAAATAGAGCGTGATAGCATTTACATAAAATATTCGTAGTGAATTGTAATGTATTTGTAATGTTTATGCCGCTATCCTGTAAACTCTTGATAGTAAGATGGAGAACGTAATCAGCTCACGTAAATAAAAAAAGCGAAAATCCATATCGAGCAGTGGTAGATAGGGGAATTACATGAAGAAAGTTGCTTTGTCTGTACTTTTAGCAGGTTCATTGGCATTTGGCCTAGCGGCAAATGACGCTGAAGCAAGCACACATAAAGTGAAGCAAGGAGAATCCTTATGGACTATCTCACAATCGACCAATGTATCTGTAGCAAATCTTAAAAAATGGAATAACTTGAAATCGGATCAAATCAAACCGAATCAAGTACTTATTACTTCTAAACAATCAACTAGCGCATCCGCAGCAAAGACCGGCACCTACAAAACGAAACATAATGTCAATATCCGTTCAGGAGCAGGCACAAATTATAAAATTGTAACACTCGCCAAACAAGGCACTTCTGTGAAAGTCATCGGTGAAAAGAAGGTTGGCAAGGAAGTTTGGTACAAAGTAAGTGTCAACGGCAAAAATGGCTGGGCTCTTAGCACATTGCTGACAAAAGGAGCCGTGGCTTCTAAAGCTTCTTCCTCCAATGTCGCTTTTTCCGATCGAGTTATAGACCAGGCGATGTCACTTCGCGGCATTCCATACCGTTTTGGCGGCACAACCGTCAACGGCTTCGACTGCAGTGGCTTTGTCCAATACGCCTTCAAAAAATCCGGAAAATTGGTCCCTCGAGACACACTTGGCCAATTCGCTGCTTCCACAAAGGTATCGAATCCAAAGCCAGGCGATCTCGTATTTTTCCAAAATACATATCGAAAAGGCATTTCCCATGTAGGTATCTATCTCGGAAACAACAAATTCATCCATGCTGGCGGCAAGAAGTCACAAGTGACCAGCTTAAGCGACCGTTACTGGAAATCTAAGTTTCACAGCTTTAAAAGACTATAAAAAAAACGTCGATGCGCATATGCATCGACGTTTTCTTATTCATCGCACAATAGCAGCATATCCTCCCTGCACGAGCTGAAATCCACTATAATCCGGACGCGCATATCGCCAATGATGCAAAAAGACGGTCGTGCGCAAGCGGCCAATCTTGATCAATTCATCCTTTTGTTCATCATCCAGATCAAATTGGGTGGCACTATAGTGATCTACTGGAATAAAAATAATGTCCTTCTCATGCTTTCTCGAAATATATTGATCGTCGTGAGCATTTTTCATCGTGGAAAACAGTGCTTCGAACAGATTCAGCGCATTATCGATCCGGTTACGGGACAGTTCATCTTTCCGGTGGCTCAGTTTCATTCCAACAACCGGCCGTTCCCGGTTCCCTTCTTTGTCATCAAATAGCCAGAGGGGGAAATTGCTTAACACGCCGCCATCCACGACAATCGTATCCCCTGTCGGCACCTTCAACCTCACTGGTTCAAAGAAAAACGGGATGCCGCAGCTCATTCGAAGAGCTTTGGCGACCGAAAATGTTTCAGGCTCGATGCCGTAATGAACGAGGTCATCCGGCAAGACGATCATTTTGCCGTTCGTCAAGTCTGAAGCGACCAATTTCAGCGATCCTGGGGGTATATCAGAAAATGTATAGATTCCTTTCAAGGACAATTTGTCAAAAAACCAATTCTCCAGTTCCTTCCCTTGATACAATCCCATGCGCCAATATAAATTTATCCATTTCATGAAAGGAATCGGCAAAATCGCTTTGCGCGGATCCAGCAGCGTCTGCAAATCCTCTTCATGCAGCATGGTCTCGATTTCTCTTCCTGTATAACCAGCTGCAATGAAGGATGCAATAATCGCACCTGCACTCGTGCCTGCCAGACGTTTGAAGCGATACCCTTTCTCTTCCAGTACCTGATACGCACCAACAAGGGCAAATCCTTTCAATCCCCCGCCAGCAAATACCCCATCGATCTCCAAGTCATCCCTCCTATTGGTATAGGATAAGTTGAAAACTTGCGAAGTAGAACAGGTTGGAACAGGATTTCTTATTTCAAATATCTTCTTGCTCCCGCGTAGTTTGTTTTATAAGTGCCTGTATTCATAGAGACAATCTCCACTTTTTTGGATGAATTCGGAGCATGGATCATTTTGCCGCCACCGACATACATGCCAACGTGATAGACAGACCCTTTCCCTTTGTCACGTGCAAAAAATAGCAGATCCCCCGGCTTTAGATCGGCTCGTTTGACGGCCGTACCTTCCTTCGCTTGATCCGAAGAGTCGCGGGGAATTAAAATGCCATGATTTTTGTAAATGGAATAGGTTAGCCCGGAACAGTCAAACCCGTATGCAGAAACACCCGCCCATAAATAAGGCAGCCCGATATAGCGTTTTGCCGCATTTATGATATCCTGCCCGGTTGGTTGTGGCACAGTGTCATAATTATCATAGATCTTCACATCCGTTTTCCGGATATACTTCAATCCATCCCCTGGCGTCCCGACAATAACCCAATCTCCCTTTTCCTCTACAACCGGAAAAATTGTCGTGTAACTGACTTCCAAAAACGCATATTTCGGTGACAGCTTCGGCTGTTCATACAGGGTCGCAAGCTTCGCATCCACAATAGCGATCGAACAGTTGGAATCATACGAGTCAACAGACGTCACGTGACTTTTAGAAACCCACCCTTCGTAGCCTGATGGTTTCCCTGGCTTCTTTTGATCCTTTATGGCAATATAAAGCCAATCCCCTTTTGTTTTTAATACAGAAACTTCATCGCCATACAATGCCTGGGTATCCAGCCGGTCGATCAGTCCGTTCTTCTCAGCAACCGTCAAGCTCTTGGTCCACTTTTCCATCTGGGGCATTGGAACAACTGTGGTTGCATCGACGGATCGGGGATTGGAAGGGTGGCGCCAGACGTTCGCAACCGGAACGCTGATCGCATATCGCTTCTCAACTTTCACCGCGTCCTTGTTTTGTAAATCAGATCCTGTACTGCAAGGACTCAGCTGGAGCGGTTTTGCTGAGGCAGGATGAGTAATGAGTGATAGACAAAAGATGGATAATAACAATGCAAAAAGATTCCTAGACATATAGCCTGCTCCTTTCTACTCAATTACTTTTATAGTACTAGGCAGAAAAGAAAAAGCATAGATAAAAAAAGACGAAACGATATTCATACCGTTCCGTCTTTCTGAATTATTGATTGAGCCGTTGAATTTCTCGATAAATGCCGGAAGGAAGATCATCGGTATTGACGGACGACAAATATCCCTCGGCTTTCATCTTCCTCACAAACTTTTTCAGTTCGATTCTCATTTTAACGATTTCCATGTCCCTGTACTCAACATAAAACTCTGTACCGCTCCGCTCTAGTGCCATCCAATCACGCTCCTTTTCCGTTTGATTATATATAGTACTTTCTTCTCTCTCAGTGTCCCCGAAAATTGTGTCTATTATGCCTTGTAAAAAGAATATCATGAATGGTCCCCTAGTTGGAGATGAACAAATTGGGACATTTTTTTCAGAAACCGTCGATTTTTAGGCCTTTTTAAAATAAATTTCCCAACATTTCATGATATGATAATAGATACTTATATACTATGATAGATAAAGAGAGGGATCAGGGATGAGGATAGGACATGTGATTCGGGCCGAGCGCGTCCGGCAAGAAATGAAACAAGTCGTTCTGGCCAAAGGGATCTGTACGCCTTCCTACTTATCAAAAATCGAACGGAACCTGATTGACCCTAGCGAAGAAGTAGTCGAATTGCTCATGGATCGCCTAGGCATGGACCCAGGTAAATTCACACAACCCGCCCAAGATAAAACCGAGCAGGAATTTTTAAAAATGCTCAAAGACAGCTACCGGAATGTCATCACCAAGCGGGACAAAGACTACACACGCCAGCAGCTAGTCATGCTCCTTCAGGAAAACCCGATTTTTGAAGATCAATCGATTTATTATACTTATTTGCTTATTGTTTTGCGGTTTCGGTTGATATTGGGGGAGGACATGGAAGGTTGTAGAAGAGAGATTGAAGCTTCAGAAATATTCTTCCAACAGTTTAATGCATATCAACAACATCTGTTTACTTTGATCAAGGCTTTATATTATTACTCTATTGGTAACTTAAGAAAAGCAATAAGTTTTTTCCAGGAAGCAGCTAAAATTATGGAGAGCCTAGTTTTAGATGAGTGGGAAAAAAATGAATTCTATTACATGATTGGTGTCGCATACACCGCTGATATACGTATTTTTTATTCATTTGAATATGTAAAGAAAGCATTAGAATATTTTAGAGAAAATCTGTATATGAGAAGAGTTTTAGATTGTTACATTTTACTAGGAATCACCTATAAAAAAACTGATCAGTTTGAAGAAGCACTTGATTCTTATCATAAAGCAAGTCAGATTTGTGAGGAATTTAACTTTGATAATGAAAAAAGTTTGATTTATCACAATTTAGGTTCGTTGAATTCAGTTATGGGCAACAGTAAAGATGCTATTCAATTCTATGAAAAAAGCTTACAATATAAAGTAGGTATTGCAAATCCGCTAATTACAATTTATTGTCTAGTTGTGGAATTCTATAAGAATTCTAATAAAGACCTTATTGAAAAATGGACAAGAGAAGGTTTGGAACTTTACACCAGTCTCAACGATGAAAAGCTCAAGCCTTACTATTACCATTTATCCTTCCACCGTTCTTTGAACAGGAAAGAAGGATTAGACATAAATCTCGCTAAAGAAACTATCGAATACTTTATGAGTATTGAAGATTATAAAAATATACAAAAGTATTGCATAGCACTTGCAGAATGGCTCTATACTAATAGAAAATATAAACTAGCATCGATTTATTTCAGAGAAGCAAATCGATACGGTTATATTAATAGAAAAATTGACAATTGGGAGGACTTATAATGAAAAAGTTGATTATGATTTTAGGGTTGATCGTAGTCTTATCATTATCTATTTCAAATAATACCGCTTTTGCAATCGAAGACCAATTACCAAAGATCATGAAAACAACAAGCTACTCTGCACCAACACAATTACAATAACTCCCCCAAGGAGCTCCCCATTCGGGAGCTTCTTTTTTAATTCTTTCGCCTATTACAAGCGTATTACATTTTCCCATTTTCAGGTGGTTTGCGTTTCTCGCATTCTGCAGCGGGTATGTACGGAGTAGTACTTCGAAGCACAACACAACTTGAAGGAGGAATCTGATAATGGATGATAAACGTTTTATTGGAGTGTATCATAGCGAGTCAGCATTACTTGACAAAGTGGAAGAGTTGAAGGCGCAAGGGATTGCAGATGATAATATTTATGTGGTAGCTAAGAACGATACGGATCTTTCAATGTTGCGGTCTCGCACATCGGCAGATATTCAGACGACAGGTAATGAGTCGTGGCTTGATAAGTTTATGGATTTCATTACGGGCAAGGATCATGTCAACGGCATGCTTCACCATCTCGGTCTGAGCGACGCTGAAGCAGAACGATACTATCAAGATATTGAGAACGGCGGCTTGCTTCTCTACGTGGATCAGGGCGAGGCATCGATTTACTATGAGGAAAATGAAGCTTCGTTCGGGATGACGGATCTTGGCAGCGATCAAAACTTAGGTGCCAATGCTGTCAATGCCTATCAAAATATGGAGCTACGCAACGAGTATCAAGATAGCCTGCCTCTTAGCGAGCAGTACGTCAACGATGGCCAATATGGCCGTGTCGGCGGAGAAGCCGTTTTGGACCGGACTCCTTTAGACACGGACACTAATTATCCAACTGGATACGGCCGTGATGAAGAGCGGATGAAGTTGCGGGAAGAACGGCTTCAGGTTGACAAGTATCCTGAGGAAGCTGGCGAAGTGTCCCTGGGAAAAGACGTTGTGAGTGAAAAACAGTCCGTTGATGTCCCTGTTATGCGGGAAGAAGTGTACGTGGAGCGCCGTCCAGTGATGAATGGAGACGTTACGGATACTGATTTCACTATGTCTCAAGAGGAGGATTCGATCCGTATTCCTGTCACGGAAGAACGGCTGGAAGTGACGAAAAAACCGATAGTCACAGAAGAGATTGTCGTCGGCAAGCGTCAAGTGGATGACGTGGAAACCGTCAGCGATACCGTTAAACGGGAAGAAGCGCATCTTGAACAACAAGGCGATGTGGACATCACGGGCAATTATTATGGCAAGCGGAAGAACGATGACCTGTTAGATTAATAATGTAAGTGGGAGTCCTTTCGTACTGAGATAGAGACTGCAGACCAAACCTGACGTATTCAGGTTTGTCTGCAGTCTTTTTTTTGATTTCCAGCAGCTCGATAGGAAACAACCTTCGACAATTTTCCCTTGGATACTTCTTTTTCAGGATTCATCTCTTGTAAAATTATCTCCTTTTCCTGTTATTGAGAATGTACAATGATCTACTCATACAAACGCTAGTACTTCTAATTAACTAGATCATCCCCGCTCAATACTGACTCCACCTCGCAATTCTCACTTCCCTTCGACAAATTCTTTTTATTTTCTACATTCACAAATATGACATATTTACCTTGACGTTTGTATATTCTCACTTTACGATGGAATGAAACTATTCTCATAATCTACTATGAGTAATATAAAATGGAAAGGAATGGTTTCGTGACTGATTTGACTACGTTCACAAAGCAATTTTTAGAAGAAAATGAATCCTATTTCTCATCGGTAAGTGAATTTATTTTTCGACATCCTGAGACACGATTCGAGGAATATGAGTCTGCCCGCTATCTCGCTGAGCAATGTGAACAGCATGGCTTTACAGTGGAGCGCAATATCGCCGGAATTGAAACCGCTTTCGTAGCTACATATGGAGCTGGTGAACCGGTCATTGCATTTCTAGGAGAATTTGATGCGTTGTCCGGATTAAGTCAGGAACCGAATCTTGCCTCTCCCAAGCCTATTGACGGACCGAATGTCGGCCACGGCTGCGGGCATAACTTGCTCGGTACAGGAGCGTTTGCAGCTGCCTGCGCAGCGAAGGCTTATTTAGAAGCCAATAACTTGCCGGGTACCGTGAAATTTTTCGGATGTCCTGGAGAAGAAGGCGGGTCCGGCAAGACATTCATGGTGCGCGACGGTGCTTTTCAAGGAGTCGATGCGGCTTTAACATGGCATCCGTCACCGACTAACAGCATCATGAGTTTAAGTTCCCTAGCGAACTATCAGGTCTTCTTCCGATTCAAAGGGATTACCTCCCATGCCGCAAACTCCCCTCACTTAGGACGGAGCGCATTAGATGCTGTGGAACTCATGAATGTCGGGGTGCAATATTTACGGGAACATATCATTCCAGAGGCGCGAATACACTATGCCATCACAAATACAGGAGGCATCTCTCCGAATGTCGTGCAGGCAGACGCCGAAGTGCTTTATTTAGTCCGTGCACCGAAAGTGGATCAGGTCGATGCGATTTATAAGCGAGTCTGTAAAATTGCAGAAGGCGCTGCATTAATGACGGAAACGGAATTGACGATCGAATTTGACAAAGCGTGTTCCAATTACATACCGAATCGTGCGTTGGAACGGCTTTTGTATAACAGTCTCGTCGAAATTGGAGTCGAACCGCCGACAGATGAGGAAACCGCGTTTGCAAAGCAAATTTTTGATTCCATGACGGAAGGGGAACAGAAAGACTTCCTGAATGGCATGAGAGGATTTGGCTATGAAGGCGACGGCAGCGAGTTTGAAGGGAAATATATTTCGGATGTCATTTCCCCTTACGTCGAATCGGACGGTATTTTAGCGGGCTCGACGGACGTGTCGGATGTCAGCTGGGTTGTTCCGACAGCTCAACTTTCCACGTCAACATCTGCGCTCGGCACACCGCTCCATACGTGGCAGATGACGAGTCAAGGCCTGTCATCCAACGCCCATAAAGGAATGTTCCGTGCAGCTGGCTCGATGGCATTGACCGGCATCAAATTGCTTGCAGATCCGGGGCAATTGGATGCTGTTAAGGACGAGTTCAAAGCTTTCTCACAGAAACACCCATACACATGTCCGATTCCAAAGGACGTGCGGCCATCTCCACTTCAGAAGGCCTGAAGGTAAACTATCACTATTGAATCGAGGGGAAGTAAATGGAAACTACGAAAAAACAAGGATTTTTCAGTAAAATTCTGAATGGCATTGAAAAAGTAGGGAATAAGCTCCCGGATCCATTCATCTTGTTCAGCATTTTGGCAGTATCTGTAATTATCGCTTCTTGGATTTTCAGTTTGTTCAACGCATCTGTCATTCATCCGGGAACCGGAGAGACACTCGCCATCAAGAACTTAGCTTCTGGCGAGGGGCTGCAATACATCCTTACTTCCATGGTGACGAACTTCACCGGTTTTGCTCCCCTCGGCATCGTTCTAGCAATGATGCTTGGTATTGGGTTAACAGAAAAAGTGGGAATGCTTGATTATGCAATTAAGAAAACAATTATGAAATCCCCTCCTGCGATGCTAACGTATTCTGTTGCGTTCGTTGGGATTATGGGGAACTTGGCTTCCGATGCTGCGATGTTATTAATTCCGCCATTGGCTGCCATGGTGTTCTACCGTGTCGGACGGCATCCGCTTGCGGGCCTTGCAGTAGGCTATGCTTCTTCAGGAGCCGGATTCACTGCGAACTTGTTCATTGTCGGTACCGATACGCTGCTTTCAGGCATCTCGACGGAAGCGGCAAGAATTGTGGATGACTCTATTACTGTCCACCCAACAGATAACTGGTTTTTTAACATTGTTTCCGTTTTTGTCTTAACATTTCTTGCTGGTTTCATTACATCCCGTTTTATCGAACCGCGGCTTGGAAAATATAAAGGCGATAGTGTGGAGATGGATGTCGAAGAGGAAGATCCGAAAGCAGGCAAAGGGTTCAGAAATGCTGTCATTGCCGGTCTTCTCTATATTACCGTACTCGTTGTAGCCATTGCTTGGCCGGACAGCCCGCTGCGCGGTGAAGATGGCAAATTGGTTCCATCACCATTCATTTCAGGAATTGTACCGATTATTTTATTCTTGTTTTTATCTGTCGGGATTACGTATGGTGTCACTGTCGGAAAAATTAAAAGCGGGAAAGACGTTGCAGGTTATATGGCAGAAGCCATGAAGGACATGGCTGGCTATATCGTGCTCATCTTTGCGATTTCTCAGTTTATTGCTTACTTCAATTGGTCTAATATTGGCACATGGATCGCAGTTAACGGTGCTGAATTCTTGACGGAAATTAACTTTACAGGAATGGGATTGATCATCGGGTACATCATTTTCACAGCGCTGATGAATTTCCTCATCACGTCTGGTTCTGCAAAATGGGCACTTGAAGCACCAATTTTCGTTCCGATGTTCATGCAGCTGAATTACCATCCGGCCTTTACGCAGGTTGCATACCGGATTGCCGATTCTTCCACGAATATCATTACACCGCTCATGCCGTACATGCCTGTAGTTCTGTCGTTCATGCAGAAGTATGATAAGAAAGCCGGTATCGGAACATTGATTTCCTTAATGATTCCTTACTCGATTAGCTTCCTTGTCGTGTGGATCATTTTGATACTGATTTTCTTCTATGCAGGCATCCCATTTGGGCCAGGTGTAACACCGTTTTTGAATTAATAAAGGATGAGGTGAATCGTGCGTGGATACAGAATTAAAAGAACAGCTCGTGGCATGGCGGCGGGATTTTCACCGCTATCCTGAGCAAGGCTTCCTGGAGATTCGGACGGCTTCCATCGTCGCCGGAGAACTGGATCGCCTCGGCTATACGCTGAAAACCGGGCTTGATGTGATGGATCCTGATCAAATGATGGGAAGGCCAGATGAACAGGCTATTGAAAAGCAGTTGGAATGGGCTCGCCTACATGGCGCAAATTTGGAGTATCTTGACCGTTTTCAGGAAGGCTATACGGGCATCGTAGCAGAATGGGACACCGGAAAACCAGGTCCCGTTACAACATTCCGAGTCGATATGGATGCCCTTCCCATTGTGGAAAGTGATGATGCAGGCCATGTTCCACAGCAGCATGGTTTCAGATCCACAGTCCATGGCTCCATGCACGCTTGTGGCCATGACGCCCACACTTCGATCGGCCTTGGACTCGCCGTCCTGATTGCGGAAACGGCCGAATCCTTTATCGGCAAAATCCAGATTATCTTTCAGCCCGCTGAAGAAGGTACACGCGGCGCGAAGTCGATGACAGCAGCTGGCGTGGTTGATGGTACGGATTATTTCATCGCCTCCCACGTCGGTACAGGCGTCCCCCGCCGGCATGTTGTGGCAGCTTCAAACGGATTCATGGCGACCACGAAGATGAACGTCACCTTCCGGGGAACGGCAGCCCATGCCGGTGCCATGCCGGAAGAAGGTCAAAACGCCCTCCTGGCAGCTGCAAACGCCGCCTTAAACTTGCATGCCATTTCCCGGCATTCCGGCGGAGCGTCACGCGTCAATGTCGGCGAGCTGCATGCCGGAAGCGGGCGCAACATCGTGGCTGACCGGGCGAAGATGAAAATTGAAACACGCGGAGAAACATCTGAAGTGAATCTTTATGTCCGTGAACAGGCGGAAGCCATTATCAAAGGGGCTGCCGCCATGTACGGTGTCTCGTGCGACCTGGATATCGTCGGTGAGGCCATCAGCTGTAAGTGCTCACTGGAACTGGCAGATATAATTGCTGAGTGTGCAGCCCCTTCCCCATTTGTGGAACAGGTCATCTTGGAAGATAATGCTTCCGCTGGTTCAGAGGATGCAACATACTTCATGCAGCGCGTAAAAGAACGCGGCGGCCTAGCGACATATTGCATTTTTGGCACAGAACTTGCGGCCGGTCACCATAATGAAAAGTTTGATATTGATGAAGAATCGATGTTTGCCGGAGTCGACGTCTTGTACCGTGTTGCTCAACGATTGAATGCCTTGAAATAAGGGTGCCCCCATTCCTTTTGGAAATGGGGGTATTTTTTATTTTTCAGATCGCTACCTTCCTTAATGAATCTGAACGGTCCATTCGAATCGGAGAGAATTGATCACAGACGGCTGGCTGCAAGTTATACGGGGGTAAAAAATTAAGTGGTGCGACATAAGAGGATTACATTTCATTACTAGCCTTGGAATTAATCGCCTGTTGCATAACCTAAAAAAAGATATCGGCAGCGGATCAAGCATCGCCCCCCTTCCCATCCAAAGAATCTTCCAGCTCTTTTCGACAAACGCACACCCACTTATCTCTTAAGATAATGTCCTGCTGAAAGATGTAACCGTTCCTACAATAATAGGTACGGCATTCACCGCTCCACTTCTTCCCCATCGTTTGCCGCCCGTTTTAAGCTGTTTTCAAAGCTTTCCTATACTGGTTTAGTCGATTGACTGCTGTCTCATCTTAAAACTTTATTTGACAAATGACGCAGCTGACGTAATTTCCCTGCCCATTCCTGGTAGCTTGCTCCTTGATGGCAGTAATATTTTTATAGCTTTTTCACAAAGAAGGACTTAAGGAGTAGTTAAGGGTTTGAAAAGGAAGGGATAGATAGCAAGACTAGGAACCGACTACTAATTTGAGGTTTTATTACCAATAAATAATCTTTAAATACCTATTGAGCTAGCAGCTTGGCGCTCCGATAATACTATTGGAGGCGATAAATTTGAAACGTATACCAGTCATTTTCTCTGCTATATTGCTAACCTTAGTTTTATTTTTTCATCACCCTCACTTATCCGAGGCAACTTCATTTTCTGCACCTAAGTCCTATGAACTGATAAAAAATTCTCTCTTGACCGGACAGACTACCGGCCGTTTTGAGACGAACGAACTGACGTATAAGCAAGTAGGAGACCTCATACATACGGTAGTGACGGAAACTCCGGCTATCCAATACTATGAAGGTGCCTCGATTCGCTCTGATGGACAAATACAATATAAATATTCCGTCCCTGTCGATACAGTGGGTGCCAACCAAAAGTCCATGCAGGCAGAAGTCGACCGCGTGCTCCAATCGATCATTAAACCGGGAAGCTCCGACTTGGAAAAAGTCAAAGCCATTCATGACTATTTGATATTACATGTTGCCTATGACTATGAAAACTTGAAGAATAACAGTCTGCCGCCTGATACCTATACAGCTTATGGGGCACTTGTGAAAAAAAGTGCAGTTTGTGAAGGTTATACAAAAGCTGCGCAATTGCTATTGGATCGGCTAGGCATCGAGAATCGATTTGTTGTCGGTTCCGCAGGCGGCGAACTCCATTCATGGAATGCTGTCAACCTAAACGGCAACTGGTATATGATGGACATCACCTGGGACGATCCTGTTCCGGACAAGCCGGGCTATGTTCAATATACGTATTTCCTCGTCACATCCGAACAACTGCGGAAAGACCATACGTGGAAAGAAGACGAGTATCCTGCCGCTACGAGCACAACGTACGGTTACTTCCATGATTTCGGACAAACCGTTGCAGTAGGAGATACTTTTTATTTCAGCAATCAAGCCGATGAAAATAAACTATATAAAATCAATAAAGATGGTACCGGACGCCAGCGTGTCGGGAATGTCCGCGCTCCTTACTTTGCCATATACGGCTCGACCATCTACTTAAGCAACTACATGGATAGCGGCTACTTATACAAGATGGGATTGGACGGCAGCGGATTGACCCGGATGAATACGGTCCATTCCACGGCCATTCAAAATGATGGCAATCTCCTCTCCTATCGGAACGAGAAAACAGGCAAGCAAGAAATCATTACATTGAAAAAAGAAGTCCAGCCTGTTGTCCCGTATGGTGAAACAGTAACCGCAGCGAAAATGTGGACAGTCACATTCAATACGAAAATTGACCCGGCCTCGGCAACGAATAGCAATGTGTTCGTCACATCAGCCGAAGGAAAAACAGTGCCTGTTAAAGTATCTGTGCATCCGACAGATCCTACAAAACTGCTCGTCTACCCGCCTACCGGAAACTACGAGCGAAACCAAAACTATGTATTAACGATTGAGAAGGTAAAAACCCCAACAGGAAAAATTCAATTTAACCGGGCCACCCACCCGTTCTATGTACAATGAACCACACGCACGCACGATGCCTTCGTGCGTGTTTTTTAATTCTCAGCAGGAAACTAGTTTTCAACTGCGGCAAGGAGGGTATTTCCGCAATACAACGAATTTCAAGGAGGCACCATCATGAAAAAAATATTCATTGGAAGTTTTCCGACCCAAGAACGATTAATTTCAAAGATAAAAGAATTGCAGCGAAAAGGTGTGAAAGAGGATGATATGTACATCGTCATGAAAGATGACCTGGCTGTCGCCGAATTAAAAAGCCGCACCTCCCAAGATATCCATGGCACCCCCTCTTCCTTTTTCAACCGCTTTCTCGGATTCATGGCCGGTGAAGATAACGTCCGCAGCATGCTGAAAGATGCCGGCTTCACCGACGAGGAGGCCAAAATCTATTACAATGCGGTACAAGACGGCGCCATTCTTCTCTACATCGACGGTCAAATCGACAAAGAAATCCTACTTGACCAAGTCGCAGACGAGAGCCGTTATGGAGGATATGATCCGCTGACGTTCGAAGAAGTGCATCGGGAAGAACGAAACTTGTAGTGCGTACATCGGAAACTGCAGCTTTAATACAGGCCGCTCGTTAATGGAAACGAGCGGTTTTTGTAATTAATTATGTGACCGCGGTGAATCAACACATCAGGACTGTAGTTACTAGCGGTCTCCTGAATTACGCTAGAAAATACGAGCGGTCTTCTAGTTTAATCGAGCGGTTCGACAACAGATACGAGAGGTCTCCTCGCATAATCGAGCGGTTACATACAGATACGAGTGGTTCGACAACAGATACGAGTGGTTCGACAACAGATACGAGTGGTCAGCTGGATTAATCGAGCGGTTCGAAAAAGATAGGATAGGTCTTTGCAAAATGGAGGTCTTTGAAGCCGTTTCGGACACACTCCTATCCGATGGCTATAAGCTATAAGCATTGCGATTAATCGAGCACTTCTTCGACATAACGAGCACTTCTAAGAGCAGCATTACCTTATTCATCAGCCCCCAAATCAAAAACAGGCCTTCAGAGCTTGACTCGACTCTGAGGAACCTGTTTTGTTAATCAATCACTTATTTTTCTTCATGAATTTGTGTACTTGGGATTCGACTTTATCGACATGATCATCCGTCAGTTCTTTTTCGGGATGTGGATGGAACCAGTCGATTTCACCCTCATGGTAGATGCCTTGGTAGTCGTTTCCTTCAATCGTTGTTTTGAATTGATGTCTCTCATGAATTTGGCCTTCAAACATTGGCTTCACTTCGAAGTCTTTCATTTAATCCACGCTCCTTCTTCAGTGTCTTTATCTTTTAGTCATACCCCGTGAATTACTAAATACTCGCCAATCAGCGATTTACATTAAATTACCAACACACCGTTATACTCGTTTCAATACTTTTCTGGCGCCGAGGAAAAGCCAGGTGCTGATGACGAATGGCATGGTCAGGGCGGAGAGTCCGTATGGCAAGAGCCATGTATCGACACTGGCGATGAGCGGGACGGTTAAAAAAGCTGCAAGCATGGCGGATACTGGTGCAAGCGGGTGGTCTCCCTCTTTAAATACAATGCCCACTGCGATGACCGCCAATATGGCATTGTAGCCATACAACCCCAGATCGATCAATGTATGTTCCGCTTCAAGCAAAAAGGCGCCTGCCACAGCGACTACGTTTCCAGCTATGGCGTAAAGACCGATTCGCCATCCTGCCCAAAACAGACCGGCAAATAGCAGGACGCCGGCAAGAACCCCTTGTAGGAAAAACACTTGCCCAATGCCGCTGAAAAAGGCGTCCAGCCAGTTAATTGAACCGGCTACTTCCAATTGCCAATGGGATAAGTCTTGCGGCACAGCGTTTTTGGTGACGCGGAACGTATTTAACCGGTAGGAAGCCAGAATGAGAATCCAAGTGAGCAGGATGAACGGAAATGTTAAGACGGGGAGACCGACATTTTTGAATAAATTCATCATGGCGGCTGTAAATATGGCAGCGATTAAAGCACCGAATAATGCGATTCCCCAGCTGAACGGACCGGTGAGAAGTATTGTTAGGGAGAGGCCGGTCAGTACAGAGTTATATCCAAACAATCCTTGTTGGACCTCTTTCCGATCTCCTCCGCCAAAATAGCCGATCACAGTCCCGATGGCCGATGACAAAAAAGCAATAATGCCGAGCTCTATAGAAGTCGTTAAAATAGCTGCCAAAAACAGCAGTCCCGTCACCCAATTTTCAATCAGAATCACTTGAGAAATCCCATGTAAGATGGCGATCCAAAATGAAAATGGACGATCTTCTTCACTTGTCGTTCCCATTTTTTTCTTTCGCATATTCTCTTTCATTTATCTATCCCACTCCCTAAATCAAACCACATGTCCTATAGCTTCTAGTAGTAGAATGGTCGATTTCAAAAGAATTATGTACAGTCTTTTATTCACAATTGGATACAAGGTGCTATTTCCATGAATCCCCGTATAATTCGTGAAGTTTTGGATAAGATTAGGCATTGTCCATTTAACTACATATAAAAGGAGGGGTAACGTTGTATTTAACACCACGCGAAATTGATAAGCTCCTGATCGTCGTTGCAGCCGATGTGGCCAGAAGACGCAAGGAGAGAGGGCTGAAATTGAATCACCCTGAAGCTGTTGCGCTCATAACGCATGAAGTAATGGAAGGTGCACGAGATGGCAAAACGGTCGCAGAGCTCATGCAATATGGAGCTTCTATTCTGTCCAGTGAGGAGGTCATGGATGGCGTTCCTGACATGATTCATGATGTCCAGGTGGAAGCGACGTTTCCGGACGGCACTAAACTGGTCACCGTACACTATCCGATTAAATAATATGTGAGGAGGATCCCCATGAAACCAGGTGAAGTCATTTTTAAGGATGAAGAAATTCTTTGCAACGCTGATAGAACAGCCTCCAAGCTTATGGTGAAAAATGTAGGTGACCGGCCCATCCAAGTAGGATCTCATTACCATTTCTACGAAGTCAATGAAGCATTACAGTTCACACGGCAAGAAGCATACGGCAAACGGCTGAATGTACCGGCTGGCGCTGCGGTCCGCTTTGAACCGGGAGATGAAAAGGAAGTAGAGCTTATTGATTATGGCGGCGAGCGAAAAGTATACGGCTTTCAAAACAAAGTAGATGGATCTCTTGATAAGGGGGATGGAAAATGAGTTTTAAAATGCCTCGCGATCAGTATTCCCAAATGTATGGACCGACTACGGGCGATTCCATCCGTTTGGCGGATACTGATTTATATATCCAGATTGAGAAAGATTATGCCAAGTATGGCGAAGAAGTCGTTTTTGGAGGCGGAAAAGTCATCCGGGACGGCATGGGGCAACATCCCCTCGTCACTCGCGGGGACGGAATTCCTGATGTCGTCATCACGAATATCATCATTGTGGATTACACAGGAATCTATAAAGCGGATATCGGGATCCGGGATGGAAAAATCGCGGCCATCGGGAAAGCAGGTAATCCGCTCGTCATGGATGGCGTTGATATTGTCATCGGTTCTGGAACGGAAATCATTGCAGGAGAAGGCAAAATTGTCACAGCCGGCGGACTGGATACCCACGTCCATTTCATTAATCCTGAGCAGGTTGACCTTGCGTTGGCTTCCGGCTTGACGACATTAATTGGCGGCGGGACAGGTCCTGCTGCTGGTTCTAGAGCGACCACTTGTACGCCGGGCGTGTGGAATATCCACCGTATGCTCGAAGCCGTTGATGGATTGCCAATCAATGTCGGGTTAACGGGCAAAGGGCAAGCTGCGACGGGTGATCCGCTAGCCGAACAAGTAAAGGCGGGCATCATCGGTGTGAAAGTGCATGAAGACTGGGGTGCTACACCATCCGCCATCGACCATGCCTTGCGGATCGCAGACGAATATGATGTCCAAGTCGCGTTGCATGCCGACACGCTAAATGAAAGCGGATTTGTTGAAAATACGATGGCCGCCTTGAAAAACCGAGTCATCCATATGTACCACACAGAAGGAGCAGGCGGTGGACACGCCCCCGACTTGATTGAATCGGCGAGTTACATGAACGTCCTCCCTTCTTCGACTACTCCAACCTTGCCGTTTACTGTGAACACGCTGGACGAGCATTTGGACATGTTGATGGTATGTCACCATCTAAACCCTTCCGTACCGGAAGACGTTGCATTCGCCGATTCCCGAATTCGGAGAGAAACGATCGCAGCGGAAGACATTTTGCAGGATATGGGCGTCTTCAGTATGATGAGCTCCGATGCCCAGGCGATGGGCCGTATCGGGGAGGTTGTGCTTCGCACATGGCAAACCGCCCACAAGATGAAAAAAGATCGGGGCTATTTGGAAGGCGACGGGGAGCTTTGCGATAACAACCGGGTAAAACGCTATATCGCCAAGTATACAATCAACCCTGCCATTACTCATGGCGTAGCCGAATATGTCGGGTCCATCGAAGTTGGCAAAATTGCGGACCTGGTCATTTGGGAACCTGCATTTTTCGGTGTGAAGCCTGAAATGGTATTGAAGAATGGATTTGTCGTTCAAAGCTTGATGGGCGATGCGAATGCTTCCATTCCGACACCACAACCCGTCATTTATCGCCCGATGTACGCTCAATTCGGGAAAGCTTTAGGTAAGTCCTCGATCACCTTCGTGTCACAAGCGGCTTTTGATAATAAAATCCATGAGCAGCTTGGTCTTCAGAAGATGATTTTGCCAGTCAGAGGGATCCGTACATTAACGAAAAAAGATATGAAATTGAATTCCGAAACACCTGAATTGAAAGTAGATCCCCAGACGTATGAAGTATTTGTCAATGGCCAGCGTATTACGTCAGAGCCAACAAAAGAAGTGCCGATGGGGCAACGATATTTCCTATTTTGAGGTGAAGATAAATTGATAATCGAATCAGTTGTAGCAAATGTGGATCAACTGGATCACGAAGAACTTCATAAACGCCACATCGAGAAGGTCTATCTCGAAAGCAGCGATCTCGTGAAACGAATCCAGCGCGTCAAAACAGATCATGGAAAAGAACTAGGCATCCGACTGCGGAGCCCGCGCGACTTGATTGCCGGTGACATCTTATTCATGGACGATCATAACATCATTATGGTCGATGTCATGTCGGACGACTTGCTAGTCATCCAACCGCGCTCCATGCATGAGATGGGAACCATCGCTCACCAGCTGGGCAACCGCCACCTTCCTGCTCAATTCGAAGGAGATGAAATGCTTGTCCAATATGATTATCTCGTGGAAGAACTCCTGCAGGAGCTGACAATTCCCTATAAGAGAGAAGAGCGGAAAGTGAAGAAAGCGTTCCGCCATATTGGGCATAGCCATGACTGAAAATCTTCTATCGCTGCTCCAATTATGCGATTCCAATTTCCCGACGGGTGCATTCAGCCACTCGTACGGGATGGAAACGTATATTCAAGAGAATCAAATCTATGATCAAGCTTCTTTCCAGCAATGGCTTACGGTCTACGTAAATGAGCAGCTCGTTTATTCAGACGGCCTCGCTTGCCGGATCGTGTACGATGCTTTGGAGGAAGAGAACGATGAACGTATTTGGAAGATGGACCGTCTGCTTACGGTCCAAAACCTTCCGAGAGAATCGCGGGAAGGGACGAAACGAATCGGTGAACGAATGGCGATGCTAATTGAATCCCTTTACGACATTCCCCTTTTGTCTACATATGCCAAAAGGATTCAGGAGAAAAGATCGAATGGGCATCCCGCCATCGTCTTCACGATCGTCGGACACCATCTAGGCGTTTCATCCGAATCCACCATTCTCTATTATTTATACTCGGTGGTTTCCAGTCTCGTCCAAAACGCAGTACGTGCCATTCCTCTCGGACAAACGGCAGGACAGCAAGTCATTCAACAGTTTCAACGAACGCTTATGGATGCGGTAGAGAAAATAAAGCAAATTGAACAAGACGATTTCGGTATTGTCTCACCTGGTCTGGAGCTTGCACAAATGCAGCATGAACGCGTAGGCATCCGAATTTTCATGTCATAACTACGAACAATAAAAAAGGAAGTGATAGGATGGAACCGATTAAAATCGGAGTAGGCGGTCCAGTAGGAGCCGGAAAAACCATGCTTGTAGAGAAGCTGACCCGTCACATGGCGGATAACATTAGTATGGCTGTCGTAACGAATGATATTTATACAAAAGAGGATGCGAAGTTCCTCATGCAAAACGGGGTGCTCCCTGAAGATCGGATCATCGGTGTGGAGACAGGCGGCTGTCCGCATACCGCCATCAGAGAAGATGCCTCCATGAACTTTGCGGCAATCGATGAGCTGAAGGAACGCCACCCGGATGTGCAGCTTATTTTCGTCGAAAGCGGAGGCGACAACCTAGCGGCGACATTCAGCCCGGAGCTTGTCGATTTCTCAATCTATATCATCGACGTGGCGCAAGGCGAAAAAATTCCCCGAAAAGGCGGACAGGGCATGATCAAATCGGACTTATTTATTATCAATAAAACCGATTTGGCTCCGCATGTCGGCGCAAGCCTTGACGTCATGGAATCCGATACAAAAGTGTTCCGTGGCGATAAACCATTCGTATTCACCAACTTGAAAAATGATGATGGGCTAGACAAAGTGATCGGATGGGTACGGGAAAACGCGCTGTTGCAAGGACTCGCATAATATGGTGCAAATGACAGGAGAACTCCAGATGAATCTGGAGGACAAGCAAGGCAGGACGATCGCAAAGGACGCGTACTTTCAAGGTGCTTTGAAAGTGATGCGTCCGATCTACCTCAGCAAAAGCGGACAAGTTTGCTACTACATTCTGAACCCGGGTGGCGGCTATTTGGATGGAGACCGATATAAGATGCGTTTCAGCCTCGAGAAACAAGCGCGAGCCACTCTGACAACGCAGTCCTCCACGAAAGTTTATAAAACACCTAAAGATCATGCCTATCAGGAAACGGAAATCATCATGAAGGATGGCAGTTATTTGGAATACTTGCCTGATCCGTTAATCGCCTACCGCGGTGCCAAATACAAACAGAAGAACATCTTTCGGATGGACCGGACATCGACGCTTCTGTACTCTGACATTATCACGCCCGGCTGGTGCCCAGATGGCAAGCATTTCAGCTATGACCTAGTTCAACTGATCAATGAAATTTACCTGGAAGAGGAACTAGTTGTCTTTGATCACTTGAAATTAACCCCTTCCAACCAGCAAATCCAAGGTTTAGGTTTCATGGAAGGCTATACGCATCTTGGCTCGATGTTCGTCATCGGCGAGAAGGTCGATAACAGTTTACTAGACAGGCTCTATGACGCCATGTACGAAAAAACGGACGCATATCAAATTGGTCTTTCCAAATTGCCGATTCCAGGCGTGGCCATCCGGATCATGGCTAACTCCACCCAAGTGATCGAGAGGCTCTTTTCAACATGCCATACGCTCATCACCAGTGAATGGTTCGGTACACAACCTAGCTTTTTGCGGAAATATTGAGGACACAGCGGGGATGCTTTCTCCCCGCTTTTGTTATGTTTGAATGGTGTCGCATCGCTCGTATATTTCTGGAACCGCTCGTATCCGTTGTCGCACCGCTCGTATAATTTCCAGTAGCGCTCGTATCCGCGGTCGCACCGCTCGTATATTTCTGGAACCGCTCGTATCCGTTGTCGCACCGCTCGTATATTTCCAGTAGCGCTCGTATCCGCGGTCGCACCGCTCGTATATTTCTGGAACCGCTCGTATCCGTTGTCGCACCGCTCGTATTTTTCTTGAACCGTTGGTCTTTTGGTATTAACCATTCCATCCACAAACGGATTCACAAGTAATAACGTCCAAGTGGGATACTTCCTCCCCTCATTTTTTATACTTAGCTTTACCTATGATTTGGGCAGGTTTAGTCTTGTGCTCAACTATACCCTATCGACGACTAAGCGGGGATGCCTCTTCCCCGCTTTTCTTATGATTACCTCTACATCCGAGCCACAAAGATTTGAGCACAGACATAACAATCGAAGTCACTTCCTCCTTCCTCCACTAGACGGACGGTATCAGCCCCATAGTTCCTAAAGAATGCCCGTTGTTCTCAAGACCGTCTGTCAAATCGACAGCTTGACGAACACGAATCTTCCAACGTTTCCGCCTAACCAATCTCCTTATCTATAGCAAGGAGGCATTTTTCCCACTTGCTGCGCGTATGTTGGTAGCACGTTTTGGTTGAAACGTGTTACGGATCTACGGAGAGAAAGGGAAATGGCATGAGACGTTTTATTGTTACAAGGTTAACCGAAACCATTGCCACGCTGTTGCTCGGCAGTCTGCTTTGTTTTGCTTTGATTCGGCTATTGCCGGGCGATCCTGCTGTCGCGATGTATGGCGAGCAATTTTTGCGGCTCAGCGAAGCCGATCAACAACGAATTACCGAAAATCTTGGACTCCATGAGCCCTTTCCTCTCCAATATGCCAAATGGCTTGGCAACACAGTTCAGGGAGATTTGGGCCATTCCTATAGCAACGGGGAGCCGGTGAAAGTGATCATCGGGAGAGCAGCAGGACCGACTATTCTTCTTATGCTGTCGGCCACTGGAATAATCGTTGTCATTTCACTCGTATTAGGGATTATCACAGGGTTAAGACGACATTCGGCAATCGATCACGCGGTTACAATTGGCAGCTTTGTCCTTATGTCCATTCCGACATTTTGGTTCGCGTTAATGCTGATTCTTGTTTGCTCTGTATATCTCGGCATCCTTCCCTCTTCAGGAATTGGCCATGACGGGCTCTTCGATGGGCTGACGCATTTGCTTATGCCCTCACTCGTACTCGCCTTGTCCCATATCGGTTATTACATCCGTATTTTGCGCAATCACCTCGCGTTAACAGTGAATAAGGATTTTATTTGGGCTATGAAAGCGCGGGGACTTCCTACTAAAACAATCGTTTTCCGACATTTGCTGCCCAATGTTTCGGTACCCTTTGTATCTTATGTCGGCATGTCCTTTACGTTGACGTTAGGAGGTTCAGTCGTCATTGAATCCATATTTTCTTGGCCGGGGCTCGGTAGATTGGCTCTTGATTCCGCGATTGGCCACGACTACCCCGTCATCATGGCCACCATTTTGTTGACGATGAGTACGGTAGTCATCGGTAGCTTTCTCATTGACTTAGTTTGTGCATGGATGGATCCACGCATCAGGAGATCAATTATAACTAAAGAGGTGATGGCAAAATGAACATCAAGAGGTACAGCATCGCGACCTGGTCTGCTCGTTACTTGCTAGCACTCGCCGTTTTGACGGCAGCCGCGCCTTTTCTTACTTCCTACGGTCCCCTGGAAGTGGACTTGTCCGCTGTTCTGGAGCCGCCGTCTCGCAATCATCTACTCGGGACAGATGAGTTAGGACGCGACATATGGTCACGCGTTCTTTACGGCGGGCGAATTTCTTTGACCGTCGGATTTCTCGCTATGGTAGTTTCAATTGGAATTGGCGTCTCTTACGGAGCATTGAGCGGATTTGCCGGGGGTCTCATCGATCGGATGCTTATGCGTATAGTAGACACTTTGCTGAGTATACCCACTATCATTCTCATCATCGGCCTGCAAGTTTTTCTTCCAAGAAATGTGCTGACCATTATCCTGTTGATTGGCGCGACGAGCTGGATGCCTGTTGCGCGTCTGATCCGGACAGAGGTTCTATCGTTGAAAGGAGAGATATTTGTTCAAGCCTCTGCAGTTCTCGGTGCTTCCCCCCGCCATTTACTGCTCCGGCATGTGCTTCCTCAAACACTGCCGACAATCGCGGTTATGGCGATTAGCGGGGTAAGTCACGCCATTTTGGCGGAATCCACGTTAAGCTTTCTCGGCATCGGCATCCCGCCGCATGAAGCATCCTGGGGCAACATGCTGTCAGGCGTTCAAACGTATATCCTGTCCGGCGGCTGGTGGGTCGCGTTGTTTCCTGGGCTAGGCATTACCTTAACTGCCCTTGCTGTAACGTTTCTAGGCGACCACTTCCAAGACCGGTTTGCCTTGCCGCAACTGAAAGGAGGGCAATCGGCATGAAAGAAAACCTATTAACCGTCGAGGGACTGACCATTTGTGCGGGCTCAGACGCTAATGACATCCAGCTCGTGCGAAATCTCAGTTTCCAAATCGCGGCAGGCGATATTGTCACCATTATAGGAGAAAGCGGTTCAGGGAAGAGTTTGACTGCCAAAGCGCTGCTTGATCTCCTGCCGGCAGGTCTCCATCGAGTATCAGGCGCCAGCCACTTTCAAGGAAGCGACCTGTTGTCAATGGACAGACAAGAAAAACGGCATTTCCTCGGAACACAGGTCGGATTTGTTTTCCAAGACACATTTGGCTCGTTCGACCCGATGCGTACAGTTGGCCAGCACTTCATGGAACTCTTCAGGGCACACAGCGGCTTGTCGAGAAAGGAAGCGAAGGAGAAGGCGCTCCATCTTCTGCGTGAAATGCTTCTTCCCTATCCCGATCGTGTTTACTCCTCCTATCCGGACGAATTGTCAGGCGGGATGAGACAGCGTGTCCAATTGGCGCTCGCCTTGGCGCTGGATCCGCTTCTGCTCATTGCGGATGAACCGACTACCGCGCTGGATCCGCCTATTCAGGCCGACATTCTGCAGTTAATGAAGTCATGGCGGGCACGGACAGGAGGCAGTATTCTGCTCATCACCCATGACCTTGGGGTAGTGGCTGAAATGGCTGACGAGGTGCTCGTCATGCAAGAGGGAACCATTGTGGAATCTGCCCCAGTTGAGCAACTCTTCTCCGCTCCTTCGCATCCACATACGATGTCGTTGTTAGTCCATTATCATCAGTTAGCTGCTGCCGGGCAACGGCAGTCATTTGAGCCGACTTCCCTTCAAGAACCATTGCTTCGTTTACTAGATGCCAGTAAGACCTACTTGAGCAGAAGAGGTTTTAAAAAAGAGGAGATTCAAGCTGTCCGCCAAGTAAACCTCACCATCCAGAAAAATGAAATTTTCGGTTTGATTGGCGAGAGCGGCAGCGGCAAAAGCACCCTGTCCCGACTGCTATTGCATTTAGAAAAGCCACAACAGGGGGCAGTCCGGTGGAGCGGAAACACGCCCATCCGAAAAGGGATCCAATGGGTTCATCAGGATCCAATCGCTTCGTTCGACCCGAGGTGGACCGTCGAAAAAATCATCGGTGAAGGGGCGGATTATTGGTTTAAGGGTGAGAACGGAAAAAAAGAGAGCGTTTTGTCGGCTCTGGCGCAAGTCGGATTGGACGAAACAGTCCTCCCTCTTTTTCCATATGAATTATCCGGAGGGATGAGGCAGCGGGTAGCACTGGCAAGAGCGTTGCTGCTGAAGCCTGAATTACTCATATTGGATGAACCCTTTGCGAGTCTCGATTTAAGTTCACAATCCAAAATGCTCGCATTGCTCCGCCGCATTAATGAGACGCGGGGGACATCCATCCTGTTCATCTCGCACGACATCCGGGCAGCTCTCGCACTTTGCCACCGGATCGCCATTATGGCAAACGGGAAAATCATTGAGACCGAAACACCAAGGAGATTATCTCAATCCTCAAACAGAGAAACCAACCGGCTGCTATCTTCGACTCTGACATCTTGTCCGGCTGAAAGGATTAGTGAATTTGAAACGGAAAGGGAGACAGAATATGCGCATAGCACGTAACCTGTTTTTATTAATGATCAGCTGCCTGCTTCTGCTTGCAGCCTGTGGACGCAGTACGTCCCATTCAGGCCCTGAGGCAGCAGAAAAGAAACGCATCATTTACGGAACGGATGCGGAAATTAAACAGATCAACCCGGTATTGACCGACGCACAGGAAATTGACCGGCTCTTATTTCGCGGTTTGACCCAGCCGACAAAGGACAATGACATCGTGCCTGATCTCGCTGCATCATGGATAATTTCGGATGACCATCTGACTTATACATTTACGTTGCGTGAGGATGCGAAATGGGAAGATGGTAAACCGGTAACAGCGGAAGACGTTAAATTCACATTGGATGCCATTACTGACCCTGCCATCAACACACCGATCGCAGGGGAATTCAATGAGATCGAAGCCGTAACTGTTCTCGACACACACCAAGTAAAAATTTCATTAAGGAACCCCTTCCCGGCCTTATTAGGGAAATTGCAAGTCGGCATCGTGCCTAAGCATCTGCTGGAGAATGAAAATATGAACCAAAACGAATTCAATCAGCAGCCGGTCGGAAACGGACCATTCAAGATGAAACAATGGGATGCGGATCACACCATTACACTGGAAAGGAACGACTTGTACTACGGGAAAAAGCCAAAACTCGATGAAATCGTCTTTAAGCCGGTGCTGGATGCAAATAGCCGTGTGCTTCAATTGAAAACAGGCGAAATCGATTTAGCTTTGCTCGGGCCGAATCAAATGAAATCCATTCAAGAGAAAGATAAACTCACCATTTATGGCATTCCGACGGCCGATTACCGGGCGGTCATGTACAACATGAAAAAAACGATTTTTAAAGATCCGCTCGTGCGCCAAGCGATGAATTATGCCATTGACCGGGACGCGATCGTCAAAGGCATTCTAAATGACAAAGGACAGCCGGCCTATTCTCCCCTGCAAAAATCATGGGCACTATCCAATACGGTTAGCGAGACTCCATACAACCCTGACTTGACGAAAAAGCTAATGGAAGAAGCGGGATGGGAGCTGAACAAGGACGGCGTGTATGAGAAAGATGGACAAAAATTCGAATTCGATCTCTATAGCATCGCTTCAGACCCGGTACGGGTATCCCTTGCCAATATCGTATCCGAACAATTGAAATCCCAAGGCATTCTCGTTCACCCGAAACCATCCACTTGGGATGCGATCGACCTGGACACTATCGATTCGCTTATGATTGGCTGGGGCAGTGAAAATGATCCAGACGATCATACGTACCGTCTCTTCCACAGCAGCCAAATTGGGGATGGGCTTTATAATATGGGCGCCTACCAAAATCCCGATGTCGATCAATTGCTGGAAGCCGCACGAACGGCTGATGACGTAGAGGAACGTAAAAAATGGTACGGCGAATTCCAAGAAGTGCTGACGGAAGATCCACCTTTTAATTTCCTCGTCTATTTGGATGCCATCTATGCCGCCAATGACCGCTTGACCGGCATCGAAACCCGGACACTCGGCCACCACGGGTTCGGTGTTGTCTGGAATATTGAAGACTGGAATATTCAATGAGGTGGCGGCCATGATGGAATCAACTTTAAAACGAATCGGTATTTCGATGGAAAGCGGACTGCTGGAAAAATTCGATCATCTGATCCAAACAAGAGGCTATGAAACACGTTCCGAAGCAGTCCGGGATCTCGTGCGCGACGCCCTGCTGCAGCAATCTTGGGAACAGGATCAGGACATTGTCGCTGGAACGATCGTTCTTTTCTACAATCATTCCCACAAGCACCTGCTCGAGGACATGACTGAAATCCAACATGGCATGCACGACAACATCCTAGCGACCACCCATTTCCACCTCGACCACGACAATTGCCTGGAATTGATTGTCGTGAAAGGGAAAGCCTCCGCCATTCAATCGCTCAGCCATCAGTTGACCAGTCTGAAAGGGGTATCCTACGGAAAATTCACGGTCGCTCCGATTTCAGCAAATTAAAGAAGGCCGGCTGTACTATACGAATCACTTCGATAATCTTTTTCATCCACATATTCCGAATGAACATAAAAGGCAGGCTTCGCTCTACCTAAGAGCAGCCTGCCTTTCATCATTTATACGTTTTCCGCCATTCGCTCAGTTCCTGTTCCATAATAAATTGCTCCAGCGCTTTATCCCATTCGCCCGTCATCGTATTCCAAACGCGTGCATACATCCGGTCGTCAGCTACCTGATGCAACCGGAATTCGATACATTCGACGGAATGTAGCTCTAAATCAGTCACAGACTTGACGGCATGGATAGACGTTTGTCCATATTCCTCTTCTTCGTCTTTCTGCAACTTTTCGAGAATTTCGCGCACGGCCGATTCGGGGATCGTCTCGGCATGCCACTCGCTATTCCCAAGCCGGAATTTTTTCGCTTTCGACTCTTTTATTTCACCTAACAAGAACGTTCCATGAATCGGGCTGAAATAGGCTGTTTTCTCTCGCCGTTCAGGTGATTGTACGTAAATGCCGCTCTCCAGCTGCTGGCTGCCTGCATCCGTCAGCGAGTATCCATCGCTGTTTTTGACTATCAAACCGGACCTGACCATCGCCTCTATCATGTCTTCGATGAACAGTGATTCCACCAGCAAGATCTCACTCACTTCTTCCGCAGTCAGGAAACGCCCTACTCGGAAGCTGATCAGCAGCATTTTCATCAAAATATCCATAGGAGTCCGTTTGACCGTTTCATATGTAATTTCAACGGAATGCACAGGCAATCCCCATGTCTCAGAAGCAAGCAGTTTTACATTCGCATTCCGCAGCACTTCGTTTTGCAGCCGCTTTTGTAAATCCATTTAACTCTTCCTCTCCATCAGCGCAAGCTCCTTGAAGCCATTCTGTGCTTTCACCCGGTCGACAAGTCGGCTGTACATCGCCTTAGTATCAGCCTTTTTCGGCCGTTTCGTGAACATCTCCGCACTTCCTACAACAACCAATAGTTCCCGCGCTCTCGAGAGGGCGACGTTCAACCGTCGATAATCTTCCGCAAATCCGATTGTGCCGCTTGGCTGATCGTGGTTTCGAACAAAGCTGAGGATGATAATATCCATCTCCATGCCTTGGAATTTATCGACCGATCCCGTGCGGCAATGCAAATGCTTCGGCATCACATCCTGCTCAATGAGCCGATCGATCCGCTTCACCTGTTCCCCGTAGAAACTAATAACGCCAACGCTTTTCTTCGCATCCGGCGCCAGCCGCCCTTCTTCGATTGCGTTTACCGTGGCGGCATCGATATCCATCAGCAATTCACGTATCGTGCGGAGCTCAGCTTCATTGTATAGACTTGTGCCGCCTTTCACTTGAGCTTCAAAGAACGCAGATTCATTCGGCATGTCGAACCAAAGAAGGTGATCTTTCCGATTGATGAGCCGGGATGATAATAAGTGATCGCGCATGCTATCCGAATCAGTTAAACCGCATTGAAGCCGATACTGCCCTTCCGCATAAAACGGTGTAATCGTCTCCATGATTTCCTCATGCATCCGGTATTGAATGCCGAGCATCGTCTTGTTCTGCTTCGGCAGCGTTCGGAATAACCGCTCGAACAGCGACTCTTTCAGCATGTTCCGCAGCTCATTCTTTTCCTTATCATCTTTGATTTCTTCAATGAACTCTTCCATAGTCTCCCTGCCGACAAGAGGCGGTAACTGATGATGATCTCCGACTAAGACAATTTTCTTTCCTTTCAGCATAGGCAGCAGTAATTCTGGAGGCGTCGCTTTGGATACTTCGTCGATAATGACGACGTCGAATGTAGGGTAGTCCTCCATGAATTCCTTCCGAGCCGAAGCAACACATGTCGTTCCAATTACGTTGGCATGCCGGACATAGAGCTTTCGTATTTCATCGAGATCGTAGTCTCCCGCTTCCTCGAGCAGCTTGCTCCATTCATCCTGCAGCTCTACAGCAAGCGGCAAGTGTTCCTGCTCGTCATTCAGTTGTCGTATCGTTTCATTTAAAACCTTCATTTCCGCTTGGACTTGCGCGATGCGTTCATCCGGATTCGTTTGGAGCACTTCTTCGAGCGACGCCATAACAGTGGCATGCTGGGCGGCTTTCTCCGCCAATTCGGCATGCCTCTGCTGCAGTGTGCCTAGCTGTGTTCGAGTGGACTCAAGGTTGGCAGTCGCTTCGTCCAGGCAGTTCCGCTCCTGTTCCAGCTGCACTTCAGACTGGTGGAGCTTGGCAAGCCGATCCTCATACAGCGCCAGTCTCTTTACCCCTTCCTCGAGCTCTGCCTGGACGACAGCGAGTTCGTCATGGCCAGTTACTTCTAGTGCCAATTCATCGTGTTCCTGTGTCAGATGCTTTAATTGGGCAGTATGGTTCGCGCGATCCTCCTCGAGCTGGGAAGCATCGTGCTCCAATTGGCCGATGGCATCCCCGAGTTCTGCGACAAGCTCCTTTTTGATTGAGTTGAACATCAACTTGGCCTGTTCATGCGCTGCCTCCTTAATACGGGTCGCATGGCCGGTCACTTCTTCCAGCTTGCCGTACAAGTAGGTGAGATTCTCAGCAATCCGGTTCAGAAGTGCCGCTTTTTGCTCAGGCGAAAGCTTCGGGATTAATGGGCTTTTCGTTTTAATGAACCGCCCGATGGCATCGATCATATCGTGCATTTCATCGGCAGTCCGGTACAAGTCGCTGTCTTTACTCGGGAGAGTAGTGAACGGAAAACCATTTTTCTTAAGAACGCCCTCTAAAAAGGAAATGCCATTTTCAAGCCGTTCAAAAACGCCTTTCCATTCTTCAAATTCGTATGAGTAGGTACCTGTCCCAATGGTCTTCAAATGCTTATGCAGTGAGTTTATTTCAAGCTTAAGAGGCAATGATGGATCATACCGAAAGGCCTTTACTTTCTCCAATAACTCCGGCAGCCCTTGAACTGGCCCAATTTCTTCCCTCAGTTGGCTGTGGATCCTCCGGCGCTCGGCCTTCTCTCGCATATCGCTGCTAATCTGTTCAATAACTCGCTCCGCTGCCGCCATCGCTTCTTCCGTCTCATAGAAGCGCATGATTTTTCGGTTCGCATCCACTTTCCCTCTGACAGCATCCATATCCATTTTCTCATGATCATTCAAACGCAATGATTCGATGTCTATTTCAAGCCGTGCTGCCGTTTCAGCAAGACGCTTCATTTCCTTGTCAATGCGAGATTGTTCCCGTTCCAACTCTTCTGCCTGCCGGGCTGTTTCCTTTATTTCCAGCTCCACTGCCTGCAAATCCGCCGTCTGTGCTTCGTGTTCCTGTTTCGCTTCCCGCTTTCTCTTCTTCGCCTCTTCCAAGTCTGCCAGTTCTGCTTTCCATTTCTCTAATGCCTGTTCGCATTCCTGGATTTCCTTGGCAATGGCGTCCAATCTATCGGCACGGTCTTTTCGCTGCCCATTTACGGCGGCCAGCGTTTCTTCCTTCCAGTGGTGTGCTACATTCTCTTCAATAAACCGCTTGCCTTCCTCTTCAATACTTTCGGTCCTTCCGTAGCGCAAAATCCGGATGCCCGGATCGGAGAGCAGGCGGCCCAGTGCATTATCAACAGCAAGATTGGACTGTGACGCGACAAGCGTCCGCATGCCGGCTTTTACAAGCTGGTGGCATAATTCCGAAATGACCGTCGTTTTCCCTGTCCCGGGAGGTCCTTGGATGACATAAATATCGTTTGCCGACATGGCGCCGACAACGGCTTCCCGCTGGAATTCATTGAGAGGATGGTGGAAATCCAGCTCTGCTTTTTTATTCGTAATTTGTACAACAGGACGTTCTTCAAAAAGAATCTTCTCCAAGTTTTGATTGGCAGCAAATCCATCCTGCAAATCTTTAAACCCTTTACGCAATCTCCTGATCTGGCTCAATTCGGCAAAATTACTGAAAACCAGTTCCTTCTCCTTCATGGCTGGAACGAGCGAACCACGCCGGGCAAGTGCCTGATAATGCCGTTTCAGCTCAATCTTCACTCTCCGCTTAGCTCGATTGGCGTCGATAACATAACCGAAATCGTCGCCGGTACCTTTCCATTTCGCACTGAAGCCGGAAATCGCATTCCAATCCTTCGCTTCCAATCCGCCGCAAGTGAAAGTAGCCTGGGTGAAATCCTCATTGACGGCCACTTCTGAGAAGCGTGCCGTAATATCTGCGACGTCTGCATTCTTTTCTTCAATCCGCAAATATCCTTCCCAGCTGGAAATCCTTTTTTCCACATAGGCGGACCGCTCCTCGGCGATTGGCAGTTCCCGCAAGCTCGTATACAGCTGAAGTGGCATCGGCTGTCCCGCCTTGCCCACTTGGAATTTCAGCCGTGCCGGCAAGCGGCGATTGGTCCGGACCGGTTCCCTTCTGCCCTTCACCCGGAACGAAATAGCAACAAAGCCTTCATTTTTCATGACGCATTCCAGGATGGCAACACGGTCATCCAGCAGCCTGCATAAGGGACCGTTCGTTTCATTATCAAAGAAGAAGGAGAACGTCATGACATCCTGCTTGGCAGGCATTTTTTCTATGTAGACATCAAAATAATCCTGCATGGCAAAGAAGCTCACTTCATCGAGCACCCATCTGCCGATCTCTTTCCGGGCCCGCTGAGTCAGTTCCAAGCGGCATGCAGCCTTAATCTGTTCCATTGACATTCTCCTTCCTCAAAAAATGAAGTCATACGTTCTATCATACAACAAAATTGGGGTTCATTTGTATGTGGAAAGTCCTTTTTTCTCGAATAATGCCAGGAAGTATCTGCCCTTTTCCATTTGTCCCCTTCTTCTGTTGGTGCCTCTGCTTCCTGAGTTTTCCTTTACGCTGTGGCGGGTAATTAGTCAGTAAGGAATGAAGGAGGTGCAAGCTATGAAAGAAAAAACATTTATTGGCCTGTACGACAACTTAGATGAAATCACTGCAAAAATTAATGAATTGGATCATAAAGGAATTGACCCGTCACGCATTTTCGTTATCGCCAAAGAGGAGACGGCTGTTTCGGCTTTGCGGCACCGTACATCGGAGGAGATCCAATCAGAGCCGTCATCCTGGTTTGACCAATTTATCGGTTTTCTTTCCGGGGAGGATCCGATTGAAACGATGCTTGTGGAAGCCGGGTTTGATTCCTCAGAGGCAAAACGATATTACGAGGAAGTCGAGCTGGGAAAATATTTGGTGTATGTCGATGGGCCTGTAGAAAAAACCGTATATGAAGTCCATGCCGATCAACAGAACGAGCAGGAGGAAAATCCGTTTGATCCAATTGACATGTTGCCTGGCGGATCATCCAAGGAACAGGACGAAGCAACTGATCAAAATCCAGTCGGCCGTAAAGGGCGCGAAGCGCTGTTTGATCATACCAGATATGAAGAAGATCATGACACATCCCGAGAAGCCGCAACCCGGGGATATCCGCAAAGCGATCGCGAGAAAGAATTGATCCGCGACTACTATGAGCACCAAATTGAAGAAAATCACAAAACAGAAGAACAGGTCGTCATCGTGCCGGACGCTTTCAAAGAAAGCCAGATGGATCGCCAAGACGCCATAGCGGAAGAAGCGGTGACACTAGAATCTGTCATCCCCCCTTTGGAGACTGATCGTAAAAAGAAGGAACCCATTATTATCGATTTACGTAGCATCCCGCGAGAAAATAAGCAATAAAATTAGATCCATGCCCTATATACTGGGCATGGACCTTTACTTGATTAACGAATAGAAACTCAAAAACTGGTAACGCGATTGCGCCCGGAGCGTTTGGATGCATACAAGGCGCTATCCGCCCGGATATACATACTTTCCGCAGTATCCCCCTCCTGAAAGGTGGCGATTCCGATACTGACCGTAACTGGCTTGCTGAGCCAAGTGGAATTTTCGACATAAGCCCTCAATCGTTCCGCAAATGTAGCGGAACTCTCCTGCTCTGCTTCTTTAAGAATAATCGCGAATTCCTCTCCACCAATCCGGGCAGCTGAACCATGTACCGGGGTCTGCGCTTTAATCTTAGTTGCCAGCTCTTTCAGTACCTCGTCCCCAACATTGTGGCCATATGTATCGTTCACATTCTTAAAATGATCAATATCAAAAATCATAACGGAAAAGACCCTCTGCTCCGTATTCGCTTCTTCCACTTGTTTGGCCAGTCTCTCTTGAAATACCCGGCGGTTGAATAATCCAGTTAACGGATCTGTCGTCGCCAATGTCTGTAGTCGGTGGTTCAGCTCGACTAATTCTTGTTGCTTCTGCTGAACCTCATTCATCAATCCAAGTAACGTCGTATACGCCTTATCGGTTTCTTGTTGGATCTGTTCTGCATTTCGTTTCGCCACAAGCAATTCATTTTCATATTCTTCACGGACAGTCATCTGCATAAGGGCACATTCATACAAGCCATTCCGCTCGCGCGCACTCATTAATACTGGAAGTGATCCCTTTTTTCCCTTTAATACCAAATGCAGTTCATCTACCCGTCCGTGTATATGAAGCGCCGGCACAAAATACGTCTGGAAATAGACCTTTGAAGGAACCGTCAGTATATCGCGCATGTTCACTGGAGTACTAACGCTGCCAAGCATATCCCGCAACGTTTGGTTCATATCCGTGATCTCCCAATCTTCTGTAAGAACCAAATAGCCGCAAGGAGCAAAATTCAATTGCTCATCCATCGTTATTTCACTCCTCCATTGAGATAGTTCCGAATTACTTGAATGGTCTCTTCCGGGTCGCTTATGTGCGGATTGTGGCCTTTCGCATTCATTAAGACAAATGCACTGTCTTTAATATGCTCATGCACATATTCACCCACTTCAATCGGCGAAATGGCATCCTCACGCGTCTGCAAAATTAAGGTCGGAACCGAAACCTCTGCCAGGCGGTTCCGCAAATCCGAAGTAAAAGTCACTTCCGCAAATCGCCTTGCAATGACCGGATCATTTTCACATAAAGTCCTTTCAAAATTAGCGGCAAGCTCTGGACGTTCCTCGTTTTTCATCACAACAGGCGCCAAATACTTGGCCCATTCCTTGTAATTCAGCTCCATCATATCCAGCAAATCATTGATATCCTCTTTTTCAAATCCGCCTTTATATTCTCCATCGTTCATATAATGCGGCGACGGTCCGATCATGATCAATCGGTCCATCAATTGCGGGCGCAGAATTGAGGCGATGGCGCCGATCATACTGGAAACAGAATGGCCGACAAAAATCACGTGAGAAAGATTCAATTCATCCGCAATCTCGACCAAGTCTAATGCATAGCCGTCTAGTGAACTGTAGCGGTCCTTGGAATATAGCGTCTTATCGCTCCTTCCCGAACCGGTATAATCGAACAATACAATGCGATAGTCTTTTTCAAATGCGGGCACCATCCGGTTCCACACCGTTTGGTCGCAACCGAAACCGTGGGCGAAAACCATCGTCTTTTCTCTATCCCCTAAAACTGTTACATGATTCCTTTGTTTATAACTCAATCGTTTTCATCCTTTATCTGTAATATTGATTGCTTACATTCTATCACAAGGATGATAGACGTTTCATGTGTTATCGGATCATTCATTGCGCTTGCAACAAGGGCTGCCAATTCAGTACGATGTACGTACCTTTCCACACGTCAGGAGATGAATGACAATGAGAGAATTCAAAATCACTTACTTTTTTGATGAAGAGCATTATATCCGGCGTTTCATCCATATGGAGTCAATGGAACAAGCCATCGCACTGGTTCAAAGCGAACGAGGCCGATTCATTTCCTTTACAGACGGCCGCGGCATTTACCACGAACTCGACACCCGGAATGTGAGAGTTACCCAAGTAGCCGAATACTTCAGGACAAAAAAATAACTTGAATTTTCAAGCGAATAAAAGAAAGAGCCTCAGAGGAATATCCCCTGAGGCTAAACTATATAGGGAGCCGAGTCACGTTCCTTGCCAAAAGGAAGGAGGTGAAAAGGCAAAGAAGTGTGCAAGCATAAGAGATGATTCACTTCATCGGGTCGCTTGTCCTACCGTTTTCATAATTCGAACGAGCGACGGGCCGTCCACAAATGAAGCGGTTGCTTCTGGCGGCGCGTAAATAATCTTCCTTCTGCTCCTCGATAACCTGCCGGTAAGCCGATAGGCAGTCCCATCCGCCACCGAGGCTTGCCTCCCGTAGACCAGCCCTCAAATTTGAGAGCTCATACTACCATATGAAATCAAACGAAGCATGCTTAGGTGTACGACTGCACCGTTACAATAACCCTTTGTGATTGTTTGGGTGCGTCAGGCATTTTTTTGTTGCGCTGGTGTTAGCTGTTGGACGGAGAAAACTTGCTCTTACTGGAATATATGAGCAGCCTGGGACGACATTCGAGCTCTCAATGGGATATACGGGCGGTCGCAGAAATATACGAGCGGATCGTAGACAGCATACGAGCTCTTACAGAAATATACGAGTGGTACGCGACAACTTACGAGCTCTCACAGGAATATACGAGTGGTACGCGACGACTTACGAGCTCTTACAGAAATATACGAGCGGTACGCGACGACTTACGAGCTCTCACAAAAATATACGAGTGGGCGCGGACTACTTACGAGCTCTTACAGAATTATACGAGTGGTACGAGACGACATTCGAGCTCTCACAAAAATATACGAGTGGTACGCGACGACATTCGAGCTCTCTCAGAAATATACGAGTGGTACGCGACGACATTCGAGCTCTTACAGAAATATACGAGCGGTACGCGACAACTTACGAGCTCTCACAGAAATATACGAGCGGTACGCGATGACATTCGAGCTCTCACAAAAATATACGAGTGGTTCGCGGCAACTTACGAGCTCTCACAGAAATATACGAGCGGTACGCGACAATATACGAGCAGTCAGCAAAAACAAAAGAACTCTCCATAACCAGCAGCCCACTCGCCTCAAATAAAAAATTAGGTGAAGAGCAACTAATCGTTACTCTCCACCTGAATCCTATCTATTATTCTTTTAAGTCTTCGATCGAGTCAATATCCATATACTCTGGCACGACGAGGCCGATTTTGACCCCTTCCATGTTGATGCCGAGTTCATCAAATTTGCCATCGAATTTGTCTGCATACGTTTTATGCGTGACAGGAAGCCAAGCTGCTAAGGAGGCGTCCGCACTTCCATCTGCAATCGCCGTCCATAATGGACCGGCTTCGACTTGTGTCAAAGTCACTTTGTATCCCATGTCTTCCAACACGGTCTTCACAACATTGTGGCTGGCGATTTCGCTGTCCCATGCGACATAGGCAAGGTTGATTTTATCGCCATCGACAGGATCTACGCCGTCTGTCCACTCAGAAATCTTATCGGCATTGGCGTCTACCCAATCACGGGCAGCGTCTTCTTCCTTAGCCCCTTCTTGGATCGCCACCATGACCGATCCCATATCTTCTTCTGTCCAATGGAAGTTCGAGAGGATCTCATATGCTTCTGGCAGATCATCCTTTAAGCCTTTTCTTGCAATGGTGCGGATTTGTTCTTCCCCGCCGTATACGCCTTTCGGATCATCGAGATATTTCAAATCGAACTTCGCGAATTTCCAATGCGGTGTCCAGCCTGTCACGATGATCGGCTCTTCTTTGTCATATGCTTTTTTCAAAGCAGCTGTCATGGCTGCTCCTGAACCAGTCGTCACTGTCCATTTGTCGAGACCGTATTCTTCAATTGCTTTGTCTGTCGCTTCCATGATGCCGGCACCTGGGTCAATTCCAGTGATTTTGTAATCAACAGACTCTCCTACTGAAGAAGAAGAACCTCCGCTGGCCCCCTCATTTTTTCCGGCATTATCGTCTTCATTGCCACAAGCAGCGAGGCCGATTGCAAGCAGTGCTGCCGCTCCTAGTCCAAAAAATTTCTTCGTGATATTCATGATAAAGTTCCCCCTTGTTTTTTCTTACCTGCATGTTGTGTAATCCGGTCGAGAATGATGGCTACGATCACGATGGATAATCCGGTTTCAAACCCGACACCCGTTTTTAATTGCGTCACCGCCCGATATACTTCTTCGCCAAGACCTGGTGCGCCAACCATCGATGCGATAACAACCATGGAAAGCGAAAGCATGATGCTTTGATTGACTCCTGCCATGATTGTCGGCTTTGCCAGTGGAATCTGCACTTTAAGGAGACGTTGCCATGTCGTTGAGCCGAATGCTTCCGTCGCTTCAATCAAATCCTTTGGCACCTGCTCAATACCGAGCATCGTCAGCCGAATAGTCGGTGGCATAGAAAAGATGACCGAGGCCACTACGCCCGGCACGACGCCGATATTGAAAAAGAAGATGGCCGGTAGTAAATAGACGAAGGCTGGCATCGTCTGCATCAAGTCTAAAATCGGACTGATGATTTTCTTAGCCGTCGGCTGCTGCGATCCCCAGATGCCTAACGGGATACCGATTATGAGCGCGATGACAACAGATGTGATGACAAGCGACAGCATCTGAAGCATCGAATGCCAGTAGCCGAGGTAATCAATAAATAACAGGCCAAGCAACGTGAAAATCGCAATGCGCCGAGTGGATAGCAGCCAAGCTATCACCGCAAAGAGCACCGCAAGTACGATGGATGGCACCCATGCCATAAGATCAACGGCACCTTCTACCGTTCCTTTCAGGAATCCGGATAGTCCATCGAACACCGAGCCGAATTGTGTGACAAGCCAATCAATGCCTGTATCAATCCAGTCGGCAAACGGCAATCGAGGCAACAAATTATTCATTGCTTGCCACCTCCATATCAACAGGTTCCACTTCTTCTACTGTCCGGTTGTCGTTAATGAACTGCCCATCTCCAGCCAGCGCGCCAATTAATGCGCCCCGGATAATGATTCCTTCCAAATGATTCTGTTCGTCTACTACTGCCATTGGAATAGACGTTGTCGAAACTGTATCAAACAGTTCCGTCAATACGGTATCTGCTGATGTTGTCGGCACATCTTTGATCAGCACCTCTTCCAATGAAGCGCCAGATTCAGAAGCCGCCACAGTATCTTGAGCCGTAACAGCCCCAAGCAGACGATTCCCTTTGTCGACGACATAAATAGAGGAAATGCGAAGCTGTTTCATTAAGCGCAATGCAACCCGCGGTCCCCGGTCAACTTGGACGGTGTCTGCTTTTTTCATAATATGGCCCGCCGTCAATACTTTGGATAGATCAACATCCTCGACGAATTTTTCGACGTATTCATTAGAAGGGCTCATCAAAATTTCTTCCGGCGTCCCAATTTGAACGATATCTCCGTCTTTCATTAGAGCGATCCGATCTCCGATCCGGAGTGCCTCATCCAGATCATGTGTAATAAAGATAATCGTCTTGCCCATGTCATGATGCAATTGAAGCAATTCGTCCTGCATATCTTTACGGATTAACGGGTCCAGCGCGCTGAACGCCTCATCCATGAGAAGAATATCGGGATCGTTCGCCAGCGCCCTCGCTAAGCCGACCCGCTGTTGCATTCCTCCGCTCAATTGGTTCGGATATTGGTCTTCGTAACCAGCCAGGCCGACGAGCCGCAGCGATTCTTTTGCACGTTCCTGCCGCTCAGACTTTGCCGCCCCTTGGATCTCCAATCCATATTCCGTGTTCTCCAAAATCGTTTTGTGCGGAAAGAGCGCGAAGTTCTGGAAAACCATCCCGATTTTTTTCCGTCTGACATTCCGTAATTGCTCCTTATTCATCCGAACGATATCATCTCCATCGATCCGGATTTCTCCAGCTGTCGGCTCAATGAGTCGATTGAACATGCGGACGAGTGTCGATTTGCCGCTTCCGGATAAACCCATAATGACGAAAATCTCACCGTCGTACACATCGAACGACGCATTTTTTACGCCGACTGTCGTTCCGGTCTGCTTCAGAATATCCGCTTTGGATTTTCCTTCATTCAAAAGCTGCGTCGCACGTTTACTGTTCTTGCCGAAAATCTTCGATACATTCCTCACTTCTATTTTCTTCTTAAATTCCATTTCTTCCATACGTACACTCCTTACAAACTCAATGTCTACTAGTATATGTGTAGGAGAATAGAATTTCAACCGTTTTAACCATATTAATTGTTTGTACAGTAAAAACTGTACAAAACTAACGTATATCATTGCAATTCCAATGTCGATATAATACGCTTAGGAAAAGTGACATAGATAATAGCGGAGGGAACTCACATATGGAAGGCAAAGAAGCACTCGACAAAGCACGTGAGCGAATTATTGAAACCATTGCACAGAATATACATTTATACGGTTTGACTTCATCGGCAGGACGGCAATTTGGCACGATGTTCTTTCACGACGAACCGATGACACTAGATGAAATGACGGAAGAGCTCGGCATGAGCAAAACGAGCATGAGTACATCGGTCAGAGCTTTGTCTGATTTAAAATTGGTGGAGCGCGCCTGGAAGCGGGGCATACGGAAAGATTTATATCAAGTGAAGGACGATTGGTATCAAAGTTTTATCGATTTGTTCTCCATTAAGTGGCGCAGATCCATTTCCTTGCACTCCACTGCCATAAAAAAATCAATAAGCGAGTTGGTAAGTTTGGTTGAAGATCCTGGAACGAGCGAGGAAGTGAAAGAACTGGCTCAGCATGACATAGCCAGACTAGAATATATCCGGGATTATTTCGAATGGCTCGACAGGCTCGTCGATGCGTTTGAAAATCATGACATCTTTACTCTTGTTCCACTGACAAAAGATCTGAAAGATAAATAAAAAATGAGAAAGCCTCCATCGATTCATCCAATCGGTGGAGGCTTTCTTATTGCTTATAATTTTACTCGTTGAAGACGCAGTGCATTCAAGACGACAGATACTGAACTGAATGCCATGGCTGCCCCTGCCACCCACGGAGCAAGTAATCCGAGAGCCGCGACCGGAATGCCGATCGTATTGTAAAAGAAAGCGAAGAATAAATTTTGCTTAATGTTGCGCATCGTTTTGCGGCTCATGATGATGGCATCCGCCACGCTGTTCAAATCACCGCGCATGAGCGTAATGTCAGCCGCTTCAATAGCAATATCGGTTCCCGTTCCAATCGCCATGCCAATATCCGCAATGGCAAGAGCTGGCGCATCGTTGATTCCATCACCGACCATTGCCACCTTTTTGCCTTGCGCCTGCAGCTTTTTGATTTTCTCACTTTTTTCTTCAGGCAACACTTCCGCAATGACATGGCTCAATCCAACTTGACGTCCGATTGCTTCTGCCGTTTGCTTGTTGTCGCCCGTCAATAAAATCACGTCCAATCCGAGCGCCTGCATCCGTTCGATGGCAGCTTGCGATGTTTCCTTTACCGTATCCGCAACTGCGACGATACCGGCAAGCTGTTCATTGACTGCAATCAGCATGGCCGTTTTGCCCTCGTTTTCCATGTTCGCCATCTTGGACTCAATATTCATCAAGTCGATGTTCCGGCTGCGCAGCAATTTACGTGTCCCGACAAGCAGACGCTTCCCGGCAACTTGGGCTTCAATGCCGAAGCCAGGGAGTGCATGGAAGGATTCCGGTGCAAGTAATTCAATACCTTTCTCCTTCACACCTGTTACGATCGCACGAGCCAGCGGGTGCTCTGATTGGTTCTCCGCTGAAGCGACCCATTGCAGGACATCTTGTTCCTCGTAGCGTTTCGTAATGACAACATCGGTCAATGCCGGTTCACCTTTCGTAACGGTTCCCGTCTTATCCAAGACGACTGTGTCAATAGCCCGAGTATTTTCCAGATGCTCACCGCCCTTGAACAGGATCCCCATTTCAGCGGCTCTACCAGAACCCGCCATGATGGATGTAGGCGTCGCAAGACCCAGTGCACATGGACATGCGATGACAAGAATTGAAATGGTTGGAATCAAAGCCGCCCGGAAATCTCCTGGTGTCACGAGGAAATACCAATCCAGAAACGCCAAGATGGCAATCCCTACTACGATGGGAACAAAGATGCCCGAGATCTTATCAGCCAAACGCTGGATTTCCGCTTTTGAACCTTGTGCTTCCTCTACAACTTTTACGATTTGCGATAATGCGCTATCTTTCCCAACCTTGGTTGCTTTAATTTGCAAGGAACCATTTTTATTGATGGTTGCCCCAATGACAGGATCTCCCGCAGTTTTATCCACAGGAATACTCTCGCCTGTAATCATCGATTCATCAATTGCACTCTCACCCGCAATTATTTCACCATCCACCGGTATCTTTTCTCCCGGTTTGACAAGAATGATATTCCCGGCCATGACTTCCTCAATCGGCACACCGAATTCAACTCCGTCCTTCAGTACACGAGCTGTTTTGGCCTGTAATCCGAGCAGTTTTTGAATCGCCTGGCTCGTTTTCCCTTTGGCGCGCACTTCAAATAGTTTTCCTAGTAGCACCAATGTCAGAATGACCGCTGAAGCTTCAAAATAAAGCTCCGGCTCCCCTACTTTGCCCGCTTCCACCCACTCATACGTTAAATAAAGACTGTAAAAATAGGCGGCGCTAGTTCCGAGTGCTACTAAAACATCCATATTGGCGCTTTTATTTCGCAAAGCCGTAAAGGCGCCTTTATAAAACTGCGCTCCAATAATGAATTGGACAGGAGTCGCGAGTGCCAATTGCACCCATGGGTTCATTAAAAAATGCGGCAAGTATAAAAAGGACAGAAAGTTGAAATGGGCGACCATCGTCCATAACAAGGGCAGTGTCAAAACGGCAGAGAAAATGAATTTCCTAGTTTGCCGCTGGATTTCCTGTTCTTTATGGTCCACTGTATCTTCTTTGTCTGATTTCGGAATCAATTCGTATCCCATTTTTTTCACTGTGCTGACCATTTCGGCGGGAGACGTTTGACCACCATCGTAATCGACAGTCAGGGTTTCGAGCGCAAAATTGACCGCAGCATTTGAAACTCCCTCCATCTTGTTAACTCGCTTCTCAATACGTGCAGCACAGGCAGCACAAGTCATGCCTGATACATCAAATTCAACTTTATCTTGAATGACGCCATAGCCAAGCTTTTCAATTTTGGCGGTAAGATCCTGAACATTCGTCTTTTCAGGATCATATACGACGGTGGAACTTTCCAAAGCAAAATTGACATTTGCCTTCTCGACACCGTCCATCTTTGATAATCCCTTTTCGATCCGGTTAGCACATGCCGCACAGGTCATGCCATTGATCTTCAAGGTCTTTTCCGCTGTTGCCATTCTCCATCCCTCCTATACGGTTAGGGGGTATTAGCGATGTAAAAAAGAAGGATCATACGGCTGACGTATAATCACTTCATTCACCCACCGATACCCCCATATGGTGTAAGTGGTGTGCTCAACAAGATTTATGCAAGGTCATATCCTTGATCTTCAATTGTTTCTTTAATCTTATTTAATGTATCTTCTTTATCGAATTCAACAGTTACTTCGTGATTGGCAAGATCTACTTTAACAGCAGATACACCTTCCAATTCGCCAACACTTGATTCGATTGCATTTACACAATGTCCACAAGACATGCCTTCTACTTTTAAAACTTCCTTCATGATGATTCCCCTCCTGTTTCAATTAACAAACTAAATATAACATACCCCTATTAGGTATAACAAGACGCAAACTAAACTTTTATTTAGTCATTGTTCTCATCACATTCATCAGCTCTTGGATGGCAGCTTCTCCATCCTGTCCTTTTATAGCATTCACAACACAATGATGCGTATGATCTTCCAAAAGAGCTAAAGACACTTTATTCATGGCCGATTGGATGGCACTAATCTGATGTAAAATATCCACACAATAACGATCGTTTTCAATCATTTGATGGACGCCCCGGACTTGTCCTTCTATGCGTTTCAGCCGATTCAGCAACTGCTGCTTATTGGGCTGGACCGTTTTCTTTGTCGTTTCAGTCATTTAATCACTCCTCAGAGTTGTTCTAATACCCTGTACCCCTAATCTACCATCTAGAGTTTGCAAGAGCAATCATATGGTTCCAATAAACGGCGTTTTTATTCTTCATTGCCTGGCAGTTCTACATTTCTTGTCTCAGTTTATTTAATTATTTCAACTTATTGTCGTTATCTTATGATACAGGACAGGGGTATATTATTTCATTGCCATGCCCTTAATGATGGTGGTGACCTTCAGACGATTCCGCTTTTGCTTGGCATAAAATCGAATCGTCATGCTGATGGGCGGATGTTTCCAACTGTATGGTTACATGATGGATATTTTGATGCGATAGATCATGCTCGACCGTTCGGATCACCTGTTCACTTTCGGCAATTGTCATTTGATCGTCAACAACCGCGTGACAGGAAAGTGCATTTAAGCCGCTCGTAATCGACCAAACATGAAGATCATGCACACTTAGAACTCCTTCGGCATTTCGGATGGTCCGAATGATGTCATCCATGTCTACATTTTGGGGCACTCCTTCCATAAGAACATGAAGTGCTGACTTGGAAACGAAATAGCCACTGCGCAAAACAAGTATCGCAACGATAATGCTCGCGAGCGGGTCAGCCCATCCCCAGCCGAAAAACATCATAAGAAGCGCTGCGGCAATTGCCCCGATGGACCCGAGCATATCACTGATTACGTGAAGATAAGCACCCTTCATATTCAAGTTCTCTTCTACATCGGCTCCCCGCATCATAATCCATGCAACCAAAATATTTATGGCGAGTCCGATACTGCTGACAATCAACATGCCGGTTGTGGCAACTTCAGGAGGATTCGCAAAACGTTTAACGGCTTCATAGAAAATGAACAAGGCGATGACAATCAAGGTCACACCATTTAGAACGGCGGCTAAAATCTCAAACCGCCTATAGCCGAATGTTTTACTGTGGCTCGCCGCCTTTTCGCCAAGTTTAAAAGCGATTAATGCGATAGCAAGGGAAATTGAGTCGCTCAGCATATGGCCAGCATCTGCAAGTAACGCTAAGCTGTTCGTCAAAAATCCACCGACAGCCTCGACAATCATATAGATTGTAATGATTAGAAAAGAAATCAATAGCACTTTTTTATTGGCACCATGTGTATGATCGTGTGCGTGGTCATGTCCCATCCGAAGACCTCCTCTAATTATGTGCTGCGTGGTCAATTGCCTGTTTCAATAAATTCATGACGTGATGATCATCTTCCGAATAGTAAAGGGTTGTCCCTTCTCTTCTAAACTTGACTAAGCGCAAGTTTTTTAAAAAGCGTAATTGGTGAGAAACAGATGACTGGCTTAAGTTTAGCGTTTCCGCGATATCATTCACCGAGCGCTCCTCTTTGCACAACAAATTTAAAATCCGGATTCTTGTCGGATCACTTAACGCCTTGAATGTTTGGGAGACGACGAATAGCGTTTCCTCGTCCAATAAATGGTCCCTCGTATTCTCTGTGTTTTTATCTTCACGCATAGTTTTTGCCCTCCCATTGCTGCATTTTTATTTGTTTATATGAGCATATGTTCATATATTAGGATTTATATATTTTGTTGTCAAATAAAAAATATGATACCCCCCTATATTTTTATACCCATATTCAAAATATCATAACTCTATACCCTTCCCCTTTATGACTTTTCTTTATTTAACTATTTACATACCCGTTGCAGGTATCTTATTATGGCAGTAGATTCATCTCACTAGAAAGGAGTGTCCAACCATGCAAACGGCAATAAAGGTGAAGCTTGCTGTCAACGGCGGTATTTCATTCGGCGCTAAATTGAACGCACGCCAATTGATGGCACTTGCTGAGCATTTGGGTGATCAGGAACTGGAAGTCACGACATTCCAGCAACTATATATCGAAGTGTTAGAGAGCGAAGTTGAGTTGATTAAAAAGAAGTTTAGCGACGTTGGACTTGCCTGCTATCCGGTCGGAAATTATGTAAAAAGCTTGCGTCATTGCAACTTCTGCAAGGGGGCGGAAGAAGAAGGAATGCCTGTTGCCATCGAGCTGAACAAGCGGATTGCGGGACGCCCTGTTCCATTCACTCTTCGTCCTGCGTATACGGGTTGTCCTATCGGATGCGGCGAGCCGCTGGTCAACGACATCGGTGTTATCAAATCAAAAAATGGCTATGACCTGTATATTGGCGGGAATCCAAAAGGTGCTTATGCCAAAACGGGTACCCTCCTGCTCGAACAAGCGCAGCCAGAGGAACTGTATGAGGCTGTTGATCAGATAATCGACTTCTATGCCGAAAACGGGAAAAAACGAGAATCTTTCTTTAAGTTTGTGAATCGTGTCGGTGTGGAACGAATGAAACAAGAAATCCATTCGGTTACTGTGTGACAAGCAATGACAGCCAGTGCAAAATAGCATGCACTGGCTGTTTCGGTTTACTCCACCTTTATCTGCCCCATCATTCCATTGTCCTCATGCTCAAGGATGTGGCAATGAAACATATAAATGCCTTTATCTTTAAATTTAACTGCAATTTTCACACGCTCGTCCGGTTTGACGGAAATACTATCCTTCCAGCCCTGTTCATTTTCCGAAGGCTCTTTTCCATCCCGAGAAATAACCTTGAATTGTGTTCCGTGGATATGGAAAGGATGGATCATGCCGCCCATCATGTCCGGCTTATTGTAAATCTCCCACACTTCCGTGACCCCTTGCTTTTGTGTAAAGTCAATTCGATTTGGATCAAACTTCTTGCCGTTAATTGTTACGTGCTCCATCATGCCAAATAGCTCCACATTTTTAGTAACCGGCAAGTTCTTTTCTTCCTCTGTTAGAATAAAATCATTCATTTCACTCGGCAAAGTACTCTTTTCCACCTGCTGATCCGAAACGTCAAACGGTAATAGAATCGAGCCGTCCTCATTCACTAAAGCCAACTCATCCATCTTATTCAGACTTGAAAAATCTATTACAATCTCGGCACGTTCCGATGGAGTGAGCGTGATTTCATTCATCTGAATCGGTTCATTCAAAAGACCTCCATCAGTAGCGATTTGGACGAACGGATCTCCTGTGTTTAGCTTGAATGTAAAGTTTCTCGCATTTGATCCATTCAGCAGACGAAAACGGACTTGCTCGCTCGGAACAGTCAATGTCGGATTAATCGTCCCATTTACAAGCAATGTATCACCAATTGTTCCATCACTATTTTGGGCGGCCTCGTAATTCAACTGTTTTTGGTCATCGAACAACCGATCTTGAAAAAGCAAAGGAAAGTCATTTTCTCCATACCGGTTCGGCAAACCGAGCCGTTCCGATTTTTCGTCTTGAATATAAAGCAATCCGGCAAGCCCGTTATATACTTGTGTAGCGGTATTGCCTTCAGGATGTGGATGGAACCATAATGTTGCTGCATCTTGGGCCACTAGAAATTCAATGACCCTCTCCTCACCAGGCTGAATCGGATCGTGAGGCCCTCCATCCATATCCCCCGCCACCTTTAATCCATGCCAATGAAACGTAGTCGGTTCATCCAATTCATTGATCGTCTTAATTTTGATCATTTCGCCTTTCTTCACTGAAATCATTGGTCCTAAAAACGTTCCATTGTAGCCGTATGTCTTCGTTTGAACACCATCAAAAAGCTGTGTTACCCCCTTTTGTGCTCGCACTGTGTAAACAATTGCCTCCCCTGGATCACGTTTGAGTATAGGAGGAATGTTCAACTCATTCTCTCCAGTGGAATCCTTGAGTCGGATTACCTCATCATGGTTCATATGGCCTTCCATCGTCACGTTCATAGTGGAATGCATTTCATTTCCCCCGGAATGTTCCTTAGTTCCATGGGATTCCGGTTTTCCGTTACATCCGCTTACTACCAAAATACTGCAAACACCTACAGCAATTAAAATGAATCGTCTCATCAGTTATCCGCCTTTCTTCTACAGTTGTACTTTATAAGCGTAACGGATAGATATGAAAAAATTATGCATATGGTATGTGTTACATTTTATTATTCTAGAAATACATCAAGGAGAATTTCTTATAATGTAGTTAGAAATACTTGGCGCTCATTCAAATGCAGACTCCTAGTTTGATGAAGCGCTCATGCCTACCATTAGACGCGGGATGGAATTCGAGGTAATATATGTATCATATTGATATCTCACACTACAAAAAGAGGAGTGTCCTAGTAATGAAGAAAAAAATAATTATGTTTCTATCAATGGGCTATGGATACTCCACTGCTGTTTTCTTTTAGATTTTTAAAAATTGGCGGAGTCTGTCTAATTTGATAAGAAAGCGAGCAGAAAAATACTATAGTAGGTGAGGTAATAAAATGAACGAAAAAAACACAAGAAAAAATCCAGAATCTATGCCGAGACCAGTAGGTAACTACACGCATATCACGAGAGTTCCCAAAAATGCTGAGTTATTTGTAACATCTGGCCAAATTGGTGTTGATATGGACCACCATGTTCCCTTTGACTTTAATGAGCAAGTAACAAACACATTCACAAATATAAAAAAGCTCTTACAATCTGAGGAATTGAATCAGGAACATATTATTAAAGTAAACATTTGGGCAACAGAAGAAATAGACTGGGACTTCTTTGATTCAGAATGGGCAGCTCTTTTCGGCAACAAATTCCCGGCTATGACGATTGCTTATATAAGTAAACTAGGATTACCAGAGTTGAAGATTGAAATCGAACTTTGGTGCGCAAAAGTGATTCCGGCCGAATGAAAAGTTGAAACGTGCCCAAGCTGTCAAAGATACCCAAGAATCTCACTGGGCCTATCTCGAAATTGAAGAAGCCGCAAGAGAGCACCAGTTCGTTATATCGAAAGACGGCATGGATATCATAAAGTGATTCAAAAACGAAAAAGGATTGGCTTGAGAGGTTTGCAAGCCAATCCTTTTTTGTTTGTTATATCAAATCAAATTTCGCTTCGAGGTCTGGTTGCGGATATATTTTTTAACGCCAGTAAATCATCTTGAACGCATGTTACGCCAGGTGAACGCCAGATCAGCCGACCGAACGCCAGATAAGCCGGGCGAACGCCAGATCAGCCGACCGAACGCCAGATAAGCCGGACGAACGCCAAATAAGCCGGACGAACGCCAGATAAGCCGACCGAACGCCAGATAAGCCGGACGAACGCCAGATCAGCCGGACGAACGCCAGATAAGCCGGGCGAACGCCAGATTATCCGTACGAACGCCAGATAATCTGCGCGAACGCAAGTAAATCCTGGTGAACGCCAGTTATTCCGCAATGATTTTCAAAAAGCACCGAGATAAGGAGATAGCTTTCCTGCCTATCCTAGTTCAGTCAGCAGGTCTTGGACCGGCTGACTTTCCAGTGCTTTCAACCGTAAGAATCGGGCGCACTGTAATATCGCCATCCACAATCATTTGACATGATAAACGCAAGCAATCGTCGTGCAAGAGATTATCAATTCCCTTGTCTGCAAATGCCTTTTTCTCCTTTTGCGTCACTTCTTGGTATCCGCCAGCCAGCACTTCCACTCGGCACGTGGTGCATTTGGCATTCCCGCCGCAGCGATGGAGAATATTGACTCCGTTATCCTCTAAAGCCAGTACTAACTTTTTACCTGTCTCCACCTCAAAACTTTCTCCGCCAAAAACAGTAATGACATTCATGTCTTATCACCTCAACTTATTGGCTTTCTACTTATTCTTTTACATGTCGGTTCTCCTTAAACATACAGTTTAAATCATCTGCTCGTGGATACACTTTAGACGACAGACATTTTTATTGACCAAAGGAGCTGCATTGATTTGGATAAACCAATATGTGATTTTTCACCGATGAAGCAAATACTCCAAGATGAAATGCGTCAGATTATAGAAGCGATTCAACATAATTTGGACGCGATCCACGATGAATCCGATTGCCTCCTTGGCAATTTTGAGAAAATTAAAGAACACTTCTTCTCCATTGAAATGCAAGCTGCCACCTTTTATTTGAACTGTTACTTATCTCCGTTTACAGATAAATATCCAGAGTTATCGGTCAGTATCCAAAATATGTCTAAACTTAGACATGGCGGCTTAATCGTAATTCAACGGGAAGATTCCCTCGCGCCCTTCTTGAAGCCCGGTATTGAAATTGGCGCCGAATTAACTCACTCGTTGCTAGAATCTATCTTTTATCCGGGGAATCCTCTCCATGACGGGGCTGTGCTGGTGAATCGAAATAAAATCGTTTCAGCAACTAATGTCCTTCCATTATCGAGCAGATTTACTGGGGAGAGGAAGCTTGGCACTCGACATCGTGCAGCCTTGGGTTTAACTGAACAAAGTGACGCCCTTGTGCTTGTGGTTTCCGAAGAAACTGGGAGAATTTCCTTCGCTTTTAAAGGCCAGCTTTACCCAATCAGCACCCATACCTATTGACGAAAGGCAATACAGGTACACTATCTTTATATACTCCAATACGTAATGGTGTCGGCAATTCCAATTAGAATTATAAGGCTCCCGGCCAAACGTTGAACAAACAAGCCTACTCTCCTGCTAATCCTCATTACAAGTCGCTTTGCATCGAAAAACCAGATAAGCAGGAATAGGAGTAAAAGCGGCAGCGAAGTCGCTACACCGAAAACAGCTGGCAAAAGGATCCCATATGCATTTGTTGCCACGAGCGGCATGAGCCAAAAGAAAAACAGAACGAACATCGTCGGACAAAAAGCCAGTGAGAAGCTGGCCCCAAGCAAGAAAGAACCGAATCTCCCGCTCTTCCATTTCGTTGGAACTCGAATCGTTACGCCCCTCAGAAATCCCAATCGCAGTATACCGATCATGACAAGGCCTGTCACGATAAGTAATGGCCCAATCATCTTGCGGAAAACAGGAAAATAGCCCGTTAAGGTCGTTGAGTAGGTACCCCCAAGCACCCAAGCAAGCAGTCCCAGCAAACTGAATACTGCCACCTTGCCGCCAATAAAAGCGGCCATATCAAATTTCTTCTCCATTTGAATGGTCTGATTGCCATATAACGTGATGGCACTCAAATTACCGGTTAGCTGGCAAGGTGCTACCGCTCCAATTACGCCTAATAGAAAAGCTACAATAATTGGATATTGCTCATACGATTGAAGCAAGGCGGTTACCGGTTCTGTTATCCATTGGCTGATTGCAGACATCCATCCATACACTGCTTACCCACCACCTATTTCCACTTATATCCGATTCCCCACACTGTTTTGATAAACTCTTCCGTTGGAAAACCGGCCAATTTCAGCTTATCTCTCAAGTTTCGTATATGGGAGTCTACCGTCCGAATATCCGTGTATGTATTATAGTCCCAGGCCGCCTGTAACAACTCGTCCCTTGTGAACGTTTTCTTTGGACGTGTCAGTAATGTTTCGAGAATAAGAAATTCCTTCAGCGTCAGCTGAGCCCACAAATCATCGTAATACAGGGCATAGGTTTCTTTGTCTAACCTAAACCTGCCTTCTTTCATCACATCAGACTCTTTCTCCGAAGAAAGCGACCGTCGCAGCATAGCCCTGATCCTGGCGACGAGTTCCCTGTCATCAAAGGGCTTTGTAATATAATCATCCGCCCCCGTATCCAATCCTTTTACCAAATCCGATTTATTCGCCCTTGCTGTTAACATGATTATCGGGACATCAGACCGTTGACGAATTTGTTTGCAAACCGCCCAGCCATCCATATCGGGCATCATCACGTCCAAGAGAACCAGACTGATTTTTTCATTCTCCAAGAGTTCCAATGCCCTCTCGCCGTTATCCGCTTTTATACATCTAAAGCCGTGCGGCAATAGGAATAACTCAATCAGATCCAACATTCGCTGTTCATCATCGACCAATAAAATGGTTTGCATATATATAGACCTCCCCTCAGCCCTTCCCTGTAATTTGATCACAGCGTGACGGTAAACGTACTGCCTTTGCCAATCTGGCTTGTTACCTCAACGGAGCCCCCATGCGCTTCAACAAGTTCCTTAACGACAGACAATCCGATTCCTGACCCGCCATAAGAGCGTGAACGTGATTTCTCGACTCGATACAGCTTCTCGAAGATAAAAGGCAGATCCTGTTCTGGAATTCCGATGCCTCTATCCGTAATAATAAAGACGGTTCTCTCCTCTTTCTTACACACTGTTAACGTCACTACAGATGCTTCGTTTGAATATTTCAGGGCATTATCCAATAAATTTATTAGGATTTGCTCTAAGCGGATGGGGTCTGCATAAATTTTAAAATCCCCAGTCAGTTCAAGTTCAAGCTCCAGCTTCTTTATTGCAAAGGAAGGTTCGACTAGCTTGATTACTTGATGAATAAATGTTTCCGCCCAAAAATACTCCTTTGAAACGGGAAATGAGTTTTCATCCATCTTGGCCAAGTCTAACAAATTGTTGACCAAATCCTTCATCCGTTCGGATTCCTCTGCAATGATGTCAAGATACCGGTTGCGCTCCGCTTCCTGAATGCCTTGTCTCCTAGCGACTTTTGAATATCCATTCAAATACGTCAGGGGCGTGCTCAATTCATGGGCGGTAGCAGCTAGAAATTCATTGCGTTCCACCGTCAAACGCTCCAAATCACCTGCGAGCTTTTGGATGGAACCTGACAATTCACCCAGCTCATCTTTTCCGATAGCGGGAAGGCTGACATCGAAATCACCCTTGCTTAGTTTCTCCGTCGCTTCCTTCATCCTGATTAAGGGCCGCGTCAAAAACTTGGACAGGAAAGCGTAGATGATGAATAATACAGCAACACTCGTTACGCCAGCCAGCCCAAAATGCATGTTCAATTTGGCGACCAACTGCTTGATGGACGCAGTACTTTGGAACATAATGACGTTCCCCGACTGACCGGATTCCACATGATACGGATGAACGCTAATAATATACGGCATGTCTTTCCAATCCGCATTAATAATTTGATCCTCCGTTGAGTTGATAGTTTCCAAAGGCGGAAGGTACTTTTTGAGTCTCTCTTCAGGTTCAGCAGAACTGCTTATGATTTCCCCTCTTGCATCGGTAATGAGAACTTCACGATCTCCGTCTTTCTCCATAAGGACAATATGCTTCATCGTCGTTTCGGAATAGTAGGATGTCAGTACATCCCGATGATTGGAGCCGTTCGCCAGCAAACGGTTGAATTCTTCCTCAGTCCTTGAATCGATAATATTTTTATGAAGATAAAGCATAAGTGACGTTTCCATAATCAGTACAGTAATGAAAAAGTACGCCGTTAATTTTGTTGAGATTTTATTCAAGTTCGATTTCGCCTCTCTTCCATAATAATTATAGAAGAAAATTATGGAGTAAGTATGCAGAATGTTTAACTGCAAGCTTTTCATCTGTAGCATTTGACGGTTATGAATCATTCTTCCGTCTAGTAAGCGAAATTTTAAAAACACGTTACATTGAATCGGTGTCTACTAAATAATATGATTAAGAATATAATTTGAATTATGGTGGGCTGCAGTCTATAGAGAAAGAGCTACAGTAAAACACTGTGCCTTTTGTCATTTTAGTAAAGGGGTGAAAAGGTTGCTCAAAATAAACAAAAAATCAGATAAACTAATTATTGTCGTGCACGAAATATATGGAATTAACCAACATATGATCGATTTATGTGAATTGCTATCAAAACAAAATTTTGATGTCATTTGTCCAAATCTATTAGAACAGGAAATACCCTATGATTACTCTCAAGAAATAAATGCTTACCATAACTTCATGGATACTATTGGTTTTGAGAACGGATTACATAAAATAAATAAATTATTATTAGATTGTAAAGATGAGTATTCCAAGGTATTTATCATTGGATTTAGTATAGGGGCAACGATTGCTTGGTTGTGTAGTGAGGAAGAATGTGTTGATGGGATTGTTGGATACTATGGTTCACGTATTCGGGACTATGTAAATATTAATCCCAAATGCCCTGCATTGCTATTTTTCCCAAAAGCCGAAAAAACATTTAATGTAGATGAATTAGTGTCAACTATGGATAACCCTAATATAGATGTACAAATATGTAGTGGTGAACACGGATTTAGCGACCCATACTCCGTTAAATACAATGAAGAATTAGCTAAAAATACATTTAGAGAAACATTGCACTTTTTAACTAGCAATTGAATTCCATATTCACCAAACGGGTGCGTTTGAGAAGTAGAAAAATGTCCCATTCCCCAATTTAAAAGTTGAGCAATCGGACATTTTTATATCTATTTACAGTTTAAAATAACACTTGTTTTTGCCGCTCGCTAAAAAAACACGCTACATAATAGCGTGTGAAAAAGTAGATTAATTTCTTTACTTTGCACTATGCGGCGGGCCAACTTCCGGCTCTCCGTTGATTACCGAGTCTGCTGAGGCAGCTGGACTAAGCGCCAAGGAAAATAAAATGCCGAATGCGGCACAAAAGAGCATGAATCGTTTCTTCACTCCGTTTCACCTCCTTTCACTTCCATCGCCAATCGCTGATAACTCAAGATGCATAAATCTTGAAATTGATGGGCCAATTTATATTTTTTATGATTGGCGTAGTACAACGATAAATGCCGGGCTGCTTCTTTCAGGTGTTTCCATTCCTCATTCTTCTTAAAATATTGAATACAGCCCTGGATATTTCTTTCGTAAAGTGGGAATTCCCGTACGGCAAAATACATTTTACTCTCCATATAACGCAGCTGGACTCTCTCCCTCTCCTGCAAATTGAATTGCTGAAGCTGTTGTAAACTGCCCTGGATGGCCTTGAAATCTTCCAAGTGAAATAAGATGGATATCTTTAAGGTGTAGGAAATGATGAGGTTCTTGCTGCGAACTTTTTGTTTCAGTTCAATGCATTGATTGATGGTCTTCAACGCATCATAATAAGCTTTCTCTCGAAACTGGATGTAGGCTAGATTGTGATAGAGTTTTGCGGAGGTTTCGGATACCGTGTCACCAAGGACACTGAATCCTTTTTGAATCTGCTTATTCGCTTCTGCCATTTTGTTTTGTTCTACCAATATGGTGGCAGCGAGATTATAACAATCACACGCTGCTTTCCAGTTATGCAGATTAATGTATTGTTGTTGCGCTTTGTTTACATAGTCTAAGGCTTCGGCGTAATCATACAGTTGAAACAAAGCCAGGGACATGTTGTAAAATGCCTTAGCCATCGTCTCCTCATCTCTGGCAAGTTCCAAGATGGCTTTGCCGTATGAGATGCACTCTCGATAATTTTTATTAAAATAACAATAAAGTCCGGAAATATACAGATAGTTTTTTAAGAGGGGTTTATTTGATTCCATGTCTGGCCTCGAGAGGTGAATAATCTCTTTGGTGTAGTGTATTTGGGCTTGTCTAATTTCTCCAGCCCTGACCAAATCAATATATTTTAAAACGTTGAAAGTAGATTCTTGTAGAAGGGAAGGGATGTAAGTGAATTTTGCAGCATGTTTAGCAGTAAAACGGCTAATTTGATCAGTATCTTGACAAAGTATTTCTTCATATTCCTCCAAAAGCGATTGCAACACAGGATCATGTTTCTCGCTGCCAAGCAGATAGACAATGGGGACTTCAAAACGTTCGGCAAGCAAGCGCAGAACATCTTCGGAAGGTACAAAGCGTCCGCACTCGACATTACTATAGTGAGAAGTAGAAATTACGCCGAAGCTTGCCTCCTTTTGCGATAGCCCCTTCTTCTCCCGCAATTTTTGAATGCGGCTACCGATATGCATATTCTCCCCTCCAATCCTTCTCTTGTAATCTATTGTAAGGAATATTACAATTGTTGACAATAATAATTTCAATAAATTTTAAATTTTCATTCTTAATTCCTTGTTTTGCTTTTTCACAAATGATTCTTCTTACCTTCCTCTCTTTTCATCTCCCGTTCTATATATCTATTAACTTTTATTCGATTGACCTACTTCCCTTCATTCTCTTGCTTCCTTGATTAATAAATGATTGTCTACTGACAAGTTTACTGTAACTTGTAGTTAGTTATTCATCCTGAAAAAATAAACCTTTTGTTTTTATTCAAAATTTAAACTATTCTATTAAATATGATATAGTTTAGTTATGTTGAACAACATACAATTTTGAAGGCAGACTGGCCAGTCAACTTCACAAAGGGAGCGATACACGTGAAAAAAGTTGCCGCAATGGTTTTAACAGGGTTTCTCGTAGGAAGTTCTCAATTCTCCGTCCAAGCATCGAACGTATCATACGCAGATCAGATCGTTTCCATGCAGCCCGGCGTTTCTGCCGAGGAGCTCGCCAAACAAGTGGATGAGCTGACAGTTTCAACAGGAATGAGCGAGGCTGAGATCTACGAAGCGATGTACAATGAAATGGAAAAACAAAACCAGATGGCCGAGGAAGAAGCAAAGCAGCTTGCTGAAGAAAACGCCATTTCCGGTGATGCCGACATCCAGGGCGGCGATTCATCAGCCCTTTATATTGTAGGACCAAGTGCCCGTGGAGATTTCTATTATACTCCTTCCGCTACTGCATATATTAATCATGGGCATGTCGGGCTTTATTATTCCAGCAATGTCATCGTAGAATCGATCTACCCTTCAGGTGTCCGCAGCATTTCAGCAAATGTCCGGAAAGTGGATAAAGGAGCTGTCGTGAAATCCATCTCAACGAGCAGCACAAACAAGACAAATGCCACGTCATGGGCCTATGGCGAAATCGGGCAACCGTACTCGCTGAATTTCGCAAACAACCGAAACACGGGACACGGCGGAGCAAAAAACTGTTCCAAATTAATCTGGTCCGCATTCAAGCTTCACGGCAATCTGGATCTCGATGTGGATAAAGGGCTCGGGGTGTATCCGCGAGACGTCCGGGATGCAACTCAAACCGTATTCAAGCGAAAGATCTAATCTACTGATATTTATTACGAGCAGGACTAAGCAGGCTTCGCGTCTGCTTAGTTCTGTGCTCGTTAAGGAAGGATGGAGGCCTATGAAGAAGAACTGGATTTGGATTGGCGTTATTGCGATTGCAGCAATTGTATTTATTTCTTACCTGTTCTTAAACAACCGTCAAACACCTGCCGGTACCCTGTCCAAGGAAACCGTTTCCCCAGATTTGGAACAGAAAACCGAAGCGATCCTCTACTTCTCCACAACAGCAGACCAGGATATGAATCGGGACGGTCTTAGCTTTGCCGTTTTCATTGATTCTGCCGGCAAAGCGGATCTTCTTAAGATGAACGGCTTGGAACTTGGCAGTGTGTATGCTTCTGACGATACCTTATTCATGGAAGACCGAAATAACATCTTTCTAATAAATCCAGACGGTCTGGAGACCTTTGACATGGAAACGGAGGAGCATACCGGCGAAGTGACCGGATTCCAAGACGGGCTTTTCTATAGTGTGAATAACTCTGGATTCACCGAGGATGGCGGGTACCAATCCAATATCCGTGTCGGCAATGAAGACGGATTTGAAACCATACATGTCCCTTACTATTTACATATGTCCGGCATTGCGGACGGGGAACTGGTCATGGTGACGGGTGAACCCGAAGATATTTCCTTACAGCGGATGCAGCTCGAAAAAGAAGTGGACATTGAGAAAATCGCGTCTCTCGGAGCACTGGGCGAACGGCTTGGCCTTTCTTCCATCATGAAAAGTGATGGCAAGTTTTACTTGCTCATGAGCGATACCGAAAAACTGACAGCTGCCATCTATGAAGTTGACGAACAAACGGGAGATATTAAGACAGTTCCCTTTCTGACCTATTCAGATGCTGATGATTATCGTTTGCGAATTCCTTTTAACCTGCGCAACGCATCGACCATCCAGGACGGTATCCTCTACTATGTAGATGGACTCGGTGAAGTTCATCGATTCAATACGAAAACGGGAGAAGTAGAGCCATCTTTTCAGTTGGAAGGAATCGAAGAAAGCTCACCTTACATGGCCGAGCAAACGTTTTTCAAGGAAGGCGATCTCTATGTGTTCCGATATGACGCGGCTTCTGATTCACATGTGATCGACACATACGACCTGGCATCCGCCAAACGTATAGACGAACAGCCTGTATCTGGCCTGGAGAAGATGTATCAACTCGTTAAACAGAAAGGAAAACGAGTTGCCGCTTATGATTTTTTTGTTCGGTAATGCAAAGTGACAGACTCTAACTGCTAGAGGCTGCCACTTTTTTTTATTGCTGTTTTTAAAATCCTACTTCCCCACTTATCTTCGTACTATAATAAAAGTATTACCTTTTCAGAAAAGATGTGAAGTACATGCTTGCCCAGTTAATGACATTATTCACTTCCATGGAATTCCGTTCGGAAAAGCCGTCCGCCGTCCTTTCCAGCAAATATGTTTTCGAATACAGAGACCAATGGATGGTAGTCGATAAAAAAGAGGTTTCATCACGAGAGTATGCGCTGCTTTCGTCTCTTCTCAAAGAAGTCGCCGGTCCCATCGGAAATACAATGACCGAAGAATGGATTCAGTACCTGAAAGGCTATGGCGATGTACCCATTCATGCGGGGACAGACATCCGGATTACTCAGCTTTTTTTCGAAAAGCCGACCACTCCACTGCGGGAAGTGGAGGAAGCTGTCCATGCTTTCTTTGAGGACAATATAAGACTCCTCCCAATTAGTTCACAGCTGGCTTTTTTAGTAGAGAAAGTCTCCTCCTACATACAGTCAGAGGAAGATTTTTTGTCTTTCGCAGCTGCGCTGGAGAGTGATTTTTTTATCAAAACAAAACTATATATCGGTAAGTTTCATCACGCGGATTCTACTTTCCCTTCATTTTTCAAGCAGGAAGAAGAGTTATTTAGTAAAGGTCTCACTCTGCTTCCTGACCAGCAAATATTGACAGTGGAATCGATTTTCCCATCTCTCTTGGTTCAGGAGCTGCCGGACCATCTTCATTCAGTTTTACTAAACCAAGTCGTCGATCCCATCAGCCATGATACCGATTTGCTGAAAACCGTCCGGACGTTTTTTGAAAACGGGTTTAATGCCTCCGTCACTGCCGAAAAGCTTCATATCCATCGGAATACGCTCCAATATCGGCTATCCAAGTTTCAGGAGAAGACGGGAATCGCAGTCCGAAATTTTGATGGTGCATTGATCGCGTACTATGCCAGCCTCCTTGTCGACCGATCATAGACAGCTTGCACAAGCGGCCGGGCCTCTTTTTGTGCATGTTGCCCATGCCCTTCTTTCCTTCGTATTGGTAGCATGGACTTATACATAAGACGAAGGGGTGTAGAGATGGAAGAGTTGGTATTGGATCAAGTTGCGAAATACTATGGGGATTCTTCTGCGAAAGCAGTTTCGGATTTTAATTTAAATGTGCAGGAAAAGGAATTCATCGTCCTTGTCGGCCCATCCGGTTGTGGGAAATCGACAACCTTGCGGATGATTGCAGGGCTGGAAGAGATTTCAGAAGGGGAGCTGCGGATCGGCGGACAGCGTATGAATGACGTGGCACCAAAAGATCGGGATATCGCCATGGTGTTCCAAAACTATGCATTATATCCGCATATGACGGTCTACGATAATATGGCTTTCGGTCTGAAACTGCGCAAATTCTCGAAAACAGAAATTGACGAAAGGGTTCGAAAAGCCGCGGATATCCTTGGGCTGGAAGAGTATTTGACCCGTAAGCCGAAGGCACTGTCTGGCGGACAGCGCCAGCGGGTAGCACTCGGACGGGCAATTGTCCGGGATGCCAAGCTATTTCTGATGGACGAGCCTCTTTCCAATCTCGATGCCAAGCTCCGGGTGCAAATGAGAGCCGAGATTTCGAAGCTTCATCAGCGTCTGGGAACAACGACTGTATATGTTACCCATGACCAAACTGAAGCGATGACGATGGCCACCCGTCTCGTTGTTATGAAAGATGGTTTGATCCAGCAGATCGGCACGCCGAAAGAAGTGTATGAAAATCCGGCAAATGTGTTTGTCGGCGGATTCATCGGTTCGCCAGCCATGAACTTCTTTACAGGGAAAGTAGAGGGTGGACGTTTCATCATGGGGGATGTCTCTGTAGCTATGCCAGATCGCTACTATGAAGTGCTTAAGAAGGAAGGGTACGAAGGCAAGGAGATGATCCTTGGCATCCGGCCGGAACATATTTCCGAAAAGGAAGATGTCCTATCGGAGTGCCCGAAATCCATCATGAATGTGGAAGTCGATGTAGCGGAGTTAACAGGTGCCGAGATGATGGTGTATTCCTCCATCCATGGCCAATCGTTCATTGCCCGCCTTTCCGCAGATGTCCAGGTACAGCCCCGGCAGCAAATCCGCTTGGCGTTTGATATGAAAAAAGCTCATTTCTTCAATAAAGATACGGAGAACAGAATTACGCTCATTTGATAGAATATCACACTCACTTTAAAACAAACAAAATACAGGCGAAGAGAGCATGAACATCCTGCCCTCTTCGCCTGTTTTAGTTAGCAATTATAGATCACTGACAATCTCTAATCGGCTTTCCCGCTTAGCCAGACAATGGAATGCGCCCCAGAGTCCCGCCTCTCCTTTATGGCGGCTCGCTTCGATTCGCTCCTCTTTCCCCTTGAATAACGGGTGCTGCAAGTAAATACTGAGTTCTCTCCGAACCGCTTCGACAAGGGCTGGGTGGTGATTGAAAACGCCCCCTCCAAGCACGATTGCATGAGGATCCAAAAGAAGCAATGTATGATGTACTTCACTGGCCAATGCACGAACGGCTTCGTCTACAATGGCGACAGCGCGGGCTTCTTCTTGGTAATAAAGGTCCATGATCGATTGCAACGTCAGCTCTTGATTGCCATAAGCTGATTGCCCTTTCCATTCCATCGAAGGACCGGAGACATGCTTTTCGAGCATATCTTCACCAGCAAGGGTAAAACCGATTTCGCCTGCCATTCCGGCTCCCCGCATGAACTTCCCTTCGTGGATGATGGCACAAGAGATGCCGGTGCTCAGCGTCAGATAGACCATTGTTTCACGATGAAAACTTCGTTGCCTGTATTCTCCCCATGCTGCCATATACACGTCATTGTCAATTTCAATTTCTGCAGCAGGGTAGAGCTCCGACAATCTGTTTTTAACGGGAAAACCATGCCATGGCAAATTGTTTTGATAGACTGCTATTCCTTTTTCACGTTCCACAATACCTGGTAATCCAACAGCAATGCCGCCGATATGTGCACGTTCCAATCCGGCATCCCTGCATAGTTCATCACAAGCCGAGATGAATAAAGCAAACAATGCTTCTGGGTCAACTTTTTCAGTCGGTTTCACTGTTGTGCCCATAACCATTCCATCAGCCGTCATGAGTGACACTGCTACTTTCGTTCCTCCAATATCTGCAACGAGTCGATGTTCCATTCTTCGTCTCCGCCTTATGCCAATTTGACGACTTGGGTCAGATTGCGTGGCTGGTCAGGATTGAATCCGAGTCGGATGGCCCGCTCATATGCAAGCATCTGAAGGATTGGCACATATAGGGAATAACGATTGCGATCGCTGATGGATTCGTCGAGTTCCATAATTTGATCCGCTTGGAATCCTCCGCTGACAGGGCCGATTACGAGTACATGGCCGCCAAGCCTTTGAATATCCGTAACGAGAGCCTGATCGTAATTGGCTGTTTCCTGCTGTGCAAGCAAAATGACGACTGTCGTATCATCCACGATTGAAATCGGCCCATGACGGAATTCAAGGCTGGAATAGCTTTCACATTCAGTCTGCGTCATTTCTTTCAGTTTTAAGGTCGCTTCCTTTGCAAGCCCATTATATTGGCCGGATCCAAGGAATATAAAACGTTTCTTCGTCAAATCATTGGCAATTCGCTTTGTTGACATCCCGTTCTCGATGACTGCCGATACGAGAGTAGGCACTTTCCGCAATTCTGCCATGTCTTCTTCTGATGGTGCCATCTTCATTGCATATAGCTGCAAGGCGTACATCATATTGCTGAAAGATTGGGTCATAACGACACTTTGCTCTGAAATATGATCAAGAGCGATCACATCGTCCGCCATCTCAGCCATCTGTGTATCGCCATTGCAAGTGACCGCAAGCGTCCGAATGTTAGCTTTTCCTTTTAATTGTTCCAGCGCAATGATAATTTCAGATGTCGTTCCGGATCTCGAGATGCCGACGACTAAATAGTTCTTCCCTTCCAAAATAAGGCCTGATTGGTGCAAAAACAGCTCGGATGCCGGGACCGCTGTTGCAAACTGGCCTGTCACCGACTGAAAGTATCTCGCTGCTGAAGAGGCCAAATAAAAAGAAGTGCCGCAACCCGTGAAAATGACTTGATCTACTTCCATTGTTTCAAAATTCGACTTTTCCACTATGTCCAACGTCTTTTGCAACTGTTCCGCCTGATTCGTAATTTCATTGTACGTATGCATTTTAGGTATCCTCCATTACAATTCCGTTATCGTTATTTCTTTCACTATCCGTTCTACTTCCATCAGATCAATATGCCCGATTTCCATATGCGCTGCATTGACCGAACCACATGCAACGGCTCGCTTGTATGCTTCAAAACTGTCCTGTGACGCCGCAAATCCATCAATAAGGCCTCCGATGAAAGCATCTCCGCTTCCAACGGTATTCTTCACGGTTATAGCGGGTGCTTTTACTCGGAAACAACCTTCACGATTCACAATTACTGCGCCTTCTCCGCCAAGCGTAAAGCAAACGTGGGAAATGCCTGATTCCACTAAACGGTATCCTTCTTCAATCATGAGGCTCAATGATAAAGCAGGCACGCCAAGCAAATCGGCAAGCTCCCGCTCGTTCGGCTTAATAGCAAATGGCTTTGCCTCGATACCGAGCCGCAATGCCTCTCCGCTCGTATCCAGAATTGCTTTTGCCCCGTTTGACTGGATAATGTCGATCAATTGAGCATATGCATCAGAAGTAAGACCTTGCGGCAGACTACCAGAAAGCGCAAACCATTTAGTCTGCTTGGATTTCTTCTCAAGCCAACTGAGCATCTTCTGCCATTCCTTCTCCGTGACAACTGGTCCGCTTTCGAGGAATTCAGTCCCTTTCCCGGTTGCCTTATCCATGATGGTGAGGCACACACGGCTCTCTCCTGCAATCGGAATAAATTCATCCGGTATTCCTTTTTCACGGACAAGCGAACGGATCCGCTCGCCATTCATACCTCCGAGGAACCCGCCTGCATCCACTTTCGCACCTAATTGTTTCAACACCTTCGCCACATTCAGCCCCTTACCGCCAGCATCCTGATGGATATCCTTCACCCTGTTGACTGCTTCACTCTCTAGCCGGTCAACCTGATAAATTTGATCAATTGCAGCATTCAGTGTGATTGTTGTAATCATGCCTGCAGCATCCTAATTTTCGTCTTCACCAATTCCGTCACAGCTTCACGTGCCGGCAAGAAATATTTCCTCGGGTCGTTTTCCTCTGGATGCTGCTTGAAAAATGCCCGTAATTCTTCGGCAAACAGATCCTTGAGCTCCGTCGAGAAATTCACCTTCGCAATTCCATAGCGGAGGGCTTTCCGTACACTTTCTTCCGGCACGCCTGATGCACCGTGCATGACAAGTGGTACGGACACTTCGCTGTTAATTTGCTCAAGCAGGTCGAACTGCAATTCCGGTTCCTTCTTGTAGGCTCCATGTGCTGTACCAAACGCCGGTGCCAGCGAATCGATTCCTGTCTGGTGAACAAAATCACGTGCCATAACTGGATCCGTGAACATGGCCATACTGTGTTCGACGACCAGATCGTCTTCCACTCCTCCGATCGTTCCAAGTTCTGCTTCGACCGGCACGCCGATGGAGGATGCCGCCTCAACTACCTGCTTCACAAGAGCAACATTGTCCTCAAATGGAAGTTTCGAGCCGTCGATCATCACCGATGTATATCCTGCACGCAGGCATTCCATAACCACAGGGAACGATTCCCCGTGGTCAAGGTGAAGAGCGACAGGAACTTTCGCCTGTTCTGCGGCCGCTTTGACCATCGCAATCATATAAGGCATGCCAGCGTATTGATATGTACTGGAAGTCGTTTGCAGAATGACAGGAGTACCTTCTGCTTCAGCGCCTGCAATGACAGACTTAATAATTTCAAGATTATGGGCGCCGAATGCCCCGATTGCATAATGGTTGTTGTATGCATCCTGCATCATTTCTTTCGTTGTCACTAATGGCATTCCGTTTGCCTCCTTGTGATATCATAGGGTTGTTGGTACAAGTTATAGAAACAGAAGCACCCCTTCAGTGCTTCAATTAAACAAGGTCTGTGTAAAACCGGCATCTGTCTCCCCGAACAATAGAAATGCAGAACTCCACCGGCCGGTTTGAAGTGTCGAATGCTGTACGTTCTAACAATAAAGCAGGTTTGCCCACTTCCGTTTGCAAGTGGATGCTTTCTTCATCTCTGATCAAGACAGGCTCAAATGCTTCCTTGGCACGGACGACAGACACACCGTATCGGGCTGCCAGCAAATCATAGAGGGACGAAGTCTTCACGTCAAATAAATCTTTTTTATCGACCACAACCGATTTTGGCATGTAGGAAGATTCAAGGATAATCGGTTCACCATCCGCACAACGGATCCGTTTCATCTTAATGACCTTCTCTTCACCTTCCAGTTTTAGCCCACTGCGGATTCTGGAATTCGGAGTCACTTCCTCCACCTCAAGAATGATATCCGACGGGGTAATTCCTTTATCTCGCAACACTTGGCTGAAGCTGTAAAACCCGCCTAGGGATTGCTCCAGCTTCGGGTGGGCGACAAAGGTCCCCTTCCCTTGAACCCGATACAGCAGACCGTCTTGGACCATTTCCTCGATCGCCTTTTTCGCTGTGTTTCGACTAATATTAAAAGTTTCCATCAACTGGTTTTCCGAATCGATCTTATCACCAGGCTTCCACTCACCTGATTGCACTCGTTCTTCCAGCCGCTGCTTCACTTGATAATACAATGGAATGATGCTTCCTTGATCTAAAGGTTTCATACAAATTCATCCTTTTATTTCATTCTTCATTCCAATATATCATCCTTGGTTCAAGTTTCCTATTAAATCATATAGTGATCTACATAAGCTACATTGGAGGTTTCCGAAGAATTTGGGAAAATTATTTTATTTGTTCACTTAGCAGCTCCAACTCCAAATCTGTAGACAGATAGGCAATCTTCCCTCTGCATATCGTCACATCAACATGTCCCGAGCTGTTCAAAATAACAAGGTCAGCATCTTTTCCAGCTGAGATGGATCCTTTTCTCGACTCGATTCCTAATCGCTTCGCCTGATTCAATGAAGTAATCCACGAAAGTTCAACGAGAGATAGATTGCACCAAGCCGACATATTGCGCCTTGCTTCATCCATTGTCACGACGCTTCCTGCCAGTGAGTCGCCTGACGCCAGTACACATTTGCCGTTCTTTACGGCGACCTTGTTTCCACCGAGGTCATACTCACCGTCCGGCATCCCTTTTGCGCGCATGCCGTCTGTTATGACAAGCACTCGGCCAGCCCCCTTTTGCCGCATGACAAGCTTCAGCAGGTCGGGATGTACATGATGTCCATCGGGAATCAATTCCACAAAAACTTCGTCCGCTATCAAAGCAGCCCCCGCCGCACCCGGGTCTCTATGATGGATGCCTCGCATTCCATTGAACAAATGAGTAGCATGAGTCACTCCTTGTTCAATAGCTGCCAGCGAATCATCGTACGTGGCGTCCGAGTGGCCAATGGACAAGATGACACCCTCTTTCACCAGCTCTTTAACGAAGTCCGATGACCCCATCTCGGGCGCAATGGTCGCAACCTTAATTGCCCCTCCGGACAAATGCTGCCACTCACGAAAGAGAGCGACGTCCGGTTGAATAATCGCCTCTTCCGGCTGTGCACCTTTTTGCTTCTGGTTGATGAACGGTCCTTCTAGATGGATGCCAAGCAGCTCCGCTATGCCTTGTTTTCCTTCTAGGGAGTGGTATTCTCTGACAGCTTGTAAGGCATCTTCAATTAGGTTTCTTGGATTTGTCATGGTGGTTGCTAGGAATGAAGTCGTTCCTTCTTTCACTAATCCTTGTGCAATGCCAGACAGCGCCTCCTGCGTTGCATCCATCGCATCATGGCCGCATGCTCCATGAACGTGGATATCAATCATGCCCGGAATGACGGCCTTTTCATTTTTGCAATCCATAATAGTTTCATCTTTTATTAGTTGAGGACATGTCTCCATATTTCCAACGGATTTGATTTTTCCATCCTCTATACAGACATATCCCCGACTGATGACCGAGTCTTCCAGCACGACTGCCGCATTGATGATCCACATCGAATTCATGAAGACACCTCTTTCATTTTCCTTCTGGCTGCAAGGTACCATCCATTTTCCCTTTCATATTAAAGATCCGATCCGCCATCCACGCCAGAAACAGCACGGTCAGGCTAATGCCGAAAAACGGAAGAAGCCCAGGGATGAACAGAAAGACACGGTACAGTCCATACAAACCAATGAATGATAGAACGGCCTGCATCGGGAACGATAAACTGAGCAGGACGGATGCCGAAAAGTATCTGGAGAAAGGCAAGTCGTAATGAGCGAACACCGGAAAAATATTGATGACAAGAACTGCGTAAAGCAAAAGAATTGTGATAAGCAATGTCATCATCGCGATGCCATGCATCCCGCCAATCGAGGATACAATTCTAAAATTTACTACGAGAAAATAGCCAAAGGCCAGCAGTGTAACCCCGATTTTATTTGCATTGATGAATTCCTTTTTATACGTGTGCCAATAGCTCTTCAACAGTGTTTTTAAATCATCTTCCCCTTGCAGCCTTTTCCGCATAACTTGAAAAATGCCTGCTGTCGCGGGTCCTATTCCGAAAACGACAAGGCCTAGCAGAGTCAGGCCGATCCACATAAGCTGAACGACCGCAAGCATGGTAACTAGCTCTACAAACCAATACAATCTACCTTTCCAACCGATCATTTCCATCCGTCAGCACCTCCCCAAAATGGGAAAGCTCATACAGAGGCTTTCCCCTGTATAAGCTCCCGGATCATTTTTCACTTTCCATGCGCTCATAGGCTCCTTGCGCAATTTCCAGATAGTCGTTCACACCCATTTTATCGAGCGTCTTCAAATATTCATCCCACTTTCCAAGATCCGCCTTACCTGTAATAAAGGATGCAGTCATCTCATCTACGTATGTCTGAATATCTGTCATGATGGCACTTACCCGCTCACTTTCTTCCACTGTGTAGTTGATTCCTGGAAGAATGTCCTCGTCCTTGATGCGGTAAGGTTTTACTTTTTCAGCATTCAAAGTGGAATTCTCCTTCGATTCAGCTCCTTGGAAGAACTTCTGGCGAACGATACCTGGGTAATACCCTCCCGGCCAAGTCAAATACTGGCTGATCGCCTGGTCCATATTGAGGCCATCCGGATTATCGGTAATCGTATCGAGATAGTTGAAGTTACCCGCGGAATCCTCTTCATACGTCACACCTTCAAAGCCCATGAAGAACATTTTATTGCCTTCATCCCCATAGAAATAATCCATCCAGCGAACCATTGCCTCCGGGTTTTTCGCTTTGTCTGTCAACACGAACATCCCCATGTTGCCGAGACCGTTTGACACCGTATTATACGCCCGTTCTCCAGTCGGTCCTTCCAAAACTGGCAAACCGACATACCCATCGATTTTCAACAATTCCGCTGGATCAATCGAGTTCAGCACACCATAGTTCCCTTTTGCTGATTCAGCCGTGAATTCCTGAGGAGTTGTCGTGAAAACGTCCTGATTAATCAACCCTTCAGAATATAATTTATGCAAATAAGCGAGCATTTCCTTATATTCGTCTGTCGATGGAACGAAACGGAACTCCTCTGTGCCCGGTTTGAAATCGAGATTGATGTTCATGCTTCCTTGTTTATTCAGACCGAAGCTTCCACGCAAGTAGGAAATGAATTCATTGATGCCGTAGCCTCCGCCCCAGCCGAGTTCATCCGCTTTTCCATTGCCGTTGGGATCCTTTTCCTTGAAAGCTTTCAACATTTGATAGAATTCTTCTGTCGTTTCCGGTTCTTTCAGACCGAGATTATCGAGCCATTCCTGCATGACCCACGGAGCCCCTGCACGAAGCGCTTCGAAATTCGGATCGTAGATGGCCGGGAAACCATAGATATTGCCATCTGCCATCGTAATCCCTTGCTTAACCGATGGATACTCATCGAGGATTGCTTTGAAATTCGGTGCATACTTATCGATATAATCGTTCAAAGGAAGAAAGATCCCTTGCTGTCCATATTTCAAAAGATCCGTCTTGGAGAAGGCAGAGGCGAAATACATCTCCGGATAATCCCCGCCCGTCAAAGACAAGTTTCGTTTTTCAGCAAGCGCTTCCGTTTGGACAGTCGTCCAATCGACTTTGATATTCGTCATTTTTTCATATTCATTCCACAGCATCAAATTGTTCCAATCCTGTGAAGCGAAGAATTTCGCTGCAAAGCCGTCCACTTCAATCTTTTCTTTGACGATCGGCATGCCTGTTTCATTTAAGTTCTCCAAATCTCCCGTAACCGTTTCCCCGTCTGTTTTCGAGCAAGCCCCCAAAATGCCCGCTGACAGCAGCATGGAAGCTGCTAATCCTGTGAAATACCTTTTCTTCAACATAATCTCCCCCTTTTATCCTTTCAAAGATCCAATCATGACACCTTTTACAAAATACCGTTGCAGGAACGGGTATAGCAGAAGCATCGGCAAGTTCGCAACGATCAGAACAGCATATTTCAAACCTTCCACACTGAGCTGTTGCGCGAGGAAGCTTTCCGTAGTGGCCTGGATCATATCGTCCGTCTGCCCTTGGATCAGGATTTGCCGCAGGATAAGCTGTAGCGGGAATCGATCCTGGTCCGTTAAATAAATCAATGCCTGGAAGTATGAATTCCAATGGCCGACTGCATAAAACAGCACCATGACGGCAATGACCGGGAACGACAACGGCAAGACAATATTCCAAAGGATTCGGAAGTTGCCGCATCCGTCGATCATTGCGGATTCCTGCAGCTCATGTGGAATGGACTGGAAGAACGTTCGCATAATGATGATATTCCATACCGCCACTGCGTTTGGAATGATCATGACCCAAAACGTGTTCAGCATGCCAAGGTCACGGATAAGCAAATAGGTCGGAATCAGCCCGCCGCTGAAAAAGATGGTGAAGACCATGAAAGCCATGATGAACCCTCTGCCCTTCAAGTCCTTCCGAGACAGCGGATAGGCTGCTAGAATTGTCATGACAACATTCAAGGCAGTTCCGACAACAGTGTATTTCATCGTGTTAATAAAGCCATTGATAATATCTTTGTTCTTAAATACTTTCTCGTACGCTTCCACCGTGAACTCCTTCGGCCAAAGCCACATCTCACCCGAAATGACATACTGCGGATTGCTGAGTGATGCACTCACGACGAAAATCAACGGGTAGAGGACGAGCAAGGCAATCAGCGTGAGGAAAATATAGTTGAACACAATGAATGTGCGGTCTGTCTTTGACTCTCTCAATTTCTCCCACTCCTTACCATAGACTTGTCTCATTCACTTTCTTCGCGAATTGATTCACCATGAGCAACATAATGAAGTTTATGATGGAATTGAACAATCCGACGGCTGCGGAGAAGCTGTATTGCGCTTCCAAAATCCCGCTCCGGTATACAAATGTCGAAATGACATCAGAAGCGGACATGTTCAAATCGTTTTGCATCAAATACACTTTTTCAAAACCGACTGCCATGACCGATCCAGCGTTCAAAATGAACAGGATAACGATCGTCGGCATGATGGCCGGAATGTTAATATGGATTATCCGTTGGAACCGGGATGCTCCATCTATCATCGCCGCTTCGTGCTGCGCTGGGTCTACTGCCGCGAGTGCGGCAATATAGATGATGGAACTCCAGCCCATCGTCTGCCAAACATCTGAAAATACATACAAGCTCTTAAACCAGGACGGCTCCGAAATGAAGTCGATCGGCGTCCCTCCAAACAGCTGGACGACTTGGTTGATCATCCCGTCCGGTTTGACGAATAAGAGGAGCATACCGACTACAACGACGGTCGATAAGAAATGAGGTGCATAGATGACCGTCTGTACGAACTTTTTATATCGGAGGCTCTTCACTTCATTTAGCATGAGCGCGATAATGATGGGCACTGGGAAGGATACAGCGAGAGTAAAAATCCCTATGCCAATCGTATTTTTGATCAGCCGCCAGAAATAATAACTGTTGAAGAAACGTTCAAAATGCTTGAAGCCAACCCATGGGCTTCCGAGAATCCCTTTGGATGCAATAAAATCCTTGAAGGCAATTTGCAGTCCATATAAAGGAAAGTAATGGAATACTAAGAAGTAAAGAATGACGGGGAAAAGCAGAACATACAGTTCCCAATTCCGCCAGATCGATTTCCACCATTTACTTCGCGCTCTCCGTTTTGCCTCTTTCTTAACTTCCGTCTTGATAGTTTTCACTGCTACGTTTTCACTTACATTGGTCATACACACACCCCTTTCTTTCAGGACAGATCAGTTATGTACGATGCTGGAGGTTTGAGATACAGGTACGACTTTACCGCCAGACCGGATGGATTCTGTCGCCGCACATCCGACTGCCACGCTCATCCGCCCAGCAAATGGTGTAGTAAGAGGTTCTTTATTGCGAAGAACCAGCTCGACGAAATCTTGGGCGATTTTCGGATCGGCTCCTCCATGGCTGCCTTCTTCCGGCTTCATGTCGTACGTCACATCGCTGAATTCCTTCCACGTGTTCGTCTTGCGTGTCTTCAGATAGACTTTGCCGTTTACATCGTCATTTTCAATCCGGCCTTCGGTTCCAATGAACGTGTAGTTCCGCTCATAGTCAGGTGTGAAATGGCACTGGAGATACGATGCCTTGACGCCTCCTTCAAGTTCCATAATGAGCATGTTGTTGTCTTCCACATCAATTTCTTTTCGGAACGCACACTCTGTAAACGTGTGTGGTACATATTCAGGGCAAGTATGTTTCAGCTCGCAATTCGGACATGTCAAGTCGTTCGGCATATCGCCCCCATAGTAATCAAGACTTCCAAAAGCGGAAACTTTCGTCGTATAACGGCCAGAAATCCAATGGATGACATCGAGGTCATGGGACCCTTTCTGTAGAAGGAGCGATGTCGTATTTTTCGATTGTCCATGCCAGTCGTGATAGTAGAAATAACCGCCGAAGCCGACAAAATGGCGTACCCAAACGGCTTTCAATTCGCCGATTGCGCCGGAGTCGATCAATCCCTTCATCGTTTGGTACATGCTCATATACCGCATATTGAAGCCGACCATTAAATGCTTGCCGGAGTTCTTCCAGGCTTCGAGTATTCGGTCACATCCCTCAACCGTGATGGCTAGTGGTTTTTCCGCGTACACATGCTTACCTGCTTCAAGAGCTGCGATAATATGTTCCTCATGCAAGTAATCGGGAGAAAGTACTGCAATTGCATCGATATCTTCCCGTACTAAGAGATCCTTATAGTCCTTCGTAAGAAAAATAGGTGTTCCGATCTTTTCTTGAAATTTTTGTTGTCTTTCTTCCGAAAGGTCCGCGAGCGCCACCACTTCCGATTCTCCGTCTGGTTTGTGCCAATAATACGCAAGCCCACCGCGCAAGCCAGCACCGATAACACCAATCCGTACTTTTTCCATTTCCAACATCCCTTTCTTCGCTAAGCTATTTAATCAGGAAATTTTTCCGAGTTACAGGAAAACGTTTTCCTGATTCTGAAAAGAAATCCACATCTATTTTCATGTAGATTTCCGAATCATTAATTCAGTCGGCAACAACGTACGCAAATCCATTCGAAAGTCTTGATCAGCAATTTGATTTAACAACACTTTCGCTCCCACAACTCCCATTTCATATTGCGGGATGGCCACTGTCGTTAGGGCCGGCATTGCATATTGCGCCATTTCATTGTTGTCGATTCCGACAAAGGCGATATTTTCTGGCACAGATAAATGATTTTCTTGTACCGCCCGCATGGCTGCAATTGCAAGCATATCGCTGGCGCACATAAACGCCGACGGCACATCAGTATAACTGGCCAGCAGCTCATTCATGAGCCGATATGTCCTGTCCATGCACCACCCGGAATCCAGAATAAAGCGCTCATCCACATCCAGATTAAATTCCTGCATAGCTTTCCGGTAGCCTTTGAACCGCTTTTCTCCCTTTAAATCGCCATTCATTTCCCCGCCAATAAATCCGATGCGACTATGCCCCCGTGACACGAGATGGGCAATCCCTTTATACACCGCCTCTTCCCTGTCGTAATCGACAATGGAAACGTTATTCTCACTGTAGTTGAAATCCATCCCAACAACAGGAATCCATTTTTTCAATTCTAAAAGGGTTTCTTTTCGGATAGAGTCAACAAGCAAAATCCCCTCTATTTCCTGCTCCCTGACTGTCTTTTGGAATAACGCATCGTCCTCCAAATCCTCCCGGTGAAGCAAGAGTAACGAATAACCGGCCTCATTGAGAGTATCCGTAATCCCTATGAAGATTTTCGAGAAATAAGGATTTTCATTCGCAAGACGTGGGCTGGCAAGCCAGCCAATTCTTTTGGTGCGCACTAGAACATTTTCAGCGGATTGCACAAGATTGCGTGCGTGCTCATTCGGCGTGTACCCCATTTCCTTTACAGCCAGCCACACTTGCCGCTTAATCTCCGGGTTCACATTACGGGTCGTATCGTTTTTAATCACTCTGGAAACAGTACTGACAGATACCCCCACTTTCTCTGCAATATCTTTTAGTCTGACCATATGCTGTCCTCTTTCCTATGGAATCGTTTACAACTAATCTTATGGCAAGAGATCAATTGAAACAAGAGGACTTTCGTGACCATCAATACATCATAGGGTTGTTGGTACAAGTTAAAGGAAATAAAAAATGTTCAATGTGTCTGAACATTAGTATTAAACAAATTATAGAGTTTGAGATTTGTGCTGTCAACACTATTTTTCTTTTCTATTTGGCAAGACGGAGAGAAGTGAGGATCTCCCCGTCTCATTTTAGGTTTACTTATTTGCTATTGAGAATATTGCTCCGGTAAAACAAAGTTGTTGTCTTGTTAATCTTTCCCCAGCTATCATGATATCCGTTTAAGGCAAAGCTCACTTAAACAACATACAAAATCAAAACCATCATTCAAATATTCCACCTGTACGAACTCCATTCCCAATGACCGGGCAAGCTGCATACCGTCGCGACCGACTTCCTGGATTACCTCTGTATTGGAAACGACCGACAGGAGCTCGCACACGACAATCGCTTTTTTCCCTTCCGCTGCCAGTTCGCGAATGACGTCCAGTATGTCTGGACCGAGCCATTTCTGCGGAGGCGGGCCGCCACTGCGATAAGCAAGGCGGCACTCCTGTATTCCTGCCGCTCTACTGACAGAGGTGGCAAGGCTTCGGTATTGGCGGATAAAATCCGCATGTACCCGTTCCACTCCAGGCATGCTATGGGCAGTGAATAGAAGCTCGGTTTGCCCTTTCACGTTTTTGGGCAGCCACTGAAGAGCATCGGCCAGACGTGCAGACAGAATATCAATGAAACGCGGTTCCTCTCCATAAGCGCCAAGATGCGTCACCGTGAGGCCCTTCCCTTCTACGGCCTTCTCAACTTCACGTTCATAGGCTGTTGTTCCGGTGAGGGAGGCTAATGGTGTCAGGGAGACTGTGACGATGTTTTTCATTCCGTCCGCAAGGCATTGCTCGACCGCCTCTTTGACAAATGGTTTCGAATGCTTTGTACCGATGTAATACTTCCACGGCTCACCGGTTTTGGCGGCCAGCAGCCGACTCAGTCCTTCTCCGATCCTTTTCGTAATGGAAGTGAGGGGATCGGCCGTGCCGAGTGATTTGAATAGTTGTTGTCCTCTATTCAATGCTTCTGCAGAATAATGGTTCCGCAGCAAATGTTCATAAAACGGTTTCAGATCATCAATGGATCTCAAATGACCGTAACTGAAGAGAAAAACAGCATTCATTTAGCGGTACCATGAATTGTTTCGACAAGTGATTTCAATCCGTGGACTATTTCCTTATTCGGGTTCATCAAGTATTTCACTTCCAAAATGGTGATGTTTCCATTTTGGACTGCTTGCAGCGTATTCCAGCCAGGTGCTTCCATCAGCTCTTGATAGGCCGCTTCCCCGTTCCCTTGCCAATCCAATAAAAACAAGTGATCGGGATTCATTTTGATGACCTGCTCCACTTCAGCTTTCGCCGTGCGGTCCAATCCGATCTGGTCGACAGCCGGCACTCCGCCTGCCCGTTTGATCAGATCATATGAAATATTGGTCGGTCCCAGCATGTACGGCCCGGTTCCTGGACCAACTTCCGAAAGGACAAGAACGGTCGGTGAATCGGCCTTTTCTGGAATCGACGATTGTATGGCTGCCATTTCTTCTTTCATCTTCTCAATTAACGCCTCAGCTTTTTCCTGTTCTCCGACAGCCGTTCCGATCACTTCTATGTTTGCAAATAGGTCATCCACTGTCTTCATCGTGTCAAACGATAGAATGGGAATGCCCGCCTGTTGCAGAATTTGATCGGCATCTGCCTCTTGGCCGTGCATCTTTGTAAGCAATAAAAGGTCTGTGTCATAGGATAGAATCTGTTCGGGATCGATCTGTGTAGCAGAAGCAATCCGTTCCTGAATATGCCCTGCTTGATCAGCCTGCGTGGAAATCATCGGGTCTGCCACGCTGTTTGATACGGCGACGACTCGTTCTGGGTCGACCAGATCGAGGACGATTTCAGCTCCATCCAACGACAATGGCAAGATACGCTTCGGTTTTTCCTCGATTGTGATAGCTTTTCCATCCACTTCCACTGTTACAGGGAATTGATCCGTTACGTCTTGCTCCGTCTCCCTAACCAGATTTTCCCCAGCCTCCGCCTTTCCTTGATCCACTTCCTCCTCTGCACTTCCTGCAGCACAAGCTGCGAGCAGAATACTACTGCAAGAAACAAACAATCCTTTTTTCAACCAATTCATCTTTCTCATTCTCCTTCTCCTTCTCTCTTAGGTGTTAATGCGGTGACAGTGACCGCTTCAATCACTTCATGTTTCCGAATGTCCGACTCCACTTCATACGTATCGTCAACAGCCATTTGGGTAAGTACTTGCTCCGGTTTTCCAAAATCCCGAACCTCTCCATTTTGAAGCAATAATAATTTGGTGCAGAATCGGGCTGCCAAGTTCAAATCATGCAGGACGACAATGACGGTTTTCCCTTCCATCACGAGTTTCTTCAGCATCATCAATACATGAAGCTGATAATGAATATCCAAGGCGGAAATCGGTTCATCGAGCAGCAGGATAGGTGTATCTTGCGCCAAAGCTTTAGCGATGAACACGAGCTGCCGTTGACCGCCTGACAGCGAAAGGATGGATCTCTCTTTCAGAGAAGAGATCCCCGTCCAACGCATCGCCTCTTCCACCTTCACTTCATCCTGTTTGGAATCAGGAGCAAACCGTGTCGTATGTACATGGCGCCCCATTTTGACAATGTCCTCGACCGTAAATTCAAATTCAATCGTTGTATCTTGCGGGACATAACTAACGAGCCGCGCCATTTCTTTCGGCTTTAAATCGACACTCTCAATTCCTTGAATTTGTACTGAACCGGACACAGGAATCTTCAGGGAAGCCATTGTTTTAAGCAGAGTCGATTTCCCGCTCCCATTCGGGCCAATCAATCCAATGAAATCCCCTTTTTCCACTTCAACTGAAATAGTACGCAGGATATCCTTCCCGGGCACCCTGACAACTACCTGATTGACAGTGATCAAGTGCGCACCCCCCGGTTCGACTTTATTAGCAAAGCAATGAAAAGCGGTGCTCCAATGATGGCGCAGACGACACCTACCTGCAATGTGATTGGCTGCACTGCCATTCGTGAGACGAGATCAGCCAAAATAAGAAAGACCGCGCCTCCCAATGCACTGGCAGGCAATAAAAACCGATGATCCGGCCCGGTGATCAGACGGATAAAATGTGGAACGACTAAACCGACAAATCCGATGATGCCGCTTACCGCTACCGCAGCTCCCGTGATGAGGGCTGTCAATCCGAGTATGGCATTCCGGGTGAATCGTACATGGACGCCCGCACTTTTCGCCTGCTCCTCTCCAAGTAGCAATAAATTTAACTCTCTGCCGAACAACGTAAGGATCAGGGCACCTAACAATACCGGCAGGCCTATGAGTAGCACATGTTCCCATGTTCTCGCCTCTAAACCGCCTTGCAGCCAGTAAATGATGCTTCGAAGCTCTTGTTCGTTTTTCGATGTCGCTACCATGACATTCATAATGGCTGAAAAGAATGCGTTAATGCCAATGCCTAACAATAAGAGCATGGCGACGCCTTTTTGCCGGCTTGATTTCCAGACGGTCAGAATCGTCACCATCGCGACGATCGAGCCAATAAATGCCGAGACGGGAAGAAACCACGAACTGATTGCGGTCCATCCGAAGAAAATTGTACAAACGGCCCCGAGTGCAGCCCCGCTGGACACCCCGACATACCCCGGTTCCACGAGAGGGTTCCGGAAAAGCCCTTGCATCGCGGCACCCGAAACCGCAAGAGCGGCACCGACAAGTCCACCGACGAGCACCCGTGGCAAGCGGACTTCTGTAATGACGATCCATTGCTGTTTTGTGAATTCCCCTTCTACGGGCAACCCGGCCCATTTCAACAAGATGCATACCGTCTCCCCGAATGGCACGACAACCGGCCCCAGTGATACGCCAAGGATTAGCGCTAGCAGTAGTGCCAAGAGAAGTACGGCGATTCCGAAAGGATACTTCCCTAGCTTCAACAGGCTCGTAAAGGACCGCACTTCTTTTCTCTGTGATGCCACTTGCACGTTTTTCATGCGTCCTCCTTTCTTTCCCGAAGGAAACTTTAACCTCAAAAAAATTTCCTTCACGCAACTTTGTTTCCCTCGGGAAACTATCAATCTGTTTACATGTAAGTAGGTTATTCAGAAAAGTCAAGAGGATTTATTTTTTTCGATTTTCCCCTCTCTCCACACCAAAAAACCTTCGGATTGCTCTCCCGAAGGTTGATATTGGATGGATTCCTTACTGTTTGCTATGCCAATTTGGAGCCTATTTGCTTCAAACGATCTCCTCAAAATAGTCAACCGTCTTCATCTGCTCCCCCTGCTTGCGGAGCGACCAAGTTTCTTCCATGAAAATTTCAGCCAGTTTCGTAAAACGGCCGCCATGTTTTCGGCTCCATTCGAGAGCCACAACACTTTCGTACATATCTGCCATGCTCTTCATCAGAGATTTCGCTTCAAATGTCTGCAGCGCTTCGTCGTATGAGGCGAATGCAATCAGGTCGTTGCTTAGATGTTCCAGTTCGGCAACGAGTGATTGTTTCATTTCTGATTCAGGCACCGTAACAAGGCGTTCCCGTATCGCAGCGAGAAACAGCTTGTGCGCTGCGTATTTATTCACAAGCCGGATGAGCTCAAGTCCTAAAATATTGGCAGTTCCTTCCCAAACGGTCAGTACTTGGGCGTCCCGCAGCAGGCGGGGCGTGACAAAATCTTCGATATATCCGTTTCCGCCGTGCATTTCGATGGCCTCATGCGCAAAGTGGATCGCCTGCTCTGCGGATTCCTTTTTTAATAGGGCAATATAGAGACGGTTGAGCACTTGCTCTTCCCGGGACGCTTCTCCGTCTGTCACTTTCTCATACAACTTGATGAAATCAAAAACGGCGGCCGTCTCGACATGGAGTTTCGCGGCCATCTTGCCGAGTGTATCCTTCACCATCGGATAGTCCGTCAGCCGCCTACCGAAAGCATTCCGCCGGCTTGCATACTCTTTTGATTCCAAAAAAGCACGGCGCATTATGCCAAGCGAGGCGACGCTATTGCAAATACGTGACAAGTTCAAAGCTTCCAGCATGTAATGGATACCCTTCGCTGGATCCCCGACTACGTAAGCAATCGCCCCGTCAAATTCCACCTCACCCGAAGGAACCGCACGGACGCCGAGCTTATCCTTCAGCCGGCGGATTCGAAGGCCGTTGACGCTACCATCCTCCAGCCGCCACGGTACTGCAAAGAGCGTCAATCCCTTCGTGCCCTCTGGAGCGCCTTCTATCCGCGCCAGCACCATCGCGACTCCTGCCATCCCTGCGTTGGAAGCGAAATACTTTTCGCCGTACAGACGATAATGGCCATTTTCTGCTACGGCCCTCACAACGTTTGCCCCGACATCCGAGCCGCCTTGCCGCTCCGTCAAAAAGGTAGCCCCTTCATAGAGCGGCACTTCACCCGTTGAACAAACATGGGGCAGGAACCGATTTTTCACGTCTTCATCCGCATAATGTTCTAGCAAATATGCCGTTGCCATCGTTAACGTGACTGGGCAATAAAAGCCGGGTTCCGCATGTGACAGCAAATAGCCTTGCGCAAAACTGTATGTGTAGTTCCCTCTGTGCCCCAAGTCCGGGATATCTTTATGAACATAGCCGACAATCCCTGTATCATAGGTTTCTTGGACGGTCTGACGATACCCATCATTCACCCACACATTCGAAACTTCCTCACCATATTTGTCATAGCGGACGAGGCGCGGTTCTCCTTCTCGATCGGTATGCTTCGCCCTCTCATCGATTTCATTCGCGCAGCGTTCCCCGAACAAATGCAATTCGCGCTTCGCAAAAGACAGAAACGGGCCATCCAGCCGGTCCTCCAGTATCAAACGCAATGTCTCATCATCTGCAAAAAAATTCGTTTGATTCTTTGAAGACATGTCTTGCAAAACTTTCGTCATCCGATTTGCACCCCTTCCCGCAATGGCTGCTTCAAAATCTTGCCTGAAGCGTTCCGTGGCAAGGCTTCCACTTGTTCATAGAGCCGCGGAATCTTGAAGGAAGCCAATCGTTCTTGCAGGAAACTCTTCAGATCTGCGGGATCGATTTGATTACCAGCCGCGAACACGGCCTTTACGGTTTCGCCCCATTCAGGATGCGGCACGCCGATCACGGCCACTTCTCTCACGCCAGGAAATGCGAGGATTGCTTCTTCAATTTCTTTCGGGTAAATATTCACCCCGCCGGAAATGATCAAATCCTTCTTCCGATCCACAATCCAAATGTAGCCGTCCTCATCGAATTTCGCGAGGTCGCCCGTTTTAAGCCAGCCATCAATAAAAGCTGCTTCTGTTGCTTCCTTATTTTTATAGTACCCGAGCATATTCCCTTCTCCATATAGAACAATTTCCCCGACTGTCCCCGGCTCTACATCCTTGCCTTCATCATCTACAATTCGCAGTTCCGTATGAAGCGGAGCTCTGTGGCCAATGCTTCCCGCCTTGCGGTCATGTTCGTCCGCATGAAGCAACGAACCGCTCGGACCGGCTTCTGTCAATCCATAGACACAGACGAGATGCTCTGTTCGGAATGCCTTTTTCACCATTTGTACCTCATTTGACGAAAGAGGAGCGCCTCCGTAAATCCACCATTTCATCGAAGACAAATCCGCTTCCTGCAAGGCCGGGTGCCCTGCTGTCAGCAAGTAGGCGACCGGAGCACCGAAGAAATGAGTCGTTTTCTCTTTTTGTACCGTGTCGATGAGCAAATCCGGCGTAAAGGTCGGCGTTAAAACTAGCGTTGAACCGACGAGCATGCCGGCCATAAGGAACAGATGCAAAGGAGCCGAATGGCTGAGTGGCATCATGAGCAAGATCCGGCTTTCCGGCTTCACTTCCATTTCAACAGCGATCATGGAAGCGACAGTCAAAATGTTGCGGTAGCTGAACAGGACACCTTTCGGATGGCCGGTCGTTCCGGAGGTGTACAAAATGGTCGATTCATCGTCTTCTGTAAGGCTGCATTCAATCGGCTGATCCGTACCGCTTTCAAGCATGGCCTGGAAGCTAAGCCAGTTTCCTGCCGCCTCTCCTGTTTTAATTAACAATGAAGGCGCTTTCAAATTTCTCACCGTGTCAAACAGCAGCTCGTGCGCGATGAGCCCTTCTGCGTCGGATTGATCAAGAATATATTCAAGCTCCACTGGCGTCAGCTTCACATTGATCGGAACGACGACAGCTCCGATGCGCTGGACCGCAAAATACGCGATGACGAACTCTTCGACATTTGGCAGAAATAGTGCTACTTTCGCTCCTGGTTTGATGCCTGCAGCACGTAACGCATGGCCGAATTGATTGACAGAATGGTCAAGCTGTTGATAGGTCGTCCGTTTCCCCATGCTGACGACCGCTTCCACATCCGGGTATTTTCTGGCGTTCCGAGAAAGTAATTGTGAACTATTCATTTTCCCTATCCCCTTTTGTTTGCGATAATTTTTCCGTGAACTCGTCAAGAAGCCTCTCCATCTCTTCTTTCATCTCCTGCAGTTCCTTGATTTTTCCCTCCACTTCCTGCACCCGCCGCTGGCCATACTCAATCGTCCTCAAAAGCTGCTGACGGCCGGACCGGTCCTTATCAAACAGCAAGACCATCTCCTTAATTTCATCCAATGAAAAGCCGTACCGTTTCCCGCGAAAGATGAGTTTTAACTTAGCCAGTTCTCCATTCGAGTAAAGCCGCTGGTTCGTTTCCGTCCGTGCAGGTGATAATAATCCGATTTCTTCGTAATAGCGGATCGTCCGTGTCGACACCCCAAATAGCTCCGCCGTCTCTGTAATCGTCTTCAGCTTCACCACCCCTTCATGTATCTATGACTATATCATTTACGTTAACGTCAAGGTCAATATTTATTATTGAATAATCAATCAACTAGAGTCCGAGAATGAAAGAGGATCCGGGTTTCCACAATTCACCGATGATGGTACGATAATGATTGGAAGTGAGGGAAAAGAAACGTGAAAATTTTACGCAATCTAGTACTTACCGGCATCTTGGCATTACTGCTTACCGGATGCGCAGAAGACATGAAAACTGTCGATCCGGATGTGGCAAAAAAACTAGATGTCTCGACCTATTTTCCGTCCATCGGCTTGGCACGCACCTACGTGCAATACGGGACAGATGGCGAGAATATGCAGGCAGCGGATATTGTGAAAATGGAACTTGATTCGGAAGGCAAGGAAATGGTTTATATCCATGGAAAAGGCGGACTCATTGCCGAGTCAATCCAAGAATACAAAGTGGACAAAGAGGCGGTTTCCGTCATCTACATCATCAATTCATTAAAAAATGAAGAAACCAATATTGTGGAGCTTGCCTCCAAAGAGAAATGGGAAACAAATGATGCGGACAACTCCGTCAGCTATTTGACAGGTAGCGGCCTGACAGAAGAGGTGCCTGCTGGTTCCTTCAACAATGTCATTGAAGTGACTACGGTCATTCCTGATGACAAACGGGAGCAGAAAACCGTCAAATACTATGCACCGGAAGTCGGACTCATTAAAACAGTGTTCCATTTCAAGGACGGGGAAAAGTATGTGTTCTCCGAATTGGAGTCGTACGAGATGACCGAAGAACAACAGACCGGGGAAGAAGTGGAAGGATCCACGGTTGAAGAGTCAGGCAAAGAGCCGGAGGAGCAACCGGAAGAAAGCACGTCCGACGGCGAATCTGCGCTGCAGGACGGATCTTATTCCAACTCGCAATTTCAGTTCTCCTTCAGCATGCCTCAAGCCATGCTGGACCGCATGGAAGTCGATACAGGCAGTTGGGATAACGACGCAGTCGCCACGATCGACTTCTCGTTACATGACTCCTCCCGCAAGTTGGAACAAGGACTGTTCAGCATTATCGTATTCGAAAACACAGGCGACGAATTTGACCATCCGGTTTACAAGTACGTTGGCGCAAACGACAAGTATGTATTTGCCTACACGACATCCAGCGAACCGACAGAAGCCATGCTCCTCCCAGAAAACGCCGATTTGCTGCAAGAAGCCCAAGACCTAATCCAGGCTTCGCAGGAAGCGATGGATTCGTTTGAAGCGAAATAAAAGACGCAATAGCGGAAAAGGACTATCCGGAAAGTCAGTGAACCTGGCTTTGGATAGTCTTTTTCTATGGGGTCTTTATTTACGAGCGGTTTGTTTGAGGATACGAGCGGTTCGATGGAGGATATGATCGGTTCCAGGAATTTACGAGCGGTTCGCCGGAGGATATGATCGGTTCCAGGAGTTTACGAGCGGTTCGCCGGAGGATATGATCGGTTCCAGGAATTTACGAGCGGTTCGCCGGAGGATATGATCGGTTCCAGGAATTTACGAGCGGTTCGATGGAGGATACGAGCTGTTAGCTAGAAAACGTTTGTGAATGGATTGAATCTTGCTCCATCGCTTACACTTTTGATGTCTGCGTACTATGAGTCACTCCGATTATCATTTCAAGCAGTCAGCCAAAATGTTACCGAACCTGCGTATATCTCCAATATAATCAAATTCATCACTATCATTTGTGTATAAACTATTGTACATCCTAACCGCTACTGCATTGTATTTTGGAATAACCGTACATGAACAGCCCGATGCTCCCAGTATTTGATAGGATCCCTCAGGCAAATCAGAACCTAATTCATCGTATTTATTAGAGACCCTGTTGTCCTTTACCCACCAGAAGCATCCAAATTTCGAGTGTGTATGAGGTAATGTATTAGGACTTTGGATCTTACTGGTAAGGTTAAAAACTTCTTCAGGTAAAATCCTGTTCCCCTCAATAATACCTTTATTTAAATGCAAATTACCCCATAACGCTAATTCTCTTGCACTTACATATAAATTTCTATCAGCTCCGTCATTTGACCCTAACCGTAATGCAGGAAAACTATCTGGGTATTTTATATCACAAACTAACGTATCCTTCCCCTCTGTCATCCACCCTGTATTTGTCATCCCCAAAGGCATGAATACTCTTTCTGCTACAACTTCCGCAACTGTTTTCCCTGTAGCTCTTTCATGTATGAGGGCTAATAAATCTGGTCTTTTTCCTTCTATATTGGTTCCCATTTCAGTTACTCGACTGACTTCCTGTCCCGTGAATTTTAGTCCTGTGCATCTAGTTACTAAATGACGTATTGTGGTTTCTCCTAAAATATCTTCATTGTATTCATATAAATAGTCCTTAAGTTTATCATCCAAGCTCAGGAAACCGTCCACTACAGCCATTGCAATTGCCAATCCGACATAAGTGACTCTAGTTGAATAAACATTAAATTGAGAAGCCATATCTACCTTTCTAGCACCTGATTCAAAGTGGTGGGTTCCTGAATAATGTTCTAATCTGATTTGATTATCTTGAATCAGCACCAATGCCGAACCAGAAGCATGCATCTCTTGTTTTATTTCTTCTGTATACATAATTAGCGAATCATAGGTAATTTTATCAATTAATTTATTCATCTATATTCCCCCTCGTCTACGTCTTCTGCAATATTCGAGAAAGTTTCAAGAAAACCTCTTTATTAAGACCGAAAGCAAAAAGCGACAGATGAACTTTAATTTATCTCTCTAAATAGAAAGGAAATTGTAACCATTTCCCCTCAACTAATCGGTACGCCAATAGCACACAACTGTTACTTCCAAATTTGAGGCCTGTAAATGTTCAATCAACATAAATCCCGAGTTAACAATTTGACCTGCAAGTTCCGATATACTATACTTTCTTCGCTATCTATGTATTTTTAATTCAAGAAGGGTGGATAAACGTGGGACAACTTTGGAAATGGTATCGTTCCATTCCGTTTGCAATCAAAATGTTGAGCGGTTTCTTATTAGGTATTGTCGCTGGTTTGATTTTAGGCACGCAGTCAGAAACGCTCCGGCCGCTCGGGACGATATTAATTAATTTGTTGAGTTTGATTGCCGTTCCGATCGTATTTCTCACCGTAGTAAGGGCGGTCGACCAGATGAGTATCACCCAGCTCGGACGGATGGGTTGGAAGTTGATCCTTTATTATGCGGTGACAACTGCGGCAGCTGTCGGCATTGGGGTCGGTTTGGCGCTTCTATTTAAACCAGGCGGCAATTTAACTCTGCCGGATGTTGTCGTAGAACCGAAAGAAACACCGCATATTTCAGACGTGATTCTTCAGATGATCCCGTCTAACTTATTCGAAGCTTTCGCAAGCGGCGATTTGATGGCTATTTTGTTTTTAGCTCTCATTATTGGCATTACAATCTCTACCATGAAATCTTCCGCAGAAGAAGCGATGCGAACAAGCGCGGAGCGGCTCAGCCAATTGGTTATTGCGCTGAATGATATGTTTAATAAGCTGCTGCAAGGCATCTTGTTATATGCGCCGATTGGTGTCTTTGGCATTAGCGCGGTCGCTTTTGGCAATCAAGGATGGGAGACTTTCCGATCGCTTCTATCGTTTACCGGCGTGTTTTACCTCGGGATTGTCATTCTATGGGTATTCGTTTATTCAGGATTTCTTCGTTTTTCAGGAAATGGGGTCATCCAATTTTTCCGTGATACGAAAGAAGCGTATTCAACAGCCTTCTTCACATCCAGCAGTCTCGCTTCATTACCAATCGCCATCAATGCCGCGAAACGGGCAGGGATTTCGGAACGGACGGCAAACTTTGCATTGCCGCTTGGCGCCATCTTCAATTCTGATGGAGGGGCTCTTCGAATGGGGATCTCCATTGTCTTTGCAGCTACCATTACAAATCTGCATTTATCAGCTTCCGATCTCTTTCTCATCGTAGTCGTTGGGACATTGTTATCCATCGGGACGGCAGGCATTCCTGCGGCAGGTCTCGTAACCCTGTCCGCCGTTTTGACGATGTTCGGCCTTCCGCTTGAAATTGTCGCCCTCATTGCAGGCGTCGACGCGATCATCGGGATGGGCGGCACCGCATCTAATGTAATCGGCGATATTGTAGGGGCTGCTGTAGTGGATCGAAGCGAAAAAGCAACAGAAGCCTAGAAGTCGTTAACGTAAAATGCAGGCAGCGGGAATAAAGTCATTCCCAGCTGCCTGCATTTTTTATCTCGTATATTGTGAAATCGTTTACAAAGAATGAAAACTTCGTTAAGATAGTAAAAAAGTAGGGAGGTCTTTCATGTTTTGTGATATTTGTATGCCAAAACCACTAGAATTCGAGATTTCATTCGGCACCGCTGATAATCAATCGCACATCTCTTCCATCCACCGATATTTGGAGGAAATCGGGCTGCTTGTCCACTCCACTGCTGACAGTGTAACAGTAAAAGAAGAGGCGATGAAAGGGCTTCTGGATTATATTAACCAACACATGGATCCTTCCAGCATCCAATTCAGGACGGATAAGCACGAATGGAAGCCCATTGCAGAGGCAGCTGAGCTGGCCGGAACCCAATGGATCGATCGAATCATCGACGAAGGTCATGTCCATTTTCATGTTCAACCGATCGTGGACGCCAATCAATCATTATATGCATATGAAATGTTGGCCCGTTTTACAGGCGATCATGACGAGCCACTTTCGCCATTTGAAGTATTCCAAACCGCCAAACTGCGAAACCGGATGTATGCACTGGACCGGATCTGCCGCATCAATGCCGTCAAGCAGGCGGCAGCGCTCACAACAAAGGTATTTATTAACTTTATTCCGACCTCTATTTATTCACCAGAGCATTGCCTTCGGACAACTGTCCAACTGGCAAACGATCTGAACATATCACCCTCCCGCTTCGTATTTGAAGTTGTCGAAACAGAGAATGTCAAAGACTTGGCCCATCTTAAAAGAATTCTAGCATACTATCGCGCCAAAGGATTCCAGTACGCCCTGGACGACGTCGGAGCAGGCTACAACACCATTGAAATGATTCACGAAATGAAACCTTACTACACAAAACTCGACATGCACCATGTCCGCGGCATCCACAAAGACGAAGAAAAACAACAAACCGCACGAGCCGTCCTCGAAGCCAACCGTGCGATCGGTTCCATTCCTCTCGCAGAAGGAGTCGAAGAAGAAGCCGAATTCAACTGGCTCAAAGATGCCGGCTTCCAACTCTTCCAAGGCTACCTATTCGGCAAACCTGCACCGATTGCAGGCTAAGCTAGCTTGAATTGAGTTGAAACGAGAAAAATCCAAAGAGCAGATGCTGTTCTTTGGATTTTTCTTTTTCTAGAGTGATGAGGACAACAGGCAGAATGGAAATGGTCGCGGGATACGAGCGGTCATGGCAATTTTACGAGCGGTTGCAGACAGATACGAGAGGTTCCATGTACAATACGAGCGGTTCAAGACAAGATACGAGCTGTCTCAGCATTATACGAGTGGTTGCAAAATTATACGAGCGGTTACCTGGTTTATTCGAGTGGTTCGAAAGAAGATACGGGAGGCGAATCATCTAAATACAATAAGTCTGGATCAACTTACGAAAAGTCTTTCATTTATTCGAGGTCTCCATGCAAACTTACGAGCACTCTTGCATTTATTCGAGGACTCCTACGATTTTACGAGCACTCTTCAAGCTATTCGAGCACACCCAGAGACTTTATGAGCACTTTTCTGCTTATTCGAGGACACCTAGCGAATTTATGAGCACTCTACAACCAGTCAATAAACTTACATCAGGTTAGATTCTTAATTTCCATAAGCAGGCCAACCGATTCTTCCAGTTTTCACTACTTTACAACCGGTTGGCCAAGAAACTTTTGGGTAACGCAGAGCAAGACAATGAATGACAAGAGCGTCTCTGCAGCTAACCCCTCACTTTACTTCATTTAAAACTTCCTTTGCCCTTACTCAATCATAAGATTGCACCCGTAATCATGGCGACAACCGTCATTACAATAGTCGTGCCAAACGCCCATTTAAAAATGAATTTTTGATGGTCAGCCAATTCCACGCCAGCCAGACCGATCAATAGGAATGTTGATGCTGTCAGTGGACTGAGCGGGAACCCTGTTGTCATTTGTCCTAGGATCGCAGCACTTCCGATATGTGCAGGGACGACGCCATAGGCTGCTGCCGTTTCGCTGATGATTGGCAGGACTCCGAAATAATAGGCATCCGGCGTGAAAAGAAGACTGAGCGGCATGCCTGTGACGGCAACGATTACCGACATAAACCCACCTGACTCCGAAGGAATGAAAGAAACTAAAGCATTCGCCATTTCCGTAATCATCCCGGTGCCAGAAAGGATGCCAGTGAAAATACCCGCTGCGAAAATGATGGATACCACTGTGATCATGCCTACCGCTTGGCTTCGAACCTGTTCCATTTGATCGTCCGGTTTTGGATAGTTAACGACTACTGCGATAGCAAAAGCGATAATAAAAATGATCGGCAACGGCAGCCAAACCTTTACAAGCGCTACGATCGTGACTATCGTTAACACTAGATTGAACCAAAAGAGTTTTGGCCGTCTCATTGCTTTCTCTTCATTCGTCAATTCCGCATGAAAATCATACTGTACGTCAGTAATGCCAAGACGCTTTCTTTCCTTGCGCCCAATCCATACCGCAACGAACAATACCCACACGATGCCGGCAATCATGGCTGGTATTACGGGGTTGAAGATATCACTCGTATCCAACCCCAAAGCGGTTGCGGCTCTGGCGGTCGGACCTCCCCAAGGCAATAAATTCATAACCCCTGCACCTATCGCCACCATTCCTGCGAGCACAATTCGGCTTAAACCAAGTTTATCGTATAAAGGCAACAAGGCTGGAATCGTAATTAAAAACGTAGAAGCACCCGAACCGTCTAAATGAGCCAACATGGCAATAATGACCGTGCCGACGACAATTTTTAGCGGATCACCTTTCACAGTTTTCAAGACACGGGAAATGACCGGGTCAAACAGCCCTGCGTTATTCATGACTCCAAAATACAAAATTGCAAAACCGAGCATAATTCCCGTCGGCGCCACGCCTTTGATTCCTTCGAGCATGAATTCCCCCATTTCCAGCCCGAAGCCTCCAATCAAAGCGAAAATGACTGGAACAAGAATTAAGGAAACAATGACAGACACTCTTTTCGTTAAAATTAATGCTAAAAACACGAGTATCGTTAAGAAACCTAACAATGCCAACATTCCATTTCCCCCTTTATTGGATAATTACAGCTCCACTTCCATCTCCAGTAACGCATAACTAAGAGTCTTCCCATGCGTATCCATCCCGAGCGAAGTCGTCACACCCCCGAGTAATGCGTTTTGGCAAACAAATTGCAGTGCCGAGATATTCGGCATTTCATACCGCACCACTTCCCCTTTAACGATATGTCGCAGGTGATCCTTGACTCTCTCCGCTGTGACGAAATTGCGCAATGGCTCATAAAGAGTTTCATCATAAGGAATTACAGACAGCATGAGGACATCCCCTTTATCCCCCGCTCGGCTATGCGCTACTTCATATAGTTTCCGTTTCATCTCATGATGTCTCCTTTACGATGATAGTTGGGTGGATAGCTTCTCGCGGTACGATTGCTGAAACGATCCCGACTACTTCCTGTACATATTTTCTTGCACCGCCTCCGCCTGCTGGACCATTCGTATAGAGTGCCTCCACTTCTTCGCCTACCAACTGCGCGTCCTCCAGCTGGTCTGCTTTCGCTGCGACACGGAGCCGCACCTCATATGGCTGTCCGAAACGATCGATGCCGCCGCGGTGTGCAGATGTGACGCCGATCAAATCGATTGATAGTTCCTCAAAGCGATCTTGCAGCCTGGTCTGTACAATAGCTCCCGCCAATTCCGCTCGTTTTAATGCATTATGACCGGCATACGTGATCTCCCCTTCCCCAATAAAACCGGCCGCGTACCCAATGCTCGCTTTAAGTCCATCCGGTCTCTTTTTACCGTGGCCACCTTTCACTTCTACCTGATTAATTCCTACCTCACGAATTGAAACTGAAGTAAAATCCGCAGTCACATCGGGTGTCTTATATTCACTTGGATCCATCACTTCATATAACAATTGTTCCTTCACCGTCATTCGATTTAAAATGCCGCCTGTCTGGGGCAATTTGGAAATCACTGCTGTTCCGTCTGGCTGTATCTCCGCTATCGGAAAACCTAAATACGCCATGTCGGGAACATCTTTCAGGCCTGGGTCAGCAAAATAGCCTCCGGTAATCTGACCGCCGCATTCTAGCAAATGGCCGATAACTGTTCCTTTTCCAAGTAATTCCTCATTATCAGCCGACCAGCCATAATGGTGCATCATTGGAGCCAAAAACAAGGAAGGATCTGCCACTCTGCCTGTTATGATAATATCTGCATCTGTTTCAAGCGCCGTTACAATCGCCTCAGCCCCCATATACGCATTAGCTGATAGAATGGAATCGCTTTCATTTAAAGCCGGAAAAAATGTGAGGTCCTGCTTATTCTTATGTATGAAAGCCAACACATCATCCCCTGTTACTGCGGCTACTTTGACAGGTACTTTTAACTCTTCCGCGATTTCCAAGATCCTTTCAGCTGCGCTAACCGGGTTGGCTGCTCCCATATTTGTGACGATCCGCACACCTTTCTTTACAATGACTGGTATGAGGGAACGCATCCGTTTATCTAATAGCGGATCATAGCCTAAGGCGGGATCCTGTTTCTTCCTCTTCTGCGCCAAAGCAATTGTCCGTTCCGCCAAACATTCCAAAACTAAATAATCCAAATTGCCCCTTTGTGCAAGTTCGACTGCCGGTTCCAACCGGTCCCCGGAAAATCCTGCGCCTGATCCAATCCGCAGCATGACCATCACCTCTCAAATAATTTGAATCTACTAATAATGATAGCAAAAAGAAAAGAGAAAATGCCGTCATCTCGGCGTTTTCCCCTTCTAAATAAATGGAACAGCCTGTCGGTTCCATCTGATTATTTGTTTATAAAAACTCGATATCGTAAGGATTCTAATTTCTTAGAATCAAATTGCTCTTCATTCCAAATAATTAGAAAACTCATTTCAAATTGTATTTCTTCATTTTATTGTATAAAGTAGCCAGAGAAATTCCGAGTTCCTCAGCTAGCTTTGTTCGTTCAGGAACAGTTGTCCCTGTATTGCGAAGTGCATTTGACAGGATGGACCTTTCCGCTTTTTCGACAGCACTGTGCAATGGAAGGATACTTGTATTCTCTGTATAGAGTGGGAGGAGCTTCCTCATAAATTCGGGTAGATGGCTGCTAGAAATCTGGCCATCTTCCGTCATGCATACAGCAAAATCAATGACATTCCTTAATTCGCGGACATTGCCTGGCCACTCATACGAAGTAAGTAGGTCCATTACATCTCGATCAACTGTATAGGGCGCCGGCAAAAATGATTGAAGCAGCAGAGGAATATCTCTTTTTCTCTCTCGAAGAGCAGGAATTTGCATACTAACGACATTCAATCTATAAAACAATTCACTTCTAAACAGACCCTTTGTAATCATTTGCGTTACATCTCGATGAGTTGCAGCGACAATTCGCACGTCCACTCTTTGCTCTGCGGCATCTCCAATTCTCCGAATCCGCCCTTCTTGCAATGCTCTTAATATTTTCGCCTGCACGTCCATTGATAAATCACCAATCTCATCCAAAAACAGAGTTCCCCCATCCGCCATTTCAAAGAGACCCGCTTTACCTCCCGACAACGCGCCATGAAATGCGCCTTCCGCATGTCCAAATAGTTCATTTTCTATTAACGTTTCAGGAATAGCAGAACAATTGACTGGAATAAACGGCTTGTCCCGCCTCAAGCTTGTATGATGCACAGCTTGGGCAAACAGTTCTTTTCCTGTGCCGCTCTCCCCGGCTATTAAAATGGGCAGGTCTGTACCAGCCGCCTTTTTGGCAACCGTCATGATATGCTTCATTTGCGTATCGTTCGTAATAATATCATCAAAGGTATATCGCACTTTATAAATGGAACTCATCCGCTTTTCCAATTCGGCAACTTTTTCTTGTTGCTCCGCCAGTTCCTTCGTCAGCTTATGCACTTCATTCAAACTTTTGCATACCGATACCGCGCCAATAATTTCACCATTCACAAGAATGGGTGCCATGTCGACGACATATTCCCGTCCGCGTGTTTTCCGATACACCCCAACCCTGCTCTTGCCATCTTTCATCGTATCCGGAAGTTGGGCTCCTGGACGATGGGCAAGAAGCGGCTCACCGATAATATCAGGATTCACTCCTGTGATTCTCGTATATTCGGGATTAATCGTCTTTACAATTCCCTTCCGATCGATGACGAGCACCCCATCATTCATCGATTGGACGATCGCTTTCCACCATTCGACTGTCTCTTCGATTGCCACCATCCCCTTTTATGTATTCCAAAATTTCAGTATCTAGCCCTTATTGTATACTACTTATCTCTGGAATCTTTCTGTTTTGATTCAGTTGAAACAAAAACTGGCGGTCTCCCCTTGCAAGGAGAAAACGCCAGTCTTTTATTGCTTGGAATCAATTCGTTCCGCTTGTACAACAAGCCGATATTCATTCGAATATTCCGGATAGCAGGTAATCAGGGACATCAGTGCCTTTCCTTTTTGTGGATCAAGTACTTCCACTTCATCGGGTTTGACGATTTTTATATCAAACACTTTGAATTCCATTTCTTCATTTACCGTCTGGAAGGTGAACGTGGTACCGACGTTCACCTCGTGCAGCCGGTTGAATTGATCGCCAAACACACGGGCTTGATGACCGGCAATAGCATAGCTTCCATCCTTCACACCTGGTTCGTCCATATCTTGAATAGCCCCAAGCCCCTTGGCCAAAGTGTCTTGGTCCGCTCCAAGCCAGACGGGGGATTCGAGATCAATCACCGGAATGGTTAGGACACCCTCCATTCCTTCAATCTTACGATGCTGCGGCGATGGGAGGTTCGCCTGCCGATCTGATTGCTGCGAGTTCGTCAATCCATCCGCCACTTGTATCGTTTGAAAAGCATCCATCCATTCTTGTTGCTGTGCGTTCTGTTTCGCATTTCCTTGCAGGAGCCAAATGAGGAGGCCGGCTCCTGCCACTATGAATAAACTGCCACTCCATCGCAATACACGATTCATCGAATTACCGCTTTCACGATGCAGACTTGCGGCCAAGACGGATGGTTCCGCTGCCAATCAACCTGAGCAGAACGCCAGCAAGCAACAGAAGCCCTGCCACAATCGCCAGTCGATTGGCATCCCAGACTCCGCCTGTTTTTGGCAAAGAAGTCTGCGAATCGGAATCGTTCAATGTTGTAGTTGCCGTGTTTCCAGCTACTCCATTAGTCGTTTTCTGCCCAGCGCTATCCAAGCTGACGCCATCAGTTACTTCAGAATCTAGGCCACCCTCAGCGGAGTAATCCGCTTGCTCATCATCTCCCACTGCTGAATCCGGTCCATCACTTGAGCCTCCCCCAGATCCGGCCGCAAGTGGCGGCATGACATTTTCTTCTTCGTCCGTCACTTCGGATGTGCCATCTGTTGAAGAAAAATCACTACCAGTGGAAGGAGGGTTCAATCCATCGTCATTTGTTGCGCCATTTCCCGGATTGGTCGAACTCTCTCCAGGGTTCGTAGGAACACTCCCTGGGTTTGTTGTACCACTACCTGGATTAGTCAAATCTTTTCCAGGATTTGTTGGACCATTCCCCGGATTGGTTGATTCTTCACCAGGATTCATTGCATCGTTCCCCGGATTGGTCGATTCTTCACCAGGATTCATCGGATCATTCCCCGAATTGGTTGGTTCCTCTCCAGGGTTCGTTGGACCATTGCCTGGATTCGTCGGTTCTTCTGGTTTGTCTGTCCCTGGATTGTTCGGTTTCTCTCCCGGAATTGTTGTACCTTCACCAGGTGCTTCCCCATCCGGTATGGTGCCGTTCTCTGCTTCAGGAGCAAATGGGATCAATTGCTGCGTCTTTAACACATCAACTGTGACAGTATCTAAAATCGGCAATCCCAGTTCGAGACCAAGCCCCGTGTTCGTTTTCAGCCAACCGGCATCTGTCGTTTCGATTTCATTTCCAACGACTTTCAATGAGGTTCCGTCAAGCAGACCATCCACAAGCCCTGCATGAATTAGAGAGGAAGAGGAAGAATACTCTTCCCCATCCACTGCGACATGTTGATCCAGTACGCCAACATGCGTTCCACCAAGCAAGGGCAAGTCCTCCGCATTTACTTCGACTAAGCCACCGTTATATGCATACGATTCTTCATCCGCACGGAAATCACTTGACGCCACATCTACAATCACAGCATTCGTCAAGTCGGATTGCAGCCCGGCTGAAACGAGCGAATCCTTTCCTGCAATGGAATCAGCGTCTGACGAACCTGCTGCTTTCAACACTGAAACGTTCACTTCTTCCGCTACATTTTCAAGTACGCCACCACCGACATGAACATCGGCTACAGCAGTCATACCTGAGCTGCCCTCTTCTGTAATTGATTGCTCACCAGCCAATACTTTCACGGATGTGTCCTCCAGCAAACCATTGTCCAGATCAGCTTGCACCAGTCCGCCAGACATTGTGCCACCTTCTTCATTCACCATTACATGTTTGTCCAGCACACCTACATGCGTTTCGCCTAGTAAAGGCAAGTCCTCTGCATTTACTTCAACTAGACCGCCGTCGTAAGCATACGAATCATCGTCCTCTCGGAGACCACTTGACGCCACATCGACATTCACTTGATTCGTCAAGTCGGATTGCAGCCCGGCTGAAACGAGCGAATCCTTTGCGGCTACTGAATCGGCGTCTGCCGAACCTGCTGCTTTCAACACTGAAACGTCCACGTCATCCACTACATTTTCAAGCACCCCACCACCGACATAAACATCGGCTACAGCAGTCATACCTGAGCTGCCCTCTTCTGTAATTGATTGCTCACCAGCCAGCACCTTTACGGATGTGTCCTCCAGCAAACCATTGTCCAGATCAGCTTGGACCAGTCCACCAGACTTCGTGCCGCCTTCTTCATTCGCCGTTACATGTTCATCCAGCACACCTACATGCGTTTCGCCTAGTAAAGGCAAGTCCTCCGCATTTACTTCGACTAGTCCACCGTCATAGGACGATGAACCGTCGCTATCATTCTTCTCACTTGACGCTACTCCGATATTCAGATCTTTCGTCAAATTGGACTTCACACCGACTGATACCAAAGAGTCTTTTGTTTCAGCAATCGCATCTTTTTTTTCTTCAGATTCCTCAAGAACTGACACATCGACGTCCTCAATTATTTCGCGCTCCACTTGTACAGAAGCCAATGTCTCTTTTTTAGCGCCGCCTTCTTCTGTTTTGGAAGGTACACGCACCTTCACATCGCCGACTACTGGAACATTTGTTAGCTCCACGTTCAATAAAGCTGGATCACTTTCCTGCTTGTCCAATAAATTCAGTTCCACACCGAGAGAGCTGTTATCAGGAGTCTCTTCTGCATTCGTCATCGCCGGAGCCAGCAGAATCGCTGTACATACACCAAGTGATAAGAAACCATACTTCAGACTATTATTTTTCATATCATTTCTCTCCTTTTTTACGTTAGTTAATCTTTAGTAAAAAAGGAGAGTATGCTGGCGGTTGTCCTGGCGGGGCATGTTCCCATTGGGAGTACATGTCTACATCGGCAAGCAGCCAATGTCGTTGGTACATAAATTCAGTCAATGCCATTCTTGTCAAAACACCTGGGACTACATCGGATCCTCCTCCTGCAGACATCGCTGGTGAGGTGATCGATGTTGTACTGCCCGTTATTATCAACGGTGCATTATGCAATCTTCCATCATCTTGCAGAGGAGGTCTTCCTGAGTTGCTTTGCTGTCGTTTGGATGCTGCCATTTGTTGGATAGACAGTTCCTCCGCTTTCGGCTTCGAATCAATTCTAGTTCCCTTAATTGAATTATTGGACTGGTTCAACCCAACCCTGTCTAGAGCTTTATCAATCTTTTCTTGTATTTCAGATGAAATTTGCTTGCTTACGTCATATGAAGAAGTAGACGATATTTCTTGATTCGTTGATTCTGGAAGTTCAACGAATTCAATCTGTTGAACGGGTTCTGTATTAATCATTTCTTCCGGGATTGAAGCAGGCATGCTTAAAACTGCCGAGTCACGTTTTTGACTGACAACCGCTGTCTTTTCTTTCTGAAAATCGGGTTGTTCATTTATTGATATAACGGGCAATTCCCCTATGGTACCTGAGCTCCCTGTCAGTACAGCTCGTAATGTGTTGGATGTTTGATTCACAACTGAGCCGAAATTCGACAAAGCTGAGTGGAGTAAAATTTCTGTGTCCGCTGTTAAATCCATAAGAGAACTCGATTTGGGATCGGTCAGTCCTCCCACTGTGTTGGACGCCAGCGTTACAGTATCCTGGACGGTTTGATTCACAGCATCGACAGTCGAGAAAACAATCCCATCTGCCGAGATGACTGTCTCTTCCACAGTGTTGACCAATTCCTCTGTAACTGGTTTGACTACAGGGATCTCTGGCAGTTGATTAACTGTTTCATCCACACCGGAAACAGTCGTCTGAACAGTTGCCGTTGTTGATTGTAATACGGGAGTGACATTGGAGACCGTCGAGCCCACTAAACTTCCAACTCCATTCAAAAGATCCACAACCGGTTTGTCTGACTGAGGATTTACTGCCGCCTCGACTGTAGTAGACGAGAAACGGATTGTATCTTGTGCAGATTGATTCGCAGTGCTGACAGATGAATTCACGATATCCTCAGCTGATTCGACCGTTTCTTCAATAGTTCTTCCTGTTGCCTCAGCGACCGGTTTCGCTACCGGAACATTCGGCAACTCGTTCACCGCTTCATTTAGATCAGCCACAGTTTTCTTAAACGTACCTGACGTTGACTTTACGACTGGAGTTACATTGTCCGAAGTCTGATCGACGAATTCTGCAGTCCGTTTGATTTGCCCGGATATCGGTTCGTCTTGAGTTGTCTTGCCTGACACCACTGTATTAGTGACAAATGTTGCCGTGTCCTGGACGGTCTGATCGACCGCATCAACTGTCGTTTCTACCAAGTTATCGACCGATTGAACCGTGCCATCAACTGTTTTTCCTACCCCATCAAGAAGGCTGCTCACAAGTCCTGACGACTTTAACTTTTGTCTCGTATCACTTACTTCTTCTCCGTGAACAAGAGACGGAACAAGCCATAGACTGACACATAACATACCGCCTATGGATAGTAGCCTTTTCATAGGTCACACCTCCTTCCATCACCAAATAGACCCGTTGCGGGCCCTTTGTTTTCTCACTACCCGCAAGATTAATATGTAAACGTTTTCCATACAATAAATTTAGAAAAATATAAAATATTCGATGTCTATTTTAAGCCTATCTAATTCTAGAGAAACGGAAAACTTCATAACTGGCTATTTTTGTTCAAGGATTGGTGTGATTACGGAGAGTATACGAGCGGATAAAATAATTACGAGTGGTTACCGAGCTTAATCGAGCGGTTTGGGCAGGATACGAGAGGTCCTTGTAGGATACGAGCGGTAGATGATCAGATATGAGCGAATAAAAAATTATACGAGTGGTTCCAAAGCATAATCGAGTGGTTCGCATTTGGCCAGGTTATTCGGATAGCGACTGGATGACTAAAGATAAGAGGAAAAGCAACAGGTTTACGAGCATTCCTGCATTGCAATAATACATACACTCTTTCATTTATACGAGAATTCCTATAACTTTACGATCCCAAGCACTTCATCCAAGTATTTTTATTAAGCCACCTCTTATCTGAACATTCATATTTATCGTTAATATACTTCTTTATTTGTGCTATAATAATAGAAACATTTTTGCAAGCGTTCTCATATTTTCAGCGTTATAAGGAGGTCTAGTATTCATGGAGCTTGCACTCCAGCAACGACAAGAACTACATCTGCTCATGACAATGGAATTAAGACAAGCCATTGAATTATTGCAATATACGACCTATGAGCTTGACCAATATATCCGGCAACAGGAGCTGGAAAACCCGCTCATTGAACTGAAGGAAAAAGAGGATCGCAGTGGTTATGAGGAGCGAGTCAACCAACGCACCACATCCTCCCATACCACCGGGATGCCGACAGATGTGGGTCAAGGCAATACAAGAAATATGCGCGATGAATTGTACGAACATGCGAAATTCATGCATCATGACGAATCAACGCAGAAATTGTTACGTTACTTGATTTACAATCTTGATGAAAATGGCTATTTACCTGATTTATCGACTGATACTGGCGGCTCCATGCAATTCAGTGATAAGGAGATCCACTATGGCATCGAACTTCTTCAGCAGTTTGGGCCGGCTGGGGTCGGAGCACGGAACTTGCAGGAATGTCTGCTCTTACAGATTTCCAATCTTTATCCTGAAAATGACAGGGCTGCAGAACTGGTGAATCAACATCTAGATTTGATTGCCGATCGAAAATGGAATGAAATCGCGTTGAAGATGAAGATCTCAATGGCTGAAGTGAAGGAGCTTCATGACTTGATTCTATCGCTCAATCCACGGCCGTGTTCTCTCGCTTGCGAGCATGTAACGGAGTTCATGATACCGGATATTATAGTCGAGTTAATAAATGATGAATTCGTTTTTCATTTGAATGATAGCTATTTGCCGAACATCCAGTTGAATCAAGATTATTCACATTACCTCCAGACTAAAGATGATGTAGCAAAATATATGCAAACACAATATAAAAACTATCAATGGCTGTTAACGAGTATCGAACAACGGCGGAATACCATTATTAAAATCGTCTCCTTCCTGATGAAGAAACAACGAAGTTTCTTTGAGCACGGCTTATCTTCATTGCAACCGTTGACCATGAAGGAAGTAGCCGATGAAATTGAAATGCATGAATCCACCGTGAGCCGGGCAACCGCAAATAAAATGATCCAAACTCCTCATGGCACATATGAATTACGTACTCTTTTTACTTCCAAACTGGGAACGTCTTGTGGCGACAGTATTTCACAGACGAAAGTAAAGACGCTTTTAGAGGAGTACATTGCTTCGGAGAATAAATTCAAACCGTATTCTGACCAAAAAATTGCGGAATACTTCAACTCTGAACAAGGAATTTCCATATCAAGACGAACTGTTAGTAAGTATCGTGAAGAATTGCGAATTCCCCCTTCCAGCAAACGGAAGGAAATTGATGTGTAGGTCTTACTTTTGACCATTGAAAAGAGACCGCTACCAGTGCTTATGCAACTGGTGCAGCGGTCTCTTTGTTTATTTTTACAGGGTGGGTTATGGATGCAATTGCAACAAATGTGTTCTATCGATATCAGGGGAAATATCCATAAAAGTTTTATATCATTCGATTTCCGTTGGGGTGCGAAATCCGATTATTGCTTAATATTCACGAATACACTTTTTACTTCTGTATAGTTGGCCAATCCATATTCTCCGCCCATCTCACGGCCGATGCCGGATTGCTTATAGCCGCCAAATGGCATGGTCTCCCATTCAAGGCCGAAATCATTCACCCAGACCGTTCCTGCTTGGAGCTTGCCTGCAATGTAATGGCCTTTCTTAATATTTTCCGTCCACACACTTGCGGCCAATCCATAATCGCTGTCGTTTGCCCGTTTGATGACTTCCTCCACTGTGTCGAAAACGAAGATGGAAAGGACGGGACCGAAGATTTCCTCGCGAGCAATCGTCATATGATCCTCTACATCCGCGAAGACAGTCGGTTGAACGTAGAAACCTTTCTCATGCGCTCTTTCGCCGCCTGCGACAAGACGTGCTCCTTCCGCTTTTCCTTTTTCAATATATTCAAGGACCGTTTGTTGTTGCTTCGCAGAGACAAGCGGTCCCATAACAGTGGAAGGATCCATTCCTGGCCCAACCTTCAACGCCTTCGCTTTTTCTGCAAGCGCTTCAACGAATTGATCATACAGGCCCCGCTGAACGAATACGCGAGTACATGCACTGCAGTTTTGCCCGTGGTTATACATAGTTCCCGCGAATGTGCCTTCGATTGCTTCCTCGACATTCGCGTCTTCCAGGACAATGGCAGGCGATTTGCCGCCAAGTTCAAGCGTTACACCTTTCATTTGTTCGGCTGCTTTTTTCATCACTTCTTTACCGACAGCTGTAGAACCTGTGAAGGCCACTTTGTCGATATCTTTATGCGTAATGATGGCTTCACCCGCAACGCGTCCAGCACCTGGAACTACGTTAACAACGCCGTCCGGGAAGCCGGCTTGTTTGAAGAGCTCTGCAGCATATAAAAGGGAAAGTGGTGTTTCGCTAGCCGGCTTGATGACGACTGTACAGCCAACTGCCAGCGCGGCTCCCAGTTTCCATGCTGCCATGGCAAGTGGAAAGTTCCAAGGTATGATCTGCCCGACAACGCCAACCGGCTCATGGACGATATAATTTAAGTAATCCGGTGACACCTGCACCGTCTTTCCTGTGATTTTTGTTGCCCAGCCTGCATAGTAACGGAAATGCTGAATCGTTCCGTCTACATCATCTGCAAGCGCAGTTTCATAAGGTTTCCCATTATCGAGTGCTTCCAGCTGAGCGAGCTCCTCGCGATTTTCCTCTAATAGATCAGCAAATTTATAGATGAGATGGGAACGTGTTGCCGCGTCCATTTTTGTCCATTCACCCTCATCAAACGCCTTACGAGCTGCCGCGATGGCAATCTCAATATCTTCCTCTTGTGCTTCGCTCACTTTTGCGATGATTTCCTCCGTTGCCGGATCAAGTACATCAAATGTTTTTCCGCTTTTCGCTTCAACGTACTCACCGTTGATGTAAAGGCCCTTGACACCTTCAAGGAACCCTTTGACTTTTGGTTTCAAATCATAATTGATCGTTTGCATGATGATTCTCCTTCCCTATTAGTTTTTCAGTACGCCCTTAAGTACGCCTAAATCCGCCATCAATTCTTTTAACTTTGCATCCTCTTCTTCATTCAATGGCAGACGCGGCAGACGGCAAGGACCACCCGCACAGCCTTTTAGCTCCATCGCACGCTTTGCAATCTGAACATATTTTCCTGACCCTTCAAGGTACTCACAAAGCGGAAGCAATTTGTCGTATTGTTTCCAGGCGGCGTCTAATTCACCTGCTTGTACATGGTTGTACATCGCGGTTACAAGACCCGGCACGATATTGCCGGATACGGAAATCCAGCCTGTTGCACCAACTAAGAATGATTCGATTGCAAGGTCCTCGGAACCACAGAACACTTTGATGAACCCTTCGCCTTGGCGTGCTATGTCTCGCGCTTTGCCGATTCCGCCGCTTGATTCTTTGATGTGCGTAATGTTTTCGACGTCGCGGCCTACACGTAAAATAGTTTCTGTGCTAATGTCAACGCCCGAAGTGAATGGATTGTTATAGATCATAATCGGGAATTTTACTGATTCTGCAACCGCTTTGAAATGCTCATAAATTTCATCCTCTTTCGGATGGGCATAATACGAGTTGATCAATAGTGCTGCATCTGCGCCCGCTCTTTCGGCCTGTTGTGTATATTCAATTGCATCGGCAGTCGTTTCAGCCGCCGTTCCAACAATCAGTGGAATACGTCCATTCACTTGTTCTACTGCCACTTCAACCGCTTTGAAACGCTCTTCTTTTGTCAAGCTTACGAATTCACCAGTGCTCCCATTGATCGCAATGCCTGCCACACCTTCTTCAATGAAATGTTCGATATTGCTTCGAAACCCAACCCAATCGATATCCTGCTGATTCAACATTGGTGTGACAAGTACTGGAAATACGCCTTCTAATTTAACCATCTGAAATTCCTCCATATATCTTTAAGATTTGATTAATATTTTTTCTTCTTGAATGACTTCATTGCTATCTTCTACTGCCATCTCAGATTGAGATGGCTTATTGTACCAAATGTATTTGCCCGTAAAGCCGTAAATAACTGAAATGATGAGCACTAAGAAATTGAACCATAGGAACGGCAAATAGCTCATTGTGGAGACACCAAGTGCCGCAGCCATGAACACACCGCCGTCTGACCATGGGACCATTGGAGTCGTCACTGTTCCGCCCGCTTCAGAGTTTCTTGAAAGCACACGACGATCCAAATTCAAGCGATCATAGTTTTCACCAGTGATCTTCGTCGCCGTGATAAGCGACACATACGCTCCGCCGAATGCATTTCCAAGAAGTCCGGCCAGGATCGTTGTGATTGTAGTCTTTCCGGGGTTGTTTGCCCATTTCGCCAAGTAGTCTCCAAGTGCACGCAACACACCAATTCTTTCCATTAACCCGCCCACGCCAAGCGCGAAGATGATCAGCGCGATGACATCCAGCATGAACACAATTCCGCCTCGGTTTAATAGTTTGTCAATGAATTCAACGCCCGAGTTAATTGAATTACCGGCATACATAATATTGAACGCTTCCAAAAACGTTGCGCCTTGAAATAAAAACGCCCAGATCGTTCCCAAAAATGCCCCGAATAAGATAACTGGGATGGAGGGCATTTTAAAAGCCAGTAAAGTGATGACTACCAGTGCCGGGATGAGCATATACCAGCCGATATGGAAATATTCCTGCAAAGAATCCATCGTAGATGTGGCAGCACTCAAGTCACCCGAACCACCGTAAAAGAAACCGGTTATGAGGAACAGGGCCCCCGCAATCAGCCAGGCCGGAAAACTGACCGTCAACATTGATTTAATATGATCGATCAAATCCACTTTCGAGAGAGAAGCCGTCATGACAGTCGTATCAGACAAAGGAGAAAGCTTATCTCCTACATAACAGCCTGAAATGACCGCACCTGCAACAAGTGGCAACGGAAAGCCGAAGCTTGCGCCAATTGCCATCATTGCAATCCCTGCTGTCCCTGCAGACCCGAAAGATGTACCCGTCACTATGGACGTTACCGTACAAATGAAAAACGCGGCTAATAAAAAGATGTTCGGTTCAATTACGGTTAATCCGTAATAAATGATAGATGGCACAATACCGCCAGCAATCCAGGTCCCGATCAAGGCGCCTACTGAGAGGAGGACAATGACCGCTTCCAGGCCATCTGTAATGCCCTTCAGCAACCCATCCTGCATTTCCTTATAGTTGTAACCGATCTTCAAACCTACCAACATAATGAGGAACCATGTCGTCAATAAAGCTAAATGAATAGAAATCTCAAACTTCACAATGAATGTGACCATGATGACACCAAAACCTATCAATACAAATAATAGTTCAGATAGTTTAGGCGGCCTCTTCTTCTTTTCCATTAGTACTCCCCCTTTAGTTGTAACGCCAATACATACTCCTCATGGACATGTGTGCTGTTATGCCAAGATAAAACCGTTTTTTAATGGATCCTCAGGATCAAAAACAAATTCATGGGATCCTGTAATGTACGGAACTGCTTTAACAGAAAATCGATTTCCATCATCTGATAGCGAATGTACCGTTAAGGAACTGCCAAAGATACTTTCGTTCACAAGTTCAGAAAGGGGCTCTTTCTCATTGAGAAGCGTCATAAGCGCAAAACTGCTGTCCACCCCAGGGGACCGTAGTATATAGCCATCCTTCTCAAAAGTGACGGATCGAACATGACTCGATGAGTCTGGCAGTTGCTCTACGAGAATAATGCCGTCAAAGGCGATCTTCGCATTCGTCAGTTCTCTAGTTTTAGCAATCCCCCAATTGCTTACTGCCGCTAAATGCTCCAATTCAATTCCTTGAATGGAATCAGGCAAAGTGTAGATCAAGTAATTCCTTGCAGTGTCAACGGAAACCACGGCCGCATCCTCTCCGACTTCAGTAGTCGTACAGACACCGCTCTTTATCTCAACGACTGTCACTTCCTGCTGGTCTACCTGCGCCTGCACTGTGTAGATGCCATGCACAGTTTCCACTGTATACGAATCGTCTGCTGTCCTTTGCACGTTCCCTGTCTCGATGAGGGCAGATACCGTTGCAAGCAATCCTTCATACTTGAAATTGTTGCTGCCCTCATGAGTAAAGAACAGGAGCTGGAAGTCCGCCTGCTGTGATGGCAAGACAATGCAGCCATTCATGCCCCGGTGTCCCCGCGGTTCATTCAACAATAAATTCTTCACAGTCGTAAAATTATTGGCTAACTCCGTGTGATTCGAGGTCACATCACAACCTATAAAGGTAATCGGAGATTGAATAACAATGCGGAACGCCTCTCCTACGACATGCGTGTCGATGGTGCAATACATTTTTTCATAATTCATTTAGACAACCTCCTTTCAAAAAAATTTATAACACCGGAATATCCAACTGATTCCAGTTCGTTAATGGTCCATCGGCGGAATAAGCAAATAGCCCTCACGCAGTGGGTCTTTTTCGTTGTAGAAGAAGCGATGCATCCCCATAATCCATGCAGAACCCGTCACTTCAGGAATGACGGCATCCAAATCTTTTACTTTCGTTTCTTCTAGCACTCGTGCCGTAAACAGCGTTCCTACGATACTTTCATAGACGAATGGCTCATTGAGGCCGAGTTCTTTCTTCTTGTACAATGTCGCCAGCTTAGCCGATGTACCTGTTCCACAAGGTGAACGGTCAATGCCACCCGGCGGCACGATAACCGTATTCTTCAAGTCTGCTTCCGGATGAGTAGGATCCGTGTAAAACTCAATATGCGTCAACCCATTGATGAATGGGAATTCAGGATGGACAACCTCTTCCCTTGCGTTGATCGCATTTCGTATATCAATTCCTTTATTAATAATGTTCGTCGCATTGTTTTCCACGAGTGGAATGTCCAACTTGCGTGCATCAATAATTCCGTAGAAATTACCGCCATAGGCGATTTCACATTCCACATGGCCAATCCCTTCGACGTCAATTTCAATTGATTTCAACAAGAATGAAGGCACGTTGACGAATGTTACTTCTTTCGCTATCCCATCAACGACTTGAACGTCCACATCAATCAGGCCAGCCGGGGTATCGACCTTGATATTTGTTACAGGTTCTTTAACTTCAATCAATCCCGCCTCGATCAATGCGGTACAGAATCCGATTGTATCGTGGCCACACATTGGCAAATAGCCACCTGTTTCAATATAGATGACACCTACATCTGCGTCAGGATGGCAAGGATCCGTCATTAATGCACCTGACATGACACCGTGTCCCCTCGGCTCATTCATTAAAAATTTCCGGATCCAATCATAATGCTTTTCCATATACAGCATTTTTTCAGACATCGTATTCCCTTTGAGCGGCGGCAGGCCACTGATGAGGGTTCGAGTCGGATTCCCTCCTGTATGTGTATCGATTGTTGTAAAAATCCGCTGATACTTCATCAGTTTGTCACCCCCTGTTTAAATCGCTCTAAACGCAATGGTTCAATCGGGATACATGTCTCCTTATCGGCAAGCATCTCTTCAATCAATTTCCCTGTAACAGCCGCCAAACTGATGCCATCGCCTTCATGTCCGGCTGCGATAAAGTAACCAGGAATATGGTCAACACGTGAAATGATCGGCAGATGATCTTCCGTCCAAGGACGTAAACCTGCATATGTACGAATCACCGTCATATCCGCAATTTTGGGGTAGAAACGGACAGCCCTTTTCGCTATATACGTAATGACCTCTTGATCGACTTTTGTATTGTATCCGGCAAATTGGCGGCTGCTTCCAATCAGGAAGTTCTGAGCCTCCGTTGGCTCAAACACGAGTGCTACTCCATATTTTTCGGTTATCGGATCCACTGATCGCTGCCCGCCGAATTTAGAGATTAGATAACCAAATTCCATCACCTTTCGCAGTCCTACCGGTTGTTGCCTTGAAGCGACGATCAATTGTCCTTTTCTCGGGACAATCGGAATGTCGAGGTCCATCATTTCACCAATTCTCGGTGCCCAAACACCGCCTGCGTTTACAACTTTGTTGGCGGTATACGTTCCGTTGTTCGTCTCAATGAGAAACTTTCCAGCAGCATCTCGCGCCATATTTTTTACTTCTGTATGGGTTTGGATTTTTGCTCCCTGTTTTTCAGCACTGTTAAACATTGAAAATGTCAACATGTACGGATTGACTGTCGAATCTGTTTTACACTCCAGACCTCCATATAAATCGTCCGCAAAATACTTGGACTCATTCCGAAGATCGGCACGGTCGAGCATTTTAAAATCAAGACCAGCCGCTTGTTGGCGACTCACCCATTGATTCGCCGCTTCCATTTCAGCATCATTTTCACAAACCAATATACTGCCGGGATTGCGGTACTCAAAGGAAACTTCCAAATCTTTGTCTAGTTCATGGACAAGCTGCTGGCTCTTTAACGACATCTGGCTATCAAAACCAGGATCCTTGTCTATCGCTAGAATATTTCCGTCACATCTGGAGGAAGTGCCACTCGCTAATTCGTTCTTTTCAAGGACCGTTATATCCAGGCCAGCTTTTGATCCGTAATAGGCGATTGCTGCACCGATAATGCCTCCGCCGATCACCACAACATCTCGATGTTGAATAGTCCCCACAATAATCCTCCTCTCATTTGAACGTTCGGTAATCTAGTAATGCAAGTTCCGTGCCAACTAAAAAAAACCGTTTATTCTAGCTTTCCATTGAATCTTCAAACTATTTATGTAAAAATAATTAGACATATCAAATTTTTTGACAGTTAGGTGGCTAAAATATTGAACAATTCAAACCGTCTCTTAGAAAAAGTTATGGATACTAATTTTTTAATCATAGAAACATGCGATGATTTGGCTGTATTAAAAGAAAAGGCAATGAAAGAAGCACCTGGTAAGCTGTTTATTCAAAACCAAAACCTACAGTCCGTCCACCATGTATCCATATCTCAATCGACAGGAGAGCTGGTTCTGACACCTTGTCCGATTCATCCCATTACAAGTTCCATAGAGCATGTCGTATCTTCTCTCACACACGAAAATACAGCGTTACTACTAGATGAGAAAGGCGCTTATGCAGGATTCATTAATACAGAAATCCTTTCCGAAAAACTGTTGGATGAGTATCAGCAGATGCAAGCTTATTTAACGACTATTCTTCAGACAATTGACGAGTCCTGTACCGTCATTGACCGAGATTCAAATGTCGTGTACTGGACAAAAGGCGCCGAAAGATTATTCTCAATCAAGGAAGAAGAGATTATCGGCAAGCCCATCACCGATTTTTTCAGTTCAGACCGATTGGAAATACTGAATTCCTTACAAACTGGCTCTTCCGTCTATCACAGCCAGCACCACGCACGAAATGACCTAGTCGTCATGATCAACTCAAGCCCTGTCTACTACAAGGAAGAAATTATAGGTGCCGTCGTATCAGAAACGGATATTACGAGCCAGATCCGGTTGAACAACGAACTGTTCATGACGTCCGAAAAACTGTTTACCTTGGAAGAGGAAGTCCGCAAATCATTGCCAACTGTCAATCCGTTTAGTTACATAAGAGGCAACAGTCCTGCTTTGAAGCAGACGATGTCAATAGCAAAGAAAGCCGCCACAACCAATGCAAGCATCCTCATTTACGGGGAAAGCGGCGTTGGGAAAGAGCTTTTTGCCAAAGCAATTCACAATTTGCGCGAGAAGCCGAATGCCCCATTTGTTGCTATTAACTGTGGGGCGATCCCGAGCGGTTTATTCGAAAGCGAAATTTTCGGTTATGAAAAAGGTGCTTTTTCAGGGGCCGATCAAAAAGGGAAGAAAGGGAAGGTTGAATTAGCAAGGGGAGGCACTTTATTCCTTGACGAAATTGGAGAGATGCCTCTGGAGATGCAGGTGAAGATCTTGCGTTTATTGCAAGAAAAGAAATTCTACCCTGTCGGAGGAACGAAAGAGATCGAAGCGGATTTCCGGGTTGTCGCAGCGACAAACCGCGATTTAAAGGAGCTTGTGAAGGAAAAGACGTTCCGTGAAGATCTGTACTACCGATTGAATGTCGTCAACTTCACTGTACCGCCACTCCGCGAACGTCTCGAGGATATTATCGAATTGACGCATTACTTCCTTTACGAAATCTCAGTGAAATACAACCGTCCGATCCACGGCATTTCGCAGGCGGTCATGCAATCCTTGCTGCAGCACTCATGGCCCGGCAATATCCGCGAACTGAAGAATGTCGTGGAACGATTAGTGGTGTTCTCTGAGAACGGCAATATTAAAATGGATGATCTACCAATAGAAATTGACGGGTTAGCAAACACCTTTCACTCGATCACAGACCTGCAGCCGGCACCACTCACAGTAGATGAGAATCTTTCATTAAGCGATCAGTTGCAACAATATGAAAAAGATATCATTTTACGAGAGCTTAATAAGGCAAATGGAAACAAACTGCAATGCGCAAAAAACTTAAATATCACCCGGGCGACTTTATACAACCGAATGAATAAGCTGGGCATAAAATTATAACATCAGGTTGGCATGCTTCTTGCATAGATATTGAATGTACGCAGTTCAAGTTTATGTATGGGGTGATATATATGTCGGAAAACGAAATGATTATATGTCGGTGCGAAGAAGTAACATACAGAGAATTAGTCGAAACAGCTGAAAAATACGGCTGTTCTCCAAGAGAATTAAAACTCCGGACCCGTGCCGGAATGGGTTATTGCGGCGGCAGGACATGCCGTAGCGCAGTGGACAGCATTGCCCTTTCAACTTCTGAAAGAGATGTGTCCCAGATCACGTTGAAATATCAGCCGCCTATCCGTCCAATCAGTTTCGGTAAGTTAGGGGAGGTGGAGAACAATGACTAAAAGAATTATTCATCATCCTGTTCTGGATCAAATAGACGATACAGACACAATCTCCTTCACCTTTGATAATCAACAATACAGCGCGCTGCGCAATGAGTCCATCGCGGCCGCTTTACTGGCTAACGGCATCCGCACACTCCGCCATCACGAAGAAACGGGCACACCGCGAGGAATCTACTGCAATATTGGACATTGTTTCGAATGCCGCGTTACTGTGGATGGCAAACAAGGAGTCCGTGCTTGTCTGACACCCGTCCAAGACGGCATGGACGTCAAAAGCGGCGGTAAACTTCTGACGTCGGTGCGCGATTGGAGGGCAAATAATGAATAAAGCAATCATTATCGGGGCCGGCCCCGCAGGTTTATCTGCAGCCATTGCCATTGCAGAAAACGGAGTAAGCGTCATTGTCATCGATGAATACATGAAACCAGGCGGCAGATTATTAGGCCAATTATACGAAGAGCCAACGGGCAAATGGTGGAATGGCATCAAAGAATCCAAAAACCTCTATGATCAAGCAATCGCTGCAGGGGTGGAATTTAAATTACAAACACCTGTCTCCAATATTGAAAATCAGGATGGCTTTTGGTACGTCTATACGGAGGATGAAGTGTATGCGACATCACACTTATTGCTAGCAACAGGGGCTGCGGAAGTGCCTTTTCCAATCCCTGGATGGACTCTTCCGGGCGTCATGTCTGTCGGGGCTGCACAAGTTATGACAAATGTCCACCGCGTGAAGCCGGGCGAACGAGGTGTCATCATCGGTGTGAACGTGCTATCCTCTGCTATCGCGATGGAATTGAAACTGGCTGATATCGATGTTGCAGCCATTACGTTACCGAAGATGAATAGGGTCACTGAAAAATCCGGGAAGCCATTGGATGTCATTAACTCACTCTTGCACGTATCTCATATGGCGCCATCCGCATTGGTGAAAATGGGAAGCAAGCTGATGAAAAACGATTTCATGAAAAAGATGGGAATCACTTTTTATCCGAAAAACGGCGTAAAAATGTGGGATATTCCGATCATGCTTCGGAAAGCGGTCGTCGAAATATACGGAGAAGATAAAGTCGAAGGCGTAAAACTCGCGACAATCACTCCATCTGGAGAAGTCATTGCCGGTAGCGAACAAAATATCGAAGCGGACTTCGTTTGTATAGCAGGCGGTCTTTACCCATTAGCGGAGCTAGCAGCCGTTGCAGGATGTCCGTTCTACCATATAGAAGAACTGGGCGGCTATGTTCCGCTTCATAACGAACGAATGGAAACCCCAATGGAAGGACTTTACGTTGCAGGGAACATTACAGGAATTGAAGGAGCCAAAGTCGCCATCAGCCAAGGCATCACCGCTGGACTCGCCATCGTCAACAGCATGGATGGCGGCAAACAAGAAGCCAAACTACTCGATTCCATCAAAGCCATCGAAGAAACACGGAACAATGCATATATCCAGTTTCACCCCGAAGTAAAAGCAGGAAAACAAAAATTGCAAAACTATTGGGATGTACATAAGGAAGCTGTAGCAAGCAATAAATAACTGGTCCTCTGCCGCCACTTTATGGGACGGCAGTTTTTTGTTTGACTATTGAAATGAGCAGTAGCCGTGGTTCCCGTGGGTATCGAACAATTGGAACTACAATACATTTGAAGTAAAAATGCGAGCAATTACAAGGTTGTCAATTAGTTAAATGAAATGTGAAATGAAAACAGTTTACGAGCACTCCCAGCAACTTTATGAGCACTTCCACAGAAATACGAGAACTCTTGCGATTTTACGAGCACTTGTAAAGATATACGAGCACTTCTACACATATACGAGCACTCCCAACGACTTTATGAGTACTCTTCCACTTAATCGAGCACTCCACGTTACACCAAACATTCTCTGCACCCCTCAAACAAAAAACCTGCAATCCACCATCTTATGGCAGTTGCAGGTTTCCACGTTTATTTAATATCCTTATGAATCAAAAACGTAGCGATTTCCGGGAAGAACGAAAGGATGACCATGAACACGAGCATGATGACGGCGTACGGGATAACGCCTTGAACAATTTCGCTGATGGTATTTTCCTTGTTCAATCCTTTCAAGACGAACAGGTTCATGCCGACTGGCGGTGAAATCAGGGCCAGTTCCATATTGATCACCATAATAATGGCGAACCAGATCGGATCGAAGCCGAGTGCCATGATGATCGGGTAGAGAATCGGCAAAGTGATGACGAGGATGGACACCGTTTCGAGGAACATCCCCAGTATAAGCAACACGATGTTGATCAACACAAAGATGATCCATGGCGAGATATCCTGGGTCGTTGCAAAGTTAACGATAGTTTGCGGGATTTGCAAGATCGTCAAGATGTACCCAAGCAGCATGGCGCCAATGATGATGAATAAAATCATGGCGTTTGTTTTCACCGTGTTAATTAAGATTTCTCGCAAAGCTGCCATCGTCAAGTTGCGGTACACAAAAATAGTGATCGCGAAACTAAGGACGACGCCGACTGCTGCTGCTTCAGTTGGAGTGAAAATACCACTGTAAATTCCCCCAATAATGATAACCGGAAGGAGCAAGCCCCATATCGCTTTTTTCGAAGCTTCCCAACGTTCATTCCACGTAGCCGGCTCATCTTTGATATGACGTGTCTGATAAGCTGAAAAGATCATGAAGGCGAGCGTTAGGACGATACCTGGAACAATTCCGGCAACGAACAGTTTACCGACGGATTCTCCTGTAACAGAACCATAGATGATCATCGGGATGCTCGGCGGAATCAAAATTCCAAGCGTTCCCCCTGCAGCAAGTAAGCCTAATACATGACGCTTGTTATAGCCGCGCCTAACCATCTCAGGCAACGCCACTGCTCCGACGGTAACTGCCGTGGCGACACTGGAACCCGAGATGGCCGAGAAAATCGTGCAACAAAATAATGTCGCGATCGCCAGGCCGCCCGGAAAGTGACGGAACCACCTACTTGCCATTTCATATAAGTCGCGCCCCACTCCACTGACAAGCAATACTTGGCTCATGAGCACATACATCGGCAGCGCCGTCAGCGTAAAATCATCCAGTGATTTATAGGAGATGATTGGAATCTGCATGAAGGCGAATGTACCGCCATTAAAGAAATACATGCCAGCGACCGCAAGCAAGCTTAACGTAAAGGCGACCGGGAGGCCCAGCAGGAGGAGGACACCTAATCCACCGGTGAAAAATAGATTCATAGTTGTTCCCCTCCCTTATGGATGCCCCCGTCAATGAGCTGCAGAATGAATGCGATGCATAGGAGAACTCCTCCAATGACAAGGAAGGATTCCGGCAAATACATCGGAATGCGCAGCAAAGACGCTGATTTTGTTTCTAACTCGAATGTTTTAATGACATGCCGAAAACAATAAATTGTAAAGATCACACTGAATAATAAGCCAAGGGAATTGGAGATGTAAGCCAAGACCGTTTTAAACCGATCATTCACGTTATTGATCAATAAATCCACCGTAATATGGGCATAGAACCGGACTGCATAAGCGCTTCCCAGAAAACAGCTGCCGATAATAGCATAAATGGATAATTCGGTTGCCCATGACGTCGGTTTATGGAAAAAAGCTCTGGATACGATCTCATAAAACGTCATGGCGGTCGTCAACAGGATGAGAATGCCCGCTACGTATGCACCCCAACGTATGACTGAATCACAGATTCGATAAACCACTTTCACGAGTACTTCCCCCTAGCCAGTTATTTCTCATCTACCATGTCGAGCAACTCTTGTCCCAATTGACCCGCGTTTTCAACAAACACATCACGGACTGGTGCTGCCGCTTCTTTCCACTCTTTCAAATCTTCCTGTGGCACGACGTAGACATCCATACCTTTCTCTTCTAACGCTTTTGCCGACTCAGCATCTTCTTTTTCAGCTTGTTCCCGGATCCAAACTTCCGTTTCACCGGCAACTTCCGTCAGCAGGTCTTGTGTCTTTTCAGGAAGGCCATCCCAGAAGTCTTTATTCACAGCAAGCAAGAATTCTAGATAAGCATAGTTATTGATCGTCAAATACTTCGTAACCTCGTCGTACTTCCGCTGAAGCATCGCCGTTGTTCCTGAAGTTGCGCCATCTACCGTGTTCCGCTGAAGCGCCATGTATACTTCACCGCCACCCATGAACACAGGAGAAGCGCCGTATGCTTGAATCAATTCAGATGGCAAATCTCCAATACTTCTAATCTTCAATCCTTTAAAATCCTCCGGAGACTTCAATTGGCGTTTGTTATTTGCAAATTGAACATAGCCATAATCCGCAAACATTAATACTTTTGCGCCTTTTTCCTCCATTGCGCCGCGAAGCTTGTCCCCAAACTCTCCATTCAAGGCTTCTCCGACAGCTGAGTAATCATTGAATACGTACGGAACATCGAAAATACCCATTGCCGGCACTGTAGATGCCCAAAGTGTTGAAGAGTTGACGCCCATTTCCACGCCACCCGAGAGGATGGACTGGTTCATGTCTTTATCGCTTAACAGCTGACCAGCCGGATATACTTGGACATTTACTTTTCCATCCGATTTTTCTTTTACTTCCTTCGCAAAGTTTTCCACACCGATTGCGATATGGTGATCTTGCGGCAAATTGTATGCAAGGCGAATTGTCACTTCTTCATAGCCATCGCCCGATCCAGTCGCCGCTTCTCCTTTATCCGTTTCCTTTTTGTCGCTGCAGCCAGCCAGCATCAACACAGCTGCCATTGTACCTACCAGGCCTTTCATCCATTTCTTCATTTCCGTTTCCCCTCTTCCTTCTTTTTTTCTACGTGCCGTATGCGTCCCAAAGGTGTCTTCGTTGATAAACTTGCCGCGAAATCAGCGGCTTCCAACAATTTTGTAAAATCGATGCCTGTATCGATGTGCATCCGTTCAAATAAATAAACCAAATCCTCCGTCGCCAAATTGCCGGCTGCTCCCGGAGCAAATGGACAGCCGCCGATTCCGCTGGCGGATGTCTCAAAAATCCTTATGCCTGCTTGATAGGCGGCATAAGCGTTGGCCAACCCAAGCCCGCGGGTATCATGCAAATGAATGGCGACTGGTGTAGAACCGGCTTCCAGTAAGACTTTTTTCATTAACCTTTCGACATGGTCCGGCGTGGCAATGCCGATGGTGTCCGCGATACTGATGCGATCAGCGCCCGCCTCTTTCACCTGCCTGACGATCTCGAGCACCTTAGCTTCTGCCACTTCTCCTTCATAAGGGCAGCCGAAGCTTACCGCAATGGAAAAACAGACACCCATGCCATCTTGCTTCGCCCGCGCCACTACTTCAGTGAATTGCTCCAAGTTCTTTCCAATCGTCATTCCAATATTTTTCTCGTTGAAGGTTTCCGTTGCCGCACTCACCCAATTGACTTCGTGGAAACGATGCTCTCTCGCTCGCTCATACCCTTTTACGTTTGGAATCAAAGCGACAGCTGCAAGCGGCAGATCGTCTGGCAAGGATTCCATCACTTCATTCGCATCTGCCATCTGCGGCACTTTCTTCGGATGGACAAAAGAGGTCACTTCAACTTTGCCAATACCAGCAGCAACCAATTTTTTGACTAACTGCACTTTGTCTACCGTTGATACGATACGGGGGTCGTTTTGTAAACCATCTCTCGGGCTGACGTCGATAATCGTGACTTTTTCCATTCAGATGATCCCCCTTTCCTTCAAGCGGGACAATTCCTCTTCCGTCAATCCCAAATACGCGGAATACACTTCTTCGTTATGCGCTCCTAACGTCGGACCGTTCCATTCGATATCTCCCGGCGTATGGGAAAGCTTCGGTACAATGCCCGGTACGAGCAGCTTTTCGCCACCTGGCAAGGTGACCTCTTTCAGCATGTCACGCGCTTGATAATGTGGATCCTCCACAATATCTTGGATGCCGAATATTGGCCCGACCGGCACTGATGCTTCATCTAACTTTTGCTGAACTTCTTTCAAGGTATGTTGCAGAGTCCACGCTTCGATTGCCTCATCGATAAGTTCGACATGATCCGCACGGCCTTGATTTGACGCATAGGCAGGATTTACAGCCATGTCTTCCCGCCCGATCGCTGTCATGAGGCGTTCGAAAATCCGATCTCCGTTGCCTCCGATGACAACGTGTTTTCCATCTGCACATTTGTATGTATTGGAAGGTGCAATGCCAGGCAGCGTAGTCCCCGTCCGCTCACGCACTTGTCCGGTCAAATCATATTCTGGAAGAATGCCTTCCAGTAAACTGAACACTGCTTCGTATAAGGCCACGTCTACAACTTGCCCCTGTCTATGTGCATCCTGGTCTCTGGCCCGCAACGCCATTAATGTTCCGATAACCGCATAAAGCCCGGCGATCATATCACCGATTGCAATGCCGACGCGGACTGGCGGCTGATCCGGGTAACCGGTTAAATACCGCAGGCCGCCGATTGCTTCTGCAACACTTCCGAATCCAGGTTTCTCTTTATATGGCCCTGTTTGTCCATATCCCGAGATGCGGGTCAAAATGATGGATGGATTGACAGCTTTCATCTCATCGTATCCGAGCCCCCATCGCTCTAATGTCCCTGGCTTGAAATTTTCAATGACGACATCCGCTTCTTTTATGAGCGACTTGACGATGTCTTGTCCTTCCGGGTCACGCATATTGATCGTAACGCTTTTCTTATTACGGCTTTGCACGTACCACCAAACGGATGTATCATGGTGCATCACCCGCCAATTGCGCAGTGGATCTCCATTTTTCGGCTCCTCAACTTTAATGACTTCCGCTCCGAATTCTGAAAATAATTTCCCGGCAAATGGTGCTGCAACGAGATTTCCAAGTTCCAAAACCCGTACCCCTTGTAACGGTTTTCTTCGATCCAACTCGACCTTCTCCTCCCTTATTTCTGAACAGCTTTCATGAAAGCCTGATAATCATGTTCAATATGCTTTCTCATGCATTCCCTTGCAAAATCCGGATCCCTTTTCCGGATCGCAAAGAATATTTCTTCGTGATCCCGCAGTGCATTTTCCATATTGCGCGGGTCTCCTTCAACGATGGCTCTGCGATAAAAACTATTGATACCCCTTAATTGCAGTGTCATGGAAATGAGAAACGGGTTCCTACTGGCGCGGACAATAATTTCATGAAAGTTAAAATTGACCCGTAATAGCCCTTTGAGATTTTGGATAGAAATTTCATGCGCCATCTCTTGAATCGACGACTCCATTAATGCAATTTCCGAATCGTCACATCGTTCCGCTGCGAAATATGCCGCCAATGATTCCATTTCAACCCGGACTTCATAAAGACTTCTATAATCTTCAATCGTCGGATTCACAACCGTCACACCTCCAGTTTGATGAACGTTTAATAGTCCATCTTTCTCCAACATACGAACAGCTTCCCGAATCGGACTTCTGCTGACATTCAATGTTTCCGCAATCTTTTCCTCTATCAGTCGTTCCCCAGGATTAAATTCCCCTAGCAGAATGGAATCTTTCAAATAATCATAGACTTGTTGTTTCAATGTTGTACGTTTCACAATTAGTTCGGACAAATGCCTCACCTCCGTCTACTGTATACAGTATTCTTATTACAGAATAGACTCTCAATTTAGATATGTCAATACTATTTAAATATACAATCAAACACAAAGAAAGACCGAGCTTATCGCACCGGTCTTCACGCTTGTTCTATCTAAAAAAATTGTCCTTCTATATAATGTTAATTAGATCGAGTGAAGGGATATCTGCATGCGCTCACCTGAAATGAACAGAAAAGAAGAAGGCAAATTGGACGCCTATAGCAGACCTGCTTTTAGTCAGCTTCCTCCTTATGCATTTATTTCATTTACTAACCATTCAATCCTTGTCCCACGCATTGAATCCGCTCATCACCACTTCATATTGCGTAATTTCATTTCCAGCCGCTTCTTCTCACCGCAATTCTCCATCTCCCACGCTTCAATTTCCGCAAGCAAACTGGCACGTGATCCAAAGCCTTTCACAAAACCATTCAATCGGGCAGCCAAAGTCGAATTCACTAGGAGTTCAGGTGCAGGAAAAAACTCGTGCAGCTGTTCCATAGCCCGCGGATATCGTTTCAAATAATATTTTTGGTGCCGCTCCTCTGCCAATGTGAAGTTTTCGAACGGACCGATGTCTGTTTCCATCGGCTCACCCATTTCCTGCTCCATCTCTTTTTTGATGCGATCGATTGTTCCCTTCTGCTGGTTCCCTCGAAAACGCAACAATGATATATATTGACGCCCTTTATATTCATCCCGGTTTGGATAGTGATTGTGCCAAAAATGACGCAGAATGTCTTCATACGTAGTCAATTCAGGATCAAAATCCACCTCTACCGTTTCCGTATGATCACCCATTGAACGATATGTCGGTGAGGCTGTCGTGCCGCCTGCATATCCGACCCGTGTCCGTACAATTCCTTTTAAACTTCCGAAGCGTGCTTCCGGTCCCCAAAAACAGCCCATCCCGAACGTCGCCGTCTCCAATGACCCACTCGGCCACCGCAAACTTTGCTCGACCTCTGGTATTTGATACATAGCCATGACCCCTTTGATAGATAAATTAAATTATGACAGTTCATAATTGAAATGCCTCCATCTATATTAAATTTCTCTTGTTCATTCAAATTAAACCTCCCGAATGTTTAAGCCCTTCCATTTTCGGTAAGCTGACTAATAAAGAACGGGAGGAGGAGGGCACCCTGTGGAAAATCAGATGAAGGAGATCATCGAACACTTCAAACAACTAGATCGCAGCTTGTTTATGGATACATTACAGGAGTTCGCTTACTTAGATGAAGCCATTCCGATTGGATTTGAACAGACCATATCACAGCCATCTTTGGTCCTCGAGATGACCTTGGCACTAGATTTACACAAAGAATCAAGAGTGTTAGAAATTGGCACAGGATCAGGATACCAAACTGCCATGCTTGCTCCGTTCGTCCAGCAGGTCTACACGGTAGAACGGATCAAACCCTTAGCGGATCAGGCGAAAAAAAGATTACTGGCAGCAGGTTTTGATAACATTCGATTCAAACTGGACGATGGAAACAAGGGCTGGGAGGAATATGCTCCCTACGACCGGATTATCGTAACCGCTGCAGCTGCCGCAATCCCAGTTGAACTAACGGATCAATTGGATGAAGGCGGAACAATGATTATCCCTGTGGGTTCCTCTTCATTCCAACAATTACTATTGTTGAAAAAAGATGCAGACGGAAAGATAAGTAAGGAAGTGCTAGGCGAAGTGAGATTCGTTCCATTGAAAGGCAAATATGAGTGAAGGATGACAAACATATGGGGAGGTCTCAGATGCTAACGAGCCGTGACCTCTCATACTTTCTTAATAAAAACTTACATAAAGTTAAAGCAAATACTATTTGTAATCTATTTGCGATCCCTCGGCGTAGCAAACCATTCTTAGTAGCGTCTTGCTCTATATTGTCTGATTCTGCGATACAATACCGAATCATTAACTTTATCAAATGAAAAAGGACACATAGGCATGTCCACTTCAAATGGATCCTGTTCTCTTTATTTCTTTAACGATCGAACTGCCCGTACAATCATGACAGCTACTTCCTCACGAGTAGCCGGCCGCCGCGGATACAATCCATTGGTAATTCCGAGATCGATCGCTGCTTGGAATTTCTCCGCAAATCCAGGTGACGGTGGTGCATCCTTTTCATATGGTTGCACTGGCTGAGGCGTTTCGGCTTCAACTGGTTTCTTTTTTAATTTATAATAAACTGCCAATGCCTCCGCAATCGCTTCCCCTTGCGCACGCAGCTTATCCGAGGATCTGAGCGCCTGAATATCAACCACGGAATCCATAAAGCCGCCTTCCGTTAAGATTGCAGGCATGTTCGTTTCCCGAAGTACATGAAAATTGGCTTGGCGCACACCTCGATCCGCCAACCCCATCGCCTTCACTATTCGGGGCTGAACTAGCTTTGCGAGTTCCATTGATTTGGGATTGGCAGATTGTCCATTAAACGTATACGTTTCAACGCCTGTCCAACTTCCCCAGCTGCCCGTATTGGCATTATGGTGGACAGCGACGTACACATCCGCTTTCCATGCATTGGCCTTATTTGTGCGCTCGACAAGCGGTACATCCGTCTTGCCCGAAGGATCATCCATCCGCAAGACTTCCACATTTTCACACGTTTTTAGCTTAGCCGCGCATGCTTCGACAACCTGGCTGTTGAAGTCCCATTCGCGTTCTCCATCAGGTGATTGCTTACCCGATGTGCTTCTGCCATGTCGCGCATCTAATGCAATTTTGACCACATCTTCCCCCTCCTCTATCTATATATAGGAATTTCTTCAGGAAAGGGATAGAGTATGGTCAAAACAAAGTGCTAATTTGGGCGTTTAGAAAGCCACAAGGAAACGATCCTGCCGTCCTTCTTTCTATCCACTCGGAGTTGGTTTTGCCCAAATTTATAGGAATAATAATACTCATCATTCATGTCATCATATCCTTCTTGCTCAGGTGTGCCTAGAATCTCTAGCAGTTCCTCCAGATCATTTGTTAATGAGCTCCCGCTGAGCGTTACATACGTTACCTCCCCTGACAGTTCAGCATAGAAAAAGGTTCTGCCGCCAGGAAAAGCATAATAGATTCCTCCATTATAGTAGTCGTGATCATAGGGGTCTGGAAGCATCTGAAGAACATCTTTAATTGACATTCCCAGTTGGACATCTGTTTGCAAGAGCATACCATCTTTTAATAATTCCACAGATTGCTTCGAGAAAGTATATTGAGGGAATGTGTCATAATATGCGTCGTGCTTATTCCAAAGTTCTGTAATGTGCTGCCCCGTCTCGAGCCCATAAGGCCTGTCGTTTGTGTAAGATTCCGAGTGCAACTGATTGAATTGCAATTGATCCGGATTCCAAATCCATGTCGTAAAGGTCCACCCATCTTTTCCTTCAACTGGTTCGTAAGTCTGCAAATAACTTTCCTCAAGAAATTTTACCTTTCCATCCACTACAGTAAGGTTTTGTTCACCATCAAACAGGACTTCTCTCATGCTCCCGTTCTCCAGCGTCCACAAATCGAGAGACGTTTCATTGTCAATAAAACCGAGAAAGCGCCGGTTTTCTAACTGCCACTCATGAATATCCTCTTTCTTCAGACTGGATGGGATGACACCTTTCTGCAGCACTCCTTGTTTTTCATTCTCCTTTGCTAGGAACAGGGCATGGCTGTTCTCTTTATTGACGCCTTCATCAGCTAGAAGCCCAGGCAGTTTTCCGATTTCAGCGACATACAATCGGAACAACGTATTTCCATCTCGCCAATTTGTCGTGTAAACTGCATTTTCTTTAAGCAGTTCGATAGGAAAGCGGCTTTCACTTGCTTTATAAATACCATTCTTCACAGTTCCAAGATTCATATCTACTAATCTGGCATTTACTACGTTATATATCCCAAATTTTTTATCCAATGTAAACCTCAGAATATCTTGACCGTCTCCATGCCGAATTGTCTGCGGATTGCCGTTTCGAAAGACATTTCCTGCCGCTTGCTGCATTTTCTCATTAAACGCTGGCAAATCCTGACTGTTCAAGTACAACAGAAGTGCTCGAGCATCCTGCTCCCTTCCCATATTCAATTCATCGGCAAGAGCCTTTTCATTTTTGTTCATTATTGCTTCAAATATGCGTTGCACTGTCTGTTCTGGTGCAGTGGCGCGCTTCATTTGAAAATGTCCTCCTATAAAAACCACCGCAAGAATGGCAATACCTATCATAGCCATGCGTGAGAAACGCTTTTTCTTACTTTTACTCTTGCAAGATGGACATAAGGAAATCCTTGAATTTATAAGTCTGCCGCACGACTTGCAATTTTGCATCCCTTCTTCTCCCCCTCTTCCCTATTTGTAAGCATATCATTATTCCCTTCATTTGGAAATTAAATTCAATACTTAGCTGCTATTTTGTGCGGAAATAGTATTCCCTTCACTAATATTCTATACTTCTACATTTTCCACATATGGTACTATAATTTGTCGGTATTTCCCGGGGAATATTACTTGTAACCAATCTGATTTCAAATCAAAATGAAAGAAGATCAACAGGCAAAGGGAGGTGAAGGTTTTGAAAAAGCTGCTACTTTTCATTCCACTGGTATTTTTAATAGGCTGCCAATCTGCCAATCAGTCCGCGGCCTATGTTTTCGAAGGCCGTTCCATGGAGCCAACTATTTATGACCAAAATCAATTTGTGGTAGATAAGGATTTCTACAAGTCAAATTCAATCGAACGTGGTGACATCGTTGTGTATATTTTCAATGAAGATCAAAAGCATGCCAAACGAGTGATCGGGCTGCCTGGCGAAAAGATTCAATTTCGAAATGGGAATGTGTACATAGACGGTACGCCATTGGAAGCAGAATATGTACCACTAGATATAGAAGGACCTGAACCAGTTACTCTGCAAGAAGATGAATATTTTATTGTGGGAGATTCACCTTCTTTAAGTAAGGACAGCCGCCATCATAGACCCGTTAAAAAGGGTGATATTATAGGCAAAGTGATAAAAATCATCAATCAGTAATAGTTATCGAACTTTGAGTTTTGAGTAATGAACATGCGAGATTTCTGATTGCATGCTCTTCGTTATCGCCTTATCCCTGGAGGATAATCTTAAAGCAGAAAATCCTCGATTGGCTCTGCAACATCTCTACAATGATAATAAAATGCGAGAACATATAAATAGGATGCTGCCGTATTGGCAGCATCCCTGTTATTTATTATTCGACAAACTGAACGTTCTTCAATTGATAGATACCTGATGTGTCGATGGAGAATCCTTTGATTTTATTGCTGACGCCGGTCAGGTATTCCGTATGGATTAGATAAACCATTGGGGCATCTTCAATTAAATGTTCTTGTACTTTATTGTAAATTTCAATTCGCTTTTCAGGATCAGACTCTCTTCTTCCTTCTTCAAGAAGTTTGTCGACTTCCGGATTTTCATAGAAGGAGCGGTTCCCCGGGTCTCCTTTTTGGGAAGAGTGGAACAGGGCGTACATACCGTAGTCAGCGTCACCTGTGGAGTTCGACCAGCCAAGGATGAACATATCGTGCTCTCCTGCAGCTGTTTTATCCAGATAAGCTCCGAATTCCATCACATTGATGTCCGCTTCAATGTTTACTTTTTTCAATTCCTCCTGGACCAATACAGCAATTTGCTGACGTTGCGGGTTGTCATTCGTCCAGATAGATGTTTTAAACCCGTCTCCATACCCTGCTTCTTCTAACAGTTTTTTTGCTTCTTCCGGATTATATTCCACTGGTTTTGCGTCTTCATTGTAACCGAAGATACCTGGTGCCAACGGACCTTTCGCTGGGACGCCGAATCCATCATAAACGCCTTCACTGATATCATCTTTATTCACAAGCATGGAGATGGCTTTACGTACTTTCGGATCGTTGAACGGCTCTTTTTCCGTATTAAATCCGAGATACGCCAAGCTGGAAGATGTCTGTTGATTTACCTTTGCATAATCACCGGCATTCATATCAGCCACTTCGTTAGGCTGAACCGGATCGGCGATATGAACATAACCTGTCTCTAGGTCTGCATTACGTGTTCCGCTTTCTGGAACAACTTTAAATGTTACCGTATCGACATGGACCTTATCTCCCCAATAGTCGTCATTGCGGACCAGTTTAATTTCAGATCCTGGTGTCCAGCTATCAAATTTAAAATATCCTGTGCCAACTGGAGCTGTCGAAACAACGGAACCTGATTTTTCTCCTTCTTTCATTGCTGCATAATCTGCCTCAATAGATTTAGGGCTAACCATGCTTCCGCCATTATGTGATAAGTGAGCCAATAATGGTGCAAAAGGATATTCCGTCTTAATCTGAACGGTATATTCGTCTTTTACAATAATATCAGTAATCATTTCATATAGAAAATATCTTGGAGATGCCACTTCCGGATCAAGAATTCGCTCTAAGTTTACTTTAACGGCTTCCGCGTTAAACGGTTCCCCGTCATGGAATGTAACTCCTTCACGCAGTTTAAATTCATATGTTGTGTCATCAATTGCATCCCAGCTCGTAGCCAATCCCTCGATAATCTTATTGTCGTCATCCCGATTGACTAACGTTTCATAAATATTAGCTTGCACGACAGAGGATGGTACGTCATTTGAACCTGCTGGATCCAGTGAAGATGCATCAGACAGGACAGCTAATACGAGGTCCCCGCCTTCCACTCCTTCGCCTTTTCCTTCATCGATGTTACTTGAATCATCGGCATTTCCCTTCTCTGAAGATTTGTTTCCGCTTCCCCCACCACACGCAGCAAGAATCATGGAAAAGGCCAATACAAGGACAAACAGCCATTTTGCTTTCCCGGTTGACTTCATTTTCGGTTCCCCCCATTGTGTAATTAACATATTGCAAACTAACATCTTACTCAATTTGCAATTGTTAGAAGCAATATAGCACACAAAATCTGAATAGACAATACATTTCAGAATAATTGTTCTAGTATGAAAGAAGTAATAGTTTATTCCTAGATGTGCTTGTACCTTTACGGAAACAAGGTAATTCAAGAGAATGTAGGAATTTTATACCATAAATCAATAATTAAAAATACACTAAAAATACTAACAAATTAAGTTTGTCAAAATACTGTTTCATGGTATGCTACTGTAAACCAACTAATCTGCCAACTGATTGGTTATTAAATATCTGGGGGGAAGGTGTTCATCATGGTACAACAAACACCCGCTGCAGACTTTGGGCAAAAACGCTCCAGCCCGAGAGTTGAAGCGTATAAGGGGTTTTGGCGAAGGCTTAGAAAGAATAAAGCAGCCGTCGTCGGTGGGGCATTAATCATATTTTTTATTCTTACCGGACTTTTTGGTCCCTTCTTCACGACTGCCGATCCAAATGCGACCCAAATTTCTATTAAACTCCAACCGCCGTCCGCGGAGCATTGGTTTGGGACCGATAATTATGGACGGGACATATTCACCCGAATTATTCACGGCATGGCCATTACAATGAAAGTCGGCTTTCTATCCGTTGCACTTGGGGGGGTAGTGGGAGTCTTTCTTGGAATTATCTCCGGATACTACGGCGGCATACTGGATACGCTCATTATGCGGACGATGGATGTGCTTCTTGCCTTTCCTGGCATTCTGCTTGCACTTGCAATTGTATCCGTCCTTGGCGGAAGTTTAACAAATGTCATTATCGCAGTGGGTATATTTTCTGTTCCCGCCTTCGCACGAATTGTTCGCGGATCCACACTTTCAGTTCGGAAACTAGAATACATTGATGCGGTGAAAGCACTGGGAGCATCTGATGGGAGAATTATATTTAAGCATATATTACCAAACGTCCTATCACCTATTATTGTCCAGTTGACTCTTCGAATTGCTACAGCCGTCTTGACGGCGAGTGGACTCGCCTTCTTAGGTTTAGGCGCCAAGCCGCCGACTCCTGAATGGGGAGCGATGCTGAGTGAGGGGCGTACCTACATGAGAGAGGCGCCGCACCTTGTACTCTTTCCTGGAATCATGATTGTTCTTGTTGTTTTGGCGTTCAATATCTTCGGGGATGGTTTGCGGGATGCACTCGATCCGAAAATGAAGAAATAAGGAGGGGCATCAACGTGTCAAAATTTATTATCAGACGCCTGCTCCAGACGATTCCAGTTCTGCTTGGCGTCTCCATTCTCGTTTTCTCGTTAATGTATTTAATTCCAGGAGATCCAGCCCAAATCATTGCCGGTGAAGGGGCTTCTCCAAAAACTGTGGAACAGATTCGTGAAAAGCTAGGGCTGAATGAACCTGCGCCTGTTCAATATGTCAACTATATGAAAAATGTAGTGCAAGGAGATCTCGGAAATTCCATACGAAGCGGCCGTCCCGTAATGGATGAGATTAAAGCTCGATTTTGGACGACCGTTGAACTCTCTTTCTACGCCACGATCCTTGCTGTATTTTTAGGGTTAATTGCTGGCATTATCTCTGCGGTGCGCCATTATACATGGTCTGACATCACAATCATGCTGATAGCATTATTCGGGCTTTCCATGCCTAATTTCTGGTTCGGCCTCATGCTTATCCAATGGTTTGCCATCGGTCCCGACTGGATGCCGGAATTCATGAAAATGCGGGCGTCCGGATGGGGAGATGATTGGCGTCAGATTATTTTGCCAGTCGTCACTCTTGGCACGGGAGGAGCTGCAATTATTGCTAGGATGACAAGATCGTCCATGCTTGAAGTGATCGGTCAGGATTATATACGAACAGCCCGTGCAAAAGGAATGAGCGAGCGAATCGTTATTTATCGCCATGCGCTTAAGAACGCTTTAATTCCTGTCATAACAGTCGTCGGACTGGAGTTCGGCGGTTTTCTTGGCGGAGCGGTATTGACGGAGTCGATCTTTGCGATTAACGGAATGGGACGTTTGACGATTGATGCGATTCGGACAAGGGACTTTCCGATTGTACAAGGGACCGTCCTAGTTATTTCATTCCTATTCGTATTCGTCAATCTCCTAGTCGACATTTCGTATCGACTGTTGAACAAACGGATTGATCTGAATTAATTTAAGCAAAAGTGGGGTGGTCATCTTGACAGAGACATTATTGGAAGTGCAGGATCTCCGCACATCTTTCCATACAGATGAAGGAGAAGTGAAAGCGGTCGATGGTGTCAATTTTACACTTCCAGCCGGAGGAACCCTCGGGATTGTAGGAGAATCAGGTTCCGGGAAGAGTATTACCGCATTATCCATTCTAAAACTGTTGGCAAGTAATGGGGAAATTAAGAGCGGTAAGGTTCTATTTAAAGGGGAAAACATTCTATCCTATTCAGACAAGAAGATGCGTGATTTGCGTGGAAATGCTATTTCTATGATATTTCAGGAGCCGATGACGTCTCTGAATCCTGTTTTTACGGTAGGCCAGCAAATTAGCGAATCCATCATGAAGCATCAGAACTTGTCAAAAAAAGCGGCGCTTCTCCGTTCGGTCGAATTGTTAAAGCTTGTCGGAATTCCTTCTCCTGATAAACGAGTCAAGCAGTATCCGCATGAACTGTCAGGCGGTATGCGGCAACGGGTCATGATCGCTATGGCCCTTGCCTGTAACCCGGAAATATTGATAGCCGATGAACCGACAACTGCATTGGATGTTACGATTCAAGCTCAGATTCTCGGTCTTATTCGGGGATTGCAGAAGCGCCTGGGTATGTCAGTCATTATGATTACACATGATTTAGGGGTCGTTGCGGAAACATGCGATTTTGTGGCCGTTATGTACGCTGGACAGGTCGTTGAGTATTCGGATGTTCTGACATTGTTTCAAAAACCGAAGCACCCCTATACGATCGGTCTACTGAATTCACTGCCCCGTCACGACGTTGAGCTGAAGAAATTGGAACCGATCCGAGGCAATGTGCCGAATCCGAAAGATATGCCGGCCGGGTGCCGCTTTGCACCAAGATGTCCGGCTGCGACCGAGCTGTGCAAGAGAGAAATGCCAGAATTAATGAAAGATACGCAAGGCAATGATGTCCGTTGCTGGATTTATTCTGAAAAATGGGAAGGCGAATCGGAGGTGATGGTCTATGGCGAAAAAAGAATTGCTGAAGGTCGAAGGACTGAAACAGTATTTTCCGATTAAAGGCGGTATGATGGGCCGGACTGTCAATTATGTGAAAGCGGTCGATGATATCAGCTTCACCATTTACGAAGGAGAAACAGTCAGCATCGTTGGCGAATCAGGCTGCGGTAAATCGACCACAGGGCGGGCTATTCTCAGGCTTGAGGAGCCGACAGAAGGGTCTGTCGTATTCAACGGGGAGGAGCTGACGACTTTATCCAAGCGTAGTATGCGCAAGCATCGAAAAGACTTGCAAATCATCTTCCAAGATCCGTACGCATCCATCAATCCACGGCAAACAGTAGCGGATGTATTGGATGAAGCGATGACGATCCAGAAAGTGCTGCCCGCCAAAGACAGACGGAAGCGAATTATTGAACTGCTGGAGACTGTCGGGTTAAATGAATACCAGGCTGACCGTTATCCACACGAATTCTCAGGCGGCCAGCGACAACGGATCGGAATAGCCCGTGCCTTATCAGTCGATCCAAAACTGATTATTTGTGACGAAGCCGTCTCCGCTCTGGATGTTTCCATCCAAGCACAGGTGCTGAACCTATTGGAGGAGTTACAAGAGGAATTCCAGTTGACCTATTTATTTATTTCCCATGACTTAGGCGTTGTCCGGCATATTTCAGACCGTGTTATCGTCATGTACCTTGGGAAAATCGTAGAAATCGGAGATAAATATTCAATTTTCGAAAGCCCAAAACATCCCTATACAAAGGCATTGCTATCTGCCATCCCTGTGCCGGATCCAACTCGCGAAAAAAAGCATATCGTACTAACTGGGGATGTGCCTTCACCAATTGATCCGCCTTCTGGATGCCGATTCCATACCCGATGTCCTTTTGCACAAGCGAAATGCAAGACGGATGTGCCAGAACTGATTACTCATAGTGATATGAAAGCCGGACATCAAGCCGCTTGCCATTTTGTAGAGAAGATTGAGAACGGAACGATTGCAGCAAAAGGGTTTGAAGAAGCTGTCTTTTAATAAAAGAAGAGAACGTCTTCTCTTCATATCAATCGACAAATAGAAAAACGGCCCTCACAAGGCCGTTTTTCTTCTATATTATATATCCACTCTTGCGCCATGGTCTTCCTTTTCCGCTTTCCGGTAAACCCCTTTCGCAACAGCAAGGTCAAAATAGGCTGCACCCACACATTTGAAGAAAGTGATTTCCTCCTCGTGATCGCGTCCTTTGATTTGCCCTGTGACAAGGTTGACGAGTTCTCCATGCACATTGTCGAATGACCAGTCTGTCTGCTCGGCGGCGTGAATCAGTTCGCCCGCCTCTTCTTTCACGCCATGCAAATCATCCACTACGATTTTAGAGCAGTTAAAAATAAAGGTTTGATCGACTTCCCGCATATGAGGCAAATAGGAGCCCACTCCGTTCACATGGGTTCCGGGCTGTATGGCTTCCCCGCTGAATACCGGTGTCGCTGACCGGGTTGCACAGTTAATAATATCCGCACGTCGAACAGCAGAATCGACGTCTTTCACCACTTCAATTTGAACGTCTTCTCCTACTCTGCCTTCCGTTCGTAGCCGTTCTGCAAATGCCATTGCTTTTGATTCCGTCGGATTGACGAGCAGGATTTCCTTGATGGGACGAACTGCAAGCACTCCTAGAACTTGCTCATACGCCATTCCCCCGGTTCCGATTGCACAGAGGACAGTAGCATTCGTTTTTGCCAAACGTTCTGTGGCCAGCGCGCTCATAGCACCGGTCCGCAACCTCGTTAAATAGGAAGCATTCAAGAGAGCGAGATGCCGGCCATCCGTGGCATTCGTGACTAAAATTACCCCTTGGGTCGTTGGCATGCCATTCGTTTTGGGATTTCCCGGGAAAATGGACACAGTTTTATTTGTCGCGATGCCTTCGGCCAAATCTGCACAAGGCATATAAAGAATGGAAGCATCTTGCCCGGGGAACTCAATGACTGTCCGTGGCGGGTTTTCCACCTTTCCGGCCGCAAGTGAATGGAGCACATCTGCTACATCTCGCACGGCGTCTTTCATGCCGTACATTTCCATTATTTGCGCTTCATTCATTGTAATCATATGATCCCTCTTTCTTTTTCTTAGCTGAACTCTTTATTGCCAATCGTTGTCTTTTCCGCAGGAACTGCTGTTATGTCGTCTAAGTGCTGGTCTCTCCGGTCACGAACCGCCCAAATGGCAAGCAGTGATAGGCCGGCCGTAAAAATGATATATAAAGCAACCGGGACATACGAATTATTGAACTTCAGTAGCAATGCTGTAGCAATCAAAGGCGCTGTCCCCCCTGCTAATGCTGCTCCAATTTGATACCCAAGTGAAATGCCCGTATATCTGACTTCAGCTGAAAAGATTTCCGAAAACATCGTTCCGAGTACAGCCGTAATCGGCGACCAGATGATGCCAAGTCCAACGATTGTCGCAATGAACATCATCAGGTTCGAACCTTGATGCAGCATCCAGAAATACGGAAACGCATAGAGTCCCATCGCAATCGTTCCGTACACATATAGCGGTTTTCTGCCAACCTTATCAGATAGGCGTCCCATAATTGGAATCAAGATCGTTGTAATAATCGTTGCGACCATGACAGCCATAAGCACTTCATTGTTCGAATGCCCTACATGCTGCGTTGCGTAAGAAACGACGAATGTCCCGAAAATATAAAACGGCGCCGTCTCGACAACTTTTGCTCCGATGGCTATTAGAACTTCACGCCAATGGTATTTAAATGTATCGACAACCGGCACCTTTGGAATGGATCCCTTTGCTTTCACTTCCCGGAATGAAGGCGTTTCCTCAATGCCTTTGCGGATCCAAAGACCAAACAAGACGAGCAAGGAACTTAATAGGAACGGCACACGCCATCCCCAGCTCATGAAGGCTTCTTCCGGAAGCAAAGTCATTATAGACAAAGCGAACGTTCCAAGTACCATTCCAATTGTGACGCCCATTTGCGGAACGGAACCAAAGAAACCGCGCTTCTCCTTCGGTGCATATTCAACAGCGAGCAACATGGCGCCTCCCCACTCGCCCCCGATGCCCAGCCCTTGAATAAGCCGCAAGGTGATCAATAGAATCGGTGCCCAAATGCCGATCGCGTAATAGGTAGGCAGCAGCCCCATTCCAAATGTCGCAATCCCCATGAGGCTTAAAGTCAAAACAAGCGTTTTCTTGCGTCCGATTTTATCCCCGATATGACTAAAAATGACTCCCCCAAGCGGACGAATGAAAAACGACAATGCAAATGAGGCATACGCTAGTATTAAACCGATCGACGGATCTTCCGAAACGAAAAACATCGTATTAAAGACAAGAGCCGCCACGGTACCGTAAAGGAAATAATCGAACCATTCGATGGAGCTTCCAACTAAACTTGCAATTAATACCCTTCTCATATCCCTTTTCTCCATACACTTACCCCCTAAGTTACTGTAAATTGAAGTGTCACTTCAATTTTGTTATAATGTTAATCAACAAATAGTAGTCTGTCAATATCGAATTTTTATTTGAAATTAATTTCTGAAAAAAGGATGCGACTTGGATGTCAAAGGAACTGGGTCTAAAGATCAGATCCATCAGGAAACAAAGAGAGCTGACGCTGAAGGAAATCGCGGATGCAACCGGCTTCTCGATCAGTTTCCTATCCCAGCTGGAACGGGGTAAATCGTCAGCTACACTTGAATCGTTAAAGAAAATTGCGATGGTCCTCCATGTCAGTCCCGGCCATTTTTTTGACGAGGAGGCGCCTGAACAGCCCGGCGGATCCTTGATGATTGACCGGATTGCCACGTCTGGCATCCATTATCAAAACTTGGCGCCTGGATTGGATTCGCTGGATTTCATGCCGATGCGTGTGACGCTCGAACCTGGCGAAGATGGCGGGCAGCCGATTATCCACTCTGGACAGGAATTTGTATATGTACTGGATGGCATTCTCTCAGTCGAAGTTGCGGGAAACCAGCATGAGCTGACTAAAGGAGAGTCGTTATTTTACAGTGCTCAGGAATCGCATTACTGGTATAACCGGAGCGATGCGGACGTTGTATTTCTCTGTGTTAGTTCGGATACGGGAAAACCGAGCGCTACATAACTGGTTCCTCTTCCCTGCTTGATAAACTTGGAAACTGTGTTATAGTGATGGTGAAAACTAAAAAGGATAGACCACTAGGGGAGTCTTTGTGAAAGACTGAGACGTGTATGAATACATGGACCCTTTGAACCTGATCTGGATCATACCAGCGGAGGGAAGTGGATTCGCACGTCTTCCTAGGGGATATTCCGCCTGATTTGCGAGCCGCTTTCTTCAACGTTGTGTTGAATGAAGGCGGCTTTTTTGGTTTTCCAACAAGACAAAGGAGTGGTTGGAGATGACATTTTGTGAAGAGGTACGGAAAGAATGTGACGCCATTTGGGAAGCGAGCTTTGAACACCCTTTCGTTCGAAGTCTTGCTGAAGGAACATTGCCGGAAGACGTGTTTCGCTATTACGTATTGCAGGATTCCTATTACTTAACGCATTTCGCGAAAGTGCATGCGCTGGCGGCCGTACAGGCTCAAGACCTTCCGACTGTTAAACGTTTCGCACAGCATGCGGAGGAGACTTGCGGAGCGGAAATCTCATTGCATGAAGGATTTTTCGACCTGCTCGGTGTGACAGAACGAGATTTGGCGGAATTCAAGCCGGCTCCTGCGGCGTATGCGTATACTTCGCATTTATACAGAGCTGCAATGGAAGGGGATCTCGCTGCGACACTTTCTGCTTTGCTTCCTTGTTACTGGCTTTATTATGAAATTGGAGAGCGTTTGAAAGACGCCAAGCCCAATCATCCAATCTATGACAAATGGATTGCTACCTATAGCTCGGAATGGTTTGAAGCGGCCACAACTGAACAAATCACGCGCTTGAATCAACTGACGGAGTCGCTGTCTCCGGCAAGGCGTGAAGAAGTGAAAGCCCATTTTATTAAAAGCAGCCATTATGAATGGCAATTTTGGGAGATGGCTTGGACAAAAGAACAGTGGGCTACTGCAGAAGAAGATGTGATTCTCAGATGAGCCGTGAAGTGAATTTCGTTTATAAACTGCGCGCGGACAATCCACTCATCCATTGTATGACGAACATCGTAGTCGCTAATTTCCAAGCAAATGGTTTGCTTGCACTCGGCGCTTCGCCCATCATGGCGGATGCTTTCGAGGAAGCGGCTGATATTGCCGCCCTCTCCTCTTGTACTTTATTGAACATTGGAACGCTCGATGCGAGTAAGTTGGAGGCCATGATCGAGGCAGGCAAAAGCGCGAATAAACATGGAAAACCAGTCATTGTCGATCCCGTCGGTGCCGGTGCTACGCCGTTTCGCAAACGAGCAGTTGAGAGATTGTTGCAGACTCTTGATGTTATGTTGATTCGAGGAAACGCCGGCGAGATTGCCGCTCTGGCAAATGTCGAATGGACTGCAAAAGGAGTGGATGCCGGATCAGGTTCAGCTGACATTGCCGCCGTTGCACAGAAATTGGCTCAACAGCATCGCTGCCTTGTGGCAGTAACTGGTGAGGTGGATGTTGTGACCGATGGCGAAACAATTATGCGAATTACCGGCGGCCATCCACTTATGACACGAATTACAGGGGCGGGCTGTCTGCTAAGCGCGGTATGTGCTGCATTTTTGGCATCAGCACCTGCCGATGCGAAGAATGCCGTAGCTTCAGCTCTCGCCTTTTATAAAAAGGCAGGCGAATGGGCCGCAGCCAGGGCGGAAGGTCCAGGGGATTTTTCGATCCATTTGTTGAACGCTCTCCATTCATTGGACGGATCTTTGATTGATTCCTCACAAATCCAGCTGGAGGGGGTACGAAGATGATACCTGTTTCATTGACAATTGCCGGTTCCGATAGTGGCGGCGGTGCTGGGATTCAAGCAGATGTAAAGACATTCCAAGAGCTCGGTACATTCGGAACGTCCGTATTGACCGCAGTTACTGCCCAAAATACACTTGGTGTCCATGCAGTTCAGCCAATAGAATGCGACATTGTGACCGCTCAACTTGATGCTGTCCTTTCTGATTTTACGGTAGGTGCCGCAAAAACAGGGATGTTGTTCTCTGCCGAAATAATTAAGGCAGTTGCCGAGACGTTGTGCAGCTATCCTGCCTTTCCACTTGTGATCGACCCTGTGATGATTGCGAAAGGAGGCGCCTCCCTGCTGCAACAATCAGCTATCGACGCACTTAAGGAGTATTTACTTCCAAATGCCGCCGTGCTGACGCCAAATATCCCGGAAGCGGAGACATTGACCGGTATGCCGATTCATACTCTTTCCGATATGGAACGGGCGGCGCATAAACTGCTTGAGATAGGAACGCAAGCGATTGTAGTAAAGGGCGGCCATCGAAAGGATACGGAATTTGCGGAGGATCTTTTTATTAGCAACACGGGTGAACGCTTGTTGCTGCGAACGAAACGAGTTGAAACGAAGGACACTCATGGAACAGGATGCACCTTCGCAGCTGCCATCACAGCAGAATTAGCAAAAGGAAAGCCAGTAAGCGAAGCGGTGACTGTCGCGAAATATTTCATCCAAGCAGCAATTGAAGACGGGCTATCCATCGGAAACGGGCATGGCCCGACGAACCATGCAGCATTCCGTTTGCGTGGAGATGTCGAGTCGAGAGGAGTGGAATTGATTGAAAAACAATGACTATCTACTATATTTCATTATGGGATCCACCAATGCCCGGCAGCCTCTTGACGTGCTAGAAAAAGCGCTGGAAGGGGGTATCACCTGCTTTCAGTTCCGAGAAAAAGGACCGGGAGCTCTGCAAGGGCAGGAAAAGTTAGCTTTTGCCCAGAGCTGCCAGCGGTTATGCAAACAATATGGCGTGCCGTTCTTCGTTAATGACGATGTGGAGTTGGCGATTGCGCTTGAAGCGGATGGAATCCATGTCGGCCAAGAGGATGAGGAAGCTGGCTCTGTCCGCCGGAGAATCGGTGACCAGATGAAGCTTGGCGTTTCCGTCCATACCGTGGAAGAAGCATTGGCAGCTCACACGGCCGGCGCTACGTATGTCGGCATGGGTCCTGTGTACCCAACCTCAACAAAATTAGATGCCAAGCCTGTTGCCGGAACAAGCATGATAGCGGAAGTCGCCCGCTTGATTCCCAAACTTCCCATCGTTGGAATTGGTGGGATTAATGTAATGAATGCTGCTCAAGTTATCCATGCTGGGGCATCCGGCATTTCTGTGATTTCGACTATCGCGTCATCCGATGAACCGAGGCAGACGACAGTCTATTTGAAGGAAGTGTTAGGCCAGGCGTTGCTTGAAAGGAATGTTACTTTATGAACACCCGGAAGCTCGTACTCATGACAGTATTTGTCGGAATTGCGGTCACTGGATCGGTTTTCATTTCCTTCCCCGCCGGAATTGCACGTGCTTATCCTATTCAGCATGCTGTCAATGTCATCGTTGCCGTCCTATTAGGACCTTTGCCAGCTGTCATAATTGCTTTTCTTACCGGACTGATCCGCGTGTTAACCGGAACCGGCTCCCTTCTCGCCTTTCCCGGCGGCATGATCGGCGCCGCGCTGGCCGGTCTACTGTATCAAAAATCAGGGAAAGTCTGGATGGCAGCCATCGGAGAAATGATCGGCACCGGCGTGATCGCTTCCTTACTAGCCGTGCCGTACGCCGCCCTTCTCATGGGAACTTCCGTAACAGCCCTATTTTTCATGCCACCATTCCTCGTATCCAGCATAAGCGGTGCCCTCTTAGGCGTCCTCGTTGCCGCGCGCTTGGAACGAATGCCAATAGGCCGGAAACTACAAAGTTATTGAGGAGTGAAAAACCGGAATCCCGCTGGGGGTTTCCGGTTTTTTGTTGCTGGTGAGAGCGTTTTTATTGGCGGCAGGCGGGTGAATGCCGATATATCTGGATGAACGCCAATAACTCCGGGCGAACGCCAATAATTCGAGATGAACGCCAATAACTCCGGGCGAACGCCAGAATAACGGATTGAACGCCAGATAACCGGAACGAACGCCAGAATAACGGATTGAACGCCAGATAACCACGAACGCCAGAATATCCGGATTCGCGCCAAATCATCGAGATAAACGCCAAATAATACCGTGCACACGCCAAATTACATCAGACCCTCGCCAAATAACCTGACGAGCTGGAATGCTTGTCCTTCACAAAATCCTTAATCGCAGCAAGGCACTATTTCATCAATCTCCATTTTCCTGGTCAGTCTCTTCATCACCGTCCGGCTCCTCAATCTCCATGACCGACACTCGTACCTCGGCTTGTTCTTCATCCAATTCCTGCATGATGAAATCCATGTTCGCTTGCGGGATATACGATTCAACTTTTACGCCGCCTTCCTCCCATAGTCCATGGACGGTAATGGAGCCGCCCATTAATTCATCCGGATGGCCGGTGAGGATGAATTCTTTGAACATGCCGGGTGCGATGCTGGATGCGCCGTTTGCCACGAATCCCGCCCCCTGGATTTCAACGTATTGGTCTGTATTGTTTCCGATCCAAAACTCCCTGCCTTCTCCGTATTGAACAGATAGCAGAGTCTCCTCTTCAGGAATAGCAGCGACATTCTCTTCATGAAGCAGTTCGGTGTCCGAAAAGCTGTGGCTTTGCCAAGCGATCAGTGATGCAGCTGCAGCAAGCAAAATGCAAAAGCTAAACTTTTTCACGTACAAGCCCACCCCTCCATAATAAAGTTCCCAAGACGAAGTAGTTTTCCAATACAGGTTTCATTTTTCTACTACCAGTATAAGGTGAGTGGATGGGAACATTATGTCAGTTAACGGAGCTTGTCCTCTTCTATTTTTGAGTCTTTATTTACAAATGTATCAAGTTACGTCGAATTAGATCTGTCTCTTCCGCTGTTAATTCCCCGGCAAATCATTCTTTTTAAAAAGGCCACTCCCTTCAATAATCTCATCTGCACCTAACAAAGTGGCCTCCCATATGGTCTTCCTGGTACACTTCATAAACGATTGCACCACTTGATAGCCCACCGCATAACCGGCGCCCGCTGACAAACCGGCTGGCGGATAGCCTTCTTTCTTTGCATACTCGTCCCCGAACATGTAGGCGCTCACTACCCCAAAGCCTTTTTCATGGAGCGCTTCACCGATTACCGCCATTGAGTATTCCAGATCCTCTGAATCGATGGAAGTCACCCACGGGCCAAGATGCCTTTCCCCATAGAGGGCAGTCGCAAATGAATCCGCCAATCCTTCGATTACAAGATAATCACCTACTGTAATGTCTCCATGATTCCAGTCAAAATAAGAGAAACGTAAGTTATGGTGAAACTCATGGGCAATCAACGAAGGGAAACGCGGCATATTATACTCGTCTGGATCTATCATCGCGATTACATATCCGGGAATGCCGCCAAAACCTGTGTAGCCGTTTTGGCCTTTCAACTTTTCATGATCGGCGAGATAAACACCGAATCGGACCGCATCATCCTTTATTCGTAATCCATGTTCTGCAGAGATTGCGACACAATGCTCCAGCGTATCTCCCGCCACTTTCAGTGCATCCATCTCTTTTAATTTCTGTAACGCCGATTGCCCTGCTGTCCTTTCATGAAGGTCAGCAAACCCTATCATTTGCGTCGCCATCATGACATCATAACCATTCTTTTCCCTAGCCTTCAGTGGGACACCGATCATCTTCCACATCTTTTCAAACGGCTTCATCATAGAATAGCGGAAGTAGTTTTCCCGCTCCTCGTTCTCCTGTAGGGAGAATAACGTTTCGTACTGCTCAATAGTATTTTCAATGATGATTTTCACTTTTCTCTCACCTCATTTATTCGAATAAATTACCTATCTCCTTTACATCGTAAAGAATTACGTAACGGGAGAGTCAAGGGAATAATCGAACAAAAAAAGCCACCCGCAGGTGACTGATGCAGTTGGTTTATGATAAAAAAATGAAATTTATTCAGCGCAAATATTGCTGCATAGGTACAGTTCCCCTTGCACCTGGCTGTCGCATACGTGAAAATAGAACAGCACCATAGAAATTACATTGCGAGGTATACATATGGATGGAACTTCCCATTTCGTTATCGGCTTGGCGGCCGGCGCAGTCGCCGGCATTCAAGCTTCCCAGGATCCTGTCGCCATTTCGATTTGCACGGCGATCGGCGGGATCTCCGGTTTAGCGCCTGATCTCGATACAAACGGACTGGCGAGCAACCGGATCACTGTTTCCAAGAAGGTCGCTCAGGCTATTATGCAATTGATCGGGATCAGCGTCTTTCTACTTATTACATACCGCTTTCTGACAGACGGCCTATCTACATCGTTATTAGTTTATGGAGCAATCGGACTCGTCTTGCTGATCGTGTCACGCCTCATAACGCAGCGGCGGATTCTTACTTTAACAGGCGTTCTTGTTATGCTTCTCGGATTTGTCCTGCATCAATCGATCGGCATCCTACTAGCTGGAAGTTACATCATCATCGCTTCGTTCCTTCCACACCGTTCCTACACGCATTCATTGCTGGGAGTGGCGTTTTACGGTTTCATTTTGATCCAATTCCATGAACAATGGCCAACAGAAGGAATGGTCGCCGCCGGACTTGCGGGCTATGCAAGCCACTTAATAGCCGATATGAAAATCCTGCCGATGAACCGGCGAGGCGTCAAATGGTTCACCCCTATTTGGAAACGGGAGTTTTAAATGCAAATAAAAAAGAGTCGCGCAGACTCTTTTTTATCTCAATAAAGTTCCGTCACTCCAAATTTATTGGGCATAATCACCGCTATAATTGACAAGCGAGCATTCCACCACACCCGAGATGCTTGCTAATTTTTGCATGAAGGACGTGTTGTCGTCCCGGAGTTTGAGTTCCAAGGTCAGTTCCGTGTATCCCTTGCGGACGTTTTTTGATTTCAATGTAGTATTCAGTTTCCGTAAATGGTCACGAAGTTCATCGGCCGCTTCCTCTTCATGGCGGATAATGAGCAGATAAGACTGCTGCCGAAGCTTCTTTTTCGAAAGCAGAGCCAGTGTGATTCCGATGACAAAGGAACCGATAATAGCAAGGGGATACATATGTGCGCCACTTGCAATACCTGCTGAAATTGCCCAAAACATATAGACAATATCGAGTGGATCTTTTACGGCCGTCCGGAACCGAACGATACTGAGGGCACCGACCATTCCGAGAGACAGCACGATGTTTGTGCTGATGGTCATAATGATCATAGATGTGATTATGGTCATCAGAACGAAAGAAACATTATAATTGTAGCTGTAGACGACTCCGCGGAAGCACCGTCGGTAGATCCAGTAGATGAACATGCCAATGGCAAAGGAGCACAGAAAGCCGAACAGCATATCAATATAGGAAACACTTTTGAACACTTCAAGATTTAAAAAGCTTTTCTTTATAATATCATCAAACTTGAACGAATCTTCCATCCCATCACCCCGGGTCTTAATGTTTATAGTGAAACATCCCTAGCTCCCTGCAAATCACATATTTAGATATGGCCGAGCGTGCCATATGTTGAAGCTGCAAAATCCTTCGAATGTGATCCGGCAAAAAATCGTCGAATTTCACTTCCATAACGGTCTGCTCGGAGCCAAGGGCTTCTTGAAGTATGAGTCCCGGATCGAACAAGTCGTTTCCATTCACACCTGCAGCCAGCCTTTTATCAAAGGTAATACGGACATTTCCCCACTCGTGCGTATATGCTTCCCTCGTATAGTCGGTAATCGCGACTGGCCGAAACCGCCGATAAGCCAGAGCCGCGTGGAAATCCCGGTGCAGCGGCTGGTCCGAATCTCTCAATGTGTCATAGTCCCCTCGTAGAATTTGATCGTATTCATATCTGCTGAGAGGAGCCGCTTCTTTATAAATATAGTTTCCGAACTTACTCTTTCTTTCCAAATTAATAACCTCATCACTATCGTTATAAATGCGAATCCGGTATTTCTCCCGATTAAAAATCCCGTTAATTTTATCGAATAACGAATGGTCATGAACGCCGTCAAAATATAGACTCCGAATGCCATACCCTTCACTTGTCGACGAGTGGATATCCAAGGGCAGAACCGCGGAAAGCTTCTCACGCAGCATTAGATACTCTTGTATATGGACATAGTATTTCAATTCGTTTCGGAGTTTCTTTCCTTGGAAGTGCACGTCAATTCACCTCGAACGGCAAGATGCCATAATAGAAGTTCCCTTCTTCGTCCATATGCATATCAAATGAAGTCTGTTCATTCCCATCGCTGTCACGCACAGTCACTTTCCAATAATAGATGCCGTTTTCAGGTTTGGTTATTTGAATTTGATTTCCACGTATATCCGTTTCCGTATGAATGATTTCAGTAAACAGCGGATCTTTCGCTACCTGGACAGTGTAGTATAAATCATCACCTTGCAAATCGAAGGAAATTTGCCAAGAGAACGTTAACAGTGATCCATCGTCTTCCACTATCTCATCCATGTAAAACGGCTTCGGTTTTTGCAGATCCTCCAAAAAACGTTCTACAGCACGCTTCGGTGTATCAATCAACTGCTGGAGCTCCTCCGGGTAGCGCTCGATCTGTTTAGGCAAATAATTAAGATCGGGTTCTCTCTGAACGAATGGCCCCACAACCGGAGTGTATTTATCCAATTGTTTTTTCACTGTTTCCCCATTCACATATGCACTAAGTTCTTCGACCTTATCAATCAACAGTTGAACATGCTCCTCCTTCCGGAAAAAGCGATTGTGAAGCGTATTGCCCCAATAATTGCTGATGCCCGCCTGGTAGGGCCGAATCGTTTTCTTTTCGCGCTGCAGTTCCCATCCGCCATCATAGTCCCAGGGCAAAATAAACCACTTATCCGAATTTAACGGAGAATATAAATAGAAATTATTCGCATCGGTGTCCATATTGTCCATCAGGATATTGACTGCCGTCCACGTCAGGAAGTTGTCCATATCAAAATGGGTCTCCATTATTTCCTCGATCGGCTTTTTCATATCATTGACATCTTCGAGCATAGCAATCAGTTTTTCATGCTCTTTTCTTCCCTTGATTTCCAAAATTGTTTCAAATACGGACTCATCATAGGCAGGATCGGTGGTCGCTTTGATTTCATCCGGATATCGCTGAAATTCAAAAAAGGTCACCTTATATAAATAGCCATACGGGTCGAGCCAATGTGATTTCAGAAACTTTTCGTTCGGCTGTTCGATATGTGTATACAATCCGTAATCTTCAAATGCTGCTGGCATCGCATCGTTTTTCGTCAAATCCTTCACATACAGATGAACAAATTGGGTGCGCAAACTCGTCATGTCCGGAATCGTCTCCATCAAATCAAAGCTAAGCTTATTCCGGACACGTGAAAAATCACTGGAATGCTTATTCAGATTCAAGGTCCGCTGATCATGCCATAATCCCGTTTCCTCAAACAGTTTAATTTTGTACGATTTCTGGGAAGCATATCTCGAAGAGTTCCCCCGTAGGCTGATTTTGGCATTCGGCGAATCAGCCCCGTAGCCGAACATACCGGAACGGGGCCCTTTGCCATCCTCCAACCCTTCTTCTATTGTAATCTGCAAGCTAGCCGTACTCATTCGCTCCGTGATCCGGTTCATTGCATACCAGTCAACCGTTTGTTCATCGGGATACTCATCTGGCCAAACCGTGACATACAGCGCCTTGACTGAATCATCCGTATCCCTTTCGTAAATTCGTTTATCCTCTCGTAACTTATCATTACTCTCTCCCACTTCAGCGCCCTCCGGTTCTGACACCTCCACTGAAGGGAGAGCTTCCTTCTCCTCTGACGGTGAACATGCAGAGAGCAATAGCACACTAGTGGAGGCAACAAGAAACAAAGTGCCAAATGTCCTTTTTCGTTTGAGTGTTTGAAGAGGCTGTGGACAAAACGTGAAGTAATGAATATTCCGCAACACGTGCAGGAGCCGAAGGATTGTGATCGCCAGCGATACAACGGCCCCGGCAAATAAGCCCGCTCCATCGAGTCCCCAATTCAGCGCTACAAAAGTAAAAACTCCATTTAATAAGAAAAAGGCGCTGCTGCAGAAAAAAACACCTTTTTTATCGTCAAAATACATGAGCAAATGCAGGAGGACAAATGTAATGATGAAGAAAAAGAAACCGAGGACAAGGATGACAAACAAATCGAGCTGCTCCATCGTGAAACCGATTTTAGGCAGCCAGAGCAAACCGAGCGCGACCGATAACAGGGAAAATAGCAATTGCACTTCAATGAGAAAGCTGACGCCTGCGAGCAACGACGTCTGCATCGATTCCTTTGCCCGATTGACCCGTTCATAAGCCGCTCCTGAAACGACATTCGAATAAAAGATCCGATACTTTTCATAAAAAGCCGTTTCGACAATGACGATAAACAGAACGAGCGACGGCACAACAGACAAATAGCCGTAGAATACCGGCAAGTCATAAAAAGGCATTAACCGATATCCGTCCGCCACCACCATGGCATCCGACTGCAGCCAGTAGACAAAGTTATGCACAAACACTCCTGAATAGACGAAAATTCCCGATACCGACAGCGCAGGGAATTTCCTGAAGTAATAAAGGAATCCGAAGTAATTCCTATTCTCACTTCTAGGGAGAACCTGTTCAAAATGAAGCATAAGCAGCACAGCAACGATGCCGATGCCGATCACACAAGCTATCAAGGCAACGACCGGCCGTTCGATTGCCGTAAATTGAAATATAATCCATCCTACGAACAACGCAGCCACTATGCCAAAAGCAAATCCCTTAAAAATTCGGGCATAGTCCTTCATTGCAGAAATATATACAGTTTGAATCCAAAGAATGACCAGTTCCATGAACAAAAGATATGCGGCCATTTTGTAGCCCAAACTTCCCGAAACACCGCGGAGAAAAATAAAGGCGATGATTGCAGCTAGTGGCAGGATGAGTAATAAAGCGCCATAGAAAGAGGAAATGACCTCATCATATTTCTTTTCATACACCTGATCAGCGACAAACCGAGTCAGCACAATGCCGAGCCCGCATGTCAAAATAATGGAGAAGATGAAACAGTACGTCATCGTTGCAATAAACAACTCCGAATCCGCGCGGACACCGCCGTACAAGCCCATCAGCTCTTTCAACAGCAAAACCAATCCAATACATAACAGCATGGGTCCCACAGTCATGAAGGTAGAATACCCAAATGCTCGAAACGTCCGAACGATGCCTTCTTCCTTAAATAATTTCCGAAGCTCAAACCCGATGCCTGCCAAAGGAATCACCCGCCCACAGTTTGATACAATGTCCGATATTTTTCGATAAACTCACTTTTCTTATACAGCTCACGCGCCCGTTCATATCCGTTTCGCCCCATCGCCTCACGCAGCTTCTGGTCTTTACATAACGTGATCACCGCTCTGGCTATCTGTCCATAGTGGAGAACTGGGCAGATGATGCCGGCTGGACCGTAACCATCCTCTTTGCCTATCAGCAGCTCTTTACATCCACCTACATTGGTTGCTACGACAGGTTTTCCGCTCGCCATCGCTTCTAAAATCGCAAGTGGCTGCCCTTCACTAATGCTCGTAAGTACAATCACATCCATTTTCCCGATGTACTCATGGACATCGACCAGACCAGTAAACTGGATATTCTTCACCTGAAGGGAATCTATGAGCTGGCAGCACTCAACATAATACGTTTCATCTTCATCCACCGGTCCCATGATATAAAAGATGGCGTTTGGAATTTCCTGCTCCACTAATGCGAAGCCTTGGATCATTGTTTTTATATCTTTTATGGCCACAACACGGACGATCGCTCCAATTCGTACAATTCCATCCTGGGATCCATCTTCTTGCCGCTTCAACACATGTGCATACTGTTCTATTTCCACCCCGTTCGGGATAATGCTCACTTTCTCATCGGGACATCCTAATTCCACTTCAATTTCCTTGTTCCGATGGAATAAAGTGATGACTTCATCTGCCGCCTCATAAATGGCACCGGACAACGTATAAAAATAACGGATCCATAAATCCTTGAACTCCCCTTTTACCCAATCCGCTTTAATGATTTCCTCTTCTCTTTCTCGTGAATAAATGCCATGCTCCGTCAAAATCAACGGCTTGCCATACAAATGTTTTGCTAGTACGCCGACAATACCCGCATATCCGGTTGAAACGCTATGGTATAAATCCGCTTTCGGTATCTCTTCACGAACTAAAATGAGCAAAGGCAAGATCATCGAATTGACTGTCCAATAAAGTTCAGTGAAGGGGACTTCAGGATAGGTCTCCTTTGCAAGCTTTTCGACAACGTCAAAATAATCACGGCTTGACAAGAAATCCACAGTGTTCTTAAATTTCTTGCTGCGCAATAAATCGAAGAGTTTGCCCCAATCTGTCTCTCCATCCCCACTGATTAAGGAAGCTAAGTTCTGAGACTCATCTGGTGTCAACTTGAAATGCCTTCCCCATCTGCTCCGTTCTTTTCCATACGAGTCAAGGAAGACTTCTTTAACGGACATAAAATTCGAGGGAAAATCATACAAAAACTGTCCTTTTCGTTTTGAATCCGCACTGATTGCATAAATGCCAAACTCGTGCTCCGGCATTTCACTCATCAGCGTATTGATCCAAGTAGAAACACCGCCTGTCACGTACGGATAGGATCCTTCGGCAATTAAACATATTTTCATTCTAGTAACCTCCTAATTCCAATTTGAATCGGGAGTCATCCACGGTGACTAAAAATACACCTTCATCAATCCGATTCACCTTACAGTTTGTCAGGCGACCGATTTTCCGCTCTGTCCGTAATATGAAAAACGTTTCTTTCCCGCCGGTCGAAAGCGTCCCTTCAATGCTATTATCCGTCTGCTCAATTTGCACTTGGGTGTTCAATACATGAGCCATATCCAAAGCAGCTTCCGTTGCGGTCAACGGTCGGACCCACGGATATGTCCGCTTTACTCGGGCCATATTGTTCTCAAAACTGCGGTAGATCTCTTCCCACGTCATATTAAAACTGCGGTCCTCGCTAATCGCATCATCAGGATGGACAAAGTTGGAGAACACTCCAACGGCCGTCATCGCATTTGCTTCGGCCCACCTATCAAACTGCCTCTCCATGTAGCCGGACGTAACTCTTGGCATCTCAATGACACCGTCTGGAGCGATTTCATATTCCTGAACATAAGATATCCCGGTTTTATCCTCTAAATAGAGGGAAGAAATAACGGTCAGATCCGGCCACGCTTCCAGTAAAGCAGTTCGGCCCTCTGTGGATAATACATTCGAAGGAGGGACGTAGGAGGTGAGTGTATAACTTGGGAAAGACCCTTTCGCATAGTCAAGGGCTTCTTCAATGGAGGACACCATATCTCCTGTATTCTTCCAAGCGGTATAATCAAAATGATCTGCTACCGCCTGATCCATCGTAAGCGGCTGGTGGTTATAGCCATGAATACCTAATTCCCCCCCACTCTTGAGAATTTCACGTCCATACGAAATGAGGTTCATCCTCACTGCATCAATGGGATTCGGATAAGGCGGAGTGACATCGTCCCCATACGTTTCAATTAATACACCTGTATAGCGAATATCATGGCGTTTCGCTACCCCTAGCATATTGGGCCACCAGATCTCACGGTAAAAGACCGGCAATTCCTTTTTATATTGCTCATAAATGACGGGATGCCTGCCTTTTGCCACGGGAGCCGGAAAATCATCGATGAAGAAAACCTTAGAGTTAAATATGGGATACATAAAATCCGGTTCCATCAAACTTATTGCGCCAGCGAGTATCCCCCGATTCAATTTTTCTTCCAGAAACGAGCCGTTGCATACGACGAAGGCTCCCTTTCCATAAATCGCCTTCCATATAAGGGGAATCTCCTCGGCACTTGTCGCCAAAAGCTCCGCATGGCCGTCGAGTGACACAAGGAGAGACGAATTGTATAAAAACTCATCTTCAATCTCGAGCCCTTTTTCGCCAATCAAAATATTGGAGTCAAGACGGATGCCGTACGTACTCACCTGGTATTCAAATGAGGAAATCCCCATCTTCCGATGCAGCACAACAAACTCCGGGCCGGGCTGCAACGATGTCAAAAACAATAAATACCCACCATCATGGACAAATTCTTCGAGCGCTTCTCCGCTGCCAAGTGCCTCCACTGTGTCAACCGCACTCACGACGACATCGCAAGCTGACAGGGAGAGGGAGGTGCTGTCTAGATCGACGGGGACTGTAAATCTTGTCATAAGCTCCAACGTTTTGACTGCGTTGTTTTTTAACAGTTTGCTCGATTCATTGGAAGAGGAGAAGGCGACACAATATCGCCTTTCATTGATTCCCTCCCCTTCTTCTTGGACGACTTGAGACTTCAATTCATCCCGTATATGAAGCAGTTCTCCATTTTGTTGAAATGTGAGGACATACTGAGATCGGGTAACTAAGAAGGAGAAGCCCGCCAATAGAACGGCGATTAGAAGGAAGTAAACACTTTTGGAGAAATTGATATTCATCGAGTAGAAATCCCTTCTGACCAATACCTGACGAGCGTAAGTCCATGATTTGTCAAAACAGTATCAGATTCTTTTAATGCTTGGATCATCCGATGCATGGAATTGGACGACTTCGTTGTATAATACAATTCCACTAGGCGCAAATACGGCTCTTCCCTGTCAGGGAACTTTGTCAGATAAGAGATTCCAGTTTGTTCGGCTTCCTTATAACTGGCGCGCTTCATCTCGCACATCATCTTCTCTTCGAAGTCCCGGTTTATGCTGACTGTATCGGTCATGATGATCTGATCTAACAAGCTAAGGTAGACTTCTTCGTAACTTTTGAGAGTACGATCATCCAAATACCCACTATCCATGTATTGTTTGAGCACATCACGATATCGCTGCGCCGCCTGAAGACTGTCCGGATTACGCGCATATTCCGAAGAGCATCTTTGCAATGCCAAAGAAAGCTTCCGCTTCACTTCCATAATGGCGCTCACGGCATAATGGCTCGTTTCGGTATCTTCATTCTGCACTGCAGTACGAAGCACTTTCATATATTGGCCAGCGTCTTCCTTCAGTACGTCGATCATGACCCTTCTTCTTGTCACATGATCATTTACAAGCAATGCTTCCTCAATAGGAATCACATCGAGTTCTTTTTGTATATCTACTTTCGTATGGATTGCATCCCGGTGTATAAGGATGTCTTCATCCAGCCCGTTCATATAGCTTCCAAACAATTCTCCTTCATTTCTAATTGCCTGTTTGGGCCAAACAGCTGCAAAAGTCCAACCGATAATAGGCAGGAACACCACAAGGACCATCGCCACCAGCCACTCTTTCCAAGACGAACGATGGAAGAAAGCAAGGAGAATGCCAGATAGGACGACATAGAGGACATACACGTATAACACGCTACATCCCTCCTCCTAAGATGGTCGTCTCAATCCCTTCCCTTAAAAGCCTTGAACGCACAAACGCAACATCCTCTTCAGAGCAATTTGTCAAAAGGAGTGACACCTTGCCCTCCTTCTGTGTGCCGATGTAATCGGTCTGGCGTAGCAGTTTGGTCATTGTTTCGGTCTGCGCAGCCAAACGTTCCTGATCCAAGGCACTCTCAAGCAATGAGAATGGCAGCCCATTTCGTTCTTGTGCAAGCCGTTTTGATTGCAGCACCACATCAAAGGCCTCTTTTTTCAACAGCCGGGTGCCGGGGTAATACCGTTCCTTCTCAGTTGCATGCATAAAGCTAAAAGCACGAATCAGAGCATGTTTTGCGATATCTGTTACAATACGGAACACATTTTCATGATAGAGGGAAAGATGATGGAAAGAGATGCCATCAACAGCGATGATCCCGTAAACAGCACCATTGTGACGCAGGACGGCTGCCATCATTGGAGCTGAAGGATCTAGCTTTTTATTAACAAACATGCCAGAGTTCTTGTCGTCCAGTAAAGACTCCAGAAAAGGATGCTCACTCACCTTCCATGAACTTGTCTGCCGTTCCGCCGATTTTCCTGCTCTTGCAACAATGCGGGCAAATTGGCGATCTTCACTAAGAAGGGAGAATGAAACATGATCCGCCGACATGAAATCTTGTAACGCGCGGACAGAGCGTACATAAACCATCTCCGGTTCCAAATCATCCATATCCCTCAGCAGTGCATGCACCTTCCCAAAACTATCCTCTCGGGTCGATAGTTGAAGTTGCAGCGCCTTTTTCACTTCAAGCACGTCAAGATGGACCTCATCTAACTGGCGATATTGTGATTCCAATTCGCCCAAACGCTCTTTTTGCATAGCAATCATATTATTTTTCCGCTGGGTCGCATAACCGACAACGAGGCCAATAAATAAGTACAGGATTACTTGGAATAGAAAAGCGGTGTCGTATAAGAGGGAGACGAATTCCCTTCCTTGCGCGAGTCGTCCGTAGAGGATAAGGAGAATGGATAAGCCTGAAGCCAGCACAGCTTGACGTTTGCCATAAAGAATGCCCAATAGTCCAATATAAAAGACGATGAGGACATCCGTCGATTGTTGCAGACTGACCGTTCCGTTCAAATATAGCCATGTGACAAACAGGAATACGAGGAGATTCTCAACATACGGCTTGATAGATCTGAGAAATATGGAGAACCTAGAAGAGTCTTCGGAGGACTTACTTTTCTTCCTGCCTTTCTCTTCGGCTGATGAAAAGGCAGCATATGTCTTCTCAATTCCTTCATCCAGATGGTACAGAGGAGCCCAATCAAGGTCAACTCTTACCTTTTCATTGTTCAATCTGGACTTCTTAATATCACCATTCTTTGCCGTCCGATAAACTGTCTCTCCTGAACCGTGAATAGAAACAAGCTTGGATGCCAGGGATTGGATGGTCGTTTCCGTATTTGCAGATAAATTATACACGCCTTTTAATTGCGAATGGGCAGCACGCAGAAACGCATCAGCCACATCTTTCACATAAATGAAATCTCTCGTCTGCTCACCATCACCGTTAATTTCAATCGTCCGTCCCGTCAACAAATTTGTTATGAAATGGGATACGACTCCGGCTTCCCCACCATTCCCCTGTCTGGGTCCATACACATTCGACAATCGAAAGCTGACCGTATCCAAACCATACAGCTCATTCCATTTCATACAGTATGTTTCACCAAGCCATTTACTCATCCCATAAGGCGACACCGGATTGAGGGAATCCGTTTCGGCAAGAGGCAAACGGACAGGCTCACCATAAACCGCCGCAGAAGATGCAAATAGAAACTTCGTTACCCCGTATTTCGTGGCAAGCGTCAGCATATTGACAAGGCCAAGAACATTCGACTCCGCATCGGCAACCGGATTATCCACCGAAGCCCCCACACTTGTTTGGGCAGCCAAATGGACAACGACGTCAAAATGAAAAGCACGAAACACATTCTCACATGCGGCATCCTCTACAGATAGCACATAACCTTTGTGGCGAAACTGCACGCGATCACGCTGCCCTGTCGATAAGTTATCAATGATAACTACCTGATAGCCCTCTTTCCAAAATCGATCCGCCACGTGAGAGCCGATAAAGCCATAACCACCTGTAATCAGCACTTTCATCCTGTCACCTTCTATGATTCAAATTTCTGATCAAAACCCCTATTTAGCACTTTCCCATCCACCAACAGAAGAGAGGAGATTTTTTATATACTCTATGTGGCTATTTTCCAAAATAGGACTTATCAAATTGATATTTTTACTGAAACCTAAGATGGAGTTGAGGACCAGCGGAGTAGCACTGTTTTCGATTCATCACCTTTTGAAGGCCCGCAAGAGACAAAACACACTCTATCTAACCCATCAGTACCTGTAGAATGGCCAGTTCAAAATTCCCTTATTACTTTGATCCATTGCTTGTATTTTGAAAAAACTTAATAAAAAATGTCCCTCTGGATGGCGTATGAAAATGCCGTATCGGGGAACAGTAGAAGTACACCACGAAAAATATTGGAGGAATGCAAAGTGATGAAGAAAGCAACATCAGTTTCAGGGATCTTATTGGCAGCAGCTTTAGTTCTGGGAGCATGCGGAACGACGAACAATAAAACAACAGGCACTTCAGGCACGACAGAACCGGCTAACCCAGGTATGAATAATACGACCACCACGGAAAAAGTAACTGAAAATGTGGAAACTCACACAAATACCCCATCTACAAACGGAACAGCCAATGCACCTCAAGTAGACCATTCCGTTATGAATGATAAGTGGGGCAAGCTCGATTATATGGAATTCGATTTGAGCGTTGATTATGGTCAAACAAAAGAATCCTCTAAAGAGGTTGAAATTGAAGTCGAAGAAGAAAGCGGAATGCTGGATGCAAAGTGGAAGGACGAGCGGAACAATCAAATTTTCAAAGGCCAAGAAGCGTTTGATCAAATCTACCCTAAAATCGAAAAGCTAAAGATCACCAAAGATACGAAAAAAGAAGAAGTCATCAAGCAAGTGCTCAAAGAATTTGACCTGCCAAACGACTATAAGAAATTCGACTTGGAAATCAAATTCCGCGACAACACAAAAATCGAATTTGAAGACCGTAAATAATAGGAACCCTCTGCCAGTTAACTGGCAGGGGTTTTTCTTTTTCATGGAGTCAAATCGGAAAAATGAATGAAACCATTTAATCCCTGCTCCGTAAAGGAGAAAAGGGGTGAACGTGATGCAGTCATTTTTTCCATCTGAATCAACGGAGGCGGCTGCCATCCTATTGCTTGCCGGTCTTCTAGGAGTCCTTCTCCTTACAGCGTTCTTTCGCAAAAAACTTGAGAAAAAAGAAGCATTGGACAGATTGCTGGACCAATTTTTTATTCCCGAAGAAAGCATGAGTGTGCCTGCGAGTCTCGCTTATGTCAAAAACGGCATCTTCTCGCCGTATGTGACAGCCGCTGCCTTTATGGAATTGATTCGAAAAGGGATGATTCGCGAGATTTCGGAAGGGCAATATGAACTTGTTAGCCGGGATGTTGATCATCCTCATGAGGAAATGCTACTCTCACTGCTGTTCGAACGGGTGAATTATGGGGCACCCGTTTTTCAGTTGAACGACATAAAGTATTTTATTGAATATCAAACGAACGACCTTATTTTTTTGGAAGCCCATAATGCCTGGCGCAAGGAAGTGAAACGAGAAGTCCACCTTGCCCGTGTGTTTGATACCAATCCCATGTTGCGATCATGGCTAATTGCCATTTCATTAATTTCAGGAACTGTGGCGACAGCTTGTGGTATAAGCGGTTGGGTTGGACATTCAGCCGCCGCATGGACGATTTCTTCCATCGCCATGGTAATTGCCATCTTATATAAAACCCGTAGCTCCTTTGGCCACCAGCAAGTTGAAGCGTGGCAAGCATTTAGAAATTCATTTGATACCTTTGGAAATTTCAATGAAACGTTATGGAATCAATTCTCCGAGCAAGACCGGTTGCGGGCATATGCATGTGCCATTGGAGCGCAGGATCAACATGCGGAAAAGCGGTTGGATGCCGAATGGCACCGTTTAGGGCTAAGTGAAGTTGTGGCTGAGAAGAATCGCATCGTCGACCATTTTCTGCAAGCCATTCAAAGGGCAGAGCAGCGGGAAATGAGCCGGCACTCGCATCGGGGCATTGTGCAATAAAACGAACAAATTGGCGAAACGGAGGTGTAACCGATGCCATATGTTATGGTAACCGTTCTTATTTTTTCAATACCAAGCCTGCTGATTATAGCTTTCGCGCATGATGTCAAAACGGGCAAACGGGACAGAATCGCTTTCAAATGGCCTGTCCTGCTTCACCTTGCTTTCGTCGCAATCGGCTTGGCAATCCAATTTTATTACCACCAAGCGTATCACTTCCCTTTCTTTCAGACAAAAACCGAAAACTGGGTTGTCGTCCTTGTGGTTGGTGTATTGGCAGGAATTATCTTGCTGGTAAACATCATCATTACCTTGACGAGCGGAAAAAATTTACCGAAATCGATCCACGACCCAAAAGCCGTCAACTACTTCATCATCGGCATAGTGCTATCATTATCCACTATCCTGCTGATCGCTGTACCAACCGGCAAGAAAATGGCGTTTTCCCAGGCAATCGACAAAGCCATGCAGGCATCAGATGGAGCGCAAGCCGAGGATTTCCCTGTCGTCCTCGTCACTTCCGAACGAGAATGTCTCAAGAATACTTCAAGCTGCCGAAATTCACCGTATAGCAATCAATTCTTCATCCGCAACAATCTAAACAAAACACAAGAAGTGCAAGTGAAAATCCGGGCACTCAACTCTTCCGGCGAAGAAATGAAAGTCATCGACTCACACATCATGACCCTCCAGCCAGGCGAATTGCGGCTCGTCAAAACCGAAGAAACGAACGAAACGTCCAGCCCCTGGAACCAGTACTCCTTTCAAACCGACTCCTTCACCGGCCAATACGAATATTGGAAACGTCACCGCGATCCGAAATAAAGTAACGTTCGGATCGCGATTTTGCGTAAGTCTGGGAGCGGGATATGAGCATTCTGAACGCGAATATGAGCTGCCTTCTGGATATACGAGCGGTTCGCCGGCAGATACGAGCTCTCTTTTGAATATACGAGCGGTTCGACAACGGATTCGAGCTCTCTTTTGAATATACGAGTGGTTCGACAACGGATTCGAGCTCTCTTTTGAATATACGAGTGGTTCACTGGGATATACGAGCACTCCGGCAACGGATACGAGCGGTCAACACCGTTATACGAGCGGTTCCAAAATATGCGATCCACCAGGTTGCAGGAGCACTTTAGCAACTGAAACGCGCACTCTTTCGAATATACGAGCGGTTGGCCGGAGGATACGAGCTCTCTTTCGGATATACGAGTGGTTTGACAATGGATACGAGCTCTCTTTTGAATATACGAGTGGTTCGACAACGGATTCGAGCTCTCTTTTGAATATACGAGTGGTTCACTGGGATATACGAGCACTCCGGCAATGGATACGAGCGGTCAACACCGTTATACGAGCGGTTCCAAAATATGCGATCCACCAGGTTGCAGGAGCACTTCAGCAACTGAAACGTGCACTCTTTCGAATATACGAGCGGTTGGCCGATGGATACGAGCTCTCTTTTGGATATACGAGTGGTTCGACAATGGGTACGAGCTCTCTTTCGAATATACGAGTGGTTCGACAACGGATACGAGCTCTCTTTCAAATATACGAGCGGTTCACCGAGATATTCGAGCACTCCGGCAACGGATACGAGCGGTCTACACGATTATACGAGTGGTTCGACAACGGATACGAGCGGTCTACACGATTATACGAGCGGTTCCCAAATTTTTGCGATCCACCAGGTTTCACGAGCACTTCGGCAGCTGACACGAACATTTTCCCCAACTTTAATAATCCACTCATTCCCCCTATCTCACCGCCAAAATCATCGGACGCTAGGCTTTTCCTTTTTTCATTAAGAACCAGTTTTTCCCCGATCAGTATAATTGAATTTTATTATTAAAAACTTTATAATTATCCATTAGATATAAATAAATTTCTTGACAACTTATACACACTAATACAGATTGTAATAAAATTAACGAAACGACAGTAACTATTTCATCCATCGGTTTTGTGGCGAAAGAGTTGCTTTTTATTTTTATACAAACAGACAGAAACAGATAGTAATTAGGTACCAGTAATAAGTTTGATAGATTCGGAGGAAATTATGAGTAGTCATGATGCTTATTATATAATAGAATCGAATCGGTACTGTGAAAAAGCTGGTATGGATCCGAACGAGATATCCCGCCCAAAGCATTTCCTAAATGAGCAGGAACTCGCGTTTAAACGGCTTGAATACAGTGAAATTTTGTCGGTCGTTCGTTTCTTCTCTAATAAACTTTTGAACTCGTTAAAGGGGACGCCTATTCTGGTCGTTGTATCGGACGCGAATGGCTATCTCCTCGAGATTGAAGGCGATGAGACCATCAAAGGGATGATTGAGCAGTTTGGAATTAAACCCGGCAGCTTGTTCGTGCTGGAGGATACGGGAACGAATGTGATCAGTCTTGCGTTGCAGCAAAAACATCCGATCAGCATAATCGGGTCTCAGCATTATCACACATTCCTTCACGAGATTGCCTGCTACGGCACGGCGTTCCATTACACGGACGATGATCATATTCTTGGCAGTGTTTCTATCATGATGCCGATTCAGTTTCAAAATCCTTTATTTCTCACGATGCTGACACAGTCTGTCGATTCCATCGAGCGGGAACTTTTATTGCGCAAACAGAACCGCAAGCTCAATATTATGAATCAAATTATGTTGAGCCGGACACGGAACGGCATTGTGATAACCGATGAAAAAGGGATTACGACCGAGTTTAACCAGTTTGCCCAGCAGATTTCGAACAACCGCAGAGACGATGTGATTGGCCGGAACATTATGGACTCCCCTATTACAGGTGACTATTTCAAAGAGGTCATAGAACACGGCAAGATTTTTACAAATGAAGAAATCCAATTTACCAATGACAACGGGAAGCGTCTTGTTTGCCTCTTTGACGCGCAGCCGATCTACGAAGGAGATAAGATGATTGGAGCCTTCGGGCAATTCCGGGATATCTCGGATCGCTATTTTCTTCAGGAGAAATTTAATTACCTTGCGTATCATGACGATTTAACGGGGCTGCCCAATCGCCGATTTATTAATGAAGAGATCGAGAACATCATCAAGGACATGGAGGACGGTCGAAACCGGACGCTCGCTCTTATTTTCATCGATTTGGATCGTTTCAAGGCGATTAACGACAACTTTAGCCATTCGTACGGTGATATTTTGCTCAAAAAAGTGAGTGAACGTCTATCCGGCTGCCTTGGCGAACAGGATATCCTTGCTCGTATGGGCGGAGATGAATTCATTTTCCTTCTAAAGGATTTTGATAGCCCCGATTATGTCACTGCAAAGGCTGAGGAAGTATTGAATCTGTTCAATGAATCCTTCTATATTGGCAACGATGAATTGCACACGACCGCGAGCATCGGGGTCGCATTGTATCCGGATTATCCGATTTCCATGGAAAAACTGATGATTTACGCGGATAACGCTATGTACCAAGCCAAGAAGCAAGGGAAGAACCGCTATAGTGTATATACTTCCGAGCTGTTCGAGGGTCAGGAGGAGGATTACAAACTGGATATGGATTTGAGAAAAGCGATTGAGCATGAGGAATTCGTTCTTCACTATCAGCCTCAAGTCCATTCAAAATCGGGTGAACTTATGGGAATGGAAGCATTAATCCGTTGGCAGCACCCTACTCTCGGGCTGTTACATCCTGAAAAATTCATCAGACTAGCGGAAGAAAATGGCTTGATCAATCAAATTGGCAAATGGGTTATCAAAGAAGCGTGTGCTCAAAGCAAAAAATGGCAGGTAGCCGGATTTCAGCCACTCAAAATTTCCGTCAATTTATCGACTCAGCAATTCTTGACGAAGGATCTTGTCGCTTTCATGAAAGAAACGCTTCAAAGGACCGGCCTGAATCCCCATTATCTCGTCGTAGAGATTACGGAATATATGGCGATGGAATATGAATACTCCTTGAAGGTACTTCAACAATTGAAGGAACTCGGCATTGGGATTAGCATTGATGATTTCGGAACCGGCTACAGCTCGCTCACGTACTTGCATAATTTCCCGATTGATTTCATCAAGATCGACAAATCATTTGTTATGGAAATCGCCAATGGCCCGCAAAATGCCATTATCGTTAAAGCCATCATTACGATGGCGCATAATCTGCAAATGAAAGTCATTGCGGAAGGCGTAGAAACAAAGGAGCAACTTGACTTTTTAATTGATCAACAATGTGATGTTGTCCAAGGCTTTTATTTCAGCAAACCGCTTCCAGCAGACGAATTCGAATCTACTTACTTGCAGAATAAACAATGAACCGATTGCAAAATATCCCGTTTGGTTTTGGAGATCTTCTATTACATTAACGGAAAGAGTGAGTCGCAAATGAAAACAACAGCTTCCGTACTCGCATCGAATTTTAAGCATTGGGGACTGAACCATATTTTCGGCATTCCCGGAAAAGCAGTCTCGCCCATCCTTTTTGAGCTTCTCCATGAAAATATTGAATTCGTATTAGCGAAACATGAAGCGGCAGCCGGATTTGAAGCAGCGGGCTATGCTTTGATGAATCAAAAAATCGGCGTCGCAATCGGAACATCCGGACCGGGAGGAACGAATTTATTGACGGCGGCCGGCCAAGCTGCGGCTTCTCATCTTCCTGTATTGATCATCACAGGCCATCCATCTATGAAAGATACCGGCAAAGCACTCGGGCAGGATTCCAGTACATTCGGCACTGATTTGGTCAACATGTTCCAATATGTCACGAAATTCAGCGCACGTGTAGAACGCGGGGATATGCTGCGCCCGTACTTGCAGCATGCGCTTGAGAAAGCCATTTCGGGCGTAAAAGGCCCTGTGCATTTATCCATTCCATTTGATGTGCTGCTGGAGGAGATTGAACCATTCGTATTGGATCTTCCAGTTCACCAGCACATGGTCTCACCAAATCTTGCAGATGTGGCGGACAAACTGAACGTGGCATCCCGTCCCCTTCTCTTCCTTGGAAAGGGCGTCCATTCCAGCCGGGCATACGAGGAAGTGCAACGATTCGCTGAACACTGGGGCATCCCGGTCGTCACGACACCAGGTGGAAAGGGTGCATTTCCATCTAACCATTCCCTTTCATTAGGGGCGTTCGGCTTGGGAGGTACGCCGGAAGCCACCGCATATTTACAGGCAAAGATTGACTTGCTCGTCATAATCGGTTCCAAAATGAGCGATATGTCCACGGCCGGTCTAGCTGAATCCATGTATCCTGAGCACGTGATCCACTTTGATTATGATCCGACGTTTATTGGAAAATCTATTAACGTGCCAACTACACCGGTGCTCGGGGACATCAAAACGAATTTGCAGTTGATTTTAAAAGACCTTCCCGCCAAGAAAGAAATATTCTTGTCCGCTCCTGAACCGCTCGAGCTTCAGGAGAACACACCAGGCGAGCGAATGTCCGCCGTCCAAGTATTGCGGGCCATGCGGAATGCACTCCCTTCGGATGCGATTGTATTCGGAGATGATGGTAGCCATTCTTTCTATGGAATTAAACATTATGACGTCTATGAGCCAGGCACTTTCTACTTCGAGGATATATTCGGCGCTATGGGAAATGGCATCGGCTATGCCATCGGTGCCCAATTGGCGGCTCCCGAAAAAACGGTTGTCTGCCTGACGGGAGATGGCTGTATGTTCATGCATGGGACGGAAATTTCGACAGCTTACAATTATGACGCCCCCGTCCTCTTTATCGTCATCAACAACGGACGACTGGACATGGTCGAAAAGGGGATGCGAAAAATGATAGGCACATCTATAGGCGGAATCTATGAAACTCCTATGAAAGCAGCTTGTTTTGCAGAGTCGATGGGACTCCAAGCTTATACGTGCCGGGATCCGTTTGAACTTAGCAAACGAATAACAGGAGCACTGAAGTATACAAAAGAAACAAATAAACCGATCGTATTAGAAGTGTTGGTGGATGAAAACGAAATTCCGCCGACTATGGGGAGACAGTGATGACTATGGATAACAACACAAGATATAATGCCGGAACACGCGTTATGGAAGAACTCTTTTCAGAAGAAGTACGTACTGGCATGCAAGAAATCAAACACATTTCACCCGAGCTGTGGGACATGATTGTGTCCTTCGGTTTCGGAGATCTGTACGCCAGAAAAACCCTTTCCCTATCACAACGGGAGATCATCACTTTGACGTCACTCATCACCCAAGGCGCATTCGACCAGCTGCGAGTTCATTTACAGGCTGCTTTGAATGTTGGGTTGTCAAAAGAGGAAATCATTGAGCTGATCATCCATTGTACCGGTTATGTCGGATTCCCAAAAGCTGTACAGGCCATGGGAATTGCCGGTGAGATTTTTAAAGAAAATTAATGCAAAGCCAGGTATGGAATCGTTTCATACCTGGCTTTCTCTCTTTATACCAACCATCCCCCTTTCTTTTAACTAATAAAGGAAGAAATCAATTCAATTACCTTTCAACCTATCCTTATTCTTACAGTAATTCTTTAAGCCTAATAACAAAATACCTTACATATTACTTTTCTCACAAATTTATTGATAAATAATGTTTACAATATTTTTAGATTAAGGTACTCTTGAAAAAGTCCAACCTACAATGAGAGGAGTAACATCATGTCGATAGGCAAAAAGATTTATGGCGGATTTGCAATTATGCTGGGCGTCTTGTTAATGTTCGCCGGCTTCAGTATTTATCAAATGTTATCCATAACTGCAAAATATGACGATATGTTTGACCAACAAGTAAAACAGGTACAGTTGGCCGAAAAAATTCAAAAAGATACCGCATTTCAAGGAATGCATCTTCGGGAATACCTAGCAAACGGCAGCGGTGCCGCTTTATCCCGGTATGATGGAGCGAAGGAATCCTTGCAAACTACATACGAAGAATTGTCTACATATGTCACAACAGAGGAAATGAGTGAAGTGCTGGAGAGAATGAACAGCTCCATCACTCAATTCGATGATGTTGCCAATCAAGCCATCAACTATGTCAAACAAAGCAACCGCAATGGTGCTGAACGCATCATGAACACGAGCGGTCTGACTGCAAGCGCCAACATTCAAAACGCGGCAGAGGAAATTGTGCAATATCAAAATGAACGGCTTGCGCACAACCGGGCCCTCGTGACAGATAAAGCGAAGGTGGCAAAAGAGGGATTAATCATCTCTACCATCTTCGATTTTCTCATAGCCCTGCTCATTGCATTTATCATTAAACGATCCATCGCAAAACCGATAGGGGAACTCGTATCGGGCGCGGCCATTATCGCGGCTGGCGACCTGACTCAAGAGGATATTACGGTAAAATCAAAAGATGAAGTTCGCGACTTGGCCAATTCCTTTAATACGATGAAAGCGAATTTACGTGGGCTGATCGGCAGTATCAACGATAATGCAGCCCATGTCAGTGCGACCGCAGAGGAATTGTCCGCCAGCACGGAAGAGGTGACCCGGGCATCGCAGGATGTCGGAGAAAACATGGAATTGATTGCCGCAGGCGCACAAACATCAGCAGCTTCCGCGCAAGAAAGCTCTCTTGCCATGGAAGAAACAGCACTGGGCGTCCAGCGCATCGCTGAATCTGCCCAACAGTTGAATGACAGTGCATCGACGACGGAAAAATTGGCCGAGCAAAGCGGCGGTGCTGTGAAACAGGCAAAAGACCAGATGAACATCATCTATGAATCGTCACATGCGACGAGTGAATTGATCGCCCGCCTGAGCAAACAGACAGCAGAAATTGAGAACATCATCCATGTCATTACCGATATTACCGAACAGACTAATTTGCTTGCCTTAAATGCAGCAATTGAAGCAGCCCGCGCCGGCGAGCACGGGAAAGGATTTGCGGTCGTTGCGGATGAAGTACGGAAACTGGCGGAGCAGTCCAAACAGTCGGCTAACCAAATTGTTGAGCTGACAACCGAAATTCAGACCGATACGAAACAGGTGGAACAAGCCGTTGCTGACAGCTTGAAAAACGTTGAAGAAGGAGTTCAAGTCATCGACGAAGCCGGCAACGCCTTCCTGTCCATCGTCCAAGCTGTCCAAACGATGGGCGACCAAATCGGAGACATCTCCGCAGCAACCGAAGAAATCTCAGCAGGCGCCGAAGAAGTATCCGCATCTATCCAAGAAATCGCCACACATTCCATTGAAGCATCCGGAAAAACAGCGCAAAACTCTATCGCCGTCCAGGAACAAATGGCAACAATCGAAGAAATCAACACCGTCGCACAGGCCCTAAGCCGACAAGCGATGAGTTTGCAGCAAGTAATTCAGGAATTTAAAGTGTGAGATAGTATGCAGCCACCATCCATTTTTATGGATGGTGGCTGTTTTTTCATAATCTACCACAAAAACAACCTCCCGCGAGAAACATCTGCAGGAGGTCATTTTCAATTAATACCGATCCGCATCCTTCGCAGGAGCAGGCACTTCGCTTGCTGCAGCAAAAATGCTGTTGGCGAGCATGCGGTAGGAGTGCTTTGTATGAGCCCGGAATGCCAAGTCGTTGGCAAACAAAGTGATGGTGCCGCCTTCAAGTTGTTGCGTGAAGGCGAGAACCTGACCTTGCGCCCCTTCATGTCCCGGCCACCAGCCGGCTACGTAAAAGTCCGGTATATCCTTCACCGTTGCAAGCACCGCAGCGTTTTTCGGCATGGCTGTAATCCAGGAGCCTCTCGTCGTATACAATAGCTCTTCCCGGCCATAACCAGCCATAAGCGAGTGGTTGAAGTTAATATCGGCTTGGATCAGCCCTTCATGTCCACCGGAAGTTGTTTGGTAATCAAACCCTTCCAAGACATCAGCTTCTTTGACCGCTTTCAAGACGTTATTGCCTATGCCGACAAATGTCTTGCCCGCCAATTCTTCCGGCAGCTTAGCATCCGATACGACGATTTCCGCCTCTTCCTCTTTCGTAAGCTCAAATCCTAGTTCTTTTAACGAGAAGATTAATTGGCCGGAACCATTGGAAGCCACTTTCGGTTGGGCAATCCATTTCGTTTTGACCGCCTTATAGGATGGCAGCGGAGCAGCTTCAAATACATACTGATCAGCATATGGCAGAAGGTCTTCTGTCCGTACAATGAAATCCCCCGCATGGAAGCCGAATTTTCCTTCTTTCAAGATGCCGACCGATTTACCATCTTTCAGTAATTCATTCACCAGTTTAATCGTATCATTATTGACGTTCTTCAATACTTGTCTTGCTTTTTTCTCGTCAATAAAGCTTGCTGGCACTTCCACTTTCGATATGGCTTCTGTTCGCTCAGCCAGCGCGTCTTCACCTGTCACCCGGATTTCTTGAATATCAAATCCGCGCAATGCCGGGAAGTTTGCAACAACCGGATCGTACATTGCTTCCCAATCGGATACGTCATCGCCTTTGTACAGCATCGCGTTTGCCAAACCGCGTTTCGCCTGCTTCATCGGCACGACATATGTCCCTTTCGGATAAACCTTGCCATCCACCTTGATGTCTTCCGTCGTTTGTTCAACTTTCACACCGTTGCGGATCAAATAATCCACCATGTTGTACACTTCAGCTACGTTCTTTTGCTTATCTCCAATTGGCATCACATAATAATCCGGGAAGAAGTTTTCATTTTCCCCTCGCGGACGCCCGATTGATTCTCCAGCCGCATTCGTCAAAAGGGGATCGATATTGCGGTTATCCTCTCCTTTGACGCCACGATTAAAGATTTCCAGCTGACGCGAATACAGCTCATCTTTATTTTCAAATACATAATTAATCATTCCTAGGCCAGCGCCTACCATGGCCTTATATGATTCCTGTCCAAGCGTCGGCACTTCTACTGTATGGCCCAGCGTACCGTGCAGCATGGAGAAAATCGGCGTATAAGCAGGGCCCATGTCATCCCAGCCATCCTTGTATTCTTCTGATGCCAAGAAATACGAGGTCAATGCGGAACTGCCGATCGCTGCCTGCCCCATCGCATGAGCTTGCGGGATCATTCCTTCCATTAACAAATCATATTCAAAGTTCGGATTATGTGGCGGTGTGGCAGGCTCGATGAGGAACCCTTTCACATAGCCATGCCCTTCCATCATCGCAAGCGGCGTCCACTTCGCAATGACCGGATTGAGTTGAATCGTCTCTACCTGTGTCTGATACGCATTATCACGATTTAAATCAAACCCATTCACGTTAGCCCGTGTATTGTGGACGCGTCCATCCGGATTGTGCGAGAAATTAAAGATGAGGATGAGGTGATCTAACACTTCATCGACATTCAATTTCACTTCCTCATCCGTTCCGTCCTCGTTTGTTTTGGTGAAGGTCACTTCTTTTTCCGTAGCGAACTTCTCAAGCAGCTCTGTTTGGAAGTCGATACCTTCCACTTCATCCGGGTGAATATTATTGAACCAAACAGGCACCCGGTAGTCGTCCATCGTTCCATCTTTCAGCTTCGCAATCAATTCCTCAGGTGTTTCAAGCGCAACCGGAAGCGTTTCAGTTAAATACTGATCGACAGCCGCCTTATCTTTTGCCAGGACGACCATATGGAAATCACGGCCTTCTGTACTTTGGCCAGGGCTCTCATACTGGACGTAACGCCCATTCAAACCGGCCGCCTTTTCAATGATTCCGTCGATCGATGGTTTAATCTCATCCCATTCTAGAAATTCGTCATACACATTCAACTTGACTGTCGTAGCAGCCTTTGTCCCATGCTCCTTGTCAACTAGCGCAAGCTCATAGTCTCCAAGCAACTGCTTGTAATGTACACGAATTGAACGCGGTGACAAATCATCTGTTCCGAAAGGCAAACCAAATTCAAGCTTTGCCTCGATGGTTGTCGTGCCGTTTACATAATGGGGCGCCTTTTTGACGGTAATGAACGGATCACCCGCAAAAGAAGTGGATTTTGCATCCCACTTTTTCCATTCAGCAAGAGGCTTGCCTCCAAATTGAAGCTCCACTTGCTCTAAATCAACCTCTTGTCCTAAATCCGCTGACACTGTCACCTCACGAACTTCTGTCAGCGCCAGCTTCGATTGGCTGGTCTTCAATTCAATTGATTGCTTTGCAGCAGCCTCAACGGATGTAGCCGCTTGCGTCGGTACCGGCAATACAAGCGAAAACGCAAGAATGACTGCTAAAAAACTCCATAAAAACCGTTTCACTCTCCATCTCCCTCTCTTTTAGTATCTTTGTAGATTACTAACCTACAATAGTTTGAGTGTACCAAATCTTCCGTATCATGAATACTATATTATTTCGTTGTTTGAAATATAATAACGATATTGAGCATAAAGACATATCTATCAAGGCGAAACTAGATAATAAAAACACTTCGCAGTATGTTATAAGAATCATTTGCTATGTATAAAAATACATTTATTCTTTTATCCAATATAAAAAACCCTACATAGTCTGCAGGGTCTAATGAGTATCATATTTTCTTCAATACCGTTGTCAACGACTCATCGATTATGGAAATGATTTTTTCCACCTCTTCGTTTGTAATACAGAACGGAGGAGCGAATGCGAGTGTGTCTTGCCCTTCATAAATGATGCTTCTGCCGAGCAGTCCATGATTTAACGCTTCTTCAATCACTTTCACAGATACCGGCTCGTCAAAACGAGTTCTAGTTTCCTTATCTTTCATGATTTCTACGGCACCGAGCAACCCGACACCCCGTGCATCTCCTATCACTTCATGCCGGTCCTGCAGCCATGCGAACCCTTTTTGGAATGCTTCGCCCATTTGGCGCACATTTTCATAGAGCTGTTCTTCTTTCAGAAGGCGCAAGTTTTCCAGTGCCACGGCACAGCACATCGGATGCCCGCTGTACGTATACCCGTGCATGAAAATCCCGTCAGACAAACTGACCAATTCGGAACGCAATCTTTCTGTCAGCACCATGCCACCTAAAGGTGCATAACCGCTCGTAATTCCCTTGGCGATCACCATGACATCCGGCACGACATCATAATGCTCCATACCGAACGTTTTTCCCGTTCTTCCAAAACCGGTAATGACTTCATCCGCTATGAATAAAATATCATTCGCATCACATAGTGCCCGGACTTCTTTGAAATAGCCTTCCGGCGGAGGGTTTACCCCTCCCGAACCTTGGATGGGCTCGGAGATGAAAGCAGCAATCGTGTCCGCGCCTTCTGTTTCAATTAATTCCTTCAATGCTTCTATGGAAGAATCCACGTACAGGAAATCAGGCGCCAGCGAAGGGAAGCTTCTAAAACCAGGCAATCCCGTAGCACTGGAAGCGCCCACCGAAACGCCATGATACGATTTTTTTCTAGAAATGATTTTCTTCTTCTCTGGCAACCCTTTTAGTTGCCAGTAATACCGGACTGTTTTAAATGCAGTGTCGTTCGCTTCCGAGCCGCCCGATGTAAAGAAAGTGGCAGTCAGATCACCCGGTGCCATGCTTGCGACAACCTCCGCCAGTTCAATGACCGGCTCATGGCTGTTTGTCGCAAATGTCGAACTGAACGCAAGTTTCTTCATTTGCTTCGCTGCAGCTTCTCCAAGCTCTTCCCTGCCATGCCCGATATTGACATTCCATAGGGAGGACAGCCCGTCGATGACTGTCTTACCCCGCACGTCTTTTAAATAAATGCCCTTGCCTTCCGTGAAGATGAAACGCGGCCCTTGTTCCTGATGTTGTTTAAAAGACGTTGTCGGATGAATGAAATGCTTTTTATCCAATTCCGCCAGCTCATTATAATAGGCTTCTCTATTTTCAGTTGATTGTAAAATCATCATTACCCCTCCATGCTTTATTTTTTCGGAGTCGTCAAGGCGGAACGGATCGGAACCCGTTCATAGGTCGACTCCTTTTCATCTGCAGTTTCCGTCTCTTCCGCCGTGGCAGCCCCTTGATCAGAACGCAACATTTTCAGCAAGGCGACCCCCATAAGCAGAAGTATGACCGTGAACGGCAAGGCGGCAACAAGCGAAGCTGTCTGTAATCCTGCCAGCCCGCTGCTATTAATTAACACGACGACGATGGCAGCCATGAGAATTCCCCATGTCGCTTTCAATAAATTACTTGGGTTTGGATCGCCGCCGGATGTCATCATGGCGAGGACAAAGGCTGCGGAATCCGCAGATGTCACCAAGAATGTGACAATCAAGATTAAAAAGACGACCGATAGGAAAGAGCTCATCGGGAAATTCTCAAATGTAGCGAACAAGGCACTTGTCACATCGTTTTGAACAGCTCCGGCAATATTCGCTCCTTGGAAGAGATCCATATGGAGTGCCGTCCCTCCAAACACCGCAATCCAAATGATTGCAATGAGCGGCGGTACGATCAGTACACCAAAGACAAATTCCCGAATTGTCCGCCCTCTTGAAATACGGGCGATGAACGCACCGACAAACGGCGACCAAGCAATGACCCACGCCCAATAATTGACGGTCCAAGCTTTCGACCATGTATTTCCGTCATAAGGGGACATGCCAAGGCTCATGCCGAAAAAGTTCTGGATATAATCCCCTAGTCCAAGCACGAATGCTTCAAAGATAAATTGGGTCGGTCCAAGAATGAGGACGACAATAATCATGCCGATTGCTAAACTCATATTTAAGATACTGAGAAATTTGATTCCCTTATCTAAACCCGTCAAGGCAGAAATCAAATACAGTACGAGCAGCGTCATTGTGATAAAAAAGAGGGACATGCTGTTCTGCGGGACGGCGAATACATGATTCAATCCGCCATTAATTTGTAAAATCCCCATCCCTAAAGAGGTAGCCACTCCTAGGACGGTCGTGATGACCGCTAATGTGTTGATGGTTTTCCGTAATGTTTTCTTTTTTTCCTTGCCGATAATCGGATTCAGCGTGTCACTAATCATCCCTGTTTCTTTTTTACGGAATTGGATATAAGCAAGTGCCAATCCGACAATCGTAAATACCGACCATTGATGCACACCCCAATTGAAGAAGGAATATTGCATTGCACGACGCCCTGCTTCAGATGTCATCCCATTCGAACCTGTCGGGGAAGTCGCAAAATGGGTCATCGGCTCGGCAATTCCCCAAAACACAAGGCCAGCACCGAATCCGCAGCTGAATAGCATGCCAATCCACGCAAAGTAGGAGTATTTCGGCTTTTCATCATCCTGGCCCAATTTCACTTTGCCGTACTTGCTAATAGCGAGCCAGGCACAAAATAATACGATGGCCAAGACGGAAAGAAGATAAAACCAGCTAAACGCTTCTGTTACGAATGTATAGGCCTGATCTGCCCATCGCGACATCCCCGCAGCATCAAACGCACCCCATAACACCATGGCAACAATTACAATGGCAGACACCCAGAAGACACTATTCATCATCCTCGAACTTTTATCCATTTGTCTGTTCTCCTTTTTAGTATTTTGAACTAAAACAGTGAGACCTCTTCCATATCGATGCTAGCCCTGATGCAAATTAAAACTGACCACTTTCGGTTCTGTCATTTCCTGAATGGTGAACTTCACACCTTCTCTTCCAAGCCCGGAGCCTTTCACACCGCCGAACGGCATGCCGTCAATTCGATAATCGCTACTGTCATTGATCATAATTCCTCCGACATCCAATTCTCGAATCGCTTTGAAAGCGTTCTCAATATTTTGAGTGAAAATGCCCGCCTGCAACCCATATGGCACTTGATTCGCTTTGGATATCGCGTCTTCCAGATCGGATACCTCATACAACAGGACAACAGGGCCAAAGATTTCTTGAATTGCGATTCTGCAACTCGAAGGGACCTTCGTTAATACCGTAGGCTTGAAAAATGCTCCGATCCTCTCGCCTCCAATAAGAAGCTCCGCCCCCTCGGCTACGGCTTCGTCCACCCATTGCTCGACCCGCTCCGCCTCTCTCTCATTAATTAACGGTCCCATGTCTGTTCCAATTGATTGTTTGTCACCGATTACGTATCGGCCTGTCTTTTCAACAAACTTCATTTGGAATTCTTCAAATGCACCCTTTTCAATATAGATTCTTTGGACCCCCAGGCAGTTCTGCCCCGCCGCGCTAAATGCACCGGATATAGTCGCATCCACGGCCGCCGCTATGTCAGCATCTTTCAGGATGATGACCGGCGAATTAGAACCGAGCTCCATGCTCAATTTCTTGAGACCCGCTTTCCTTGAAATCCTTTCCCCAGTCTCCAGTCCACCCGTGAAGGAAACCATCCGGATTGCAGGATGTGTGACTAAGATATCCCCTATCACACCGCCCCTCCCTGTAATGACTGACAGGATTTTCGGTGGCAATCCGGCCTGTTCGAACGCCTCCGCCAGAAGCAATGCGCTCAATGGCGTGGCGGTCGCCGGTTTCACAATGATTGCATTTCCCGAAGCAATGGCCGGGCCGACTTTATGCGCAACGAGATTCAATGGATCATTGAATGGGGTGATGGCCGCAATGATGCCAATCGGAAAACGGTAATAATAGCCGATCCGCCCTTCCCCTGTTTCAGACTGATCAAAAGGAATCGTTTCTCCTTGTATCCGTCTAGCCTCTTCCGCACTTAAACGCAACGTTTGAATACAACGCATTACTTCTGAAACGGCTTCTTTAATTGTCTTACTGCCTTCCGATGCAATCGTTTCCGCATATAAATCAAAGTGTTCCTCTATATAGAGAGCTGCATCATTCAGGATCCGCATCCTAGCGTGCACCGGCAAAGCTGCAGAACGTTTCGCCCCTTCCTTTGCCTCCTCGATGGCCAGAAGCATATCGTCTCCTGTTGCTGCCGGCACGCTGCTTATAAGTGAACCATCCTGGGGATCAAATACGTCGATGCACTCCTCCCGCTGTACCCATCTGCCCGCCAAAAACATCGGTTTACTTTGCATGGTCGTTTCCATCTGTCCTCGCCCCTCTCTATCCCTATCAACCTTTCAACAATTGCGTTGCTGCTTCTGTCAGAATGGCGACGCCTATTGCCAAGCAACGCTCATCAATATCGAAATGATTCGTATGAAGGTCACGTTGTCTCCCTTCCGGAAACGCACATCCTAGAAAAAACATCGCTCCTGGAACCGCTTTTGCCATATATGCAAAATCCTCTCCGCCCATCCCAAAAGGCTCCTCCTGAATGGCCACACCAGGAATACAGGTTTCAGCAGCCTTGCGGATGATACGATTAACGGCTGGGTCATTAACAAGAGCAGGTTCGCCGCGATCTACTTGGAATTGATACGTGCCTCTTAGAGTTTCTGCGATTTTGAAGGCCCGTTCCACCTCTTGGATTAATTGCTCCCGCACAGCTGGCGAGTAAGCCCTGATCGTACCTGTTACTTCCACTTTTTCCGGAATGACATTGCTCGCCGTCCCCGTATGGATTTTCCCAATGCTTGCTACACCCGTTTCAAGCGGCGAAAGCCTTCTGGAAGGCATCCCGTAAAACGCTTGCAGCACCGAGCCGAGCATCCAGACCGGATCCGTCCCGAGGTGTGGATAACCGGCATGGCCGCCACTCCCACCTATCTCAGCATGGAATACATCCACACTCGCCATGCTTGGACCATCGTTCAATTGGATGGTACCGACCGGATACCACGGGCACATATGGAGCGCGATGACAGCTTCCACTCCTTCTAGGACACCCTCTTCAAGCATTCTTGGTGCACCTGAATATCCTTCTGAATCGGTCGCTTCTTCAGCCGGCTGGAAAATAAGCTTGATCGTTCCTTGCCATACGTTCTCGACAGCCATGTTCGCCATTTGCGTGGCAACCCCCAGCAGGATGGCAGTATGCGCATCATGTCCACATGCATGCATAACACCGTCATGCAAAGATCGATAGTCATGTGAATTCTCTTCTACGATGGGCAGCGCATCCATATCCGCACGGATGGCAATTGTTCTTCCCGGCCCATTGGTGAAAGTCGCCACAATACCAGTACCACCAACCCCTGTTTGAATTGTGATGCCCTCTAATTCGGACAAGATGCTTGCGATAAAGGATGCAGTCTTATGCTCCTGAAAACTTAATTCAGGATACTGATGAAGATGCCGCCGCCAGGAACTTAACTGTGTCTCCAACTCGCTATCAATTAATCTCTTAACTTTCTCCACTTCTGCCACTCCCTGCCCGCGTTACATCGCTAAATCAATCTGATCCTTCACGATTAAACCCCGATGAAAATCCGTCAACACTTCACAACCGTTCTCTGTCACCCGGAACGTTTCGCTAATCTCAATTCCGTATTCATCGAACCAAAGACCAGGTATCATATGAAAAGTCATATTCGGCTGGAGTACTGTCCGATCCCCTTTCCGGATGCTCGCCGTATGTTCGCCCCAATCCGGAGGATATCCGATGCCGACGGGATACCCAAGCCGAGATTCTTTGACGATTCCATGTTTGGAAATGACTTGATTCCACGCAAGTTCAACTTCCTCTAACACAGCCCCCGGCTTGACGCTTTCCAGTGCAGCATTCAATCCTTCAACCAATATGTTGGACACCGTCATCACCTCTTCCGCAGGCTTACCAATGGAAATGGTCCGGGCCATCGGTGCATGATAGCGTCTATGGCAACCCGCCAGCTCGATAATGACGATTTCATTTCCAGAATATCTCCGATCTGTCCACGTCAAATGAGGAGTCGATGTATTTTTTCCAGCTGGCAGCAGTGGAACGATGGATGGATAATCACCCCCGTAACCGTCTGTGCCACTCACTAAACTTTTATAAATAGCAGCAGCAGCGTCACACTCCCGGATGCCTTCCTGAATCGTAGAAGCCGCCGCTTCCATGCCAAGTCCGGCAATATGCGCCGCCCGGCGGATATACTCGATTTCCGGCTCCGATTTCACGATGCGGACCCAGTTGACAAGCAGGCTGGCATCGACGAATTTGGCGTTTGGCAAATTCGATTGCAGCTTCACATAAGAAAGTGCGGAGAAGTAATAGGCAGCCATTTCAATCCCGATGCGACGTTCAGCTTGGCGGAGCTGCTTCAAAACCGATGCAATATAATCCATTGGGTGTCTCTCGGTCGAATGGATATGATCTTCTGGATAATAAAGCACGTGCTCCGGTTGTAACCATGTCGTCGCGATCGCAGCATTCGCATCCATCTTCCTTCCAATCCATATCGGTTTCGCTTCATCCGCAATGACAATGAGCATTTGATCTACATAAAATGACCAGCCATCGTAACCCGATAAGTAATTCATATTGGCCGGATCAGTAATCAGCAATACATCAATTCCCTGTTGCTCCATTTTGGCCTTCGTCTTGTGTAATCGATGTTGATATTCCTCCAAACTAAACGGCATCATCTTCAAACCCTCCTCATCATGATTCGTTACTTCTCGGCATTGCTCCAGTGCAGCCAGCATCCAATTTACCAACTCAATTAGGCTCTAAAGCTCTAATAGATTCACAAACTACCTTCCCATTTCATTACAGCTAGTATATAATCTGAATAATATAAATTCACCGTCTATTTTGTATGAACTTCCACTCCCTTTTTTCATACACTTTTTTTACATTCATCACCCGATAATTTGAGAACGACAAAAAAGGAGCCGAAATCGACTCCTTTTCACAATTATTTTACGGATACGTCTCACTGTACAAAACTAATTCCATTTTCGAATTAATGGTAACCATCCGCTGCCGGCTTATTTCTTTCCACTATGGAATCCAGATGCTCCTCCATGTTCTGAACGCCTGTTTTCCACACTCGAATGCTTAGTTCAAGAAGAAAGGAATGGTCGGGATCTGCAATGGAACGGCCTGTCAACGTTTCAATTTTTCGCAGTCGATACAACAGAGATTGACGGTGCAAGTTTAATTTCCGAGCTGTCTGGCTGACATTCCCACAGTTATTGCGATAAACGGAAAACGTATGAATCAACTCCATCCCTTTTTGTTCATCATATTCTACGAGTGGAGCAACGATGGAAGAGGTGATTTGCTGGACATCTTTCGTAATGGCCAAATTCAGCAGCAAGCGGTTCATCTGCGTTTCGTCGAAATAGGTCCTCTTCCCGATCCCCATTTGGTTTCTTCCCATATCGAGTGCTGCTTTTGCTTTCGTAAAGCTGCCGGCGAACTCCCCGATACCATCCTTTTGCCTGCCAATCCCCCACGAAAATACAACTTCCGGCAACAGGTGGCTAAGCCGCCTTTCCACTAGATCCAAAAATTGATTGGCCGTGTCGGCAGCAGTTCCATTGGAAGTTTCCAAGTAAATGATGATTTCAGCATTTTTATAAGCATACAACAATCGCCGATGTACATTTTCCGCAGCATACAACATGCCATCTTTAATAATTGTATGGATTCTCTCTAAAGCCGGCTTTTCATACGAAGAATTTTCAAGAGTAAGCCGTTCCAGATTTTCAGGTCGGCCGACTATACAGTCATACGGAAGTGATAGATCATAACGGAAAAACTCAGCATGTGCATCAATATGGTCTGCAGACATTTGATGCCCCATTGCAAGACTTAACAGAAATTCATTTTGCATCCGGCTTTCGGCTTCCATGACAGCATTATCTCTTGAAAACCATAAGGCCGCAGCCGCCACTCCTTGCTCAGCAATGGCCAACTCCTGCAAGCTCAGTTCCCGGTCTGCCTCACATAGTAAATAATAATCCCCTTTAGACGCACCGTTTGATTTGATTGTGAAATGAATCAATTGGCCATCTTCATCATCCACTTTACGCGCTCTTGCATGCATAGGATGGTGGGAATCTCTTATTTCGATGCTTTTGTCCGTTTCTCCATCCTTCAAGCTCTCTATCCGATCTGTATTCGCACTGCCTGCCGCGCACCTTCCTTTCTCGTCAAAAATCAAAACAGCCAATTCCAGTTCCTGCTCGATTAACTCGGCAAGCTGGCTAATTGACTTTCCTTCTAAAATCATTTGAATAAGCTGCTGTTGCACATCTTTTGGCCGGTCTGCCTGGCCTTGCCGCAAATCGATTAAACAACTCATGATTTCATGAACAATATCTGCAAACCGGATCTCCCATGGAATTTCCATGATGATAAATCCTCTTTCCTCTGCATATTGAATAATCTCTGCAGGGATGGAAAATACATGCCGGCCTGTTGCAATTGCCAAAACGGATGCTCCCGAATTATAAACATCCTCAACAAACTTCAATAGTTTTAATGGATCTCCATAGCATCCGATCCCTGTACTTAAGACAAATTCATTATCTCTGACAAAATTCTCAACCGGATTTTCAATGACTGACACCCATTCGACAATTCGTTCACTGACCCGATCTTTCGCTGTCACTATGGAAGCCCCTTCTAGAAGCGGCAGGTTTACGATATCTTCCACTGCTATTCCCACATGTGTCTCCCCCTTTCATTACGGTCTCGAGTAACGGTAAATTTTACTATCCATTGTAACACATTTCGGTATTATCTGATTATAGCAGCTGGACTAACTCAAAAAATAAAACGCATGGAATTTATGCAATTCCTGCGTCTTCAACTCGTCGTCTATTTAATTGCTCTGCCCCATGGCGGAAGAAATCTCTTCTGCCGCTTCCGTCACTTTTTCAATAAAACGGTCCAGCTGATCTTCCGTTGTTTGCATTTCGAGCGCCTCAATACTGATAGCCCCCAGTACCCTACCTTCGAAATCAAAGACCGGTGCCCCGACGGCTAACGTTCCTTCTGTCTTTTCGCCTCTGCTGATAGCAAAACCTTTTCGCTTGATGACACGCAGTTGTTGTTGGAATTCGGCACGCACGTCTTCTTCCGGAATCAGCCGTTTGAGCAACGCTTCTGTCGATTGCGGCGGTGCATAGGCCAGCATCGTCTTGTTCGCTGCCCCGATGTGCATCGGAATGCGCTCGCCAATGCTGTCAATGATCCGGACATTTCGCGGACTATCGATCCGATCCACAATGATCGACACCTCATCATTTGGCGCGTTCAAGTAGACCGTCTCCTCCACATCTCTCGCCAATTTCTCGAGAATGGGACGAGCAACGTGCCGGATATCCAGCTTCTCGTACTTTTTCAGGCCGAGCTCTACCCATTTATAGCCAAGTTCATATTGTTTTGTATGTTCAATTTGAGAAACGAGGTCATGCATTTCCAGGGATTGCAGCAAGCGATATACCGTACTGATCGGCAGTCCCGTTTTTTCCGCCAATTCGGCGACCAGCCATTTGTCTTTATTTGATTCTGACATAGCTCCTATGATGAGCATAGCCCGGTCTATCGATTGGATCATCTCTGCTTCGCCTCCCGTCTTCCCCATATTGTATCAAAACCGACCTCCCTTCGCATCTTTAATTTTCAGACCCTTCCCAATTTAAAAGAAAAATAGATTGACAAGGACCTAAAAACAGAACTAAAATAGTATTAACTTTTCACGATGCGGAATTTATTCCACAATGCGGAATGCTTATACGTAACGTGAAAGCGCTTTCTAAAGAGAGATAAATAGAGAGGTTGGGAGAAATGGAAGGGTTTACAAAATTCATTGCGGATATTTCAAATTTCATATGGGGCATTCCCATCATCGCCATTCTCATCGGGGGCGGGATCATTCTGACGGTGCGTCTTGGATTTTTCCAATTCCGCTATTTCCCGCATATTTTAAAACAAACCTTTGGCAAGATTTTTTCGAAGAGCGAAGGGAACGGCACATTGACACCATTTCAGGCAACGACAAGCGCGCTCGCTTCCACAATGGGCGCAGCAAACATTGTCGGCGTTCCGGTAGCCATCGCACTCGGTGGACCAGGTGCGATTTTCTGGATGTGGCTTGTCGCTTTAATTGGGATTGGAACCAAATACTCCGAAGTTGTGCTCGGCATGCATTATCGGGAGAAAAACGAGGCTGGCGAATATGTCGGCGGGCCGATGTATTACATCCGAAAAGGGCTTGGCTGGAAAAATGTCGCGTCTTTTCTTGCCTTTGCGCTCATGATTGAAATTGCTGCTAGTACGATGGTGCAGTCCAATTCCATCGCTACAACAATGAAAGGTTCATTCGGATTGCCACCTATCGTGACAGGCATCCTTGTGGCATTGCTCGTTATCTTGGTGACTTACGGTGGAATCAAAACGATCGGGAAAGTATCGGAGAAGTTGATTCCATTCATGGTTGTCATCTATCTCGTGGCAGCACTGATTGTTATCTTTGCGAATGTGAAGGAACTTCCTGCAGCATTCGGATTAATTTTTGAACATGCGTTTCAGCCGATGTCAGCAGCAGGTGGTTTTGCAGGAGCAGGTGTGGCAGCAGCCATTCGCTGGGGACTTGCCCGGGGGCTTTATTCCAATGAAGCCGGTATGGGAACTGCACCGATCGCCCATTCTGCAGCCATTACAAATCATCCGGCGAAACAAGGATTTTGGGGTGTTTTTGAGGTAATCGTTGATACGCTCATCGTTTGTACGATTACGGCACTCGTCGTCCTGACTTCAGGCGTTTGGAAAACGATATCGCCAGATCAGGCTTCATCGATGGTCACAGAAGCGTTTGTGCCCGTATTCGGCGCATCACTTGCGGGAACGATCGTCTCGGCTACGCTTTTCTTGTTCGTCATCACAACGGTTGTCGTCATCATTTTCTATGGTGAGAAACAAGCTGAATTCCTTTTCGGAACAGGATTTTCTAAAGTCATGCGCTTCATTTACATCGGGGCAATTATCGTCGGGGCCGTAGGCGGACTCCAGTTCATCTGGCAGTTCCTTGATTTATTACTCGCCTTTGTTGTTATTCCGAACGTCATCGCCGTCCTTTTCCTAAGCGGAAAAGTAAAAGAAATCACAAACGACTATTTTACAAATCTCTATCCGATAGAACGGAAAAAATAACTCAATTAAGGAGGCAAGAGATATGTACAATCAACTACGAACTTTAGAAGTATCACAACAGGTCGAGATGCTTACACGTCATTTGGTAAGCATCAACAGCATCAACGGAACACTTGGTGAGGTGGAAATCGTCCAGGAAATCTACCGGATTCTCCGGTCTTTCCCTTATTTCGAGCAGCATCCCGACCATCTCTGGCTCCAAACAATTGAAGGAGATCCAATCGGCCGTCAAAATGTCTTCGCTTTCGTGCAAGGCGGAAAACACTCAAACCAAACAGTGCTTTACCATTCGCATATTGATACAGTGGCAGTCGAAGATTTCGGTCCGCTGAAGCAAGATGCCTTCTCTACAGATGCGATGGAAGCCTTTTTCCGCGGCTATGACAGCGACCCGGTATTGCAGCAGGAGGCGCTTTCAGGCGATTGGATGTTTGGCCGCGGTTCCGTTGACATGAAAAGTGGAGCTGCTGTCCATATCGCAAACATTCTTTATTTCTCGGAACATCCCGAAGAATTGACAGGCAATGTCCTGCTGCTTTGCAATGGTGATGAAGAAAGTGAACACCGCGGCATTGTCGGTGCCCTTTCCGAATTGAACCGCCTGCAAGCAGATCAAGGTCTTTCATTTGTGATGGCTATCAATAACGATTTCATCACGCCACTGTACGAAGGCGACACGCACCGATATATTTACACAGGAGCCGCTGGAAAAATCCTTCCCTGCTTCCATATTTACGGTAAGGAAGTGCATGTCGGGGATACGCTCTCCGGCATTGACCCGAATTTCATTGCCGCTAAATTAACAGAACGGATTCACAATCGATACGCCCTAGCGGAAAAAATTCCAGGTGAGCTTGTGTTGCCGCCAACTTGCCTGCAGCAACGCGATACGAAGGAATTGTATACTGTCCAAACAGCTATCAGCAGCCACCTCTACTTTAATTATTTTGTCTACGAGGATACACCCGAGCAAATTCTAGAGAAGTTGCTTCACGAGACAAAAGAGGCTTGCGAGGAGACGGAACAATACCTCCAGCAACAATTCGAAGAGTATATTGATTTCACCGGCTTGCCTACACGGGATTTGTCTTGGCACATCGATGTGACAACATATGATGACTATCTGCAGTATTTAATTCAGCGAGGTGTCGATGTCCAAACCATCATTAACGAAGCGCTCGCGAATCAAACCGGCGACTTGCGGGATACGAGCTTCTCCATCGTCAGTGCCTTGCAAGCAGCGGATCCTGAGAAGAGACCACGCGTCATCTTGTTCTTCGCGCCTCCTTTCCTGCCTCATAACTATTTGAAGGCAGACGTCGCACGAGATGAAAAAATCCAGTTGTCCATCGCGAACGTGCTGAAAGAAATGAGCGAGCAGACAGGCGAACGTTTCGAACTGAAGAAGTTCTTCCCGTACTTGGCAGACGGCAGCTTCCTGTCCATCCACGAAACAGAAGAACAGCTCGAGCCGCTAGTCCACAACTTGCCGGAATGGAATCGCATCTACTCGATTCCATTCGACACCATCCACAAATTGAACATCCCTTCTGTCAATATGGGTGTCTACGGCAAAGACGGACACAAATGGACAGAGCGCGTCTACAAACCGTATTCGTTTGGCGTGCTGCCCAAGTTGATTCGCAAAACAACTGTGCAAATGCTGAAAGAAGCATCTGAAGACCAGCCGCTGGAATTAGTGTAATGACATTTGCAATCCCCTTTCGAAGTTTGAAAGGGGATTTTTGATGTCGTCTAGTTAGCTTAAGGTGCAAATATATAACGGGTGAACGGCAGGTTAAAGGATGGAATTGGACAAAATATCGAGGCGGACGCCAGTATATTAAATTGAGTGCCTGATAATCAAAACGAATACCAGATAAACGAAACGAAACGAACTCCATATAATTAAAATCAACGACAGATAAACAAAACGAACGACAGATAATCTAAACGAACGACAGATAAACAAAACGAACGACAGATAATCTAAACGAACG
>NZ_JBPVIR010000006.1:0-350049 GCF_057373025.1 Sporosarcina sp. AD_1
TATCGTTCAAGAGTCTGGTGATGAGGGCGAAGAGGTCACACCCGTTCCCATCCCGAACACGGAAGTTAAGTTCTTCAGCGCCGATGGTAGTAGGGGGCTTCCCCCTGTGAGAGTAGGACGTCGCCGGGCTCAACCGCTTTACGGTTTTTGAAATGGTTAGAATTGATTAACTTTCATTTACTAGCAGTTCCTGAACTAGTTTCAAGAGACGTAAAGTCATACATAAAAGGTCCCGTGGTGTAGCGGTTAACATGCCTGCCTGTCACGCAGGAGATCGCCGGTTCGATCCCGGTCGGGACCGCCATTTACCTATAAACGTACCCGATTCCGCGGAGTTATCCCGGAATCGGTTTTTTGTATTGTTATCTTTGCTCCATTATACTTCATGCGGAAATTGGCTTTTCTTGCTTTCTTGCCTCTTTCGTCTGTACACTATATGTAACGTTCCCAGAAAGGAATTTGAATATGCTGAAGGAAATTGTAGTTCATGGCCCGCAGGAGACAGTTCGTCTGGCTGCCGCTTTGGCTTCTCATCTGACCCCTCCTGATGTGGTCACCTTAGAAGGTGATCTGGGAGCAGGAAAAACGACATTTACTCAAGCGCTTGCAAAAGCACTCGGTGTGACACGTACCGTGAATAGCCCTACTTTCACGATTATTAAGCAATATGAAGGCCGATATCCCTTTAATCATTTGGATGTTTACCGATTGGCTGACAGTGACGAGGATTTGGGATGGGATGAACTTTTCTATGGAGATGCCATTTCGGTAGTCGAGTGGGCGCACTTGATTGAAAACGATTTGCCAAAGGAGCGTCTGGCCATTACGATTCGTCATTTGGGCGGCGACTCGAGACAATTCGTCATCCAACCGTTCGGTACTCATTTTGAAGAGATTTGTGAGGCGATAGCGATATGATTTGGTTAGGGATCGATACAGCGAATACCCCGCTTTCTGTGGCTCTTGTGAGAGACGGAGCCCTCTTGGCGGAATATACATCTTCCATGGCACTGAACCATTCGCTGCGTGCCATGAAAGCGATTGAAGAACTATTTGAAAAGACAGATATGACGCCCCAAGCCATCGATGCCATAGCCGTTTCTGAGGGTCCTGGCTCTTATACAGGTGTCCGTATCGGCGTGACCATCGCGAAGACTTTGGCTTGGACACTGGGCAAACCGCTTGTCGGCATATCCAGTCTGCGTGTGATGGCCGGTAATGCCCTCTACTATGGAGAGCTGATTTGTCCATTGGTCGATGCGCGCAGACGGCATGTTTACTCTGCTTTGTACGAGTCGGATGGAACTGGACTGCAACAAGTTAAAGAAGATGGCCATTATGCCATTGAAACCTTGCTGGAATCCATTAAGACGATAGGTCGGCCCGTTCTTTTTGTCGGCACAGATGTCAAGTTGTATAAAGAGGAGATTGAAACGGCACTTGGTGAGCTAGCTTCTTTTGCCCCCCAGCCATTTCAATTGCCACGTGCCTCTCTTTTGATCCATTTGGCAGAGCAGGAAGAACAGGAAGCTGATCTGCATGCCTTTGTGCCGGAGTATCGCCGAGTTGCTGAAGCGGAGGCCAATTGGCTGGCGCAGCAAAAGAAGGGGACGCAGCCGTGATCAATACAGTAGCTTATCGAAAAATGACACGTGAGGATATTCCGTCTGTCGTGGAAATCGAAAAAGAATCCTTTTCCACGCCTTGGACAGAGGAAGTCTTTGAGCATGAAATGACGGGCAATGCCTATGCACATTATATTGTTGCCGAAGAAGAGGATCAGGTCATCGGGCATTGCGGCATGTGGATTGTGTTGGATGAATGCCATATTACCAATGTAGCGGTCCGCAAGCAGTACCGGGGTCGGGGAATTGGAGAAGGACTCATGCGAAAGGCAATTGCATTATGCAAGGCAAATGAAGTCAGGCTGATGACGTTGGAAGTGCGGGTCAGCAATGAAACTGCTCAAAACTTGTATCGGAAGCTCGGCTTTCAAGACGGGGGCATCCGAAAAAATTACTATACCGACGACCATGAAGATGCGCTCGTCATGTGGGTGGAATTCGAATGAACAAAGACCTTTATATATTGGGAATAGAAACAAGTTGTGACGAGACGGCGGCTTCGATTGTGAAAAATGGCCATGAAATCGTGTCCAACGTAGTCGCTTCGCAAATCCAGAGCCAGAAACGATTTGGCGGCGTCGTACCTGAAATTGCGTCGCGCCATCACGTCGAGCAAATTACACTTGTCCTGGAGGAAGCGCTACGGGAAGCTGGATTAACACCTGCAGACTTAGATGCTGTGGCAGTCACAGAAGGGCCCGGCCTGGTCGGTGCTCTATTGATTGGCATCAATGCTGCCAAAGCGTTCGCCTTTGCAAATGGACTGCCGATTATCGGTGTCCACCATATTGCGGGGCATGTGTATGCGAACCAATTAATGCAGCCGATGGAATTCCCGCTTCTCGCGCTCATCGTATCAGGTGGGCATACTGAGCTGGTTGTCATGAAGGAACATGGCCATTTTGAGCTGATCGGGGAAACCCGGGACGATGCAGCCGGTGAAGCATATGATAAAGTCGCACGTGTGCTTGGCTTGCCGTACCCAGGTGGGCCGCATATCGATCGTCTGGCTCTTGAGAGCGACAGTGCGGTTGAATTCCCACGTGCGTGGCTGGAGCCGGATTCCTATGATTTTAGTTTCAGCGGCCTCAAATCGGCTGTCATTAATTATCGGCATAACCTCGAGCAGCGTGGCGAGACAATTGATCCACACCATGTTGCTGCAGGGTTCCAGGAGAGTGTCGTGGAGGTGCTGACGGCAAAGACGCTGAAAGCCGCACGTCAATATAAGGTAAAGCAAGTGATTGCGGCGGGTGGAGTGGCAGCCAATAAAGGTTTGCGCTCGTCTTTGGAAGCTACGTTTGAAAAGGAAGGCATTCCATTTTACGTTCCGCCGATTTCATTATGCACGGATAACGCAGCAATGATTGCTGCGGCAGGATCTTCCATGTTTGAAGCGGGCATTCGCGGGAATATGGAAATGAACGGACGTCCGGGCATGCCATTAACATCATGGAATTCGTAAAAATAAGCACGGAAATTGTCCGAATGTGGCGATTTCCGTGTTTTTTTGTTAGGACGGTTTTTTAAGTTGTCAAGAGGGAACGTTCGTACTTATGCACACTTTGTGGACAACTTGTTCATAACTTTGAAAATAGCAAAAGATCAAGCACACAGTTTTGGATAACTTTGTGGGTAATAAAACATTTTTCTGTGGATAACGTGGATAACTATGTTCATATCCTATAAAATCAATATTTCTCATGTGGAAAAGATTGTGGAAAATGAAAACGTCGTTTCGACAGGATAATCGAAACGACGCTCTTTTTAGGAATATAGCGCTTCAAGTTCTTCTTGCCATACAAGCCATTGCTCTGCCAGCAGATCATGTTCTTCCTGAAGCTGGTCAATTCTTGCTTGCAAGTCCATCAGCTTTACGTGATCGTCTGCAAATTCCGGAATGAGCAATTCTTCTTGTAGATGAGCCATTTCCTCATCTAATGAGGCCATCTTTTTCTCCGCTTCCTCAATGTTTCGTGTCAGCTTGCGCTCTTGGCGCTTTAATTCCTTATCTGACTCGCTACGCCCGCTATTCGTTTGTCCCGTAAGTGGAGTCGCAGAAGTTGATTGCCCTTCTGCGAGCAGTTCGGCCTGCTCCGCTTTCTTTTCGAGGAAGTAATCGTAATCGCCGAGATACTCTGTCGCCCCAGATTCATTCACATCAATCACTTTAGTCGCAAGTCGATTAATGAAATACCGGTCATGAGACACGAAAATGATCGTTCCTGGAAAATCGTCTAATGCGTTTTCAAGCACTTCCTTGCTATCCAAGTCCAGATGGTTCGTCGGCTCATCCAATACGAGTGTATTCGATTTTTCGAGCATGAGCTTGGCCAGGGATAACCTTGCCTTTTCGCCTCCGGATAACGAAGAAACCGGTTTATCCACATCCTCACCCGAGAATAGGAAACGTCCGAGCAAAGAGCGGACATCTTTTTCATTCAAAAGCGGCCATTCGTCCCAAATTTCCTGTAGAACGGTCCCATTACCAATGATCGTCGCCTGGTTTTGGTCATAATAACCGAATTGGACATTCGTGCCGTAACGAATTTCGCCGTCTAAAGCCGGCTGTTTCTTAACAATCGTCTTCAGAAGGGTGGATTTCCCGATGCCATTCGGTCCGATAATAGCAATCCGATCTTCTTTATAGACGTGCAGATTGATATGGCGCGACACGGGGTGATCGCCATAGCCGATCGACACGTCCTGCAAAGCAAGCACATCGTTGCCGCTCTGCCGGTCAATATCAAAAGAAAAGGCAGCGGACTTTTCATTGCCCTCTGGCGCATCCATCCACTCCGTACGCTCCAACTGCTTTCGCCGGCTTTTCGCCATTTTGGACGTAGAAGCCCGGGCGATATTGCGCTGAATAAAATCCTCAAGCTTAGCCCGTTCGGTCGCTTCCCGTTCAAACAGCTTACGGTCCCGTTCATAGTTCTTCGCTTTTTCATCCAAATAGGCACTGTAGTTCCCGGCGTACTTCGTCACTTTTCTTCTTGAGACTTCGTAGACGACGGTAACGATCTGGTCAAGGAAATACCGGTCATGGGACACGATTAGTATGGCGCCCTCATACGAAACCAAATACTTTTCCAACCATCCGAGCGTCTCGATGTCAAGATGGTTTGTCGGCTCATCGAGGATCAGCAGGTCAGGCTTGCTCAAAAGCATTTTCGCAAGAGCCAGTCTTGTCTTCTGACCTCCGGAAAGCAAATGGACGCTCTTCTCATAATCCTCCGGATAAAAACGCATCCCATGGAGTACAGAGCGGCAATCGGATTCATATTGGTAGCCGCCTGAATCCTTAAATTCGATTTGCAGAGCATCGTATTCCTTCATGACCCGCTCATATTCCAAGCTATTTTCGTAAACAGCGGGATCCGCCATTTGCATCTCCAGTTCACGCAGCCGGCCTTCCAATTTCCGCAACGGTTCATAAACGGTCATCATTTCGTCCCAGACCGTCCGTTCTGAATCAATTCCAGCATGCTGTTCCAAGTAGCCGATCCGCACGCCTTTCGGAATGATAATATCACCCGAATCCGCACTCATTTCACCGGCAATGATCTTTAAAAGAGTCGACTTGCCGGCTCCATTGCGGCCTACGAGCGCCACTCTGTCCCGATGCTGGACTTCCAGACGGACGTTGTTCAATATATCGGTTCCAGAAAAGGACTTGGTCAGCCCGTTTACTTGTAAAATGATCATTGAAAACACCTCTATTCCATATAAGTGTAATGGAATGGGAGGAAGGGCGCAATGGTCGGCTTTACAACAGAAGCCAACTACTGTACGATAGAATCGGCTTCCGTTTATTTGAATGGAAGACTAGCATCAAGGGTATCGATTGCCTCCAAGGAGACGATTGGATATTCAGGAGGTTGAAAATGGCTGGCGAAATTCCGAAAATTCCACAGGCGACATCCAAGCGGTTGCCGCTCTATTATAGATTCCTGCAAAACTTTGCGAACGCCGGCAAGAAACGTGTTTCTTCCAGTGAATTAAGCGAAGCGATGAAAATCGATGCCGCCACGATCCGCCGGGATTTTTCGCATTTCGGTGCGTTGGGACGGAAAGGCTATGGCTATGACGTAAACTACCTCGTGAACTTCTTCCGCCGTACGCTCGACCAGGACGAGGAAACGGATGTTGCCTTGATCGGTGTCGGAAGTCTAGGGAATGCATTTTTAAAATATAACTTTCAGAAGAACCATAATACACGGATTGTCGTCGCCTTCGACCCGAAAGCGCCGAAAGACGGGAAAACGCTAAATGGCATCCCTGTTTTCCCGCCAAGCCGGCTCGAAGAGAAGATACAGGAGCTTGGCATCAATCTCGTCATCCTCACCGTGCCTTCCAGGGCGGCGCAGGAAGTGACCGATCGACTTGCGGCTATTGGCATGAAAGGAATTCTGAATTTTACGCCAGTCCGGCTGGCTGTACCTGAGTGGATGCGCGTCCATACAATCGATTTGTCTGTCGAGCTGCAGACACTCATTTATTTCATTAAAAATGACGTAAAAGATTCACAATTGGAATGATGCGTTCCGTGGTATTGGTGACGATTTTCGTGTAAAATAGACATATTACGAAGGAGGTGCCCGAAATGGCCCCAGGTATAGGAAGTTTACTTTTAATCGCAGTTGTGGCATTGCTTATTTTCGGACCGAAGAAATTGCCTGAAATCGGGAAGGCATTCGGTGCTTCATTACGTGAATTCAAGAATGCGACTAAAGGTCTCACATCCGATGATGACGACACGGTGAAGAAAGTGGAAGACAAGAAAAACGACGTGCAATAAGTAAGGATGTCTGTCCGATGAAAGAAAAAAACTTAACTGTCATTGAACATATAGATGAAATTCGAAAACGGCTGATGGTAATCGTCGTTTTCTTTGTTATTGCAGTGATCGGCAGTTTTATCATGGCCAAGCCGGTCATTAAATTTCTCCAAGCGCAGGCACCTGAACAGACGTTCAACGCATTTAATGTCGCCGACCCGATCATCGTTTATTTGAAGGTCGTCGTATTTTTGGCAGTTGTGATCATTTCCCCGATCATCATGTACCAGTTCTGGTCTTTCGTTTCGCCAGGATTGCATGAGACGGAACGAAAAGTGACACTGAGTTACATTCCCTTCACTTTTCTACTGTTCCTTGCCGGCGTCTCTTTTTCGTACTTCATTCTCGTTCCGTATGTGATGAAGTTCATGATTAATCTGTCGGGAGACTTGGGAATCGCTTCAACGTTTGGTATTAATCAATACTTCACGTTCCTTTTCCAAATTATCATCCCGTTCGGCATTGTATTCCAATTGCCGATTGTCATGCTGTTTTTATCGCGGCTCGGCATATTAAATCCGAAGTACTTAGTGAAAATCCGCAAAGTCGCCTACTTTGTCCTGTTCGTCCTTGCAGCTTTCATTACACCGCCTGATATTGTTTCGCATTTATTTACATCTGTTCCGTTGTTCATTTTGTATGAATTCAGTGTCATCATCTCCCGCTTTGGTTATAAAAAGTACTTGAAGGCGGAGAAACAGCGGCAACTGGATGAAGTAAAGGCAGAACAACAGCGGCAAATCGATGAAGTGATGGGCAACTTGGAGAAATAGAAAAATCCCGCAACCCTGTTTTTACGCAGGCAGCGGGATTTTTTTAGTGTTCGAATAAAATCAGCTCGGGGCGCAAGAAGTCTCCTACATGTAAGTTAATGAAGGAATAGTAAGGGACTCTGCGCTTGTCTGTCGGCGAACCGGGGTTCAGCAACAACGTGCGTTTTGCATAGCGGATGAGCGGAATATGCGAATGCCCAAAAACAATGGCATCCAAGGTTTCATCTTCAAAAGCATCGATGGCCCGCTTTTCCGTAGTTCCTTTATCACCATGGCCATGGACCATACCGATCTTAAACTTCCCAGCATGGATGATTTGCTTGTCCGGAAACATAGATTGAATGGCAGGGCTATCGACATTACCGTGCACGCCAATCACTTCCGCTAAGGATTGCAGCTGATCAAGGATGGCGAGATTCCCCCAGTCCCCTGCATGAAGAATGAGGTCAGCTGATGTACACTCCTCCAGAAGACGGGGAGGGAGCGCTTTGGCGTGAGTATCGGAAAGGATTATGATTTTCAAGGGTCCACCGCCTTTCATATGGGTAATTGTAACAAATGGGGCATAGGAATGAAACGGGGGATGATGTAAGATATAGGAAAAGAGAAGGAGGGATCTCATTGCCGTTTTTGTCAATTTGGTCACAGCCGACGAAGACAATTCATTATTTGCTGGAAAAGCGATCTGTGAAACTGACGCTTCTTATATGGTTTCTTGCCGCGGTCGCGAATGCGCCGACCGTTGTACCGAATCTGCTTCAATTATTTGAACTACAAGCAGGTACCGCACTTATCATTTCCTTATTCCTTTCGTTCATCAGCATGCTCATCGGGTGGTTCATTAATGCGGGTGTCTATTATGGGATTGGCCGGATGCTCGGGGGGAGCGGCCGTTATGATGAACTGCTATGGCTCGTACCTGTGGCGACATTGCCGCACATTTGGGTGGCACCAGTCAATTATATCGTATTTGCCATCACCGGCGGACAACAGCCGAATTTCATGTTAGACGGATCATGGACGCCTTATTTACCTTTCATAATCGGCAACTTGATTACTATAGGAGTTGGAATATTTAGCATCGTTGTCACAAGCATGGGACTTGGCATTGTCCACCGTTTCTCGGCATGGCGCGGTTTTGGTGTGATTGCGATTTTCATGGTGATTTTATTTGTGTTCATCTTTGCTCTGGTATTTTTCTTAATGTTCTTCGTGTTTACACCATATTAATGAATCGATAAAACCGGCTCGCATTCTACATATGTGAGTCGGTTTTTTGTCACGTTTGTGATGGATCAATCGCTATGGAAGAGATGAATGCTGATCCGCAGAAGTGTAATGTCTGTGAAAGGAAGCCTACAGCTTTATAATGGATAATTGTAACAAATGGAGTATGGGAACTAAACGGGAGATGATGTAAGATATAGGAAATGGTAGGGGGGATTGTATTGCCTTTATTGTGGATTTGGACAAAGCCGACAAAAACAATTCATTATTTACTTGAAAAAAGGTCCATTAAATTAGCATTGCTTATTTGGTTGCTGATGGCGATTAGCAATGCGCCGACTACTGCGTTAAATGTACAGCAAATGTTTGAGGTGCAACCAGGCAACGCGCTTTTAATTATGAACTTCATTTCATTCTTATTTTTCCTCATTGGTTGGCCCATTTGTGCTGGCTTATTTTACGTAGTTGGCCGCATGCTAAAGGGAAGCGGCAGCTATAAGGATGTATTGTGGGTTCTTCCTGTAGCTTCAATACCACATATATGGTTGGCGCCTGTCAATAATATAATGTACCTGATTAAGAATACACTAGGGTCGGATGTTGCGGTAGGTGGATTGTGGACGATTATGATTACCTCACTTATAGTAGGGGCAATCACGACGGGGGTATGGGTTTACAGTATATTCATAGCAAGCAAGGGACTTGAAATTGTTCATCGGTTCTCAGTGTGGCGAGGATTTAGCGTCACCATGATCATAGCTGGACTGCTGTTCATTATCTTCCTGATCTTGTCTCTATTCGCAGCATTTTTTATATTGTCCCCTATGTAACGAAAACCGGCTCGCAACAAGGACAGTGCGAGCCGGTTATTATTAGTATGGCAGGAGATGAATGAAGGCGTTCTTCATGTCCTGTAGTTTTTCGAGTTTATCCATATTAAATTGCAAGATTGTCACAAAGCCATTCATGAGCAAGTGCGCAAGCATCGAAGTCCAAATCCGTCCTGTATGGGAATAAAGGAAGGCAAAGATGAGACCAGGTGCCAGGTAAATGAGTAAATGTTGCGGCTCTCCGTGAACAAGGGAGAAGATGACTCCACTCAAAATCCCGGCAATCCAGAAGTTTGTTTTCAGATAGATTCCGCCGAACACCACTCTTCGGAAAACAATTTCCTCCAGTAGTGGAGCGAAAACTACGATGGAGAGGATGATAATAGGTGAAGCCTTCGCGATTTCTCCCAGCAGGGCTGTATTGTCCGAACCCGGAGCCACGCCAAACGCTGTTTCGATGATGGCGGCAATCATTTGTCCCGCCATGGCCATGAAAAACCCGAGAAAGCCCCAAAGAATCACTCCACCGATGGATGCCTTCTTTTTAGTTCCTTTGCTAATATCCCAGAACTTTTTATTAAGCGTCGTAAGCCACAGAATAATAGGAGCGGCAATCAAATTTGAAATGAACAATCCCCAGGCAACGCCTTGGAAAGAAGCCTGTTTCTCTGTCATTCCGCCTTCGTGGAAGTAGGTGATAAGCCATTTGCTGAGCGGAATACTGCCGAACTGCATGAGAATATATGTAAGAAGTATAAGCAAGTAAATCTTCCAGTTTTTCATTCATCTCGTCCTTTCTACTCCGTCCATTTTAACTTTTTCGTAGTTGAATGGCAAAGAGAAAAGAATACGAGTATTTTACTTGCAAATCTTGGGCAACTTTATTATGATAATAAATGTATTAGCACTCATGCTTACTGAGTGCTAAAAAGAAGATATTATGTCGAGGAGGTTGTTTCACTTGTTGAAACCATTAGGTGACCGTATCGTAATCGAACTAATCGAAGCGGAAGAAAAAACACAAAGCGGTATCGTACTACCAGATTCCGCAAAAGAGAAACCGCAAGAAGGAAAAGTTGTTGCAGTCGGTACTGGACGCGTTCTTGAAAACGGCCAGCGCGTTGACCTGGAAGTGAAAGAGGGCGACCGGATCATCTTCTCCAAGTATGCTGGAACTGAAGTAAAATATGAAGGCAATGAATATTTGATCCTGCGTGAAAGCGACATTTTAGCTATCATCTAATCAATCATCGATGAATGGCACATAGACAAATGTACGAGTAAAATCAGGAGGGAATTCATAAAATGGCTAAACAATTGAAATTCAATGAAGACGCACGCAGCGCAATGCTTCGTGGTGTAGATATACTAGCGGACGCTGTTAAAGTGACGCTTGGACCAAAAGGACGCAACGTCGTTCTTGAGAAGAAATTCGGTTCTCCGCTCATCACAAACGACGGTGTGACAATTGCAAAGGAAATCGAACTTGAAGATCCGTTTGAAAACATGGGTGCGAAGCTCGTAGCAGAAGTCGCTTCCAAAACAAACGAAATCGCAGGTGACGGTACGACAACTGCAACGGTTCTTGCGCAAGCCATGATTCGTGAAGGTTTGAAAAACGTAACAGCTGGCGCAAACCCTGTCGGTATCCGTAAAGGAATCGAAAAAGCGGTTGCGACTGCGATCGAAGAATTACAAGGCATTTCCGATGAAATTGAAAGCAAGCAAGAAATCGCGCAAGTAGCGGCTATTTCTTCAGGCGACGAAGAAGTCGGTGAATTGATCGCTGAAGCGATGGAGCGCGTTGGCAACGACGGCGTCATCACAATCGAAGAATCCAAAGGCTTCACTACAGAGCTTGACGTAGTAGAAGGTATGCAATTCGACCGTGGTTATGCATCTGCATACATGGCGACAAACACAGACAAAATGGAAGCGGTTCTTGACAACCCATTCATTTTGATCACAGATAAAAAGATTACAAACATCCAGGAAATCCTTCCTGTTCTTGAACAAGTTGTTCAACAAGGCAAGCCATTGCTTCTCATCGCAGAAGACGTGGAAGGTGAAGCACTTGCGACTCTAGTCGTGAACAAACTTCGTGGTACGTTCAATGCGGTAGCTGTTAAAGCACCTGGCTTCGGTGACCGCCGTAAAGCAATGCTTGAAGATATTGCAATCTTGACTGGCGGCCAAGTGATCACAGAAGATCTAGGTCTTGACCTAAAATCTGCTGACATCAGCCAGCTTGGACGCGCTGCTAAAGTGGTTGTCACAAAAGACAACACAACAATCGTAGAAGGAGCTGGCGAAACAGATGCAATCACAGCTCGCGTCGGCCAAATCCGTGCACAACTCGAAGAAACTACTTCTGAGTTTGATAAAGAAAAACTTCAAGAACGTCTTGCGAAACTAGCAGGCGGCGTAGCAGTCATCAAAGTCGGTGCTGCAACAGAAACAGAATTGAAAGAGCGCAAACTTCGCATCGAAGACGCACTCAACTCCACACGTGCAGCAGTTGAAGAAGGTATCGTATCCGGTGGTGGTACAGCCCTCGTCAACGTTTACAACAAAGTGGAAACATTGCTGGAATCTGTAGAAGGCGACGTCGCAACTGGCGTGAAAATCGTCCTTCGCGCACTTGAAGAACCAGTTCGTCAAATCGCGACAAACGCTGGCCTTGAAGGCTCCATCGTTGTCGATCGCCTCAAGCGCGAAGAAGTCGGCATCGGCTTCAACGCAGCAGACGGCGAGTGGGTCAACATGATGCAAGCAGGTATCGTAGACCCAACTAAAGTTACACGTTCCGCACTTCAAAACGCAGCATCTGTGGCGGCTATGTTCCTGACAACAGAAGCAGTCGTTGCCGATATCCCAGAACCACCAGCAGCAGGCATGCCTGACATGGGTGGAATGGGCGGCATGATGTAATAAGGGATATTCTAACCCCTTTTATGCCAACTCAAGAGGTCTCTCATTAATTCACTGAATTAATGAGGGGCCTCTTTTTCGTTTCATTAATATTTCTTCCCCAAGACCGAAACAAGAAGATCCATTAATGGAGAGTGTCAGGCTCTACTATTAGAACCTGAGTAAACTATAACTTTATTACTTATATAATAGTATTTGCGTCACAGTCTAGAGATAGGCGTGTTAGTCCGTATGGGTTATTTTCGGATTTTTTCAACTATATTCATAATCTTCTTGTAAAAAATGGAGTATTATTACTGGTAATATAATTGAAGACTGGAGGGGAAGAAAATGTTCACCTATAGTGAATTATTGTATAATAAAAAGAATTATAGCGTGTCTCTTTCTAACCGCTCGATGAGGCGGAGCCAATGAAAATATTGAGTGTCAGTCCATTTCAAGAGGGGCTTCAACGGAACATAACAATGATAGACAGGCTAAGCACGGAAATGGAAACGATTGACCGTGCCGTGCTCGATCTCGTTGAAATGGAGGAACAGCTGAAAGGAATGGGAGGCAGTGCGATTCGTTCCTTTTACCGGGAATGTCATTTACCCTTTCTTTTTTTCTTTCGGGTGTTTTCAAATCGGTTTAAACAAGTGCTTCTTCAGATGGAAGCTGCACTTCATTCTCTTGAACCTGATCCATCCGGGTACATAGATGAACAATTCCTTGAGGGTGAGCTAGAACAGGGTCTTACGCTAATTGGCCGTCTCACGGCTAGTTTGACGGATGAGGCAAACAGTATTATGGACAAAGTAAGTGATATTGTCGGCCTGCCCCCTTTAGATGATAGTGAAGTACAGGAGGGGGTCATTCACTCCAAACGGAAACGTGATGATACCATCGCCCAACTTTATGAATTTGATGCAGCGCAGACTTTCGCACTGAATGCCATTGAACATGACTTGCTGGCAATGGATAATTGGCTTGCGACTATCGAGGGACTTTTCCAATCAGGAGTGCAAGATATAAACTTCCAGTCGAGCCAATGGAATGTATTAACGTTCGGAAGTGAAATCAGGACGGAACTATTCCCAAAAGTGTTCTTAGACCCTTGGGGGAACGAGCATGAGAAGCTGCTCGGCACGATGCTTACTGCCGCTACTTTTAAAACTCTGGAAGGGAAGAAAGTAAACACGATCGATCAGAATGTGGACGAAAATGTGAAATACCATGTCTATAATAACGGTTTGATTATTAAAGAGTATATGGTAGGCTCAAGCGTTTTCTATGAGGTTGTTCCCCATGTAGAGTATAAGGAAGAAGAGATCATTACAGCTACCGTAGCCGAAGAAAACAACTGGGTGGATGATCTTCAGTTTGGCTTAGATCTGGTAGGGCTTATCCCCGTAATTGGTGAACCAGCGGATCTATTAAATGCAATTATCTATGCCGGAAGAGGGGATACAGTAAATGCAGCCCTTTCTCTCGGGTCAATGCTTCCTGTTGTAGGAACGGTAAGCACAGGTACAAGGATGGGCAAAAGAATAAATAATCTATATGAAGTTAGAAATGTGGTAAGCACAGATAAGATGAAGTCCATCTATACGCCAATCTACCAAGATGTCATCAACAGTCCGCTAAGTAAATCTCAGAATCACCTTGATTTATTGTCTAATAATTATTACCAATTAGGAAAGCTAGATAACGTTGCATTCAATATGGGTAAACCCCCACATCAATTTAATCCATTAACTTCAAAAAGTTATCAATTCAGCACGCCGAATAACTTTACATTCAATAAGCCGTTAGTAAAAACGGATATTTCTGCACCTAGTAAAAGTGGAGTTAGTGATGTTAAGGTTGATACGAAGAATGTAGGTGTTGGGGAGAAGGGGACAGATAAGCCTAAAAAAGAAAAGCCAAAACAACTTCATCACTATGCAACAAATAAAAGTAAAACGTATACTCACCAGCTAGAAAATGTGACTAAAAAGTATGGTCTGGAATTAGACGAAGCTTGGAATAAAGAACTATTGCCTCATCAAGGTAGACATCCGAACGCTTATCATGAATATGTGTTAGATAATATAAATGAATATGATGCTATAGCTCGAGGGGATAAAGAGATTTTTTTAGAGCTATTTGAAGGGCTGAAGAAAGAAGTCAGGGAGAATCCAGATATGCTGTACAAAGAGTATTGGCTAAAGAATAAATAGGTAGGGGATACAGATGAAATATTATAAACTAAGTATAGAAGTTTCAGATGATAATGACATAGTGTGTCATTATAGAGATGATTTCGGCATTCAACAATATGAATTTAAAATTGGACAGACTTTTGATAGATGGGACGGAAGTTTTAAGTTTTATTATGACAAAAGTGAGGGAGACCGCGCTACAGACTATCTTGCGAATGATATGGGATGGTTTGTAGTTTCTAGAAGAATGAAGAATTTGATGGAAACATTAAATACAAAAATTGAGTATTTTCCAGTTGAAGTTATTGAGTTGAACAGTGGAGAAAGTTTAGAAGGATATTTTATTGCTAATATACTTAAAGTCGTTGATGCGCTTTGCTTAAAAGAATCTGATTACCATGAAATGCAGACTAAAAGTGTCGGGACGATATATAATGTACGAAAGTATGCAGTTTATGAAAGTAAAGTTGACAATAGTGATATTTTCAAATTAGGTAATAGACAGGAAATTCCTGTTTTTGTTTCAGATATTTTTAAAAAAGAAGTTGAGAATAATAAATTTACAGGCATGGAATTTCATGAAATTAAAGTTATTTAATTTATGGCGGATTGTGTGAAAGTATTTTAGATGTTTTAAGACCTTGCTCAACTGAACTATACCTTGATGGACTCGACGTCTCTCAAGGTTTTTTATTTTATATTGAGCCATCTTGCTTTGAAAGTGGAGCTATTGCGAAAATATTAGAATTAGATGACCATATTTTAAAGGATGTTCCTTACTATCCATATGATATGGTTCGTTACCAAGAAGATTAAATTAAAAAATGAGTTTATTATGCAACTGATTGGCTGGTGTGAAGACGGTATTGTACCGGTCTCATGCCAGCCAATTTATATAAAGAAAACAACCTAATTTCATTCTGAGTTGAGCTAATTCTAGTATATGATAGGCTCAAGCATTTTCTATGAGGTTGTGCCCGCTGTAGAGTATAAGGAAGAAGAGATTGTTACCGCTACTGTAGCCGAAGAAAACAACTGGGTGGATGATCTTTAGTTTGGCTTAGATCTGGTAGGGCTTATCCCTGTAATTGGTGAACCAGCGGATCTATTAAATGCAATTATCTATTCCGGAAGAGGGGATAAAGTAAATGCGGCCCTTTCTGTTGGGGGGATGCTTCCTGTTGCAGGATGGTTCAGCATAGGCGGGAAATGGGTCTATAAATCAACAACCAAAGTAAAACAAGTTAAAAATGTGGTCAGCACAGATGCGATGAAGTCCATCTATACGCCAATCTATCAAGATGTCATCAACAGTCCGCTAAGTAAATCTCAGAATCATCTTGATTTATTGTCTAATAATTATTACCAATTAGGAAAGCTAGATAACGTTACATTCAATATGGGCACACCCCCACATCGATTTAATCCATTAACTTCAAATGGTTACCAATTCAGCACGCCGAATAACTTTACATTCAACAAGCCGTTAGTAAAAACGGATATTTCTGCACCTAGTAAAAGTGGAGTTAGTGATGTTAAGGTTGATACGAAGAATGTGGAGGTTGCAACTAAGGGTGTGGGTGAAGAAACTTATCAACATCTTAAGGACTATAGTGATAAAAAATATATTACTCGGAGTGTAGAGTATAATGCAGGTAAAGATGGCACAGGATTTACTTACAAAGTATATCAAAGAGAAGATATTTATTGGGATATGGTCCGAACAAAAGGTGCTAAAAAAGGCCGCGGGTTAACGAATGCTGAAGCAGCTGCGAAATATGGTCTTGCTCCTATTCTCGATGATGCAGGAAGTGTTGCAACTTTGCATCATTCACAACAAAAAGGTGTGGGACCATTATATGAAGCTTCTACGAGGTACCATAATATCAGTAATGCTAAAAAGGCTCAGTTGCATCCCTAAAAAGGAAAATTAAACCCATTTTATCCAATGGATGAGACAACTAGAAGTGCATTTCAAAAAGTAGATTCTATTAATTATTGGAAAATACGAGGAGAAGAAGCTTTAGGAGGAAAATAATATGAGCATTTTGCCGCAGAGATTAGATGAAATTTTAGGCGAAGAAATATATAAACGGGAAGATAGCAATCTAGTACAGGATGCTTTAATAAGGCTAGGTGTAAGCGTATCAGATACTTTCCAAGAATTTTATCTCCAGTATGCCGGACCTTTTTGGGAAGAACATGTACCCTTTGAATTACTAGATATAGCAGATGAAGAAAATAATATTGAATCATATACTATTATCTCTAGAAAAGAACATGGTTTTCCTAAGCAATATCTTGTTTTAAGTGAAATGTCAGCAAATGCCGTATTAGTACTGGATACTGAAACAGATAAAGTTTATATAGTTGATTTTGAGGGTGGAGATGAATTGCTTTTAAAAGGAGATTTAAAAGAAACATGGTCTTCTTTTTTTGATTTCTTGGAGGCTTATTTTAATTGTTAATTATTATTCAATAAAAGATAGTTCATAGATACTTAAAACCTTGATTGGTAATATGCCATTGAACTACACCACTAAAAGTTAGAGTTTTTATTACGCAGCTGATTGGCTGGTAAGAAGACGGTATTGTATCGGTCTCCTGCCAGCCATTTTTTTGATCAAACATTTCATACCGAAGAGGGTTATTGTTTAGAGACATATAGTAGGCTCATGCGTTTTCTATGAGGTTGTGCCCCATGTAGAGTATAAGGAAGAAGAGATCATTACAGCTACCGTAGCCGAAGAAAACAACTGGGTGGATGATCTTCAGTTTGGCTTAGATCTGGTAGGGCTTATCCCCGTAATTGGTGAACCAGCGGATCTATTAAATGCAATTATCTATGCCGGAAGAGGGGATACAGTAAATGCAGCCCTTTCTCTCGGGTCAATGCTTCCTGTTGTAGGAACGGTAAGCACAGGTACAAGGATGGGCAAAAGAATAAATAATCTATATGAAGTTAGAAATGTGGTAAGCACAGATAAGATGAAGTCCATCTATACGCAATCTACCAAGATGTCATCAATAGCCCGCTAAGCAAATCTCAGAATCACCTTGATTTATTGTCTAATAATTATCAATTAGGAAAGCTAGATAACGTTGCATTCAATATGGGCAAATCTCCACATCAATTTAATCCATTAACTGCAAATGGTTATCAATTCAGCACGCCGAATAACTTTACATTCAATAAGCCGTTAGTAAAAACGGATATTTCTGCACCTAGTAAAAGTGGAGTTAGTGATGTTAAGGTTGATACGAAGAAGAGTGTGGATGTTGAGACGAAGGGTATAGATAATCCAAAAACAAGGTTGCCTAGAACAGATGGGAAATGGGATGGGGAACCTGGTAATGGGAAATGGTATTCTGATAAACCTGAGGTTAAGAGTGTAACGAATGGAAAAGGTGTAGAGTTTATTGAGGGTAGACCCAACTTTACCCCTTGGAGTAAAGGTTCAATTAAATTTAAGGAAGGAATGTTAGATGGATCTAATAATGATTTTAGTTTAGTATATGAAAAGATTAAGCAATTAAAAGGATTTAAATCACAGAATCAAGCAAAGAACTGGTTAAAGGAAAAAGGCTTGACACCTCATCATAAAAGTCCTACTGAAATTGAGTTAATTCCAACCGATTTACACGCTAATATACCACACATAGGTTCGGCATCAGATTTAAGAGGAGGAAAACCAAAATGAACGAAATGTTAAAGCAATTATTACATGAAATAATTGATTCGGAAATGAATATTCCTAAAAAAGAAGATGCATATAAATCAATTGAAAAAATTGAAGAAATGTACGACATAGACTTACCGTTAGATTACAAGGAGTTTTTACTTAATTATGGAGGATGTTTTATTAAAGAAGATAGAATGTACCAACCAATCGAAGCTACTCCTGTAACACCAAAAGATGGTTTTGATACTATAGGTGGTTTTTATGGTATTACAAATAATGCATATGATATTGAACCGATTATTAATACGTATAAATCTACTTTAGGAGATATGTTAATGCCTATTGCAGATGCAAATGGTGGCGATATAATATGTCTTGGATTAAAAGGTAAATACCGGGGGCGGATTTATTATTGGTATCATGAAGGCGAACTGACTGGAGAAAACGGAAAAGAAAGGTATTATCTAATAGCCAATACTTTTTATGAATTCATTCATAGATTTTCACTTCATGAAAGAACGAATAATGTGAATATGGACGACATCGAGCTCTTTTTAGACGAAGATTTATTAAACGATTAGTATACGAGAAATAAAACATAAACCTGGATTGTGATTAGATTGCTCTAAGGTAGAGTTTTTATTACGCAGCTGATGGCTGGTGTGAAGACGGTATATTACCGGTCTCATGCCAGCCGGTTTTTGTTGATCCCACATAGAAGATTATCTGGCATAAAACTCATTTAATTCCTAAGAGTGTTTAATTTAGTCTATAAGGTTGTGCCCCATGTAGAGTATAAGGAAGAAGAGATCATTACAGCTACCGTAGCCGAAGAAAACAACTAAGTAGTGAGTTTACAATTGATGCTAGAAAATCCCCTTCGAAAGATGACGAAATTAAAGAACTTCAAGATTTTTCGACAATATATATACCTACAGATTATATAAATATAATTCAGCAAGCTTCAGATGTTGAAATTAATATTAGCAATCAAATGTATATCCGGATCTGGGGAGCATTAGGGTGTGGTTTTGGCATCTACTAGAATAGATTCGCAGATTTAGACATTGAAGAGGTAGTATTTATTGCACCATCTCTAACGGAATTGCTGGTAAATAATGAAGGTATTGATATTCTATTAGAGCAATAAATATTATCTTTTATTAAGCAGATTGGTGGTATGAACAAGGTATTATACCAGTCTACTTCTTAAGGATCCAAATAAATAAGGAAGGATGCTAGCTTTGAATAAAGAGGCAGTCATTAAATTAATAAATAACGCACCTAAAAAGTTTTTTGTTGGGGCTTTAGAGGATAGTAAAATTAGTGACATTGAGAAAAGGCTTAATGTAAAGTTGCCAGAAAGTTATAAATGGTTTTTGAGGGAATATGGAACTGGAGGAGTTTTTGGGATAGAGATTTTTGGAGGCGGACTTCGCGAGGTCCCAACTTGTGTAAGAGAAACAGAAGAATGGAGAGAATATGGTTTACCAATGGAGTTCGTTGTAATACAGAACTACGGATCCGGTGTTTATTGTCTTGATACTTCAAGATTAGCCAACAATGAATGTCCCGTTATAGACTGGGAGCAAGATGATGAGGATGGAATAAATGAATATGAAAATTTCTATACATTTTTAGTAGAACAGTTCTCAAAATAATTCACTAAACCATCAGGGCTCGAGAAAATGCATGATATAGAAAGTATGATAACAGAAGAAGGAATAAAAGATCATTTACTAGATTTTTTATGAGTTATTATAACAAGGATTGTTAAAAAAGAGTCGAAAATTTCAAGTTCGAAATACCACACAAATCATTATTTGGTGTAATCAATGCTTCTAATAAAGAAAAGGTATTATCTTAGAAAAAGCAATCCGTGAAGAACTAAATATACAATTCTAACATTTTCCTGATAGTTAGAGTTTTTTTACGCAGCTGTTTGGCTGGTGTGAGACGGTATATTACCGGTCTCATGCCAGCCAATTTTTGTTGATCCAGCATAAAAGATTGTCTAGCATTTAAGAGTGTTGATTTTAGGAGTATATGGTAGGCTCAAGCATTTTCTATGAGGTTGTTCCCCATGTAGAGTATAAGGAAGAAGAGATCATTACAGCTACCGTAGCCGAAGAAAACAACTGGGTGGATGATCTTCAGTTTGGATTAGATCTGGTAGGGCTTATCCCTGTAATTGGTGAACCAGCGGATAGATTAAATGCAATTATCTATGCCGTGCGAGGGGATACAGTAAACGCGGCCCTTTCTGTTGGGGGAATGATTCCTGTTGCAGGATGGTTCAGCACTGGCGGGAAATGGGTCTATAAATCAACAACCAATGTAAAACAAGTTAAAAATGTGTTCAGCACAGATGCGATGAAGTCCATCTATACGCCAGTTTACCAAGACGTCATCAAACACCCCGCTTAGCAAAACGCAATTCCATTTAGGAAAGATGGATGACTTGCCAATGGATATAGGCAAAGCTCAACCTCAATATGAATTATTAGTGGCAAACGGTTACCATTATAGTACGCCAAGTAACTTTACATTCAATAAACCGTATGTAGTGAAGGATATTTCTGCACCTAGTAAAAGTGGAGTTAGTGATGTTAAGGTTGATACGAAGAAGAATGTGGATGTTGAAATTAAGGGTACACTTAATCATAATCATAAGGAAATCAGATTTAGCCAGAATTCTGTAAATGGTTCTCAAGAAATAATTGAAAGTATGGCTAGAAATGGTTGAGTAGGAGATCCAATTGATGTTGTTAGGATGTCTGATGGTGGTCTTACGACTATAGATAATACTCGTGTTGTTGCAGCTAGAGCTGCTGGAATTGACGTTCAAGCAGTTGTTCGTAATGCTGATGACCTATTACCTGAACACTTGATTGAAAGATTCACTACAAGGAAAGGTGAGCCAACTACATGGGGTGAAGCAATAGAATTGAGAATTAGTAAGCAAAATTTATTGAATTTACCTATGCCTTTGAAATCAAACAGGGAAATTGGAAGAGAGAATTAATTCCATTTTATAGTATAGGTAATGGCGACTACTTCTGCCTTCTTTCTAATGAGTGTCCAAACACAGGAGTTTACTATTATTCACATGAAGAAAATACTATAGATAAAGAAGCTAATAACTTTGAAGAATGGTTGAAACAGTTGCCGGCTTTTTTGAGTTAATGAAAAATCTTAATTAGACTGATTGGCTGGTGTGAAGACGGTATTATACCGGTCTCCTACCAGCTATTTTTTTTGATCCAACATATAATAGTACCTAATATAAAATCTTTTTATACCGAGAAGGGTTATTGTGTTAATAAATATATGGTTTGATCAACAAATAGGGCATATACAAAACTAACAGTGACGAAGTAAATCGTATGCCTGTTATCTAATTCTAAGATTTACAGAGCAATCGATTGTCTGTTTAAGGACACGAGTGCTCTTTTGTTTAAGATTAAAATATACAAGTTATCTGCAATATATCGGAAGATGAAGGAGGATTAAAGATGGTATACAGTGAAATTAATGTTTTAGAGCCTTTTTTCGAAGAGATTACTAAGTATGCGAATCATGTTCATTCACTAAATCCTGGTGTAGATATTTATCATATCGAACAGGTAGAAAAAGTATTGAACATTAAATTCCCAAAAATTTATAAGGATTTTTTACAAGTTTGTAATGGTGGGGAACTATTTCTTCCTGGTACTGTACTTTCAGAGATTTATTATCCTGAGTTAGGCTCAAAGAAAAAGGGCGTTTCATACATCAATGAATCATTTCGGACAGACCGTAGACCCCCTGGTATGACAAAAAATTTGTTCATTATTGCAGATCTTAATTATGGTGATTTGATTTGTTTCGATTTAAACACAAGCAATGGTCAAGATGCTGTAGTGGTTCAATGGGACACTGAAAGCAAGTCCATTTCCCGCACTTGGAAGGGTTTTAAAGACTGGATTATGGATGTTCTGAAAGAAGGTTCATTGTTAGTAGATTATGAGGGAAATGAGATAGAATTCGATTTTTAATTGGTAGCAAACTGCAAAAATATATAAAGGTAAATGAAGATATTGTTCGGGGACATAATGTAGGATGCAAGATACTAACTCGGGACCAAGCAGGGGCTTCAGAACAGGCAATTTGGTATCCATAAAGGAGTGGTAATATTTGGAAATATATAACCACATGGAGATAATAGAACGACTAAAATCACCTCGAACTTGGATTGAAACATTAGGAAAATCAAGATGCAAAGCTAAGTGTTGATGAAATCGATTTTAGAGGCTTTGATTTATCAGGATACCCATTAAACCAAGAGAAGGTTTAAAAGATAAGTTAATTAAAAGCATTAATATAGGTACTACATAGAATTCAATAATCTTGTTTGGGGAAAAAGCTAGGGAGTGGATACAAAATAAAAGTCAGGTGTAGAGAGGAGTTTCAATATGAGTGTTTCCATCTATTACACAGCAAGGCGTACACAAAAACTTACTCAAGCGGATCAAGAGGCAATTAATCAATTACTGGTAACGTACTCCGTAGATGAGGAAATAGATGAATATGTAAATGGTGGAGAAGGTCATAATTGGGCAAGTTTTTCTATCTATGATCCAAAAAATCCGACGGAGCCTGATGTGATTTTTGAGGGTTCAACTGAACTGCCGAATAATAGTGAAGACGCCATTTTTGATGGGGTAGATCATTGGGCTTCATTACTTGCAGATATTCGAAATGTTTTAAAAGGTGCTGAATGGCATGTACATATAGATGATCACGACCTTGTTTGGGATGAGGAAAAATTAGAGTATGACTTATATAAATAGAGGATAGTTGAGAGAGGACCCTCAAATGGTATTAGATTGATAAAAGGATGAACGCAATGTTTATTAAGTATGATGTATATGATCTACTCGAACTTTTTCAAAGTGAGCCAGTGAGTGTAACAGGCAATATAGATGATGGAGTGTTAATTTATACTTATAAAGATGATCAAAATTTCAAGGTCATTTTAACTTTAGATGTTTATCAACAAACGAGCAGTTTAAGTATCACATTTAATGATTCTATCGTATTTACAGGTGATTTTAATAATGTAACTAGGATAAAAAGAGATGACAAAACGATGATCATATATGTGGGGGAAGAAGAGAGGATAAAAGTTAAATTTTATAAACAAGTTGGAGTGGAGTTGTTTTAAAAAGCTGGTGAGGGGACGAGCAACGATGACAGCAATAGGAATTGATATTGGCGGTACAAAAATGTTGATGCTAGCTGAATACAATGGTGAAAGAATCTCCAGACCCGTTCCAACGGGAAGAGACTGCACACCCGAGAAGATACAAAAGGAAATAGTACGCTTTCTCAACGATTTGCCTTTTAACGTGGATAGCATAGGCATTGCCGTACCCGGATTAGTTGAAAATGAGAACACGGTTGTTTTGTCAGATGTTCTCCCGCATCTTGCAGGGATGGATACTGATTTTCTACGATTCACTAACAAGCGTGTTTATATGATTAATGATGTAAAGGCAGCCCTTGTACGAGAGGCTTCTTTAGATGACAACCCCGATCTTGTGGTTCTGATGGTGGGGACGGGTATAGCGATGGGCATGAAGCTGAATGGGCAATTTATCAAAGGATGTAAAGGGTGGGCCGGCGAGTTGGGCAGTATGCCGATTCCTACTAATGAGGGCATTCGAAAGTTAGATGAGCTGGCAAGTGGAGCGAGCATTCTCGCGAGAGCCAAGGTCGATGCCAATACAGTACATACGCTGCTAGAGGAAGAGGATGAATCGATAAAAGAAATTATTCATTCAGCAGGTGGATATTTAGGGATAGGCATTTCTACGATTATTCACCTTTTGAATCCTAACAAGATTATTTTAGGTGGCGGAACCCTTCCATACAAAGGCTATTATGAAGCCGCGTTACAAGTTGCAAAAACGAATACTCTTCCAGATCTCTGGGACGCGTGCTCAATCCACAAAGCGCAGGAAGCTCCCTATATGGTTGCACAAGGTGCCATGCTTTTTGCGAGTTCAAAACAGTCAATGTGATTGTGAATCGTAGCAAGTCAGGATGCTTAGTAGAGAAAGGTGAAACTGGATAAAGGGGGATGGCTCATGAATATTCGTGTCTTGAACAAATCCGATGCCAAGCTGTACCAACAAGTACGATTGCGTGCATTACAAGTCAATCCGGAAGCATTCGGGTCAACATATGAGAGAGAAGTGAGATTCTCAATCGAAACTGTTGAAGAGCGAATAAAGCCAGCGATAGACAAATTTGTTTTAGGGGCTTTTGATGAAACCGATTCGCTAGTAGGGATTGTTACATTTATGCGCGACAATAACCTGAAAACGAGTCATAAAGGGAATATTTTTGGGATGTATGTTGCTCCAGAAGTCCGAGGGCAGGGTGTGGGTAAAGCGCTTCTGGTGGAGCTTATTCAAAGGGCGAAAAGCTGCGAGGGGTTGGAACAGATCCACTTGACGGTTGTATCTGCTAATGAATCTGCCAAGAGGTTATATAAATCGTTGGGATTTGAGGTCTACGGTGTTGAACGAAATGCGCTGAAATTCATGGGTGAGTATTTTGATGAGGATTTGATGGTTTTATTTATTGGTGATTGAGCTGGACGAACCTTTCACATAAAAAAGGTCTCTCGAAATTTAGGAGAGACCTCTTTCTATCCTTTGGTGTTGTACTGCGTTATCCATCACATCGTGCTTAATATCTCACTTCCAGCCGTGTGTGCGTCTTAAATAGTTCCTCGGTCGGATCAAAGTAATCTTCCGTATACTTCGGTATGAATGCATTCCCACTAGTATAGCCGGAGCCCCATGTAGGATCCATCGTAAGCCATTTTCCGTCCACTTTCACTTCCACCCAGGCATGATAATCCGTGGTGTAACCATTGAAAGCTGTTCCTACGATATACCGTGCTTCCATTCCGGACGCACGTAGCAAAGCTATAGCAAGGTACGAATAATCTCCACAAATCCCACTCTTCAACTGAAGTGTTTTTAAAGCACTGTCATCCCATTCATTCATTTTATCGTCCCATTTTTTCACATCATAAGAAATGTTCTTAGCGGTGTATTCGTAAACGGCTTTCGCTTTCTCACGATCGGACATCTCGTCGGTAATAAGTTCCCTTGCAAGTGCAATGATTTCCGGCGCATCGGATTGGACGCCCTTGGACGGCAAGAGATTGCGTTGATCTTCAGTGTCCTTACTTACTACCGAAAACTCAGCAATATTTACATAATACAGTTCTTTGCCTCTTGCTTCCGGCACATGGACCGTCACATTATATGTGCCAGCTCCGAATCTCAGAAAGATCTGATCGTCGAATGTATAATTGTCGATTGGAATAACGGAATATGCTAGTTCGTTGTCTTTCTCTATCTCAATAAAGAGGTGTGTCGTCTCCTTGGCAAGGGGGTCATCTTTGTCAATGGTGCCTGAAATGCGATAAGTTAAACCGGCTTCTTCGCCACTTTTAGCGGGTGAGGCAAAATGGACTCCACGCTCATCCGTCGTGTTTTGGATTGGCTCAAATGTGAGATCGGATTGATTGTCGATATAGACCACAGCACCTTGTTGATAATATTTCTCCTGGTTTTCTGGTGGTAGGTAAACTGTTAATCCATGAACTCCTTTTCCGTAAGGTAATGGCACGTCATACGAAAATTCACCATTTTTGACAGAGAGTATATGTGACCAGGATTGTTCGCCCTTGAAGAGTACGAGCATAATATTTTCGGCTGTATCAACCTTTCCTTTAAGTGTAAAGACTTCGTTTCCTTTTACGTACCTGCTATCAGGTGCCTGGAGTGAGAGATCCGCAGCTTGCGCGAACGGGGTGTAGACAATTCCATGATCCGTAGTTGGATTTACATTAATGACAGAGAAAGTAGTCATGTCATCAAATGATTCTTCGAAAATCGTACTGGGGAGCTGGACATTTACCAAGTAATCTCCCTTTCCATTGAACAGCCTCAAGTCCTGTTTAAATGTACCGTCCTCAATAGGTACATAATGAGAGACCAAATCGCCAAGTTCTTTTCCTTCGTTAAAGCCAATGTCAATTACTACATAGTCACCTTTCAATTTTTCATGCTGCTCAATTGTCCCTTCGACTGTCACGACTCCGTTAGATGCTATCTCCCTGTAAATAGGCTGTGTCAAAGATGCGCCTAATTTCCGGGCATAGGGTGACAGCTCCACCGGTTCTTTTTCCAGTTCATCGTTCTTCTTTTTTGCGGCCGCCTCATACGCCGCCCCCTGCTTCTGCTCTTCCGTAATAGCAAACCCGCTCGTGCAGGCGCTCAATATGAATAAACTCACCAAACTGACAAATGCTATATAAAATTTTTTCATAGATGTCAGATTCCCCCTAGTAAGTAATGTATATCAATAATAGCACTATTGCGATAGTTTAAAACAGAGTATTGTCTAAATCGGTGTGAGAAAAGGCCGTCCTGTATTATGCGGTCCTCGTTCAGGTGTATCATTAGAGTTTTGCTTTCATATTCTATAGTTGGAGGTGAAAGAATGCCGAGAGTGAAATACCGTGATGCCGATATTGCTTTAATGGCAAGAATGATGCGGGCGGAAGCTGAGGGTGAAGGGAAACAAGGCATGTTATATGTCGGCAATGTTATTGTGAATCGGGCAGTGGCGGATTGTTTAGATTTTCGGGATGTTCGATCCATCGAGGATGTAATTTTCCAAGTGCAAGGGGGGAATTATTCGTTCGAAGCAGTTCAAAAGGGCAATATGTTTTATCAAAGAGCGAGAGAAACTGAAAAGAGATTAGCCAAGCAAAATCTGGAGTATTGGAGAGAGCATCCAGCGAAATATGCTCTTTGGTACTTTAATCCGTATGCCCCTTGTCCACCGACGTGGTATGGGCAACCTTTTACAGGACAATTTAAGAATCATTGTTTTTATGAACCGGCGGCGGGGACTTGTGATGCTGTTTACAGTTAGTTAAACGAGAGCCTTTTAAACGGGATTACTTTGATTGGTCATGAAGACACATATCCGAAAAAGAGTTTCTCACTTGGGTGGGAAACTTTTTTATATCTCGAAAAAAATTATTTTACTATATTCACAAACCTCCTCAATTTGTGTTAACCTATATTTCGTTATGGTTAACACAAAATTTGAGGAGGGATTTTATGGCGAACTATTTTTGGGTAGTCGGAACCGATACTGATGTCGGAAAAACAATAGTGACGACAATTTTGATGCGTTATTTCCAAACCAAAGGGGAGGTGCTGCCCTATAAGCCGGTTCAGACAGGGCTAATTGAGGAAGAGGACCTCACGTATTACGGCGATACTCAGTTTTATCGGTCCTTCAGTGAAATGGAACTGGATGAACAGGACATCAACAGTTATTCCTTTAAGGAGCCTGCTTCTCCTCATTATGCTGCAAGATTAGAAGGAGCGAGCATTGATGAGAAACGTATCCTTGAGCATATCGAAAGACTGAAGAGGCAATATGGATATGTAATTTGTGAGGGGGCGGGTGGATTGTTTGTTCCGCTAGATGAGAAACGGAATTACTATTTTCATCACCTCATAAAAGAAACACAAATGCCTGTCGTACTGGTGACTCGCACAGCACTTGGAACCATTAACCACACGTTATTAACAGTCGAGGCATTGCAGGCAAAAGGCATTCCTATCGCAGGAATTGTCTGTAATGCATTTGAGGGTACTGAACTTGAAGTCGATAATGTCAATACGATCCGTCAGGCTACAGGGTTACCTGTAATTCTTATTCCGAAGCTGGAAAACGCAGCAGATTTGAAAGAGTTGCAATTAGAGGATGCGGATGCGTTTTTTGAAAGGTTGCGGAGTCTATGATCTCTAATATACAACGAAGGGATTTACGCCATGTGTGGCATCCTTGTTCCCAAATGAAAGATTATGAAGAGTTTCCGCCTATCGTAATAAAAAGTGGGAAAGGCATTTATTTATATGATGAAAACGGCAAATCGTACATAGACGCAGTGTCATCCTGGTGGGTGAATTTGTTCGGCCATGCCAATGAACGGATCAGCCATGCCCTTGCCGAACAGGCTAAACAGTTGGAGCATGTCATTTTTGCAAATTTTACTCATGAGCCTGCGGTGCGTTTAGCTGAAAAGTTAGCTGAAATTACGCCAGAAGGCTTAACAAAAGTGTTCTTTGCGGACAACGGATCCTCAGCGGTCGAAGTCGCCCTGAAAATGAGCTTTCAATATCATAAGCAAAAAAACAAACCGAACAAAACTCGTTTTCTTGCATTGTCCAATGCGTATCATGGTGAAACGCTAGGTGCTCTTTCCGTCGGAGGCGTCGGTCTATACAACGAAGTGTTTCAGCCGCTATTGCTGCAAACAATACGTGCGGAAGGGCCGGATTGCTTTCGATGCCCATTTCAGGAGAGACCCGAAAGCTGCAACACACCTTGCATTTCTGCTATTGAGGAAAAATTGAAGCGGCATCATGAGGAACTGTCGGCTGTTATTATTGAACCGTTAATCCAAGCTGCGGCTGGCATGAAAATGTATCCTCCGGGTTATGTAAGTCGGCTGAAGCAGCTTTGTTCGCAATATGATGTCCATTTGATTGCGGACGAAGTGGCAGTCGGTTTTGGGCGGACAGGGACGATGTTTGCATGTGAACAGGCGGGTATCACGCCAGATATCATGTGCCTTTCCAAAGGACTGACGGGAGGTTATCTGCCATTGTCCGTTGTCATGACGACAGAGGAGATATACGATGCTTTTTATGATGACTATGAAACGATGAAAGCCTTTTTGCATTCCCACAGCTATACGGGAAATCCGCTGGCCTGTAGAGTGGCGCTTGAAGTGTTGCAGATTTTCGAAGATGAGAAGTACATAAAGCAAATTCAGGACAAAGGAGCGTATATGAAGGAACTTGCTTCACAAGTTTTCAGCGGCCAGCCTCATGTCGGCGAATATCGACAAACCGGAATGGTAGGAGCGATTGAATTAATACAGGACAAAGCCACGAAAGAACCATTTCCATCTGAAGAGAGAGTGGGGTATCAAATCTATAAAATTGCGCTTGAAAAAGGGCTGCTCCTCCGTCCGCTTGGCAATGTCCTTTATTTTATGCCGCCCTATGTCATTTCAAAAGAGGAAATCCAGCGCATGATCATGATTGCGAATGAATCGATCCAGCAATACCTTGAGAGAAGACAGGACGAATTGAAGGTGCTGAAGAAGTGAAGAAAAATCTAACCTATTCATTGGCACTTGTCTCGTTGTTCGCTTCTCTAACGGCAGTCGGGGCGTTTATTAAAATCCCATTGCCTTATGTTCCGTTCACGTTGCAAACGCTCTTTGTGTTCCTGGCGGGAAGCCTGTTAGGGAGCAGGAGAGGAGGCCAAAGCCAGCTTCTTTACGTAGTGACCGGTCTGGCAGGTCTTCCCGTCTTCACGCAAGGTGGAGGAATCGGTTATGTCCTGCAGCCTACGTTTGGCTATTTGATCGGATTTGTCGTGGCGGCGTTCGTCGTTGGGTTGATTTCGGAACGTTTTAGGAAACCGAAGGCTTATAAGTTCATTTTTGCCAATCTTGCTGGGTTAGCAGTCGTATATCTCGTTGGCGTCAGTTATTTATATATGGCGCTTAATACGTGGATGGGGATTGACACTAGCTGGGGACAAGCAATTATGGTGGGAGTTGTTTATGGCATTGCCGGGGATGTAATCATTTCCGTTTTGGCAGGATTGTTGACGATGAGATTGTGGAAAGTTTTTTCTTCTATTAGAAAATGAGCTGGTAAGACTGGGTGTGTTTCACTGCCCAGTCTTTTATGCCTTAACCGGTTCAATCCACCAACCGATGCTTCACCGCATACAATGCAGCCTGCGTCCGATCGGCAAGCTCAAGCTTGGCGAGTACATTGGATACATGGGTTTTTACCGTTTTTTCGGTAATGAACAGGGAAGAAGCGATTTCTTTATTGCTCTTTCCTTTCGCAATTTCTTGCAGGACATCGAGCTCCCGCTTTGTTAATTCCTCGACACGTCCTTTGTCCTGCCTGCCTTGATTCGTGAATGTGTTCATGAGATGGGAGGTCGCTTTCGGGTGCAGCTGGTTTTCGCCGTTCATGATTTTCTTCAATGACGTGACAAGCTCATCCGGCTGGATATCCTTCAATTGAAACCCAGAGGCACCCGCTTCGAGTGCAGGAAGGACATGATCTTGGTCGGAAAAACTCGTGAGCATCATAATTTTCATGTCAGGATGTTGTTGTTTGATGTGTTTCGTCGCTTCGATGCCATCCATCTCCGGCATGACGAGATCCATAAGAATCAAATCCGGCAACAGGGAATTAGCGAGCTTAACGGCTTCCTTTCCATTTGCCGCTTCCCCGACGATTTCTAAATCCGGCTGAGTACGGAAAAAGAAGACAAGCCCTTTTCGGACAACATGATGGTCATCGACAATTAAAATACGGATGCTCATTCGCTTTTCCTCCTTCTCATAGAGTGGTTCCTTACAACGGAATCCGAATATGGATTGTCGTCCCGCTTCCAAGCCTGCTCGTTACTTTGAATTGTCCATTCAATGCTTCTGTCCTCAATTTCATATTGCGTAAGCCGAGCGAGAGGATGGGGGAGTTTTCATCATAATGAAAGCCGCATCCGGTATCCTGAATGGTCATCCTTACCTCATTTTCGCCCGCCTGGAAGGAGAGCACGGCTGCATTCGTGCTGGCATGCTTTTTACAATTGGCGAGCGCCTCTTGTCCGATTCGCCACAGTGCTTCCTCGACTTTGCCTGGTAAACTGACGGCCCCGGTCATCTTCGTTTCGATGGAAAGGCCGATCATTTCAGCATAACTGCCGAGAGCGCTCACTAAACCGTTTTCAAGTCCTTGCGGTTTTAATTGCCAGATCAATCCCCGCATTTCCCCAAGAGCTTCCTGGGTCAAGTCTTGTATGTACCGGAAGGTTTGCTTTACATCTTCCTCGGATGTCATCTCCACGCCTGCTCTTGCTGTCAGGCTCAAGGAGAATAGCAGCTGGTTCACGGAATCATGAAGATCTCGTGCCAGCCGGTTCCGCTCGGCAATCAATGCGGTTTCCTGTTCTCTATGCGTGAGCTTGATACGCTTCAAGGCTGTTCCTATTTGGAAAGCGACTGCCTCTAGCAATGCCAATTCATTTTTTTCAAAATGCGTCTTATAGGGAGAGCCGACATTTAAGATGCCGAACCGTTCCTCGCCAGCACGAAGGGGAACGGTGGCATGATAGGTAAGCCCGCATGTGTTGCCGGCCTCCTCTGCCATCGCATCCTCAATGCGTTTACATTCGATAATATTCGTCGCCTTATTTAGTTCATGGTTATTATATCGATTGACGCACCAGCACTTCCCCTGGCACAATCTCAATTTATTATGGTTCAGTAAAGCAGGAGGCAACGCGACATCTGCGATGAGCTCGTGCCTGCCGCGTACATCGATCAAAAAGATCCAGCCGGTTTGCAGTCCAGTGACCTGAAGAAGTTTTTGTAGAACGCCGGAGAGTACTGTCTTCGTATCCGTTCCTTCGTTTAAAAGCTCGGCGATTTCTTTTAAAACGGTGATATCTTCATATGGTGCTTCTCCAGACATTCCATTTCCCTCCAGCCGTCTTAATATACATCCATTATACTGTACTTGCCGTTTGAAGGAACTCTATGATTTCTCGATGGGGTCCTTCGTAAAAAACGGTTTTCCATCCGTTGTGAAGTTGATAGGGGCCTTCGATCTTTTTCATTTTATCCAACCGGCTCATCACTTCCTGAAGATTGGTCACTTCAAAACAAAAATGGATTGTATTCTCGTCTTCTTCTGTTTCAATCAATTCAATCCGGAAATCTCCTGAGGTTAGAAACACAATCGCTTCCTCCATAAAAGTGAATCGGGTTTCTATTTCAAAATCGAGTAGCTGTTGATAAAAGGCGATCGCTTCGTCAAGGTTTCTCACGCCGAACCCGTAATGATGGAAGTGCATACGACCAACCCCCTCAAATAATTAGATTCATGTCCCCGAATTCATGCCATAAGTAGCGTGATTTGATGGCTTCCGCGTAGGCAGCTTGTAAATGATTCTCGGAAACAAAAGCGGACAGCATCTCCAAGTGGCTGGCCTTTGGTTCGTGCAGGCCGGTTATCATCCCATCGACCAGCTGCAAAGGGTAATGGCGGTTAATATATAGATTCGTTACGCCGGACAGCGCGTTCGTCAGCGCAGCACTTTCAAGAGCTCGCACGACTGTTGTCCCGACGGCTATCACTCTGTTCCCGGAAGCCTTTGCCTGCAAAATCTTCTGCATAGTACCCTCGGAAATATGATAGTCTTCTTCATTGTCCTCCGGCGACTGCTCGTAATCGTCATCAAGCAAATAGCTCAATCCCGTGTGCAATTGAATATACTCGATTTCGACGCCTCTTTGCATTAAGGAAAAGAGGAGCTCCCAGCTGAACGCCCGGCCGGCTGACGGCATTTCAACCGATCCAGGATGGCTGCCGAACACGGTTTGGTAGCTATCCAATTCCCATGGTTCCTGAATGTATTCATACCGGATCGGCTCGCCGAGAGAATATATGTCTTGAAACAAATCCGATCCCTTTTTGGAAAACTGAATAGTGGTTAGCGGGGAAGCATCCCGGTTTTCGATAACGGTAGCCAATAAATCCGCTGAAAAATGCAAGGTATCACCGGGTTGGATAGGTCCCGCAATGATCAATGCATCCCATGTATCTTCATTTCTTCGGCGTGCCAATCGGACTTCCACTTGTGCTCCTAATAGCTCTTGCTGCCGTGACCATTTCCCTTGCAAGACGGCAGGTATCGTGCGGCTGTTATTTAAAATGACCAGATCGCCCGGTTGTAGATAATCCAGTACATGATCAAATCGGTCGTGTTGAATTTCTCCCGTTGTCCGATTCAGCACCATCATTCTGACATGATCCCTTCGCAAGCCCCTTTTTTCAGGAGGGTGGGAAGCATTTAGTTCATCCGGCAGGTGAAAATCCAATGATTTGACGGCCATCATGCTTCACCTTCCGGCTGGGATTCCAGACGCTGCCCGTGGATCTCAGACGAATCACTTGAAGCGAGGTGGAGAAACACATCCACGACATCTTCAGGGTTTGCTAATGGATAATCGCAGTCGGGAACGGCTAACCGATGCATGTCTGTGTTCATCTCCCCAGGGTCGACCATATTGACGCGCACATTCGTATGGCGCAGCTCATCCGCCCAAGTCTCCGTGAGTCCTTCCACCGCGAATTTGGAAATGCCGTACGCTCCCCAGCCGGCATAGCCCGTATGGCCAGCTTCCGAAGTGACATTGATGATGGAACCCTCGTTTCGCTCGAGCATGCCAGGTAGGACGCGTCTTGCGACTGAAAATACGGACACGACATTGACCCGCAGTACCTCGGCAAAATCCTCTTCAGGATAGTCAAGAAGCATCGGCATCGGGCTAGGCCCTAAAATGGATGCGTTATTGATCAATACATCAATCCGGCCGAACGCATTTTCCGTCGTGGCAACGAACCGTTCCACATCCCGTGCATTCGATACATCCGCGGTTATCGCCAGCACTTCCGCTCCAAACAGCTCCGCTTCTTTTTTTACCAGCTGCAGATTTTCTGAAGTTCGGGCGCAGATGGCCAGCTTTGCCCCCGCTTTTGCAAAGGCTAACGTCAATGCTCTACCTAACCCTTTTGATGCACCTGTGATCATGACAACTTTATTTTTCATATCAATCTCTCCTTTATTTGCTTGCTATCCAAAGTATATCGATGGCAAGAAATCTTTCCCTCGTAGAAAAGCTTGAACTTTTCTACGACTTTCGATGGAGGAGAGGGGCGGGGAGGCGGATATATTGTGCTATGATGAATTGGATAAATGTGTGTCCTTTTGGAAGATGAAGCAGCTACTTTTATATGAAATGTACAAGCTGTGAACAAACTCTAGATGAAAAGAGTTTGGTTACAGCTTTTTTATTGAACGTAGAGGATAAAAACAAAAAAACATTGTAACGAATTGATAGGTTTCATGATATATAGATGATTTGACTTTCAAAGTCTCAATTTTTCATAGAACAGATTGAACGTAAGTCTGAGAGTGAGAGGAGGTACATAGTGAAAAAAGAAGAGATCTATGAAGAATACGGAGACTTTATTTTTCGATACTTAGTGACCCTTACAAAGGATAGCGAGGCTGCGGAGGAATTAACACAAGAGACGTTTTACCAGGCCATTAAGTCAATCGATAACTTTCGTCCTGACGGAAAAGCGAAATTTTCCACCTGGTTATGCTCCATCGCCAAAAACATGTGGCTGCAAGAAGTGAATCGCCAGAAGAAAAAGAACCAGCTGCTGGGTTCACTCAAGGACGATAGAGTGTCACATACGTTGGAAGAGGAATATTTTCGAAACGAAGACAAAATACATTTCTTCAAACTGGCGCATCAGCTTGATGAAGTGAAACGTGAAATCCTGTATCTCCGGTTATTAGGGGATTTATCTTTCAAGGAAATCGGCTCTATTTTTGGAGAGACCGAAAACTGGGCGCGTGTCACATTCTATCGCGCAAAACAACAAATACGGAAGGGTGATCGGACAGATGAATCATCACGTTTTTAAAGATTTGGTACCGAGTTATATTGAAAACCTGACGAGTGACGAAACGAATCGGCAAATGGAAGAACATATGAGAGTGTGCGAGGATTGCCGTGAATATCTGAATGAAATGCAAGAGGAGTTGTCAGTGGAACAGACGGAGGAACAAATAAAAGAGAAGAGAAATATCGACTATTTTAAAAAGGTGAAGTCGAGAAATAAGAAGAAGATTTTTACGATTGTTGGATCACTGCTAGCTGTCTTCTTGACGATTGGGATTGGCTGTTACATCCTCTTTGTCCATATGTGGATTGCAGATGAAGACGATGTACAGCTAAACGTCAACCAGCATAACCAAACAGTGACGTTATCTTTTCAAACGAAACACGATAATCGGTTTCTCTTGCCAATCGAACACTCCGGAACGGACTATAATATGATCATTGTTTATGAAAAGTGGAATGATTTCTCGGAGGTTTCTACTCTCACGAAAGATGGCAGTAATGTATCATTCACCTTTGTGGATGAAAACACATTGTTACTTTACAACGGGAAAGAACGGAAGCTGACAGAGAAGGATAAACTATATATTAAGTATAAGGATAGAACGGAAGAGATTTTATTGAAGGATCTGTATAAGCCTCAAAACGCGAAAGACTAACCAAGGACTTGTCTCGGTGAAAGGATGTACGATTACAGCAGTTATCAATATACATTGTAAGGGCGTAATGTTAAAATATGTATAATTAATAATATTAAAAGAGAGGCCGCGATGAGAGAAAATATAGTAAGGAATATCGCATTCATAATCAGCGCTTGGTTTAGTGTGGCTATGTTTTTAATTACTGTCATTTTTCGGCTCATGATCACAGTCAACAGCCCTCCAAATTATACAGATGGAGAGGGAAGGTTCTTTGTTTTATTATGCATTCTAACTACCCTGCCCCTTACAATCACAGTACTATCAGCGAAAAAGTACATTTTACAACTCACGCTCATACTCGCCATTATTATGATACTGTTTTCCTTTCGCTTACTTCGTTCGTATATCTACTTCGGATCTGAGAATATCGATTTAGTGATTGATTGGAGTATGCCTATTCTGTTTTTGATTCCGTCAGCGATAGGTTTTGTTGTTTATTTGATTAAAAAAAGATGGGTAACTCACAGGGATTGGACATCAAATTGATTTCCAATCCTTTTGTTATTTGGTAGACAGTTCTTGAACCTGGCGAATAAAAAAACAGACTCGAGAATAAAGGATTCTGCCAATCAATGCGAAATACTAAGGTAGGAACACAATCAGAAGGAGCGATGAGTGATGAAAAAGCACCCTGCTGTACAAATGTATGATTACCATGTGTGGGCGAACAATCGCCTATTTTTTCGATTGAGGGAACTGCCGAAGGAGGTCTATGATCGAAAGATTGAAAGTGTGTTTCCGTCTATCGCGGATACGCTGGTCCATATTTTCATGACGGACACAATCTGGCTAGGAGTAATGCAGGGCAAGGCGATGGATGTCATTCAAGCTTCCATGCGGGAAGCGCAAGAGAAGATTGGCGATAAGCGATTGGATACGATAGAATCACTGTTTGGAGAATCGGCTACTACATACCGGGCATATTTCGCTGAAGTAGGCGACATGGAGAAGGAAGTCTTCCCGGAGCATCCCCAGTATGGCCGGCTGGAAACAAATCTCGCTGAGCTTGTTCATCATGTCGTCAACCATGGCACCTATCACAGGGGGAATATATCCGCGATGATTCGCCAGCAAGGAGAGGCGGGTGTCCCGACGGATTATATTTATTATCTGTATGAAATCAATTCAACGAACTAGCAGGACAAGCGCCATATTGTAATGGCGTTTTTTAATAAACCCTGATCATTGAACTTGTAAAGCACACTCTTTAGAATGTAAACAAGATCTCATCCTAGAAAAAGAAAGGTCGTTTTGCAAGTGAAAAAGAACCGCGCGTTTTCGATGATACTGTTGACAGTGAGCCTAGGGATAGTAACGGCATGCGGGGACACTTCGGAGGAGCCAACTGCAAAACCGGATGACACGTCGCTACAAACACAAAATGAACTTGACTCGATTTCGGACAATGCTTCCAGTGAAGAAGTAGAGTCTGAGACGAAACCGTCCAATGAGAAGCCTGATATGGAAAATAAGGAGCTGACGAAAGAGCAGTACCTTACGAAACTTAATGAGATGGAAGAGGAAGATCGGAACGGAGAAGCGGGTACGACGACTGTAGAGCTTGAGAACCAAGAAACGGAGCGGTTTGAAAAATGGAACAATGAACTGAACCATATCTACGGGTTGCTGCAGGAACAGATCAGATCTAAACAGATGGAACAACTACGAAAAGAGCAGCGGGAATGGATTCAACAACGGGATGAGAAAGCCAAAAAGGCATCGCTCGCTTATCAACGCGGCTCGATGGAATCCTTGGAGTATGTAGCGGTGCAAGCGAGTTTAACGAGAGACAGATGCTATGAGTTAGTGGCGAAGTATATGAAGTAATGTTCCAAATTTTAGTATTGCAGTAAAGGCCGAATGGGCTCGCCGATGTGCGGGCCTTAATGCGTTACCGAAGAAACTGGTTACACACGGTACAGCCGTCAACAATACGGTCCGTCAAATTGCAGGAGCGATCGGGACGGCGGTTGTCATAAAGATTTTTTTATCTGCAGGTAAGGCTGAGAAAAATGGTATAGCCAGACGTACACCTCGACTTACTGGCGTAAGTCTGGATTAATTGGCGTTCGTCTGGAGTGAATGGCGTTCAGTCCGAGTTATTGGCGTTCGTCCGGAGTTATTGGCGTTCGTCTGGCTTTAATGGCGTTCAGACTGAGTTATTGGCGTTCGTCTGGAGTTAATGGCGTTCAGTCCGAGTTAATGGCGTTCGTCTGGAGTTATTGGCGTTCAGACCGAGTTAATGGCGTTCGTCCGGAGTTATTGGCGTTCAGCCCGAGTTAATGGCGTTCGTCTGGAGTTATTGGCGTTCAGCCCGACTTATTGGCGTTCATGCGGTTTAATTGCGGTTCCCCCGAGTTACTGGCGTCTGACTGGGGCATGCGATTGGGAAAAGCCGTTTACAGGTTTTAGGGTCGGGATGTATACAAAGTCGAACATCGGTGTTACGCGTTGTTGATAGACGATAATCAGAAATGAAAGCATACTGAGGAAGGAGGTGTGAAATGTATGATAAGTATGAATTTGAAACGGCTGCGACAGCAGCATCATTTTACACAAGAGGAATTGGCGGAGGAATTGGGTGTGTCCCGCCAAGTCATTGCGAAGTGGGAACGAGGTGAGTCGACACCTGATTTGCAGTTTTGTATCCAACTTGCAGGATTGTATGATGTGACGCTTGATAATCTTGTGAACTACGACGAGCAAAAGGCGGGCGTGTCGGTGCCGCCGAAAGGAAAGCATTTCTTTGGAGCAACGACTGTGAGCGACCGGGGACAAATCGTCATACCGAAAAAAGCACGGGAGCTATTCCGAATCGAAGCCGGCGATACACTTATTATCGTAGGAGATGAAGACCGGGGATTAGCGATTGTTCCGCAACAATACATTCAAGGATTTTTTCCGCCGGGTGTCCTTGTTGATCCAGAGGAGGATACGCAATGAAAGCAATTGAATTGCGGCATCTAACCAAACAGTATGGTGATCAGCTTGTGATTAGAGACGTGTCATTGTCGATCAAAAAAGGGGAATTGTTTTCGCTGCTCGGTGTTAACGGAGCCGGAAAATCCACTCTGATTAAGATGCTGTCGGGGTTGTTGTTGCCGACCAGTGGGAAAGCGGTCATTTTAGGACATGATGTTGTAAAAGAGTCCGATCAAGTAAAACAGGTTATCGCGGTCTCTCCCCAAGAAACGGCAATTGCTCCGAATTTATCTGTCTATGAAAATTTGGATCTGATGGCGGGTGTGCATGGTTTTTCGAAAAGTGAGCGTAAGCGAAAAGTGGCCGACATGATGCAAGCATTCTCCCTTACTCCATATGCGAAGCAGCGGAGCAAGACGCTTTCGGGCGGCTGGAAGCGACGCTTAAGCATCGCAATGGCCTTGATTGGCGAACCGGAAATTTTATTCTTAGATGAGCCGACATTAGGACTGGATATATTGGCAAGGCGCGAACTTTGGCGCGTGATTTCAGAGTTGAAGGGAAAGGTCACTATCATTCTGACAACGCATTATTTAGAAGAAGCAGAGAGTTTGTCAGACCGCATTTGTATTTTGAAGGCCGGTGAAGTCAAGGCCACTGGAACAGCGGAGGAATTAAAATTGCTAACAGGTTCAACTTCTTTTGATGATGCCTTTGTCGCATTAGTCGAAGAGGTGGCGGTATGAGAACAATGATGTTTGCTTCCCGGACTACAAAAGAAATGATCCGTGATCCGCTGACGTTGTTTTTTGGCTTGGCGTTTCCAATAATTCTGTTGCTGTTGCTGACGCTCATTAATCAAAATATCCCGGACGCTGTTTTCTCTATCACCAATCTAACGCCTGGTATCGCGGTCTTTGGCTTGTCTTTCATGACTTTATTCTCTGCACAAATGATTGCAAAGGATCGAGTCAGTGAGTTATTAACACGGTTGTTCACGACCCCCATGACAGCCAAGGACTTCATCACCGGATACACGCTGCCCCTCATTCCCATGGCGATTATGCAGACCGTCATTTGTTATAGTGTTTCCCTGCTGCTCGGGATGGAGCTAACGTGGAAGATTCCAATCGCTATCATAACCATCTTGCCAGTTACTGTTCTGTTTATAGGGATCGGATTGTTATGTGGCAGCCTCTTCAATGAAAAAGCGGTCGCAGCAATTTGCGGGGCGTTGCTCACTAATCTGACTGCCTGGTTATCGGGGACATGGTTCAGTTTAGAACTTGTTGGCGGTTGGTTTGAGAAAATCGCATATGCTTTGCCGTTTGTCCATTCGGTCGAAATGGGGAAAGCCGTTATGCAAGGTAATAATGTTGGTCTGTTGCCTCATCTCTGGTGGGTGCTTGGTTACGGTATTGGCATAACAGTGCTTGCCATTTATGTTTTCTCAAGAAGAATTAAAGAATAAAACACTGATCTACAGGGTGTTGCTACTTGTCCAAAGGCTTTAAAAAAGAGAATCATCAAAGTTATAGGCCTTTACTTTTGTGTGATGTAGTGGCTCACCATACATATCCAAAGGGCAGGTTGTATCGATAACATATATTAATCAATCCAAAATAGAACGCCCGCAAAGCTATTGCAGCGGGCGTTTTTTGTACAAAAAATTCTATTAAGGAAGTTTGAAACTTTTTCTCATAATCTCCGTCTGTAGGTTGCTTACATGATGGCGGGGGTGGTTGTATGAGAAAAATATATAATAGCAGGCATATACTAGTTACTATTCTCTTATTAGGCAGCTTGCTTTTGGTTGTGTTTAGCGATTCTGCGCGATTATCCTTTCTAAATGGATCGCATGGTAAAGCATTTGCACAATTGATACAAGGTGATGCTTCAGTAAAAAAGATGAAAATGGAACGAGTGCTGACGTTGGATAAACGCTTGCCGATTTATATGCGAGGGGAAACACTCGTTCAAATCGGGGAGTTGGAAGCAAATCAGCCCGTAGCAATTGAAGGGGAAGATGAAGCGTACTATTCCATAAGAGTAGGAAAGATGATTGCCTTCATTCCGAAGGGGCACGGCACGGTGGATTCGATGAAATTGCTTGTATCCACGCATGTGGATCAGCTTGCTGCTGTAAAAACCGTGCAACGGACAGACGTGTATGAACGGGCTGACAAGCACAGTAAGCGTTTTTTGCAAATCGAAGAAGGATTCCGGTATCCGGTGATCCAGGAGACAGAAGAGTGGTATGTAATTAAACTGGGGGAGCGGCCGGGGTATATAGCGAAACAGTCCGTAGTGCCAGATGAAGGCTTGCCTGTGCTGGTCTATCACCATATTTTGCCCAGCGACTTGATGACTACGACTGCCAGTACGGTTTCCCTTGAATCTTTCGAACAGCAGATGTCCTATTTAGCGGATCATCGTTTCAAGACACTTTCAGCGGAGCAGCTTTATGATTATTTGGAGGGGCGGCTGATTGTACCAAGCCGATCTGTTGTCATTACGTTTGACGACGGCTTGCTGTCGTCGAAGGAATACGCATATCCTCTCTTGAAACAATATGGTTTCCAGGCGATGCAGCATATCATTTCCTCACGTACCGATCGGGCACAGGGAACGCAGCTATTTGATGCAAACGGGCCACTTCAGTTTTTGACCGTAGCAGAGATGGCAGACATGAGAGACGTTTTCCAATACGAAGCGCATACCCACGAACTCCATGCACTGGAGACGACAGAGGCAGGGAATGTCGGAATTGCACTAGGTCTTTCAAAAGAAACGATTATGGAAGATTTACAGAAAAACAAAGAACACTTGTCGTCCGCCATCACAATCGCCTATCCGTTTGGGCATTATGATGAGGCCTTCCTCGAAGCAGCGAAAGAAACCGGTTTGCTTATCGGATTTACAACAAATGAGGGGTATGCGGATCGACGCACGTCCAATTATGAAGTAAGCCGTTTCGGCATAACAGAGAAAAAGTCGTTCGCTCAATTTGTCCAGTATATAAATGGAGAGATGGAGTAGGAGTAGAGAGACATTCCTATGGGGTATCCGCAACTCCGGCCAGATCCAAACAAAAGTGAAGATGAAGAGACTCGCGGCCCCTACGGACGCTGGTCTTTTTTTAATTCTCCCAAAAATGGTAGGATGGATACAAGGGTACTAGTTGGAAGATATAAAGCTTTTATAAAGTTCCGAGAGATATAGAAAAACGATGATACATTGGAGTCAGGAGGTAAGGCGATGGAGGAACAGCTACTGTTAGTGGAAGATGATGCGGAAATCGCTCGGATTATCCGGGATACGCTTCGGCAGGAAGGCTATACAGTGACTTGGGCGACGACCGGGCTGGAAGGATGGGATGATTTCCAGTGGACTGCGTTCGACTTAGTGCTTGTCGATTGGATGCTGCCGGAAATGGATGGCATTACGCTTTGCCAAAACATCCGATGGAAGAGCGATGTGCCGATCATCATGATCAGTGCCCGGAAGGAAGATGAAGACAAAGTCGAGGGATTGGACACCGGGGCGGATGATTACCTTGCCAAGCCATTCAGCCTGGCGGAATTAAAAGCCCGTGTCGCTTCTCATTTGCGGAGGTGGCGGCGCTACAATGGCCAAGCGCAGGAGATGGAACACTCGTCATTTGCAAATGGATTGAAGGTAGATTGGAAGCGGGAACAGGTATTTTTGAACGGTGAAGAAGTGCTGGTGACCATTAAAGAATTTGAACTGCTTAAGCTGCTTGCCGGGAATCCCGAGCATATCTTTTCAAAGAATGAACTGTATCGTCATGTCTGGCAGCAGTCTGAAATCGGGGATTTGCATACTGTAACCGTGCATATTAAATCACTCCGGGAAAAATTGAACGATCCCGTGAAGACACCGCATTTCATCCAGACTGTATGGGGGAAAGGCTATCGCTTCATTGGTGAGCCGCAATGAAAATCAGGACATGGCTGCTTCTCTCTTTTTTCATCGTCATGCTTTTGCCGCTCGGCGCGGCATATGGCCTCTTCGCCTGGATTAATAACTATCACCAAGACCGCAATGTGGCCGAGCACGTGGATAATTGGATCGAGTTGAATGCGGTGCAGTCTGTCGTCCGGGAGCCTTCCCTCTATAAGAAGGATGCGGATTGGTCGGAGGTCGGACAGCTCGCCACGGATCGGCTTTCGATCACATTGTATACCAGCTCCGGGTTAATGCTCTATTCCTCCAACCCGCTCAAGCAGGGGAATTTGTTATTTGATAAAAAAGAAAAGCTCTATAAAGATTTTTATGAGCTTCAGCAATCCTTCGGCCGATACTCGTATAAGGAACCTGTCTGGGAAGGGAACAACATCGTAGGTGTCTATGAGATTATATGGATCCGGGATGAATGGGTAGCCGGTGTGGAACGGCGGACTTGGTTTGTGACCGCAATCTTTGGAGCCTTTTTCCTTCTGCTGTTTGGAGCTGTCGTCTGGCTCGTCAACCAGAAATTAAACAGGCCGCTTCATCTTTTGATGGGACAAATGAATTCATTTGCAAAAGGAGAGCCTGTCCAAACGATACCGAAACGCCATGACGAAATTGGGGAATTGGCCGATAGCTTTGAATCCATGCGGGCAGAGCTCCAAGAGGCGAACCGGAGGCTTGCGGCGGAACAACAGCAGCGGGAATTCATGATCGCCAGTATTTCACATGATCTGAAGACGCCCCTGACATCCATCCGGGCCTATGCAGAAGCACTGCAGGCAGGCTCTTCAACGCACGACCAGCAAGAATACCACGACATCATCATCGCAAAATCGAATTATATGAGACAGATGCTTGATGACCTGCTCATGTACACATTGCTGCAATCAAACACGTATGAAATGGAACTCGTGCCCGTAGACGGGGAAGAATTTTTCGAAATGCTTGTGTCCGGCTACGAAACGCTTTGCGCGGAAAAGCGAATTGACTTGCTGGTGGCATGTGACGTAACAGGCGACTACATTGTAAATTCCAAGCAATTGATGCGGGTTGTCGACAACCTGATGTCGAATGCCATCGCCCATACGGAGCCCGGCGGAGCCATCGGACTTGCTGCAGTTCAACCGGACAATATACCTGAATGGTGCTTGGACTTTGTAAAAAGTGAATTGACGAGGGATGGGGGCATGTATTTGATTGTCCAAAACGAAGGAGCGGGACTGTCCCAACAGGAAATAGAACAAGTCTTCCAGCCGCTCTATCAAGCCGACCAAGCCAGGACGAAAGCGGGAGAGCGCGGCACGGGTCTTGGCTTGAGCATTACGAAACAAATTATTGAAAAACATGGAGGCATCGTGCGAATGGCCTCTGTCCAGAACATTGGAACAGCAGTCATTTGCTGGCTGCCTGAAAGGAAAGGGGAAGAAGAAAAATGAATTGGATTAAGACAACTGTAACTATTGGTGTCCTGCTGTTTTTTGCCATCGGGCTCGCGGCATGCAGCTCGGAGGAAGGCCAATTTTCACCGAAGGAAGTCATCAATGAAGTGTTGAAGGAAGCAAACGGGCCACTCGAATACTATGGGGAATACGTAATGATTTCGGAAAATGAGTATGAAATAAAAGCGAAGGAATGGGCTTCAGCAGAAGGCAAGCGTCGTATTGAAATGAAATCGGGTGAAAATGCGGAAGTCATGACTGCTGTCAATGACGGCCAGAAACTATCCTTCTACGATGAGGCTAGCAACACGGCAATGATTATGGAAATGAACGAAGATAGTTTGCGCACTTTTAATCATCAATCACCACGCGAGCAAGCCGAAATGCTTCTTGAAACTGTCAAGGACACGCACGACCTCTCAGTAGGGAAAGAAGAGAAAATCGCTGGACGCAAAACGTTTCATATTATCGCGGAACCAAAAGATGACAAAATGATAATCGGCAAATATGAAATGTGGATCGATAAAGAAACATGGATTGTGCTAAAATCTTTCTCCGAAAGCAATGGCGTCTCCCTGACGCAAGAGTACACCCTGATTGATTTCAAGCCGGAAATAACGGACGATCTCTTTGTGTTGGATATTCCGGAAGACGCGACGATCGAAGCGTTTGATGAAGAAAGCATGATTCCAGATGAAACGACTCAGGAAGAAGTGAAAAAGGAACTTGGCGCGTACTATCAAATCCCGGAGACGGAAGACTTGCAGCTCGATCGGATTACCGTCGAGGATGGTTTAGAAGGCCGCCAGGAGTTTTCGTTCGACTATTCAAAAGAAGGTGAACCGGCTTTCTCCGTAACCGTCTTTAAGCTATCGTCGAACGTGACAGACTTCGGAGGTCTGCCTGCTGAAGAAGAAATTACGATTCGCGGACTGAAAGGCTCAAAAATAGATACCAAGGGATTCCGTACATTGGAATGGGAAGAGGATGGCTTGAAATATGTAATCCTGCTGGAAAACCCTACTATTGGGTTTGAAGAAGTGGAAGCATATTTAGATGAAATGGTCGTAGTGGAATGAACATGATTTGAATAATAAGCATAAGTAGGGACACACGCTTGGGGGCGTGTGTTCTTTTTTGTGTCGTGATAGGACTGCGCGAACCTGTTCGAAGTGGCTTAGGTGGCTAATTGAGAGGGAGAACGGAACCAGTAGGAGAGGCTTTCCGCCTCTTATGCAGGCACTTCTTTATTTTGCATGTCGGCAGCCTCTTGTTTTGTTATAAGACACTCTGTTTGTAACTATCGTGGTATAGAACTCGGGGTGAATTGTCAAAGGATTATGCGTGAAAATGAGTAGAAAAAAACTTTTTTCGTCACAAAATAGCCTTTTTTGGTTGCATAGCATCGATAGTTTTATTACAATAGCAAAGTGTTAAACAATTAGGCGCCTAATTATTAGAAGGTATAAATGATTTGGAGAAGTAGAAATTGCTCTGCTATCCACACTAAACGTAAGTGATATCATTTTTCCTTCGATTATTGCAATAGATCGTATTGATTTTTTATTGGAAAGAAAGCCAAGATGAGCTTTTGTTTAGTTCGTTGAAAGTGGGAGTGTTGGCTTACGAGATGGTTCGGTGACGAAATACGGAAAACATGATATCCGTTGTAATGGAGTTGCACGGGAATTACGATAGAGTCTGGAATGAAAGAATATTATATATGAATAGTATTTATAGTTTATGGAAATGAATTAAACAGCCTTGCCGTATAGAGGCAAATAGATTTTTGGGCAATGCCATTAAAAGTTAGTTGAGAAAGGATTAAAACAAATGAAACAATCATCTAAATTTCATTACGCATGGATCATCCTGATTGCAATCAGTTTGATCGTCGGGATTGGCAAAGGGGCTGTCAACAATACGGCTGGTCTTTTCCTGACGGCTGTTACCAATGATCTTGGCATCGGGATGGGGAAATTATCCCTTTACTTCAGTATTTCTGCAGTTGTGACGATGGTCTTCTTGCCGATTGCCGGAAAGCTTATGGCAAAGTATGACACACGTCTTGTCTTGTCCGCCGCTATCGTCTTGCAGGCAGGTGCATATGCTTTATTCGGTTTCATGAGTTCCGCGTGGGGCTGGTATCTATTGGCGATTCCTCTCGCGATGGGCGGCGTATTTATTACCGTTATCGCAGGACCTGTTGTCATTAACCAATGGTTCAGGAAAAGCAATGGATTGGCATTAGGCGTGCTAAGTGCAGTTGGCGGCGGGCTTGGTGCGATTGCACAGCCAATCACTGCAAGTTTAATTGGAAATCTTGGTTGGCGCACTGCTTATATGATCATTGGCGCCGCAGCCATTTTGATTGTCGTGCCGGTTGCCATGATGTTAATTAAACGCTCCCCACAAGCAAAAGGCATTTTGCCTTACGGTGCACAAGAGGCGACAACAATAGAGGGCAAACCGCAACAAGCAGGCGCAGAAGCTGGCATTGACTTGGCGACAGCCAAAAAATCAGTTGCTCTCTATGCACTGATGGTCTTCTTCTTCCTGATTACATCGGTTGCAAGTTTTTCCTTGCATATTCCGAAGTATCTAATCAATCAAGGATTTGATATGACGTTTGCAGGAAATGTAATGGGAACGTACATGCTTGGAATCTTGATTGGCTCGCTCATCCTCGGTTTTTTGGTCGATAAACTTGGATCCAAAATGACTGCTATTTTTGCCATGGTTGCGGGAGCAATCGCAATCAGTCTACTTCTTTTTGCAAACAACAGTACAACAGTCATCACAGTAGCTGTCGGGATTTTCGGATTGGTAAGTTCATGCATCGGTATCGTAGCGCCGGCACTTGCGACGGACCTATTCGGCAAGAAAGCATATAGTGAGATTTTCTCCACTGCTTCGTTAGGGCTTGCCGTGTCCTCCATCATTGCATTGCCAGCATACGGGTTCGTTTATGATGCTACAGGAAGCTACACGTCTGTACTATACGCGCTGCTCATCATGATTGTTGTAAATATCGGTTGTGTCTTCGTAGCATTCGCGAATAAAAAGAAATTGATTGACCGAGGTTTCTGGACGAATTAATTGCATGAACTGTGAAAAGGAGAGGGAATAGATGAGGTTACAAGGGAAAGTTGCCATCATTACAGGAGGCGCTTCAGGCATCGGAAGAGGAATGGCTCTTGCGATGGCGAAAGAAGGCGCGCATATTACAGTAGTGGATGTGAATGAAGAAAAAGGAAATGAGACGCTGAAAGAGTTAAATGAGATCTCAGAAAGCATGCTCATCATCCAAGATATTTCCAAACAAGAAAACATTCCAGGAATCGTCGAAGCAGTCGTGGCGAAATTCGGCAAGCTGGATATTCTAGTGAACAACGCCCATGCGTCCCGCCAAGCGCCGTTCGCAGAAACGACAATGGACATGATGAACTTATCGTTTGGGACTGGCTTCTACCCGACGTTCCATTTCATGCAAGCTGCTTACCCGGAATTAAAAAAGACACAAGGAAAAGTCATTAACTTTGCTTCTGGAGCAGGCCTTGAAGGACAAGTGACTCAAGCATCCTATGCAGCTGCGAAGGAAGCAATCCGCGCCATTTCACGTGTTGCGGCAAACGAGTGGGGTCCAGACGGCATCAACGTCAACATCATCTCGCCAATTGCCTTGACGCCTGGCGTAGAAGCATGGCGAGAAAGCGCGCCGGAAGCATACAATGGCATGATCAACCGCATACCGAAGCGACGTTTAGGAGATCCGGAGAATGATATCGGACGCACAGCAGTCTTTTTAGCGAGTGCTGACGCAGACTACATTACCGGCCAAACGATCATGGTAGACGGCGGATCAATTAAAATAAGATAAGACAACATAAGCCCAAATTAGGTTTTTCCTAAACTGGGCTTATTTTTATAGAAAAAGTTCTGTATGATAAAGGAACTTACATCTGGAAAGTAGGGAGAAGTATGAAGGAAGAAACAATCTTTGAGATCATTCATAACATGGATAAATTCACAAATAACTTAATCATCCAATGGAATAAAACATTCAACGAGGAGTTAGGCGTCTCCCATATTCTTTTGCTCGGTCACTTAATGGTACACGGGAAAAGCCGTCCTTCCGATATTGCAAAAGTACTTGGTCTGACGCCTCCTACCGTCACGCATCTGACAGAAAAACTCGTGAAAAAGAAACTCGCCGTCCGCTCCACAGACGAGGAGGACCGCCGTATTGTATATTTGTCCATTTCAGAGGAAGGCATCGAAATCGTGAAACGTGCCAATTTGGAAGGGCAGATCCTGCGCAAAAAGCTATTCGAAAAATTATCAACCGAGGAGCAGCAGCAAATGCTAAGGATATATGAGAAATTAAATTCGTAAGTACTCATGATGTTGTGGTAAGCTGCAAATGGTTACTCTCCTATTAGGTCATTCAATGAAGAGTTCCCTTCGAATACACATCCCTTGATAATCAAGTATATAGCTTTTTATACTAATATCTGCTTTTAAAATGTGTGTAAAAGAAATATTTAGTTTCTCAGGAAAGGCAAATTTTTTAAGCGCCATCCAGTAAGCAAGCAACAAAAAGAGGTGCTCCGTTTAAAAACGAAGCACCTTATTTATTTTAAAATTCTAGCCCTTTCACCGCATCAACACCGTCTTCGTAGTAATGCTTCTCGGCTTCGATGACGGAGACGAGGTCTGCAAGTTCCCGAACTTCCGGCAAGGCGTTTCGCCCGGTGATAACAAGATGGACGTGCTCGGGTTTATTCCGAATCATGTCTAATACTTCCTCTTTCGGCAGGACGTCGTCAATTGGGAACTTCTCAATGGATAGGGCATTGTTCAATTCGTCTAAGATGACGACATCGTACTCACCGCTCATGACAGCGTCACGTGCTACAGGCCAAGCTTTTCGCAAGGCTTCGCGGTGTTCTTCAGGTGTTTTCGTCCAAGTGAAGCCAATTCCTAATTGTACCATTTCGACACCTAATTTTTGCAGGGCGATTTTTTCGCCGTATGTCCGCTCTGGAGACTTGATGAATTGATAGATTTTCGCTTTCATGCCGCGGCCGGTGCTGCGAAGGGCAATGCCTAGTGCCGCGGTTGTTTTCCCTTTACCATCTCCTGTATAGACGAGCGTGAGTCCTTTTTTATTTTTCCCCATGTTGTACCTCCAATTGTGTATTTTGATAAGCAGTACATGCTTTTATCCAAGTATCTACCATGTCGAGACATGTTGCGAAATGGAATTGAGGGAAACCGGCGACTACGTTTTCCGCCGCGTAGCCATCCTCCTTCGTTCCTCGCATGCCTTTTGTTACATACGCGTACTGTAGCGGTCCGGTCGCTTCGAATGTAGAATAATGGTACTCATGACCCTTCGCCAGTCCGTCCGCAGGGAGCAAGTAGTTCTGGGCACAGCCTTTGATTTCCCGATAGCCAATCGCTTTTAAGGTTGTGTGCACTATTACGTTACCGGGAATGGCACCGGTCATTGGCGTTATTTCGCCGCTGGTCAAAGTGATGGACTGCGTCAAAAAACTAAAACCGCCACCTTCCGCGAATGTAGGCATCCCCCTTTCAATCGCTTCCCGAATGGATTGTTTTGTCCGGTCGCTGTTGCTTACCGCCTTCATAAATTCTTCTGGCAGCCCTCCCCCTATATACAGGCCGCTGCAATTATCCGGCACGGGCTCATCGGCCAAAGGAGAGAACGGTACAAGCTCAGCTCCGTGTGATTCCAGGAGCTCAAAATTCTCCTGATAATAGGAATTAAAGGCAGCATCTTTTGCAACAGCGATTCGGACAATGGGTTCTGCCGAATGGGAAAAGAGCGATTCTTCTTTTGGAAATGAAACCGGCTCTGCTACTGAAATTTCAAGGAGTTTTTCAAGATCCACTGTTTCCGAAATGATGTCGGCGAGATGATTGAAGAACGAATCTAGCTCGCCTCGTTCAATTGAAGGAATCAGCCCAAGACTGCGTTCTGGAATTTCGATTCCTTTTTCACGTTTCAAATACCCGATAACCGGAATGCCGCATTCCTGTTCAATTGCGGTTTTCACAATGTGATAATGTCCTTCGCTGCCGACTTGATTTACAATGACGCCGACGATATTTGGTTCGGATGAGAGCATTTGAAATCCTTTCACGATGGCTGCTGCGCTTCTTGCCATACTAGCGCAATTGACGATGAGCAATACCGGACTCTTCGTTAAGACGCTAATTTCCGCCGTGCTGCCTACATCGTTTTTTGGATCTTTCCCGTCGAAGAAACCCATAACCCCTTCCATGATTGAAATATCGGCATCCCGGCTTGCGTGCGTGAAAATGTCTAATACAGTTTTTTTGCCAAGCATCCAGCTGTCCAAGTTTCTGGAAATCCGCTTCGTCACGGCTGTATGATAGGACGGATCGATATAATCCGGACCACATTTGAACCCTTGTACGGTTAATCCCTTTCTCATGAATGCTGCCATTAGCCCAATTGTCAAAGTCGTTTTCCCGACTCCGCTTCCTGTTCCTGCAATAACGAGCCTATGCTTACTCATCTAACCCCATCCTTTTCTTTTACTGCAAGGACTTTTCTAGTTTCTTCTGAAACTCTACCTTGAGCGATGATAAAACGAATTGTCCAATCTGTTCTCGAGAGATCGCTATTCCAGTTTTGCTATTGTCGCCGTGTCGTTGGTTCGCAGCTATCGCGATACAATCCGTTCTGTCCATTTTCAAACCTATCCCGGCTTGTTGGAATGCTGTCATCTTTGCTTCTGTTGCGGCCATATAAAAATCAATTAATATCTGATCACTTAATGTGGCGTCGATGAAAAGTAGGATATGGATCGCTTCCCCGAAATGGAGGAGTAAGACAACATCCACACCGTCGACTTGCTGTGCGACCAGCGAAGCAGCTGTCCATTTCCCGTGGCACCCAATCCCTAATGCCTGTTCAGCTGGAATGCCGTGTGCCGATATCCATGTTGTTAGAAACTTATGGTCATTTTCCGGAAAGGGCTGATTCACCAAACAAAAATGGTTGAGCCATTGGATGCCATGTCCATAACGGGCATTGGAAAGCGTTCGTAACGATTTGTTAAAGTGAAGTGCTACACTTTTTTCTTTGCGATCGACAGTGAAACTTTCAAAAAAAGGAGTCGAATCGTCCGCGTCCTCAATGAAAGGCGTCATCAGCAACTGGGGTTTAGCGACAATCGGGTGCGCTTGTGTTTTCACATCGACTCCATAAACTGTTTTTAACTGTGTTTCGTTCCGCAATGTATTTACGTCACCCACTTTCAGGAAGGAGCCTTTGTGAAGCAGTGCGACCCGGTCCGCGTAAAGAGAAGCGACGTTCAAGTCATGAAGGATAGCGAAAATGGTCAGGCTTTTCGTGCGTTGCCATTCTTTCAGCATGTTTAACATTTGAAAGGTATGCTTAATATCCAAGTGATTCGTCGGTTCATCCAATAAAAGCACTTCGGGTTCTTGCGCTAGTGCTTTTGCCAATAAAACCCGCTGCTTCTCGCCGCCGCTTAGCGTCCGGAATTGGACATTACGGAATTGCTCGACTCGCGTCATGCTCATTACGTCGTCTATTACTTTTCGGTCTTCTGCAGATAGCCGTTTGATAAGTCCCTTCTGATGAGGGTACCGTCCAAGGCAGACAATTTCCTCAACGGTAAAATCAAATGTCACTTGACTCTCCTGCGCAAGAACCGCAATTTTACGCGCTTTCTCAAGCTTCGTCAGTTGGGCCATTGGTTTTCCGTCGATCAGGATTGATCCGGAGACAATCGGCAGTTGTCCTGTAATTAATTTAAACAACGTTGTTTTTCCGCTGCCATTCGGTCCTAACAGGGCGAAAAACTCACCTTTTTTGATTTCGAGCTGAAGGTCGCGGATGATCGGTGTCTTTCCGTATCCACCTGCGAGATGTTCGACTGTAATCATCGATTTTCCCCTCTTCCAATACGATCTCGAATTAATAGAAACGCAAACACCGGCGCACCGATCAGGGCAGTGATGACACCAATGGGCAACTCTTTCGGAGCAATCACGGTCCTGGCAAGCAAGTCAGCCAATACAAGGAACGAACCGCCGAGCAACATGGATAGCGGCAGGACATTTCGATGGTTAGGACCGGTCATAAGCCGCACGAGGTGGGGGACAACCAATCCGACGAAGCCAATTGATCCTGAAACGGCAACCGACGAGCCCGTTAAAAGCGATGCGCCAATCAAAACGAAGATTTTCCCCCGTTTTACATTAACACCTATGTGATCGGCCGCCTCCTCGCCGAGGGCTAAGGCATTTAGTTCCCGGTAATGGGCAAGCAGAATAATGGCACCGATTATGAGGAAGGGGATGATCAGCTGGACATGGCTCCATCCGCGCATCGCGACACTGCCGTACAGCCAGTAGATGATTTGCGCCATCGCATCACGGTCCCCTAAGGCAATCATCAAGGAAGTGAGCGCTCCGACGAAAGCACCGACAATAATACCCGCAAGGATGATCGTTTCAATCGCCAGGCTTCTGCTGCTTAGCCGGACGAGCCCGAAGACGATGAATAACGTAAGAAATCCGCTACCAATCGCTACGACAGGAAGTGTATATCCGCCCAGTCCCCAAATGGTGTATTGGAAAAATAAAACTGTCACAGCGCCTAGAGCTGAACCTGATGAAACACCGATGGTATAGGGATCGGCTAAAGGATTCCGCAAAAGCCCTTGGAAGGCGGCCCCTGCGAGCGATAGTGAAGCGCCTACTAAAAAGGCTAATAACACACGCGGGACACGGATGTTCCAAATGATCAGTTCTTCATTCTTAGGAACATCTGCCAGCCAGCCGAAGCCGAGTGTTTTCTCTGCAACGATATGTAGAATAGTGGCGATCGGAAATTTTACACTGCTGATAAATACGCCGAGAAGGGTTGCACAAAGTACAACCCCGATACTTGCGATATAAAGCCAACTGATTTTATTCCCCAAAAACTTCTGGATAAATAAGTTTCGCAAGCTGCTCGACTCCTTCAATTAAGCGTGGACCCGGACGTGTGACGGTATCACTGTCAACATCAAATACTTGTTTGTTTTTAACAGCATTGACTTCCTTCCAGCCATCACGTGCCAATACGCCTTCTGCAGGATTGTCGACATAATAGCCATACGTCGTAATAATGACATCAGGATTTAGTGCAACAATTTCTTCTTCCGTAAGTTTTACCCAACCTTCATGGTCTTCCGCGGCATTGGTAGCGTGAATGGTTTCCAGCATTTCATGCATGAATGTATTCGTGCCGGTCGTAAAGATGTCGGGACCAGGAGATACTTCGACCCACACTTTTTTCGACTCAGTGATTTCTTTCGCTTTTTCCTCTATCGCAGCACGGCGATCTTTCATATCCTGAATAATTTCTTCAGCCTTGTCTGGCGTGCCAGTGGCAGTTGCAAGCATTCTCATTGTTTGGTAGGCGTCCTCAAACGATGTGGCGCTGCCTGTCACAACGACTTTGATGCCCGCTTCTTCATATTGTTTCAAAATGTCTTCATGGTTGTCGAAATGGTATTTTGTAACGAATATAACGTCCGGCTGAAGGGTCATGATCAGCTCTGCATCCATATCTTGTCCGCCCACTTTTTGAACTTCGAGAGCTTCCGGTGGGTAATTGCAGTAATCTGATACACCGATAAGGCGATCGCCCGCCCCTAGTGCATATAAAATCTCCGTATTACTCGTTTGAACAGAGATAAGGGTTTCCGGTTCTTTTTCAATGGTTACTTCACGACCGGCATCATCGGTGAATGATGCTGGGAAAAGAGGAGTATCTTGATCTTCCCCTTGGGTTTGGTAGGTTGTTTCTGTAGTCGGTGTTTCCTCTTGAGTTTTGGGAGAGTCAGCCGAATTCGATCCGCAGCCTGCTAAAAGCGCCAAGGATAGAACGAAGATAAGACTAAACAAGCCCCAACGTTTCATCATGTTGTTCAAACTAATTTCCTCCTCTGGATTGTAAACATCAAAAAAGCGCTTTTCCTCGGAAGGAAAGCGCATGAAAAGGAAGATCGGCATGATCCGATCGTTACGGACGGCAAATCTGACACTTCAAGCAATCCCATTCCCGAGGAAGCTGATTATCGAAATAGGCAGGTCTCCTGACTTACGACGTAGCGGAAAGCCACTCCTTCCCATGCTTTTGGCACAGTGGACTCACGTGGTGTTCCTAGTCGATTACAGTGACGGGTTCGTGTTGGACTCTCACCAACTTCCCTCTTCGTCTCAATAGCATGGATGGTGCTGCTTGAGAAACCTAAATCTACTAATATTTTTTTGATGTTATGATTCATGCCAAGTATATAGAAAGTTATATAGTTTGTAAACTTAATTTGAAATAGAAGACTTATGCTTTGGAGGTTGCGTGATGCGGGGATTCCATAAGTTCAAGCTATTTAATACCCCCGATTTTTTCTGGCTCCTGCCGGCTTTGTAAACAAAAGAAGAATCCATCATGTGACTGATCACATGAAGCAACGAAAAGAAGAGAGGATTCAAATGCTGCAGAAAGAAAATTCGGAAAACAAATGATACAATATGGAGAGTGCAAAGAAAACAACGAATACTAAGGGAGCAAGCAGATTGTAATAGAGAGTTGCCACAAAAGGATACTAGAGTTTTTGTCCTTTTACAGATTGTTTATATAAAATCTATACGTTTCGGAGTGTAATACTCCAAGAATCACTAGTGTTTTTTATGATGTGTGTTTTGCTAAAAATGCATTGTCTCTGCTTAAGGTTAATCAAAAGATGTTCTACGCAACAAATGAGAAATGACGAGAAGTATATGAGGAGATATAGCTAGTGTGATGGTGTAACGAGAGCTATCTTACCGTCCGGAAGGGAGAAGTGGAGTTGCAAAGAAAATTTATGGAAATAAGCTTACTAATACTAACCATTTCTTTTTTGAATGGATGCAGTAAAGTGGAAAGGATCCAGCATATCGAAGCATTCTTCACTGAAACATCCGAAGAAAGAGAAAACGGTTTATTTGAAAAGAACGGTTATGTGAGGGTAAATGCGATCACTACAAATGAGGAAGGAAAGAACTATATAAAAACAGACAGTAAAACAATTGAAGACTTTTATGATTTACAGGGGAATTATTTGAATACCGAAGTGAAGCATATAACCTCTACGATATCGAAAGTAACCCAAACTGGGAAAACTAAAAATCGCAACAAGCAACTTCAAGAACCGTCAACGATACTGATTACTGATGAGAATGTAGAGAACTTTCAAGCACAGAATACGATGGTGTTAGAACATTTCAGCTTAACTCCTATGACGGATGAAGAAAAGGAAGCTGTCAAAGAACATGTCTTGTCGATAACGAAGGATTTCTAAGTTACTTGAAAGGATATCATTCTTAAATAAATTCTAGGAGGATTCGAATGAAACTAGGTGCATTTTCAGTAAGTCTACGTGTAAAGGACATTCACAAGTCAAAAGCATTTTATGAAAAACTAGGTTTCCAAACTCTAGGCGGGGATATAACACAAAACTGGCTCATCCTGAAGAATGAAGACACCGTTATTGGCCTATTTCAAGGCATGTTTGAAAAGAACATTCTCACTTTCAATCCAGGATGGAATCAAAATGCTGAAAACCTGGATGCTTTCACGGATATCCGAGACCTCCAAAAGCAACTCAAAGCAAAGGGGGCCAAGCTATTGACGGAGGCGGATGAAACGGGAGAAGGTCCTGCAAGCCTCACAATTGAAGACCCGGATGGAAATCTGATTTTGCTTGATCAACATAGATAAAGGGCTTCTAAACAGTAGCAGAATAAGATAGGTCCTCTTGCATGATCATTCCAATTATGGAAATGCGATTCATAAGAAATTAGAGTGAGAGACATAAAAATTTTGAAACTTTTTTCGAAAAACTCCGTCTGTACGGTGCTTACATAAACAGTGTAGGAATAGGAGGATTTTCATTGAATAAAAACAAAATACTAAGCATGGTGTTGGTGGCTGCAATTATGGTGCCCGCCGTTATCGCACCTATTCAGGCAGAGGCTGAAGTAGTAAGTCCTTTTAAGGATGTTTCCAAGAACAGCCCATACTACGAAATTATCCATGAAATGCGGGATCGTCATATTATTAGTGGCTATGAAAATGGGGAATTCAGGCCGACAGAAGTGATTACGCGGAAACACGCGGCAGCACTCGTCAACCGGGCGGTCAAATTGCCTGCCACAAAGAAGTTCGTTCCATTCAAAGATGTTTCCCCGAAGAACGCCTTCTACAATGACATCAAGAAGTTACAGCAAGCAGGGATCTTCGAGCCGGATGCAAAGGGAAATTTGAATCCAAACCAACCGATTACCCGCGCTGAGATGGCCAAGGTGCTGACGATTGCTTTTGACCTGAAAATAAAAGTGGATCTGGATTTTATGGATGTGCCGAAAACGCATCCTTCCAGCAAGTATATTAAAGCCCTCTATTCGAATGGCATCACGACAGGGGATTTCGGTTTTTATAACCCGGAAAAGCCAGTGACCAGAGCGCATTATGCGGTATTTCTGCATCGATTATTGCATATGAACGATCCAATTGATCCATCTGAACCAGCGCAAAGGATCCGGGGGCAGTTTGCTGGCATCTCAACGGAGCAGCTGGAACGCGACAGCTCTATGGTGGCGCAGGTCATGTTGTATATGCTCATGCAAAAAGTGACAGACAACCCGCCCGACTATCTGATAACAGATGTGCTGGAGGAGGGATGGAAAGAAGTGAACCGGTATTCGGCTGGTCACTCTCTCGGCCAAATGGCGAAAGAAAACATCCTCTACTTAAAACGATTTGCGAAGGAAGGTTCAAAGCAAGAAGCCATTTTGGATAAATGGCTCCAAGGGGATTTCTCACAAATTATCGAAGACTACGATGATCTACGATTCCTTTCCGATCCGGAATATGGAAATTGCGACATCTGCGATATCAAGCTCAACATTCGGACGAAGCGGGCAGAAGAGCATTTTATCCGGACGGTTTATGGAGAAGAAGGATTAAATCGGCACCGGGAACAGTGGGGGACGAAGGGAAAGTAAAGCTAGGTTCATTGTGAATCAACTACAAAGGAGAGGAGAATGAAGAAATGAAGAAACGACTACTTTCGATTGCAGGTGCACTTCTGCTCGCCGGAAGTATGCCGGCAGCCAGTTTTGCCGAAAGCTCGAAAAAGTTTTCTGATGTACCGCCAACGAAGCACTTTGCAGACGCAGTATACGATCTCGCTGACCGCCATATTATTGGTGGCTATCCGGATGGGACATTTAAACCAGGTAATCCGATTACACGAGGGCAGGCTGCCTCCATTATTGCAAAGATGACCAATTTAGATACGGCCAATGTCAAAAACCCTGGTTTTAAGGATGTCTCGACATCGAACGGTTCATACAAAGCGATCGCAGCATTGTCGGAGAATGGAATTATTAGCGGCTACGGCGATGGCCGATTTGGCCCGAATGATCCAATTAAGCGAGGACAGATGGCATCGATTCTCGTCAAAGCATTCGATCTGCCACGTGAATCAGTTACGAATAATCCATTCACCGATATTGAGAATTCACTATCTCACCGAGAGAACATCCTTGCCATTTATGCACTTGGCATTACGACGGGAACAACCCCAACTACGTTCAGCCCGAACGCGCCAATCACGAGAGGGCAGGCTGCGAAGATGCTGAAAGCAACGGAAGAGGCGAAACCGTCCATGCTGACAATCAAGGCGAGTGAGTTAAAATGGACATCCGTTCAGATTGGGCAAACGGACGCGGGTAATGGCGTCTTCAAAGTGTTTAAAGTGGCTGGCAAAGAAGGCTATACCGAGGATAAAATCCAGCTCGTCCCCTTGAAAGAAGGGACTGGTCTATTGAACTTGCTAGGAACTCCGATCAAAGGCTCTACTGTGAAGGATTACAAGAAGTACAATGTGCATGTGAAAAAGGTAAACGGCGAGCTGCAGCTGACGCTGGAAGAGACGGAGGAAATGGCAGCGACGGAAGCTAAATTATATGGCCATCAAGGAAAAGTCAAAACAATCGCCTTGTCAACGATGGAAGGGAAACAGCTGTCCGACCAAGTCCCATTTAAGGAAGACGAATTCTCTACTGTTTCCATATCGATCGATCAACCTGGCCAATATATTGCGACGCTGAAGCTTGAAGACGGGAAAGAAGTCCGATATGGCATTGAGGCACAATCGAAGAAAGAACAAACCTATTACGACATCAAAGTGCTCAAGGAAGAACTGTCAGCCGTGTACAAAGAAATAGCAGAGTACAAAGGTAAATACAAACTTAGTGTGAATTCCGCGGACATTGCAGAAATCACGTTTGACGCGGATACAAATACATTCCACATTAAGGCAACCGGCAAAAAAGCAGGTACCATCTACGTAGACTACGAACAGAGGCTGACCGAAAAGTCGTGCGATGATACGGAGTGCTACTCCTCTGCCTGGTCAGGCCTCATTGTTGGCGTCAAGCAGATGGGGTCCATTGTGAATGTGTTTGTAAAGCGGGACGCGGAGGTTGATCATTAAGGAATAGAGCAATAGTATCTTAAAACACCAGGCACTTATTCAATAGGTGCATGGTGTTTTGCAATTCTCGTACCACACTTGAAAGTTCGCACTGTTATATGAAAAGAATACTAAGATGACGACAGGGTGTGAGACATTGAAGCATGAAGGATACACGACAAGAGATCCGCAATTTTGGAAGATGGTCATGGGGCTCGGGTTCGCGTCGTTTTTTATTTTTGCATCGATGTATGCGATGTAGCTGCTTCTGCCTTTATTCACAAAGGAATTTAATATATAGGTGAAATTCGCGAGTATGGCGATGTCGAAGACGACGCTGGGGTTGATTGCGGGGCTGATTGTCCTCGGTTTCATGTCGGACTGGAAAGGCTGCCATGTCTTCTATATTTCCTTGCTCGGTTTGGTCATTCCGTTCCTTCTATAACATATATTCATTGTCGCATTGCGGTTCATCCAAGGCTTTGCGCTGGCTGGCGTGCCTGCCGCGGCTCTTGCGTACATAAGTGAGGAAATTCACCGGCAGTTCATGAGTATTGCTACAGCGTTGTACATCTCTAGCAATAGTCATGGAGGAATGATTGGCTGGTTTATGACAGGGTACATCGCGGAACAGACATAGTGGCATATGTCGCTGTATTTTCTATCGGGCTTCGGCGTGCTACTCTTTGCCGTCCTGATGTTCATGTTGCCAAAATCGCCACGCATTCCGGCGATAGACCTTCCGGTTTAAACAACAACAACGTTAAAAAGAATGAGACCTGTCCTAGAATCAATCCAACCAGCTGTGCTCGGTATATACCTGTGATATGATAAGAACAAATGTTTCTTGTTAGGAGGCGGTGTATCATGTTAGAGTTGTTTTCAAATCGGGAGATTGCCATGGGGATATGGCTGATTATCTTTCTAATCATTATTATGAAATTTCCAGACGTCAGAAGATCGATTACTAGTTTAATCAAGGTAGGAACAAATAAATATATCATTATCCCATTTTTAATTACCCTTGCTTATTCTGCAATATGGGTTTATATATCAACCACTATCCCTATATGGGAATGGAAGTATTTAAAGGAGATTATATTTTGGGTTTTATTTGTTGGAGTACCAATTTGTTTTAATGCGATAGGTGATAAAAAAGACACTTATTTCAGCGATACAATGAGGAGTAATTTTAAGCTAGTCGTATTTTTAGAGTTCCTAATTGGAACTTACACATTTAATATTATTGCTGAGTTGTTTTTAATACCCATTGCGACAATTTTAGTTTTACTTAATGCGGTAGCAGCAGCAGATGACGCTTACAAGAGTGCTGAAAGACTTTTATCATTCTTGCAGGTGAGTTTAGGGATTCTAATACTTTATTTCACATTTAAGACTGCTATTTATGAATTCGTCACAATGAACAAATTAGATATTCTTGTGGCTTTTATAATACCAATATTAATGACATTTCTTTTTATACCCTTAGCGTATATTTTTGCAGTATATGCTGCGTATGAAATTGTGTTTATCATGATGAAATTTAGATTGCCAAAAGACGATCAAATAAGAAGGAGTGCAAAGTGGAACCTTATAAAGAGTTGCAAACTTTCATGGAAGAGCGTACATGCGTTTAAAATGAATTATTTAGTGAAACTTTATGCAACAATGAAAGAGGATGCTATAGAAGATGTTTTCAAAGACTTTCGCCACTCTTTAAGAATAAAACGACCGTAAGTCTTAAAAAGTTAATAGCCTAATAATATGACGAGTGCCTTAAAGTTCATTAGTCTATTCTATGGAATAAAGGATTGTATTGAAGACAGGAAAATCCGACCATAATCAGTGAAATGAAATTACTATACGACAACTGGAGTAAAACCAATTGCAGCTTGAAGATCATGATGACTTTATACGTGGATGCATTCGACTTTACCTCCATACCGCCCGATAACGGGAACAGCACGAGTGGCAGCAACGACGTAACCGGCATCAGAATTGCCTCCGTAATCCACCACGTCGCGATCCATACCGTACTCGCCAAAATCGCCACGCCCTCCGGCGGATAGCTCTTCCGGTGTAAACAACAACGTTAAAAAGAATAAGAACGGCCCTAAAATCAATCCAATCAGCTGCGAGGGCGAATAACTCCGCGGATTACGTCCACCCCCCGAAATTTCGGCCCCAACCTGTTGCCCGCCTCCCCGGGACACTTCAACCGTGTCAGGCAGTAAAAGAAACGCAACCCCCTACACTTGATCATGCGTGTACCATAAACGACCCCATGTCGATGAGAACAATCAAAAACCCTCCTTTTATGTAATAGATTAAAAATCATTCTATTTGAAGTGTACTATTCTAGTTAAGTTCGTTCTAAGAATGGAATTTTGGCAATAAAGGTTTACCATTTAAATTTTGAAACGTTACGAATTAATTTTGATAAAAATGAACTTTTCAGCGACATGCTGACTCTTATAGGGGAGAGGTGAGATCGTGAAGGTTGTTCAGTTAGTGAAGAAAGCGAAAAAAGGGAACAAAAAAGCGTTGCTGGAGCTGATTATGGCGCAGCAGGATGACTATTATCGACTCGCCCTGACCTATATGGGAAATGCCCATGACGCCATGGATGCAATGGAAGAGATGATTGTCAGCTTGTACGCGAACATGGGCCAGCTAAAAAAGGAAGAGGCGTTCTATAGCTGGAGCAAAACCATTCTGGTGAATCGGTGCAAGCAAATGCTAAAAAAACAGCAGAAAGTAGTGCTCATGGATGAGTGGGAGCCCGCACCTGCAGAAGTCCATAACCCATATGAGCAAAAGGAACAGCGTATGGAACTGCAGGAGATGCTGCTGCTAGTGAATGAACATCAGAAAGAAGCCATCGAGTTGAAATACTTTCATGACTTGGATTACGAAACAATTGCCGGCATGACGAACGTGTCGATTGGAACCGTGAAGTCGAGGATCTTTCAAGGGTTGAAGAAAATAAGAGACCAGTATAGGGGTGAGACCCATGAATGAAATCGAAAAACGATTAAAGGAAGAGAAACAGCGGATGGAATCGGTAACGGCGCCGCCAGAATTGGAAGGGCGGCTCTGGCAGGCACTAGAAGCAGCTCCAGCTCCTGTCCAAAAGAAGCCGAAACCTAAATGGCCAATGGCAGTTGCCACGTTCCTCCTCGTCTGTCTCATTGGCTATAACTACAATGGATTGGCCTATTACGGAAAGAAAATCATCGGATTTGATGATCTCATGAGCGGCACACTGGCCGAACTGAATGACAAAGGAATGGGGCAGACGATCGATAAACAGATGCAACTTGAGGACGGCACAACGTTGAAGATCGATGGCATTATGACAGACGCCAATCAATTAATTCTCTACTACACACTTTCCAACGTGAAAGACATGGAGCACGACATCTCCTTTGGGAAAATTACAGGTTTCTTAACGCATTCCGACAGAGGGAATGGAATGTCGACCTTCAATGAAGAGAAATCGGAAATTAAAGGCCAGCTTTCTTTCGACCCGGTCAGCCCGTTTGCGAAGAAACTGACCTTGGAAGTTGAGAAGTCGACGGATGACGGCCAATGGGTAACGAGCACAATCACATTCCCCTATGATCCGAACCAAGCCATGCAAACCGAAATCAAACAAAAGCTAATGAAAAAAGTGAAGGTCGACAAAGGAACCATCACCTTTAAAACCATCACGGCCACCCCGACCATCACCATCATTAAAGGAACAGTGAACGTAGAAAATCTCGACAGGGTACAACTCCCGTTCGAACAAGTGGCCCTACGTGCCAACGGAAAAGAAGTACCACAAATAGGTACCGGAACGCACACGTCCATAGGCGGCACAAAATTCGAAATCAGTTTCGATGCGCTGCCAAAGAAAGTCGATTCCTTAGAACTAGTCGTCAAGGAATTCGTCGGCTACACAAAAGTCGACGAAACCATTCCATTACACCCGATTCAGGATCAAGCCTTTCAATTGAAAGGAGAAGATCTATGGGTGAAAGACGTGAAGAAAACGGAAGAAGGGGTTCAAATTACTATCGCCTCTGACGTAGATGTCCTCTTGGACGGCGTAACGATTGAGAGCGAGGGAGGGGAGGTTCCTCTGAAAACGACGATTCGTCAAGATTATAAGGAGCTTGACGATGGAAGGATGGTCAAGGAGCGGACGTTGTTATTCTCGACTGATGTTGTGCCGGATACGTTGAGTATTAAGGGGATGCATCATATGAAGCCGGTGGATGAGGTGGTTGAGATTTTGGTGGAATAGCGGAGAGCTTGTAGGCTAGTATGCGGGTACATGTGCCCGAAACATTCATGTTAATTCAACCAATTCGAATGAAAATAAGTCGAGTGTTGGGGAATATGTATAGGGCAATACGCTTTTGAGTTTCTTTGGGAAACAGTCGATGATGCACAAGCTGGGCTACAAAAAGGGAAAACGTTGAACAACTGATTGAGGATAGTAAGAAAATCGGCCGGTAACGGAAAGTCGGTCATCAAAAGTGCCAGGTTCTCAAGAAACAAAAGAACCTGGCACTTTTCCTGCTGATGCTGGGGGATTCAATTTTCTTCAATAAAAACAGGGAAGTCGAGTTCAAAAATCGATTGGAAGGAAGCAAGCTTTGCTTCAGCCTCTTCAATTGTTTCATAAGTACCCAGCTCCATATAAAAGCTGCTCTCCTCTGTATTAAAAGGAACACCGCTTTCACGCAAGTAGCGGATCCCTTCTTCTTCATAGACCCTCTCTTCCATATTGCCAAGTTCATGTCCCAATGGATAAGCGTCCGTCCGAATCGTATAGAAAGGATCGTTCTCTTCATCAACAGGCAGCGGCAGAATACTTACAACCACTTCTGCCGGATCTGCATATTCGCGGATCTGATAATGGACAGGTGAGTTGAACACTATTACAAAACGCCAAGCCGAGTCATCGTGCGTAACAACCCAATAGGCATCTTCAACCAAATCACTTTTTTGTAAAGCTGAAAAATCCCTAGCGTCAAACGCCCGTACGCCGTGCATCGTAAAAGACATGGTGTACGGATGTTCTTGTACGTTCACATTGAAATAAGGGGCAACGAGCTGTGGTTGCTGAGTTGCCGCATCACTTCGCTGCGTAAAACCGATCTGAATATGCTCGACGTGCTCATCTTTTTCTAACGCAATGGTACGAATGTTGACGTTATCTGTAATCGCTCCGCCAGACCCCTTGCCATCTTGGAAAGATACTTCTTTCACTACGATTCCAGTTATGTTCGAAGGCGGTAGCATATCTATAGTTACTTCCGAAGATTTATCTGAAACTGTGCTGCAACCCACGCATAGGAAAAGAACGGATAATAGGGTGAAGATCTTCATGTACCGCGCCCCTTTTTGAAATATTGGAAACGTTTACTAATATCTCTATCTTAGACGTTTACTATATGAATGACAATACGTTTCCTGCCTCCTGATGTGTGGTAGACCGGCAAAAATACATAAAGGAACCACTCAGCTGTCTTGTCGGGTAGTAGAGAGTGTTCAATGAGTAGTGAAACTATGATGCCTGTTGTCTCGTATGAAAAAGTAAAGGCAGAGCGGGGGAGGAGGAGATGAATTGAAGAAAGTAGGTTGCGTACTATGTTTGCTTCTTTTATTGACAATCGTCCGATCACCGGTTGCAAGCGCGAAATCATTTTCAATCGATCAGGTCGATATCAACGCATATGTGTTGGATAATGGTGATCTGTACGTTGAAGAATTATTCACATATACCTTTTCAGGTGCATATAACGGAACCACGCGAACGATCGGGAACGACAACCACGCGGGCGTCCAGTATTTCGAAGGCTATCTTGTACCGATGGATACGGACCTAGCGCATTATGACAATAGCACATTCGCACCGCTACAAGTGGAGCGGGAGGACTTGACGTTCAAAATCCATACCCCTTCCGAGAATGAACAAAAGAAAGTGTTTTATCGTTATTTGATCAGCGGGGCTGCCAAAAAATATCAAGACACGGGGCAACTGTATTGGCGCTTCTTTGACGATCTGAACGATACGGACTTACACAACCTTCGCATTCGATTCATATTATCTGGAGATAAGGATGCGACATTGGCAGGGAAGGCCTATCTTCATAGCTTCACAGGCGAATTAACAAAATCCGATGCCAAAGGATTCGTCTATACGACAGACGAATTGGAGGCCTACCGCAAGGTGGAAATCCGCTTTTTATTCCCTGAAACATTCTTGAAGAATGCCCCCTATACCCGTGACGAGCCCATGTTAGCAGAATTTGCGGCAGAGGAGGCCGCCTATGCGAATTGGATGATGAAAAGAGAAAAAGCCCTTCCGACGGTCGGAGGACTTAACATCTTCTTCTTAGGAACTTCACTTTTCCTATTGCTCATCGCTATTCTGTATCCACGGCGTCTGTACCGGCTATTATTATCAAAACCGCGGATCCATCAACTAGAAGAGATAGACTCGTTTCTTCTAGCGATCATCGAACGAAAAGGGAAAGTCAAACCGGACGCCATTTCCGCGGCTTTGCTGCGTCTTCGCCAAAAAGGGATTGTCACGATGGAGAAGGTTCCGTCAAACGCCATCTACAGAAGTGATGACAACGCTCCGGATTACACATTCCGATTCAAAGTAGTGACGGATACAAGCTCGCTGAATGAGTATGAAAAAGACATGATCGATTGGCTGTTTGATGAGGATGCGGAAGGGACACTCGCTTTCTCATTGGATCAATTCCCGTTCCTGACAAAACAACAGCGCGAAAAGAATTGGCGGCTCGAATCGGATTATTCCAGTCGCTCCAAACAGCTCACGAAGCGTTTCAAAGAGTGGCAGAAGATCGTGCAAAAAGACCCGGACGTAATGACGTATGTTGCCCCCAATCCTGTGCGCAAGTATCTCATGTTGCTCGGCGTTCCTTTGTGGATCGCCTTTGCATGTTTGAATCTCTGGATGGTCAACGAAGACACGTCGGACATAGGTGTCCTGCTACTTCTTGTGATAGCAGGAGCTATCGTTTTGTGGGTAAAGCGAAACTGGCGGATTGCGCTGCCAATCTATTTTGTGTGGGGAATTATTTGCATGGAAGGATTATCGGGAGGCACGGACGACGTGTACGCATTGTTCGCCATCGGCACCATACTACTATCCATAACGGTATTACTGCTGCCGCTGCGTGATATAAAACGGAAAGCGGCCCCGTATTATAAAGGTGCCAAAGCGTTCAAGAAGGACGTCAAGACAGGGGAGTTTGACTTCCAAAGCAGGCACTTGGCGGATAAGTGGTATGAGCATGCCATTTCCCTCGGCCTGTTCATCCCGCTCTTTGTAAAGTACACGAAGAACGTGCCGGAGGACTTGGCCACGCTACCACCAATGACAGCCCACCTGACTGAATTGTTGACCGCATTTCACTACACGCATCATTATTACTACATCCACATGCACTCGTCCTCGGGAACTGGCGGAAGCTCTGGCGGTAGTGGTGGCAGCGGATCGGGCGGTGGCGGGGGTGCGGGAGCGTTTTGAGATTTAGCGTAGGAGAAGAAAAGCTGGATTTATGGGAAACGTTTAGCTAATCACAGTCACATCCGCTTTGAAGAGCGGTTGACTAGGATTATTGAGATGTTTTTCTAGAAAAGAGTAACCACCACTAAATCCCTCGTCAGAGGTAGTAGGCGGTTACTTTTTTTTGTTGGTTAAAAGGACAAGGCTATCGGACAACCGTTCTACATGTTCTCGCAAAGCAGCCACGTCGATTGAGTGGCGTTGATGGAGTTGAAATAGCTTGGTGCAATGGTTTTGTGTATTTTAGTTGAATAGTGGATTGTGTATTATGTTCCCGCAGACTAATGGTCCGGGGGATTTTTTGACCGCCTGGGTCTACTTTTACGCGGAAATGAATTGGTTTTAGAGGGAAAGTTTTTCCTGAAGTAAATAAGTGCAAAGTCATAAAATAAGTACAAGAAGAGTAGCGATTAGTTTGCAAACTCGAAAGAATTATTTCGATTGCAAAAAATATAGGGTATAATTAGGTTACTAGATATAGCACAAATAAAGGGGAGAAATAATGGACATTAACTATAAACCGTTATGGAAGTTATTAATTGACAAAGAAATAACAAAATCAGAACTAAGAGAGAAAACTGGAATTGCACCGAGCACATTTTCAAAAATGACTCGCAATGAATATGTATCTATGGATATTCTGGTAAGGATTTGTAGTGTATTAAAATGCCAGATGAGTGATATTGTTGAGGTGGAATTTGGGATTATCTCATAAGAAAACTAGAACAATTAACAACGTGTCACAGACTTGAATCGCTTGTTAATTCTATGTTTATTAGTTTCAATGTACTTTCACATTAACAAATAAAAGGGCAAGAAAATTAAAAATGAGGTGTAAACATGTTGCGGGATAATATAAATCACAACGAGAAAGTAAAATCAAATACAGTATTTTTAAAGGAATTAAAAGAAAAACTACCAGAGTTTTTTACAGCAAATAGATTCGATGACGAAGGAAACATTGTTGAAGATGGAAAATTTGATTTAGAAAAGTTCCAAAAGATGTTACGAGAGCAAAACATCGAAGAATTAACCAGTGGACATCAATTGAATTTTATTGGGAAGGACTATGCAAAAAAACAAGCTGGTGAATTTGCTAAAACTGTCATTGTTCCAGATCTTGAGCATAACCAACTAGAAGAAAATAAAAATAGTAAGAACTTATTTTTCACTGGCGATAATTTAGAAGTTTTGCGTCATTTGCAAAATAATTATAGTCGATCTATTGATATGATCTACATTGACCCGCCTTATAATACTGGAACAGATGGATTCGTTTATCCAGATAAATTCGAATATAGTGATCAAGAATTAAAAGATATGTTTGGTATGAGTGATACAGAATTGGTACGTTTAAAAAGTATTCAAGGGAAAGCCACGCATTCTGCATGGTTATCATTTATGTATCCACGATTATGGCTAGCTAAAAGGCTTCTTACAGAAGAGGGTAGAATTTTCATTTCTATTGATGATAATGAATCAGCAAATTTAAAACTAATATGTGATGAAATTTTTGGTGAAATATCATTCGTAGGAAGTATCGGATGGGAATCGAAAACAAAATCGCAAAATACAAAAACATCATTTGATAAATTACAACCTAAAATAGAAACAATATTAGTATATTCAATGATTGAAACAAATCATTTTAATTTAATCGTCACTGGAGAAAAAGAATATCCTTTTGAAGATAAACAAGGAAAGTATAGAGAATACGAGTTGGAAGTAATGAGTGCAGATGGTGTGCGTGGCAGAAACACTATGATCTTTGATATTGAAGGAATTAGCCCTCCAAATGGAATGCAATGGAAATTAGGGAGGGACACAATAAAAGCATATCAACAAAATGAAAGTTTAAGCATTCGAAACGGAAAAGTTATTATTAAGATTAGACCAGATGAAGAAAAGACGGAGAATACTGAACCCTTTTGGGGATTTTTCTCAAAGACAATTGGAACAGCAGAAACTGCAAAAAAGGAACTGAATAATTTAATGGGAGTCAAAGGAGTTTTTGACACCGTCAAGCCGTCTGAATTGATAAAGCGTCTTATTTTTCATTCGACCAATAAAGATGGTATTATTTTAGATTTTTTTGCTGGTTCATCTACAACAGCAGACGCAGTAATGCAATTAAACAGTGGTGATACCGAAGGTTCAGGGAAAAGAAAGTACATTATGATTCAAATTCCAGAAAAAACATATGACTTTAATGAAGAAGGTGAAAAAGTGCTACGCAAGGGAAGTGAGGTAGCATTTCGTGAGGGATATATGTCTATCGACGAGGTAAGCCGCGAGCGTATTAAAAAGGCTAGTAAAAGAATTCAAGAAGAAGCAGGATTAGCTTTACCCAAAAACTTTGATGGTGGGTTTAAGCATTATTATGTTGTGACTCCTGAGCAACCGACACTAGATGATATCGAGTCATTTGATATAGAATCTGGATTATTTAAAGATAACAGTGGACAATTAGTTAACTTATTAGAAAGCGGTTTTGATGATATGATTCAACCATTTTCTTCTAAAGGCTTAAAGGTAAGTGGGAATGCAACTGGTGTGGATACAATTGTGACAACGTGGCTAGTCAAAGATGGTTACAAAATGGATGTTCAGGCTGAAAATATTGACCTTGATGAATATACTGCAATTTACGTGGATGATAGCCGCTTGTATTTAATCCACGAAAAATGGAATGCCACACAAACAAAGGCCCTCTTAAATTTAATTGGAACCAATCAACTAAATGTTCAAACCATCGTGCTATATGGCTATTCCTTTAACCTAGAGAGCATTCAGGAACTTGAGATAGGATTAAAACAACTCGATAGCAAAGTTAATCTGATAAAAAGGTATTAAGGAGGTGGGCATCAATATGAAAATACTATTAGAGGAACTCCCCCACCAAGAAGACAGTTTGAAAGCCATTATGAAAAGCTTTAAAGGTGTAGATCGTACTTCCACGGATCCTAATGCAGGAGATGTATATGCCAATCCTTTAATTCAAGGAAGGTATGATGAATTATCCAATATTGATGTGAAAATGGAAACGGGGACAGGGAAAACATATGTATATACAAGATTGATGTATGAGATGCACCAACAGCACGGTATTTTTAAATTTGTAATTGTAGTCCCAAGCCCAGCTATTAAAGAAGGAACGAAAAATTTCATTCAAAGTGATTATGCAAAGCAGCACTTTACCCAATTTTATGAGAACACGAGAATCGAATTAAACGTCATCAATGCGGGTGATTTCAAAGCGAAATCCGGAAGGAAGAACTTCCCGGCGCACTTACTTAATTTCGTTGAAGGAAGCAGACAAAATTCCAATACAATTCAAGTACTATTGATTAATGCAGGTATGTTAAATTCCTCAAGTATGAAGAAAAATGATTATGATCAAACATTAATGGGCGGCGTGACAAGCCCGATAGAAGGAATTCAAAATACCCGACCGATCGTTATTATTGACGAACCGCATCTTTTTCCACGTGATAAGGCGAACTATAAGGCAATAGAAGCTATTAATCCTCAAATGATTATTCGTTTTGGGGCTACTTTTCCCGAGATAACGATAGGTAACGGGAAAAATAAAGTTACTAAAAAGGATTATTATCGTGGAAATCCGCAATTTGATTTGAATGCTATTGAGAGTTTTAATAATGGTTTAGTTAAAGGTATTGATATCTATTATCCTAATTTAACAGAAGAACAGGCAAGAAATCGTTATGTTGTCGATAGTGTCACTGCCAAAGAATTAGTGCTTAAACAAAATGGTAAGCTTTGGACGCTGCGTGTCGGGGATAATTTAGCGGAAGTGGATTCAGGGTTTGAAGGGAATATTGAATATGCAGGTTCCAAATTTTTGAGCAATGAATTGGAGCTTGATAAAGGGATGAGTTTAATCCCAGGTACCTACCGTTCTTCTTATCAAGAGCTAATTATTAGGGATGCCATTGATAAGCATTTTGAAATTGAACAAAAAAACTTCCTTAGAAGTGGTGAAAGGGATAACAATGAGCCTAAGATTAAAACATTAAGTCTATTTTTCATTGATAATATTGATAGTTACCGTCAGGAAGACGGTTGGTTAAAACAAACTTTTGTGCGTTTGTTGAAGGAAAAACTATCACGCCTAGTATCTGAATATGAATATAAACGTTTACCAAGAGAAAAGGAGTATTTGGATTTCTTAAGGGCGACACAAACAAGCTTAAATCTTGGCGACAGTGATCAAAATGTACATGCAGGTTATTTTGGTGAAGATCGTGGTTCAGGTGACGAAGCAATTCAGGAACAAGTAGATGATATTTTAAAAAATAAAGGAAAATTACTCAGCTTTAAAAATGTAAAGGGGGACTGGCAAACAAGAAGATTCTTATTTTCAAAATGGACGTTACGCGAAGGCTGGGATAATCCTAATGTATTTGTAATCGCTAAATTACGTACATCCGGTAGTGATAACAGTAAAATTCAGGAAGTTGGTCGAGGATTACGATTACCTGTCGACGAAACAGGGCATCGAATTCACCAGGATGAATGGCCTTCTAGACTTGCCTTCTTAATTGGTTATGATGAAAAGGATTTTGCTAAACAATTAGTTGGGGAAATTAATCGAGACGTTAATATTGAATTGAATGAAGAAAAACTTACAGAGGATATGATTCAATTAATTGTTAAAGAGAGACGGAAAATAGATCCAGCGTTTACCGATGAAGTCTTACTAGAAAGTTTAGATGAGTTGGGCATAATCAATCGTAAAAATGAATTTAAAAAAGCTATTGAAATAGATGGTGTTCAAAAAGATGGTTTTTTATGGTTGGTTGAACTGTATCCTGAATTGAACACAACACAATTACGGGAAGGTAAAGTAGTCGAGCCACAAAACTCCCAAAACAAAATACGAGTGAAATTAAGAAAAGAAAACTGGGCAAAAGTAAAGGAACTATGGCAGCAATTTTCCAATCGCTATATGTTAGAGTTTGAACGCATTCCTCAAACGATTCAACTCATGGCCGGTGAAATAGTTGGCAATGCAGAATTATATGAGCGAGAAGTGCCTATACAATTGCGAGAATCTGTATATGCTAGCGAAGACAATAAAGGTGTTATTTTGAAAGAACAAGAGAGGGAATATGATCGAACTTACTTACCTGGAATGCCTTATGGAAAGTTTATTAAAGCCATTCATGCGGCAACAGGAATTCCTGTAAAAGATATTCATGGGAATTTACTCTACTTGATGAAATCCGATTTACGAGGAGATTCAAGATATTTAAGTGAAGTGTCGCTTCAAAATATTATACGTGAATTTAAAAAAAGATTTGATGAGGTATTTGCACAAACATATGAATATAAAAAATTGGATTTTCAGGCGCGTACATCTATTTATAATCCTGATACAGATAGTTTTGTAGATGATCTTAATGCAGAAATTCTTGGTGTCAATATAGATCACCAAGCACTTGAAGATAATCGCAACCTATATGAGGTACCGCCAATGAGATACGATAGTGTAACGCCTGAAAGAGAATTGTTGAGGCATAATTACCCTGAAAAGGTAACCGTTTTTGGGAAACTACCTAGAAAGGCTATCCAAGTTCCCAAATATACTGGTGGCTCTACAACACCTGATTTTATTTATCTGATTGAAAAAGAAGACGACACAAGCGTGTATTTACTTGTAGAGACTAAAGCAGAAAACATGAGAATTGGAGATAAAAGCATTATCAAAATTCAGAAGAAGTTTTTTGATAATTTGAAAGAACATGACGTTGAATTTGAAGAAGCGACAAGTGCGCAACAAGTATATTCTGTGATTAGAAAACTAGCTGAAGAATAAGAGGGGAAACATTGTGGAGAAAAGTGGATTTTTACTGACGTTGATTCAAAATGGACAATTGATTAAGACGGGTGCAAAACCTAAACTACCTATTCAAATACCCAAAGTGACGGATGGGATGTTAGATGTTTATCGCATTCCTTTGGAACACCTTTATTATAACGACGAAAATGGCCGTATAGCTTCGGCCATTTCACGTTTGGAAAATCGACCAGCACCGGCAAAGGATATTGACAGCCCTGACTACAATCTTCTAATTGAAAATATGGTTGTAGAGGATAACCCTGCAAAATTAAAACAAACAAAGAAGTCTATTAAGGAGTCTGGACAAAAAGTATTTGGCTATGTTTTAGCAGACGGTCGTGTCATTGATGGAAACAGAAGATACACCGCTTTGAGACAGTTAGCGAAGGAAACAGGTGAATCTTATTTTTTTGAAGCGGTTATCTTACCGTTTACATATGAATTGAAAACTGAAAGAGCTGAAATCAAAAGGCTTGAATTAGCTATTCAAATGGGAACTGAAGAACGCCAAGCGTATGATCCCGTCGATTTATCAGTGGATATTTATCAAACAGTTGTTGTTGATCAATTAATTAGTGTAGCGGATTATTCCAAAGAAGCGAAAATTAATAAAAAAGAAATTACTGATCGTATCGAAACGGTATTATTAATGCAAGATTATTTAAACTTTATTAATGCAAAATCTAATGCCTTCCATATTATTAAGGACACGAAACTTTATACACCGCTTTATGAGCTTTCAAAAAAGCTTTCCAGACAATTTCCTAAAAAGGGGCCTGTTTATGAACAGTCAAAAATTACGACGTTCGCTCTTTTAAGTAAAATGTTATCTGTGGGGGATGATATAGGACGGGATATTCGGGAATATTACAAAAACATCTTAACCACTGGGGAAAATACCGATTTTAATGAGTCGGTTGAGGATACAATTAATGATTTACAAGATAAATTAGAGGAAAATACAATACATTCAGCTGTGGAACTTCGAAGGGCGTTAGAAAAGACAACGCCGGAATTGAGGATTATTAGCTCAGAATTTATTCAGACCATAAATAAACATAATCGCGGGAAAAACATTGAATCTTTTATTGGTGACATAAAAGAAACTTTAAACGTTTTAAAAGACATGGAAAAAGGTGACGGTCTAACTGGTCATCTAAACTTCAATAATTTTAGTAAGGATCAAATTAACGAAATTCGTGAATATTTAATCCAGATAAATTTATTAAGTAAAGAGTTAATTGGGATTTATGACGATGAAATCTAATCCTAAAATGGTTTCCGTAGTTTACGACAACGCGGCTTATTTTCAACTTCTGGATAGTCCTGAAGGATATTTTAAACAAGGCAGAGTGAAGCGCATCTTGGAGCGTTATCGGAGTTATTTTACTAATTTTGATGAGTTGTTAATTGATGGTGCCACCAATTATATATCTTTACAAGAACTCATTGAAAAAGTAAGCAATGCTTTAACAAAAAGTTGTGGAACAACTTTGGATTTGAGCGATGACATCCTGCTACACCTTCAACAAAATAAGTATGCGATTAATGAGCAACGTATAGCTGGGAGCACGATTAAATCTTCCGATGACCGATGGACAGATGAATTGGATATATTTGAACGGTTTTTGGAAAAGGAAATAACTCGTCCGTTAAAGAAAGAGCAATTGCAAGCAAGTTTTTACTTAGCCGCGATGAAAAGAGCTGCAAACTTTTCCGTCCCCGGCGCAGGTAAAACGGCAATGATGTACGGAGCATATGCTTATTTAAGTAGTAAGGATATCGGAGAAGTACGACAGTTATTAGTTGTTTCACCTATTAATGCTTTTGAAGCGTGGCGAACAGAATTCATTGAAGTATTTGGCAGTAAACGTCCTTTAAATTACATGAATTTAAAAGATACCAAATATCAAAATGCGGGCAAGATTAGAACCGATTGGGGAAATAGTAATGTCATTGTTATAAACTACGAAGCGCTTGAAGGCAAATTGGCCGTTTTAAACGAACTAATCGATGAGCAAACAATGATTGTTTTTGATGAAGTTCATCGTGTAAAAGGTATAGGGGGGAGGCGAGCAATTGCGGCCTTAAACCTTGGATTGAAGGCCAGGTATCATTATGTTTTAACAGGAACGCCGATACCTAATAGCTATAAGGATATCTACAATTTTCTACATTTATTATATGACAATGAATACGATTCTTTTTTTGGTTGGGAAGTACGCGATTTAGAAAACCCTAACATCGAAGAAATAAATAATCGTGTTCAACCGTTCTTTTGGAGAACAAATAAAGTTGATTTAATAGTACCTGCTGCCGAACCTGATAAATTAATGATTGTTAAACCATCTGAAAGACAGCAACAGCTAGTTCAAACAATATATGAAAATGAAGGGAATATTTTATCTCTTTATTTAAGATTATTGCAAGCCTCTACAAATCCTGCTTTACTCTTGGAAAGAATCGAATATAGAGATTTAGGATTGATAGATGATGAACTGGACTTATCACAATTGAATGCTTTAAACGATGAGGAAAAGGAACTGGCTAGAAAAAAAGCTTATCAAAAACTTCAGGTAGATTCAATTCCTTCCCAGAAATTCGAAAGAGGGTTACAACTGATTACAGAGTTAGTGAGAGAAGGAAAAAAAGTTATTGTATGGGGAATGTTTGTAAAAACAATGCAAAAGATTCAATTCGAGTTGCAAAGAAAGGGGATTTCCGTAAATTTAGTTTACGGGGGGACTCCGAAAGATGAACGAGTCAATTTAATCAATGATTTTCGCGATGGTGATGTATCAGTAATGATATCTAATCCTAACACATTAGGAGAGTCCATTTCTTTACACCAAACTGTTCATGACGCCGTTTACTTCGAATATAACTTCAATTTAACATTTATGCTGCAGTCAAGAGACCGCATTCATCGACTGGGGTTAAAAGAAGGTCAATATACAAGATATTACTACCTAATGACTGAAGGGGATCGAGCACACGGCGGCTTCATTGATCAAGCGGTTTACAAGCGATTAAAAGAAAAAGAACAAATAATGCTTGATGCAATTGATGGTGAATTGTTAATTCCAGAGGTAACGGATGATTATTTAGATGATGTAAAGAGAATAATTCGAAACTATCCCTGATTAGTATTCCGAATATTGGGGTCTAATATTAACTAGTTGAAGGATTAATATGGTAGGTCTTGTGAAGACAATTACTCAGAAAAAATTGGAGGAACTCCGCTACTTCCCTATATTTGAACTTAATCGGGGTCAATTTCATCCGAATTGAACTTCGTTATTGTAAAACCTGTAAATACGTAATTGAGTGTGAAAAAGTAGGGAATGCCAAGAAACAGAATGGAATGAAAGCTGCTGGACTCACTCCGAGGGTTGGAGCCGTAAAGATAGAATGTATACTCCAAGGAAATAATGGCGCACTTTGCGTTCCGGTATCTTCAACAAATATAGAAATCGTTTATTGACCTTCCAATCTAAACTTGTTATAATTCATCTATTATTTTTTAAAAAAGAATAGAGATACCTTGTATAATTTCAAGAATACGGCTTGAAAGTTTCTACCAGCTACCATAAATGGCTCGTCTACAAGGAATGTGAAATCAATGCAATTTTATATTCCTTTTTGTAGAAAAAACTTTGTCCTAACTAAGGCCAAAGTTTTTTTATATTATTGGGCAATACTAGTATGAACTGGCTGAAAAATGATTCTTGAAACCATGACCATTCATTCTTTAATCTAGCAAATAGGAGATTACAACATGAGAAACTTTTTTAAGTTTGCTGAACGAAATACTTCGTATAAGCAGGAATCACTAGCAGGTGTGACAACCTTCCTATCCATTGCGTATATATTGGTCGTCAATCCACTTATCCTCAGCCAAGCTGGGATGGATAGTGGGGCTGTATTTACTGCAACCGCACTTACGGCGATTATCGGTACACTCCTTATTGGGGTGCTTGCGAACTTCCCAATTGGCATTGCACCAAGTATGGGATTGAATTCATTTTTCACTTTTTCGGTCTGTATTGGGATGGGCATACCATGGGAAGTCGCGTTGACCGGCGTTTTTATTGCAGGCATTATTTTTATGATTTTAAGTTTATTGAAAATCCGGGAGAAGATTATTACTATCATCCCATTGAATTTAAAATATGCGATCGCTGCTGGAATTGGATTCTTTATTACATTTATAGGGATGAAAAATGGAGGGCTTATTATTGCCAATCCTGATACATTTGTTTCGATTGGAAACTTAACATCCGCTACGACCCTGCTGGCCATTTTCGGCTTGGTCATTACGATTGTCATGTTAGTACGTGGAATACGTGGAGGAATTTTTTATGGAATGATCATTACAACGATTATTGGAATGATTGTTGGATTAATAAACACTCCTACAAAAATCATCGGAAGTATACCAAGCTTGGAGCCAACATTTGGCGTCGTGTTTTCCCATTTAGATCAGGTGTTCACCCCTGAATTACTGGCAGTGATTTTCACTTTTTTACTTGTTGCCTTTTTTGATACGGCAGGAGCTTTAATCGCACTGACCAGTCAAGCGGGAATGATGAAAGATAATACTGTGCCAAATATAGGAAAAGCATTGCTTGCTGATTCTACCGCTTGTGCAGTTGGGGCGATACTCGGAACATCCACACCTGCGACGAGTGTTGAATCTTCTGCGGGCATTGCAGTCGGTGGCAGGACAGGCTTTACGTCTGTCGTTATTGCTGCTTGCTTTGCGATTGCTATGTTCTTTTCGCCGATTTTATCTGTTATTACATTGGAAGTAACAGCCCCTGCGTTAATTATTGTAGGCGCATTGATGGCAATGGAAATAAGAAAAATTGACTGGAGCAAGCTGGAAATTGTGATTCCATCCTTTTTCACCATCATCATGATGCCCCTCACTTCCAGTGTGGCAATCGGTCTTGCATTTGGTTTTATTCTTTATCCAATTTGTTTACTAGCACAAAAGCGGTATAAAGAAATTCATCCAATTATGTATGTGATTTGTTTGTTATTTATACTGTACTTTGCGTTTATCGTGTAGCTTTAGGTAAGGAAATTATTATTAAAATACTAAATGCCATAAACCCTTTACTCTTAAAGGTTTATGGCATTTTTAACTACGATTTTGATAGTTCTTGTGCATTAAAGATTCTTTATATAGTTTTAGAAAGTATTTTAAGATCTGATAGTGCCTGCTGCAAGGTTCCTTTTGTAATTTGCTCACTAAAGTCCAATCCCAGGCTTACTGCAGTTTGAGCCACTTCAGGCCTAACACCTGTTAGTATCGTTTTAACTCCTAACAATTTTAAGGTAGAGCTCAAATTAAAGATATGATGTGCCACCATTGTATCGACAATCGCTACTCCGGACAAATCGAGTATTAGGTAAGATATTTTTAATCTCCCTACTTCTTTCGTCGTATTCTCCATCAACATTAACGCCCGTTCCGTATCAATATCTCCGATTAAAGGCAGTATGGCGACATCATTAGAAATCGAAACAATCGGAACAGATAATTCAATAAATGCTTTTCTTGCATTATCGAGATTGACTGTGTAGAAGTTAACAAAGGTCAAGCTAAAACAGTAAACAGCGTAATCCAGCAGTGGGTCTATAATTTTGAATGTTGCTAACAATGTTTTCACTGACATATCATGTGCGATGACCATGTTTTCAATTACTTCATTGATGTAAGTTCGATAAAGCGTCGTATCTTTCAAAGCTTCATCTAATGGTATTCCAAGTTTGAATACATACTCGGATGTTTCATTTGCCCATTTTTCGATCAGCTCATAGGCCATTTCTTTCTTTTCTGGTTTCCCTAAGAATTCTCCAAAGAGATCTACAAAGCTTGCTCTCATCCTTACTATTTCCTCTTCAATATGTGTAGGGATTAATTGTCTTTGATCTTCCGGAACCTCTGATAATCGCACGTCATGAATTTTATGTGCAATCGTAATCTTTTCTTCTTGGAGAGTTTTTCCGAGTAGCTTCATTTCATTTATCACAAGTCATACCACCTCAATAGAATTATATATTAATTTGCCTTTTATTTTATTGTATTCAAAGGATTCCTGCAAACTAATAGGAGTACAAAGGATTGATAGCTCACACTAAAATTGTGCTAATGAATTATCTATCTTAAAGTGATGTACGTGTTAATGTAAAGCTACTATTTCAAAACTTTAAGCGCATTCAGAACAAATAGATTGATTCCTTTCTTTCGTAAAGGTAAGGTGAGAAATAAAGCATAGGAGAGGTTACGATGAAGTATATGAAATTGAATAATGGCATTGAAATTCCGATGGTCGGTAGTGGTACGAATACGTATGGTAAAGAGGGGAACCAATATTCAGGTGCGTTAAGAGAAGATACGCAGGAAGTCGACTGGGCCATTGAAAACGGCTACCGTCATTTTGATGCAGCTCAATTGTATCGTAATGAAGAAGTTGTGGGAACTGGAATACAGAAATCGTCTCTTCCGCGGGAAGATTTCTTTGTCACATCCAAGCTGAATACATTTGACGGTTTCCATGGAGCCGATTGGGCCCATGCGGAAATTGAAAAAAGCTTAGAGAAATTACAAACTGACTATATTGATTTGTTCCTGATCCATAAACCTTGGGATAACGATGCAGAGATGGTGGAGGCATGGACTATTTTAGAAGACTGCTATAAACGCGGTGTGTTTAAGTCAATTGGTGTTTCTAACTTTGAAAAAGAACACCTTGATTTACTTCTTGAGAACAGCACCATCACACCAGCCGTCAATCAAATTAAATCGCAAGTCGGACATTGGAATGACACACTGATTGCTTATAACAACAGCAAGGGGATTGCAACGGTCGCTTGGTCTCCATTAAAAGGAATCGATGAAAATGCCCAACAGATTTTAGAGGAAATCGGTCACCAATATGGAAAAACGTACGCCCAAGTTGTATTGCGCTATCAAATTGAACGAGATGTTATTGTGATTCCGAAGTCTCATAATAAAGAGCGCCAAGCCCAGTGCTTAGACCTTTTCGACTTTGAACTGACTGCCGGCGATCGCGATCGTATTGCTGCTTTGTAATCGATTCCGTTTGCATTGAACCATCCATTATAGCCGTTGCTGCTATGATGGATGGTTTTATTTTGGAGTGGATTTGTACTCTTTTTATGTAGCGGGTCTTCAAGAGAGAATTGAAAAAGAAGTAGATTGCTGGTAATCACGTTTTCATCACTTGAACCATCCATATGAAAATGCCTGATACAGCAGCAATTGCCGCCGTACCAGGCACCCGATTCAAGCTCTGTATGTTAGAGCTAATCCTTTTAAAAAGTTTCTAGCGTATCGATCGAGGCACGGTTTATAATTCTTGTGCCCTTCTTTTCTCAACACAGCGCTTAATTCGCCTTTTGAGATGCTGACTCCTGCCTTCTCTAAAATAGCAAGCATATCCTCACTTGTTAACGCGAGGGCTATCTTCACTTTCTTGAGCAGGATATTATTAACAGATTCATTTGTGACGGCAGCACTTGCCGGATCCGGAAGTTGTTGTCCTGGTTTAGGCTCTTGTTTTCCTCTTTTATAAATAATCAAACCATTTAAAAATGAATCGAGCATTCGATTCGTACACGTCAGCTGCAATTCATCTTCAGCTTCGTCATTTGACTTTGTAAGCAATCGGAGGACATCCTCTTTTGTCACTTCACTGCCACCCAGCTTAAAAATGTCGACCATCTCAGCGTCCGAAAAATTCAATGCATATCGTAATCGAATCAATCTATCATTATTATTCATTTATAGTCCTCCTGTGTAAAATGCTGTATGTGCAAATCAACTTCGTCTAACGTACCGTGATTTTCTCGTGTGGATTGAAACGAGTTAAGCCTTATAATAGCACACTCCAGCCTTCCAGGCATGCGTTGATGCGTGAACAGAGTGGTAACTAAAACTACTCGGCGTTATAAGTCCAAGCCGTTTTTCATTCATCGACTGATGATTACATTTTCTGGAATGCTCTACTGAACAGCTGTCTGATGAAATACGACCAACCATTTGATGGGACAAAGAGTTAGCGGGAATTAATGATTATTAGAATGATTCACCGACCAATTAGAATGTTTTGGATTGGCAGAAGGAAAAGAGAATGGAGCATAGGATGAAGCACGAAGTTGGACGGTCTTCCTCCATAAGTGTTCACTAACAACTCTCGAAAGTCTATCTGGCGTTTCGCTGTTCAAGTTCCAAAAATAATTTGAAACTTTTTCCGGAAATCGGCGTCTGTACGCTGTTAAGAGAATCGCATGACATCATAGGAGGAAGTTGGATGAAGAAGAAACTTTGTAATTTTGTATTGGCAGCGGCACTGATCGTGCCTGTCATAAGTATGTCGGACGAGGCGGAGGCCGCTGTCGCCAATCCGTTCAATGATGTGTCGAAGAACAGCCCGTACGTGGACATCATCCATGAAATGCGTGATCAGAAGATTATTAGCGGGTATCCGAATGGCGAATTCAAGCCGAACGAAACGATCAGCCGGAAGCAGGCGGCGGCTCTCGTCAACCGTGCGGTGAAACTACCGGCGCGGAATAAGTTTGTGCCGTTCAAAGACGTTACCACGAAAAACCCATATTATAACGATATTAAAAAACTGCAGCAGGCTGGCATTTTTGCGCCAGACAAGAAAGGCAATTTGTATCCGAATGAGCCGATCACCCGTGCCGAGATGGCGAAGGTGTTAGCCATTGCATTCAAATTGGACGTGCAGTCGGATCTGCATTTCAAGGACGTGCCGAAGACCCATCCGGCGAGTGAATATATCCGTGCCCTTTATTCGAATGCGATCACTACAGGCGACTTTGGGAAGTATTATCCCGATAAACCCGTTACACGCGCCCACTATGCCGTATTCCTGCACCGGACCCTGCATATGAACGACGCCGTGGACCCGGCGGAACCGGCAAAGCCGCTTCGTGGACAGTTGGGCGCTTTCACGGAAGAGCAACTTGAGAAACGCGGTGATTACCTTGCGTATCAGATGATGCGGCTGCTCGATCAGAAGGTGACGCGCTACCCTGCCGATTCGCTCATGATGGAGAAGATGAATAAAGCGCCATATTGGGATGACCGTGAAATCGATCTGTATCCTGCGGGTTCCGGCTACGGGCAGATGACGAAGGAGAACATTGCGTATTTGCAACGGTTCGTCAAAAAGGACTCCAAAATGGAGCAGATATTGAACCGGTGGGCGGCAGGCGATTTCTCAAAGGTGCAGGAAGAATATATTACACTGAAGGGCATCTATGACCCTGAGTACTATGTATGGTGTCTGGAAGAGCTCTGCCTGAACAGCTCCGATCTGCATGTGCGGACAAAGCGCGCGGAAGAGTTCTTCATCCGTACCGTATTCGGGCAAAAAGGGTTGGAACGCCATTATGAACAGTGGGGGACGACTGGCAATTGATCATGGGTAGAGAGGAATTGGATAACCACCCAGAGTGAATTGGCGTGGAAGGTGGCGACTCGGGGAGGATTAGATAGACAGGTGAGTCAACTAAGAGAGCGCAGCGAACAGTTGGCTCACCGTGGAGCCTCCTGAACACAACCGCCTTAAACACAAATAAACCTGCAGCCCAGTAAAAATACTTCTAAGAGTGCAGGTTTGAACGGTTATTTTTGAGTTTTTTTCCTATTCTTTATCTTTTACTGAGAAGGGAATCTCCTCATCGTTATCGACAATATGAGATTTAATGACTTTATACGTGGTGGAAGTTGAAGTGGATATGGAATCTGTAAGTTTCTTACTACTGGACAAGGCATCGCCAATAATTCTCTCCAGATATTGTGTTTCAGAGTATTCATCAATTGAGGCCATTACAAGGGCGGCACGAAGATAACTTGAATTTTGAGATAACAATTGGTCATTAAAAGATAACTGATGGGATTTTGAAAATAATTTCATGTAGACAGAAATTGTACGAGTGTTACCTTCCCTAAAAGGATGAACTCGCCAAAGTCTCGCCATTAGTTCTGCAAAACAGCTTGTTAAACTGGGGTTGGTATAATCCCAGTTAATTGTAAATGCCCAATCTAACGTTTTGGTTAAACTTTCTTTAATTGACTTGGCGCGGCTATACATTACGCTTTGTCCGTCTAATACTTTTTCTTCCTTGAAAATATCTACAGTACGGAAATCACCAGCCCAGTCATAGAGGTCCCCGAAAAGATACTTGTGAATCAGTCGAATTGCATTTACATCAAAAATGTTGTCTATTTGAAGTGCTGTATCAAAATTCAACAAATTTGCGATCAATATTTGAGCTTCCACCGTAATCAGTTCAGATTCATCTTTTATGCCTAATCGATTTCTCAATACAGGTACGTCACCATATAAATATGGATCCATTTCGTTACTGAAAATCTCCAATATATTTATTCAGAACGGCTTTCCGTAAGTCTGCAGCTGATATTTTTCCATTCTCATACTGATCTAATAAGTCCTTGGTGAATGGAGTAGGTTTCCCGCCATCAATTGCAGCCATTCCAACGGCAAAGTTTACATTTTTGATACGAGTAGAACGATCGGGTTGCATACCATGCATATCACATCACACTCCTCACTAGTATATGTATATTATATCATATTTTGAAATGCTCGTCAGTCTGACCTTCTGCATACTCCTTAGTAATTCTTCCACCCAATCTTCCATGGTATACTTCAATCAATAAACCATCCCAACCACAAGTCGCAAAAGCCATACATAAAACACAAAGGGGGCCCGACATGATCACGACGCAATCATTTTTAGAGACATTCGTCTGCAAAACAGGAGAATCTGTCTATCCTCTCGGAAATCAGGAATGGGATATTCAGAAATGGTCTGCGCGGACATACCGGACGCTTGGGAATGTGCTGGCGCCGGTCGACTATGATTCTATGCCGCCTGAAGAGGTCGCCAAGCTGGGCTTGAAACCGAAGTCTCGCAGGAGCACGCTTCCGATTTCAAATTCATTGTTGAGCGAGGCTTTGCGGAAAGGCTGGCTTGTCCAGGAGGTCCGGTTCAAGGCGGATGGAAAGACGCCATCTTCCATCCATTATCGGATGGGACCAGGGCTATATGAATTTGAGTTGCGGAAGAAAGAGGAGGCGGCTGCGACGGATCAGGAGCTTCGACAAACCTTGCTGCAAGAAATTCAAATTTCGTCGGACGAGCTGCCTTCATTGTTTCTGGCAAGAATGAATGAATTTGCTTCTGCGGCTGTTGACGAGGAAGCATGGTCGAACGAACGGGTGCGGAAGTTCATACATTTTCTGATTGCGTTTCTCCGGTTAAAACAGCGGCAACAACATATGGAATATAAGGAGATCGGGGCGACGTATTACCGGAGGATCGGCGGGTCGAAAGTGTTCGATGCAAATCGGGATGTGTTTATCCAACGTCTTGAGAAATGGCTCGGTGCACCGGTCCATGAGCTCGGGATTGTGAGTACGGGGTCTGTTGTTCCGATGCTTTTCACGGGAGATTTGCAAGGGAAGTTCTCGGCATATCACATAGGTGCCGTGCATGCGACGACGGATCTTGCGGTTGCATTGGACCAGTACTCCACTTCCGCCAACATCTTGTGGCTTGTTGAGAACCGCGCCGTCTTGACGAGGATGGCGACGGAGGTAGAATTCCTGAATGACACGTCTTCGTTTGTCCTTGGTGTGGACGGGCAAATCAGGGGTGCCCATAGAAAACTGATCCGGCAGATTTGCCAGAACTCCAACATTCAACTTGTCATCATCTGGGTGGATGCTGATTTTGCGGGTACGGTCATCGCAAAGGATTTGGCGGATTTGGCAGGGGGGGTAGCTGTTCGGTTTGTTGGAACAGCGGACCAACTATTCACTGATTTGGATGCGTATCAAAAATGGTCGGAAGGCAAAAGTACAGAACAGGAAATGACATTAGGAGGTCCCGCCGAATGGAAAAAGATATGCAAACAGTAGTTTCGATTTTCGGTGCCGATCATCAGCAGCCTGAAGTAACACGCGCCATGCGGGATCTCATTTCGCTGGCGGGTGTGATGAAGGATCTTTCAGGGGAGGCGATATTCGATTCGCCGCTTGAGATGCTCCGTTTCTTGCGGATCATTGAATTAATCCATCAGGAAGCATACGGGCTTGCAGATCCCATTGATAGTGCGGAGACGTTGTATTACCGGTATTTGAACAAGTTCAACGACAACGAGCCGCCGACGAAAGCGAGAGTCGGCCAGATCCTCAATGTCTTGACTGCAAATAACTGGATCAGCAAGCAATCCAGTCACTTCAAGATGATGAGTGTCGGCAAACGGATGATGAATGCGCTGACCCGCCTTGCAAATGATTCCCTCGCGTATTACCTGGAGGATGATATCGGCCGTTCCTTGTTCCAGGCGAGGCGTGACGCGGAAATCAGTGAAGCTTACGATGACAAGGGCGTCTCGGGCGGTAATATCATCGGCAGCATGATCCGGAATGTGCAGGATGCGATCGACTTGCTGAAGGAGCGGGAGCTTGAGCTTCTCGCGGAACGGAATGCGTTGCCTCAGCTGGAGATCATCCACACGCTCATGGAGGATCTCGACCAGAAGCTGCATGACCGTTTGAAGCAGTTCGCCACAATCGAAGACAGCCTTGTCCTCAGCCGGCATGTGCAGCGTGGAACGGCGGCGCTTGCGGAAGGGACGAGCCTTTCGATCGGGATGATCAATAAATATCTCCAGTTCATGAACGTGCAGAAAACCCCTCTTATAACCGCCATTTCACCTGAAAAAGTCCGTGTATTCATCACCAAAATGTTCAATCCGCCTCTCGAATCCGAAATCCCAAATGCGTATCAATTATTCAGCTTCATGGAACAGGGTCAATATGAAGGAGAAGAGCTGGACGGATTGTGGCTTCCTGTGAAGTATGCAAGCCCTCTGTCACCGGCGGGGATCGAGGAAGGGCTTCATTTTCTTGAAAGTTATGAGCCGGTCATCGCTGAGATTGAGGAGGAAGAAGAGGTTGAGTTCGAGGAAGTGCTAATTGACGCGCAGGCGGTCGGGACGGTCATGGACGAAGCGAGTTGGCTTATGACAAAAGCAGCCATCGACACGGAGAAGATTGAGGACTACTTGAAAACGAAAGAAAAAGCGGGTCTGGAAGAGACCGTAATCGCGACGGGTTCGGAGTCATGGGGAGATGCAATCCGTCAGCTTCTAGGCGTGGCGGCACTTGAGGCGAATAAAAAAGTGAAACTTGCGCATGACGAAGATGTACCAGAACTTGCGAAGGAATGGAGGTGGATTGAAGATGACGACCGAGCATACAACATCCGGCGAAGAGATGACCGATAATATGTCCTTGAACAGTCTTCATTCCTTGCGGAGTGTGTTATCGAGCCGAGAAGAGATGGCATTCATGTCGATCCTTTTTTCATCCAGTGCGACGGTGCGTGCGACGAATTTTGGTTTGTCTCGAAAGGAAGTGGAACGGCTGCTTGCCGATGTGTCGGGGGATGATGGGTATTTCTTTTCATTCCTGTCGCGTGTCAATCAGGCGGTCGGCAGGTATTACCGTCTCATCTATGACGAGGAGCGGGATCAGGTGGTCGCAATGTTGAGGGTGCCAGCACGATCTGCGCGCCAGACGTTGTCAGCGGAAGCACTTGCAGTTTTGCTGTTCATGTTTTATCAGCAGGAAGTATTAAAACATGAGTACACATTGGTCTCCCAGCTGCTGGACGCGTTTGGGCACGAAGTAAAGAAAGGGAGCAGGCGCATCCAGCTTGCAATAGATGCGCTCAAGAAAATAGGAGCCGTCATGCCGCACCAAGTGACGGGGCAGGAAGAAGCCTACCGGATCACGGCGATCGGTGTCCATATGTTCTCGGATTCGTTCTTGAGACGCATGGTCGAATTCAGTCATTCCAGCCAGTTGTCGAAAGAGGATGTTATGAAGTTCTTTAACCGTTATAACCTATATGAAGGAGAGGATTTCTCTTGATACCTTGGCGTTTGCAATTCACAGGCATCCGGGATTATGGGCATGAGAAGATGATGCTGGATCAGGCAGAGGAACATGTTTTGATCACGGGGCCGAACGGGGCAGGCAAGTCGACGATCTCCTTCTGCATGGGGGCTGTCCTCCGTTCCGCGAAAGTCGACATTGAAGGGCTGAAATCGCAGAATTTGGCGGAGGACGAGACCTGGCGGGCAGCCATCCATCTTCTATTTAAAAATGAAGGGCCGTCCCGCGTGGATGCGCCGCTTTTCATCGAGTTTCGCTTGATCATTGAACAGCCGCCGAAAGATTTGATCAAACTGCGGTATGAGATACATGACGGCGAGACCTTCGACGAATTGGAACTACGGCAAGCGTTCCGGTCAGGCGATGTGAATAAGAATAATTTCACGGCGTATAAACGAGAACTTGAATTCAAATATAAGATCCATCCCGATTTGTATTACCTCATCTGGTATCAGCAGGAAGTCAATCAATTCTCCGTCATGGCGCCAGAGGAAAGGTTCCGTATCTTCAGCGAAATGCACAAGATCGACCGCATCCAAAAAGACTGGGAAGTATCCTTGGAAATCGTGAAGGAAGCGCAAGAAGCGTTTCGGATGGCAACTACCCAGCAGAAGCTACTTGAGATGGATCTTACCTTGAGGCGTGATAAGAAAGACCGTTTCGAGAATAACCGGATGCGGCTACTGGAAAACGGGAAAGACTACGCGCAAGCTGTGTACGGTCTCCGGACTTTGCTTGTGAACAATGTGAAAGAAGCAGAAGAATATATTAAAGCAAGAGAGCAGGAACTGGAAGCGGAGCAGGACGTTCTGCAGCAGTATGCTGAAGAGCTAGAACAGGTGAGCGAACGGCTGATTGCGGTGAAATCGGACCAAGAGGAGCAGCAGAACTTTCTTGCTGCGCAGGAAGACGAGCTAAGTGTCAAAGAAGAGCAGCTCGGGAAGGCAGAAGACGAACTTGCGGGCTTGCGGAATGAATTGAGTGATCTGCAAGAGGAATATGCGCGTCTTCCGTACACAGAAACGGAGACGAAGGCGAAACTGGCTGAAGCGGAACGGAACTTGGAGCAGTCATCGCAAGAGGAACAGGCGATCAAAGAGCAGTTGGAAGAGGTCGCTAAAGCGATCGAGAAAAACCGTAATGCACATGCCACTGTGAAGGCAGCTGCAGGGCAATGGGAAAAGCAGCGAGTTCAAGCGATGCAGTGGATCGACCGGTATCGTTCCAGCCATCAGCTGCAAGCAGATTTGAAAACGTTGGAATCAAAGACCGACAAAGTCAAAGAAAATATATCGGACGCAAAGAAGGAACTCATGAAGCTGACAGAGGAGTACGAACTGCTCAAAGAGAATCGTGTGCAGTCGAGAAGGCAGACCGAAGCGATCAGCCACTTGAAGAAGCAGGGGATTACGGCATACCCGCTCCGGCACTTCATCAAGCTCGCCGATCATCTGCCAATTGAAAAAGAGCGACTCTTTGACGCCGTGAAATATACGATCTTCTATCAGGCTCCTTCCTGCATGCCGCTAAATGACCTGTACCATGTGTCGCTGGAAAAAGTGGTGCCGGATCGCTCTGTCATCAATCTACCCGCGTATGGCCTTTACATGCGGGAAGGGCTTACTGTTCAAGAAGAGAATCATGCATCCCGCGTGCTCTGGTGGATGGAGCAGTTCTTCCTGAAAGAGCAGCCGCGCATTCTGAAAGGGCTGCTTTGGGATTCACAAGGAGTAAGAGGCCCTGCGGAGCTGAATACGTTCATCCTCAGCAACAAGGCGGTCGAAGAGAGAAGAAAAACGCTAGAGACACTTATTTCCCGGTTGTCTGATGAGGTAGAGCAGTTGCAAGCACGACTCTCGCAGGATACGGATACATTACGTGTGTGGAATGCCGACGTGCAGAAAGTGAAAGAGGCGGAAGCGTTCTTATCTGACGAAGCGAGCCAGCGGTATCGGTTGGAGCAGATTGACAGAATGTCCATCGAGTATCAAGAACTTACGAAGTCCAAAGGGTTGCTTGAGAACGAGAGACAGGTCCACTGGAAAATACAGATGCGTGAAGAGGGAGCGATCAACGAGCTGGGAGGCTATCTCGCGGTTTTTGCCAAGTTTGGACAACAGGCGCAACGGATTGCGGACTTACAAGCGCTCGAGATGTCCGTCAAGCAACAAAACCAAGAGGTGCACGCCATCCGGAGGTCCATCACGAGCTTGAGTAAAACCTTGGATGATCTGTTTGTGTCTTTGCAGAAATACAACCGTTCGAAAACGGAGATCGAGGATCGTTTGACGGCTGCCAAGCGGAACATGGAACACATTAAAATACAGATAAGCGGCAAAAGAGAAGAACGCCTGAGTATGCATAAGGAAGCGGTGGCCTATGAAGAAGAACTGGAGGCGCTCAGAACGCTGATTCCTCACGTTGTGGAGGAAGCACTGAAAGAGTCGTCTCAAGGCGTATCCATGTATGAATGGAATAGCCGTCTGAACAAAGCGAAGATCGGATTCGAGCAAGCTCGCAATGAAAAGGATATCGACCCGCATGCCGTAGAGAACTTCCGGACACTCGAAAGCGAAGTCTTGCGGAAAAAAGACGAACTGGAATCGGCCAAGAACCTGCTCGACGAAAATGAACAGCGCGCCAACCAGAACGAACAGCGGCTCGAAACCGCCATCAACATGCAAGTGACGAAAATCAACCTGCTCTTCCAGGAGTATATGGGTGAATTTCAATTTGAGGGGCGGATCGACTATGAAAAGCTCACGGATAAGAAAGGCAGGCCTGTCTTCAAGCTATTCATCTACGTACGGAAAGAGGGGCACCGTGGCAAGTTCGAGGATGTCAGTATAAAGGCGAGAGGCGGACGAGTCGGAAAAGGCGTCTCGGGCGGCGAAGAATCACTAAGTTCCCTGTTATTCGCTCTGGCGCTGCTTCAGAACCTTGAGAACCAGGCTGGTTTCATTGTCTTAGATGAATTTGACAGTGCATTGGACGAAAACCGGAAATCGACGGTTTTCAGGCTATACGCCGAAAAGCTTGAACGGAAATTAATCATTCTCTCTCCGAAAGCCCATGAAGATCAGTACTATCAACAGTTCTCAAAGGTGTTTATCGTGTCGCATGATCCTAAAGAAGTGAAAAGCAGAATTAGAGGAATTCGATCTGGACAGTCGTGATGGTATTTAATTGAGCATCTGATAGGAATTTTTTCTGGTTTACAAAAAGTAATTACTCTGCTTATTAGGCCGGTAGCAGAGGGTGGCTACTTTTTCTATTGATCTTTGTAATTGATTTTAATCATTGCATCAGGCACCGATCTTTGGGTGCCGAACAGCATAGAGGGCTGAGCTAGAATAATACAAAATGCAGTCCGATACCTGCACCCTTCATGCAAGCAATACCGTCCCATAGCATATAGTGGAGTGGATTCATCTCACAGATACTAAAAAACATGAAGTAGAGGGAATGTAGTATGAATGTTAGATTACAAGAAAATGCCGATACAGTGTATGAGCTTGCTGAGAAGAAGGCCGCGGAATATTTTGCAACACTTTCTGGACAGCTTGCAAATCAGATTTATGCTACTACCTTAACGAAAGATATTCAGGCATGGAAACAGAATCATATCCATCATTATTCACTGTTTTCGCGTGGAAAGAGAAAATCCCAGTCTCACGGATATCACAAATATATTCTATGGCTTAACAGCTCTGGAAAACTTAATAGTTATTTGGATAGAAGCATTTCCTACATTTTTTTACGGGATCTAGGCAAATCGCTTACTTCACCACAAACACAAAACCGGATTCAGCTTATCGTTGATGATTTAAAAGAACATCTTATCCATTCGGTGAAAAATGGCGGGAAAGCAGAGTTGTTCAGTATGGCGGGGTTATATCGTTGGGCACAGAAGGAAGGCGTTGAGACGACCATCATCTGGTTACTGAACAAGTTGAAGTTAGTATCCTCCATAATTCCAGAAGGGATGAATACAGACGAAGCGAAGCGGAAGCTCATTAAGATAGTGGCTGGAGTCGTCTTGCATCAGATAGAAGAGATGGGAGAAGAGATTCCAGATGAAGAGCGGGCCAGGCGATTGGATGGGGCACTCCGTTTGGGCTATTCGTATGGACTGACGTATCCTTTCATTGATGATCTGTTGGACTCGGATGTTTTATCCGGTGAAGAGAAAGGACAATATTCCGATTTGATACGAACCACCCTTGTGACAGGATTTGTACCCGAATTAGAGGGCTGGGCAGGAGAAAACGAGGAGCTGATTCGTTCCATCCATTCGGAGCTTCGGGCTGCTTTTGCTTATATAGAAGGCCATTTACGGCAGGAGACAAAGGCCGACTTTCTCGAGCAATCCTATGTGTTTTTTCATTCTCAGGAAGTGGACCGGGAAAAGAATTTACTTGACGCAACCTATACGAATGAAGAGCTCTATATTCCGGTCATTTTAAAATCTGCTTCTTCTCGGCTGATGGCTCGTTCGGTTCTTAGCGTGAAAGAAGATGACGGGTTTAATAAACGAACATTCTTTTACGGTATCTATAATCAGCTGGCCGACGATTTTGCGGATCTATTTGACGACCTCGAGGCTGGCGCGGTAACTCCGTACACGTATTACATGAAATACCATCAAATGCGGCCGGATCTCATCAATCCTTTTGAACTCTATTGGACGGTCATCTACCATTTGATTCATAACGTGTATGATTCGGATAAGAAGACATGTGACGTCATGCTGAACCGTGCAGTGAATGGATTAAAACGATTTAAAGAACGAATGGGAGACGAAACATACAACGAAGTGATGCAAGTATTTGCAACTGGACATTCTAAATTCGATCGGGTTATCCAAAAGATGGTGCGAAAAGCAGATGATGTCGAGTTCTTTGATAAACTGCTGCGTGATCAAATGATTGCTAATTTCAAAGCTAAAGCCAAAGAAAAGGATGCCTTTTTAGAAACGATTGATACGGTACGCGGCCAAATCAATGCAGCTTTACATATTCCAGAAGACAGAAGCGAATCTTTTTTAGAGGAAGCGGTCATCGAGGCTGCGAATTACAGCCTGCAAGGGGATGGAAAACGACTTCGGCCCATCATGACATGGGTTATGGGCGTTTATGAATATGGGCTTAATCCATCTGCCATCATGCCTTTACTAAAATCATTGGAATACATGCATACAGCATCCCTTATCTTCGATGACTTGCCGTCCCAAGACAATTCGTCCTTCCGCAGGGGACGTCCGACGGTACACCAAGTATATAACACGGCCGTAGCTGAATTATCAGGTCTTTACTTGAGCCAAAAGGCGGTGGAGGAACAAGCGTCCCTCGACCAGTTTGATTCGCAAGCTGTGCTTCGTTTGATCCGCTATTCGGCTGGAGTGACAACGGAAATGTGTAAAGGCCAAGCGATGGACTTGAGTTCAAAAGGCAGGCAATTGAATTTAGATCAGTTGCATACCATGTGCTTTTATAAAACCGGCCTGGCATTCGAGGCTACACTCGTCATGCCTGCAATCTTAGCAGGGAAGCAGGAATCTGAACTGGAAGAGTTAAAACGATTTGCCTATCATGCCGGAATTGCTTTTCAAATCAAGGACGACTTGCTCGACATTGAAGGAGACACGGCTTCACTCGGAAAGCCAACCGGCAAAGATGCCGAAAACAATCATTCGACCTTCGTATCGGTCCTCGGAGCTGACGGAGCCCGGAAAGCGATGTGGGATCATTACTGCACCGCTATGGAGATGTTGCAACAGATGCAACACAAAGCAACCTATTTGGAACATTTTTTAAGTTATATTGTTAACAGGGACAACTGAATGAAGCGCGAAAAAAGCCGGATTGACCGGCTTTTTTACTTTGTCGAATAGTACAAAGGCATTGACTCAAACCACCACCTCATTCATTCCTGAAAAAATAGCGGTTAATAAAAGATTACATCCTTGGACGGACGCCGTTATCGACAGTCATGCTATTCCTACACCAATTCCTTCAAATACCACCGATCCATCGTCGAATGCTCCGACCCATCAAGCGGACGTTCCAGACGCTGGAAGCCGAGTTTTGCATATAGGTGATTTGCCATTTCGAGTTTATCCATCGTCTCCAAATAACAGTGAGTGTAATGTTCCTTGGCAAATGCCAGCGCCGTTTCCATCAGCTTTTTTGAATAGCCCATGCCTTGGGCTTCGGGTTTGATGTAAAGCTTCTGCAATTCGCAAATCGTACCAGTCTTTCCGAATCGGGCAATTCCCACACCGCCCGCCACTTGCTCTTCTTCATCCACCAACACCCAATACTTAGCGTTCGGCTCGTTTTTGTAGTAATCGGCGAGATTTCCGAGCTGTGGATCGAAATAAGCTGTTCCGGGGATATCCAGCTGATAGGATTCCAATGATTCTTTAATGATTCGCTCAATGGTAGCATTGTCTTTCTTCTCAATTTCACGTATTTGCATGATTCATCCTCCGAATAGGTTAATAGGTACCTCAATTATAGCCAGCTCTTGCAGTGGACTGCAATTTCACTTCATTTTAAGAGAAGGCTCTCTACTCATTCCTCAATCGCTTAAAAATCCGATAATGTCCTTTGCCAGGCAGATAGCCTAATCCTCGATTAATGGCTTGCATTGGCGCGTTCGTTTCCTCTGCATCCGTCGTCAAGGTGTGAGCCCCTTCCTTCAGCGCGCATTCAATTGACAGCTGTTTCAGCGCTTTTGCGATGCCGCGTCCTCGATTTGCCTTTCGAACACCCGTGTAATTCGTATACAGCACGCCGGCTTCGTCTGTCGTGAATAATTGAGTCACCCCTATGAAACGATCTCCGTCCCGTGCGATGAAAATCCAGTCGTCGCGCGAGGTATCTTGTGGCAGGAACTCGTTTCGCCATTGTTCAAATGGTGGTAGGCTTCCGTATTGGCCTGGATTATCTTTCGCTGTTTCGACGCACAACTCGTACAATTTTTGTTCCGAATTCTCCCCGCTTACTTCCGCGAATGTGCTGAATTGAATACCTGACCTCTTCACCTGTTCTATGGCGTCTTTCTGTTGCACCGGGTCATAAGAGTGAAGTTCGAGAAGTAGATCAAACACATGCGCATCGAGTTGGAATCCTTTCTTTTTAACAAATGGAAGGGAGGCATCGATCCAGTCATGGACAGTGGATAACAGGATGGAAGCCTGCTGTTCGTTCGCCCAGTTTTCGATATGGGCCAGAATCTTGCTGCCTACCCCTTGTCTGCGATAATCGGGATGCACACAGAACGTACTTCCGACCTGGCCGGGGTCGGTCCATGGAGCACGGAACGCTGCACCATACCCGATGATTTCCCCTTCTTCGTTCTCTGCTACGACTCTCGTTCTGCCGAAGCCGGCCAAGAGGCCATGTTCATTAAGTGTCAGATGGGATGTTGCCGGGACATGCCGATCTTCTTCCTCAAGGGATTGAGCGGTTGTGGAATCGGGTTCAATCGTGTTGAACAGCGCAGCGACATGCGGATAATCATCCGGATAATCATCCGGTACTTTCATGTCTCGAAGACTGGCAATGCTGGCCATTTTATTTGTTTCGTTCATCGTCATAGTGATCTTCCTCTTCTTTGGATTTGGTTTGTTTAGTCATCAATCCATGCACTTGCTTAACTATAATTATAGCAATTTTCCTAGTAATGGCACATCTTGTTTGATTGAAGGGATGGACATGCGAGGAAGTGAATTGCCATGTTCTCATCTAGTATAGAAAAGACGTGCATTCACCAGCCAATTCTCGGCAAAAAGAACGTCTTGTATTCTTTCTCATTTTCTTTGAAACTTTTCCTGAAATCTCTCGTCTATACGGTAATTCCAGGATTAGTATGTAAACAGAGAGGATGGAAAACATTGAAGAAACTAATTGTGTTACTAGTTGCATTGTTGCTTGCGGTGAGTTTGCCAGTAACCGGAACTGCAGCGGGTGCAACGCAATTTTCTGATGTGCCGCAGTCGAAGCATTTCGCGGAAGCGGTGTATGAGCTGGCGGGACGGAATATTATCGGCGGGTATCCGGATGGCACGTTCAAGCCGGGCAATCCAATTACGAGAGGACAGGCCGCAGCCATCATCGCGAAGATGCTTGAGCTGAATACGGATCAGGTGAAGAATCCTGGTTTTAAGGATGTCTCACCGGAGAATGGCTACTACAAAGCGATTGCTGCGCTGGCGGAGAAAGAAATCATTGGCGGCTATGAGGATGGTCGATATGGTCCGAATGATCCGATCAAGCGGGGACAGATGGCGTCGATTCTTGTCAAAGCGTTCGATTTGCCTCGGTATGCTGTAGAGGATAAAGATAACCCATTTAAAGATGTGAAAAATTACTCTTACGTTTCGCATAGCCAGAACATCTTGATTATTTACCATCTCGGCATTACAACGGGAACATCGCCAACGACCTTTAGTCCGAATGCTTCCATTACGAGGGGACAGGCGGCTAAACTTCTCAAGGCGGCAGAAGAGTCAAAGCCACAGATGAAGACACTACAGGCAAGTGAATTTGGTTGGAAGAGAATTGAGTGGTTCAATGATGGGGAGAAAAACCCGGGCGTTTTCAAGGCTGCATTGGTGACAGGACGAAAGACGTCTGCTGGTTACACGGGCGACCGTCTTCAAATTGTGCCATTGAAAGAAGGGACCGGCACGCTTAGCTTTGGAGAAGGAAGTGACTTTTTCCCAGATGACACGAATTTTAAGAAGTACTATGTGCATGTCAAGAAAACGGATGGCGAATGGAATGTGACACTGGAAGAGACGGACGACCATTTTCCGACTGCAGCTGGTCTCGAAATGACGCAGGAGCAGACAAAGCAAGTGGAACAAGTCTCTCTCTCGACGATGGAAGGAGAGCCGCTGTCAGATAGCGTGGCATTCAAGTATTGCAAAAAGGGCATGATTGACAATCTTTGCATTGATATTGATAAACCGGGCCAGTACATTGCCACTGTACGCTACAAAGGCGGCGAGAAAAACCGGTATGGGATTGAGGTAACAGAAAAAACGGCTCATTTCTATTATGGTATCCGGACGTTGCAGGAAAGGACATCTCACTTGGTTGACTTAAGTAATGATAAGTATTACTCCGTGAAACCTGGACATAAAATCGGAAAGCATATTATCCCGAAAGATTCCGAGCAGATTGCTGTCGTTACAAGGGAGAAGGGCACTAATATTTTCCGAGCTGAAGCGAAGAAAAGCGGTAATTTCATAGTGGAATTCCCGGATGACCGCGTGAAGGTCTACTCTGACGGCCATGTTTTCTTTGAAGGTATTGCAATTGATGTACAGCAGCTGGGAACCATTGTATATGTAACGGTTAGGCCGTATCTCCATGATTACTGGATGTGATGGAGTACTTGCTAGACACTTACTTCATTAAACTGTTGTAATTCAATAATAGAGGTTGGCCAAACTAAATGTGGCCAACCTCTATTTATGTTTTTATTCGAATGTCACGTCTTACAATGTCCGTGTAATGGTTAATTTTCTGTACATCGCAGCAATCTCCGGGTGCTCCCTTGTCCATGCTTCACTTACAACAGGGGGGATCTTGAACTGCTTCACCATTTCATTCATCAATTCGGCCAGCAGGATCCCCCTTCTAGGTTGATCGGCATGGATGATTTGTTCATATGCTATCTGATAATCGGCCAATGATTTCTTAGCTGCCAATGGAACTCCTCCAAGGTTATTGTTATTTTCTGCTTATCTTCCATCAAGTTCTGAAGAAGATAAGTTAGGATTCATTTAGATACTTTGATTTTATCGGCTTCCCGGCAAGGCATCAATCCTTAAGTGGAAGGAGGAATTAAAATATTCGAGAAGGGATGTACCTCCCTTGATGTATCAACGCCTGCAGGGGACATTCCCCGTGCGGGTGTTTTTATGCCATAATCATTCTAGGTACAAGTTACATAAAAGGAGGCATAGGGATGACGAACCATTCCCAACAGATCCTCTCACTCATAGAGGATTCCCAAGACTTCACCACGTTGGACAATCATTTTAATCGGTTTAATCCTTTCAAGATCCTGCAAGTGGACAACTATGAAATCCGCCATTCCAATGTGTTGGCGTGGTTGCTGGATCCAAGGCAAAATCATAATTTGGGATCGTATTTTATTAAAAAGCTATTGGCAAAGGTTTTTGTCAATCCGGCTAATTACGAGGACGAGGATAAGCTTTCCAATTATAATGTGCTGGAGCTGTGCAGCCATTCGTATCATGATCTCGCCGTTTACAAAGAACTTGCCACATCCAACCGGAAACGCATTGATGTGCTGGCGGTTTCGGCTGTGAATAAAACCGTCGTGTTAATTGAAAACAAATACTGGGCGAGCGAATCGGAAGGGCAGTTGGAGGAGTATATTGAGTTTGCGCGTTCTACCTATGAAGGATATCGAATTATCCCGATTTTTCTCACGCTGCTAGACGAGGAGCCGACCCACGAGGATTATTTGATGCTCGGTTATTCCGATGTGCTGGGGATCTTGCAGAACTTGCTGAGTTCCCAGGTCAACTATATGAATTCGCATGTGCATTCGTTTCTTTCCTATTACGTGGATATCTTGGAGGATCAGCTCGTTCAGAATGAGGAATTGAATGAAATCGGCATGGCGCTTTATAAGAACCATAAGGAAGCGGTCGACTTTTTGTATCAGCATGGACAGGCTGCGAATTTCAGAGAAGTGGAAGATTCGGATGCGGTACTACATACATATGTACGTCATAAGGAGACCATCGATTTTATAAAGAAGGTTGGGGACAGTCTTCTGAAGGAAGCTTTCTTGCGGTTTGCCCGTAAGATGAACTGGCCCGAGCATTTAATTACGGCGCATTTCCGGGTTCCTCATTTTCTGGAACAATCGTGGTACGATCATTTCGAGGAAGAGGATTTGCGTAAACCATGGTGGATGAACCGGGGGCTGATTGCTTGGTTTGAACGGGCAGATGATCGGATGAAGCTGCGCGTAGAGGTTGGCCCGCTTGAGCACGGAAAACGAGTGAAGCTACTGAAGGCACTTCAGGTGAAGGGAATAGATGTGAAGGAGCAGGCGTTTGAAGAGGGACGCCAATACACGCGGATATATATGGATGCCGAGTGTCCGGCCTCATGGGATGACGTGGATTCGCTTATTCAAACGATGGAGCGGTTGTATGAGAAAGAGGCATTTCAGGTTGTATTGAAGCAAATTGCAGAGGCTCTTCACATGGATACAGAGCAGGAGCCGGCTGCTCTCCCAATGCCTGAAGCACCATTGACCAAGGCGTTTCAGTCCTTTGCAGTGGAACAACATATCCAGCCTGACCATTTCTTCGTTCATCCGAGCCTGCCATGTTTTATTGAACCGGAATGGACGAACTTTCCCGCGAACTATGAAGTGACCGAAAGATATTGGCTCGGCCATCCGCTCATCGCCTGGTTCAGCAGAAGAAGTACCGCAGTCCGTTTGATTGTCGAAGTCGGGCCGTTGCCGTCTGAAAAGAGGAACGCCTTCCTGCAGAGACTTGAGGAGCAAGGCATTCCGGTACGGGCGCTGGCTTATGAAGAGGGAAGGAAATATACCCGAATTTATTCGCGTGCGGTACCGGTGGAGAATTTGGAAGATGCGGATGAGTTGAAAGGGGCTATGGAGCAGTTAGTTCGGAGCCGAGAGTTTCAGATGTTGCGTGGGCAGGTTGAGAGAGCGATTGAGAAGTTAATCTAATATGGTTACGTGTTTTAAAAGAGTGCGAGTCCTGCGAGGATTCAGCACTCTTTTTCTTTACTGATTTTAGGGGAATGAACTTCTTCTTTAATAAAAGGAACTTATTTCATATTATATGATACTATTGAATTAATTAATCTAAGTGCCTATTGGGGGGATTTCATGAAAGTTGAAAATAGTATGATGGCAGAGTTTTATGAGGGGTTTTTTGTTGCCATTAAGTTGTTTCTTGCTTCAAGTGTATTTCCTTTCCTCGTCATATTCATCATACTGTCAGTGTTGATACAATGGAAAATGCCGGTTATCAAAGGAACAGTAGGGGAGTGGAAGGTCAAGTCAAAGCTCCGCAGCTTAGGTGATGGATATAAGGTTTTTCATAATATCTATATTTCAAACGGGGAACATGGACTGACCCAAGTAGACCATATTGTGACATCTGCATACGGCCTATTTGTTATTGAAACGAAGCATTACAGTGGTTGGATTTTTGGTGATGAATATAAACCGTTTTGGACACAAGTGATCTATAGACGGAAATCAAAGTTTTACAATCCGATTCGGCAAAACTACGGACATATCCAGGCCATAGCAGCATACATAGGAAAAGAAAATACAGAAGATATCCACTCCGTCATCGCATTCTCATCTAATTCCACTTTTAAATTCAACAAGAAATTTACAACAGCTCATGTAATACAGTTTCCCGAATTAATAAGAACGATTTCACACTACAAAGAACATCGAATTGGCGAAATGGAACTCAAGCACATCAATGACAAACTAACTGAACTGTCCTCAATAGAAAAGCAGGATAAGAAAGAGCGTAAAGCTGAACATATGAAAAAGGTGAGACAAGTAAAGAAAATCAGGTCAGTGGAACCTATAAATATGGCTAAAACTCAAAAACAGGGTGCTGCAGACAACCCGAAAAGGTGTCCCAAATGCGAAGGACATCTAACTTTAAAGTCAGGCAGGTATGGAAAGTTTTATGGTTGCAGTGGATTTCCGGGTTGTCGGTATACGGAGAAGCTAGGATAGATTTTAACCAAAATTTGAGACTGAGCCAAAGCTCAATCTCAAAGTGTTCCAAATTGACAAACAATCCAATGGCCATGCCGATTAAGACTGCAGCTATTAATTCCCATGGTTTACTTTTCAATTCAAAAGGAGAAAATGAAATGGCTAAAGGCGATGCATATAAACAATTAGGAGAGTACTTGAAAAGAAGCAATAAAAAACGAATTATACTTTCTTTTGAACAAATAGAGGGTTTAATTGGTCGAAGTTTACCCCAGTCAGCATACAAACATCCTGAACCTTGGTGGTCAAATAATTATGATCATTCCCAGGCGATTGCTTGGATGGATGCAGGCTATGAAACCGATTTTGTTACTGACACATATGCCCTGCACAAAATAATATTTTGTAAAATTACTATGTAAATGATTAGATGGATAACAGTGCGCTTCATTTATTGGTATAGTTTGGAAAGTAATTCTGTGTAAAGATTTTTCACGAAGAAAGCAGGCAGAAATCATGAATGAAAAACAGCAGCTTATTGATGAAGTAAAGAAATCTTTAAACGGTTTTGGAATTGGTGATTTTTATATGGGGCCAAGCTTTCCGAAGTTACCCTATTATGAGCACTTTAGTGACTCGGACAAGGATGTCAGACGGTATTCGTTTACTGTGTTTGTGATTTATTTAGGAAGTTGGGAAGCAGGGTGTAGTTATCCGTTTCATAATAGAAAAGCAGAATTGAGAAAGTATATGAGAGCTTTCCTAGATTCCCATGAGGATTTAAAAAGAGATTTTCCATGTTTAACTGAGTATGGTATTCGGTTTATAAAGCATTTATTAAAAGAATCATCAGCTGAGTATATCTCTGAATTTCAAAAATTTGATATTGGAGCTTCCTTGCGTAATGAATTGAAAAGAGGAGTTCTTGCCACTCATACGGAAAAGAAGTATGCAATGAAGGATTTTCTACAAGAAATACGGGTAGAGCCATTTAACTTGTCTGATAATAAATTCAAATAATTTCTGTTGGGTTCTGGAGTACATTTTTGACCGGATACAATATAATCTATACTTTTACGTCCTTTCCTGATGAACGTAATAATAGTTTAAAATAGAAGTGAATGATTCGGGAGGATGATTAAGATGGCACTGAAAGAGTTTGCATCTAGCTTGTTACTCATAATCAGTTGGTTGTTATTTGCTTTAAGTGCCTACGCTCTTTATTGGTCGATCGTAATTCCTGGACTTGCAATTATTCCTTTTGTGATTTTAATCATTTCTGCTTCGTCATGTATGTATGGGTCAAAGAAACTTGGCGTTAGAAAGAGAGACTAGGTGATGACTTCTGGTTAACTTATTACGATACCAGGCACTGTTCGAGTGCCTGGTACTTTTTTAATTATGAATCAAAATCTGCTCCACATAATTCTCAATACGACTCGCTTGGCTAACAGAGCCTAATTCCGTAAATAGTTGAATGGCCTTGCGCATGGTGGCAAGCCCCTCTTCTTTATTTCCCAATCGCCATTCATAGGCGCCTTTCAGATGGATTAGGTTTGCCCGCTCAAATAATTTGTTCTCAGGGAGCGCGATCTTGTTCAGATAGGTAAAGAACTCGGCCAGTTCATCCTTAAATTGCATCTCTCTGGAGAAATGATGGATAGGTCCCAATAGATATATGATGGTATTCATAAGAATGGTGCCGATGATTTCATTCACCTTTTGGTATTCCTGGTACCGGATGCTTTTTTCGTATGCGGTACGAGAAAGATGGAGCACCAATTCTGGCTCCAGAAATAGCATCGTTGCATTATAGAGCAAAAACTCATAATGGCCCCACACTTCAACGCCAAAGAAGTAATCGGATAGCTTTTGAATGTCCTCTTCTTGTATTTCTTCCTCACCCATCGTTTTGTTGTCGATGATGCTTTCATACACATCTAACATCAAGACATGATATCGGTACATGTCCACGCCGGATTTCTTCCACTTTTTCATTTCCTGCGCTCTTAATTTCCGTAACCCCGCTGAATCGCTCTGCTTATATGCAAGGCTGACCGCTTTGAAAAACTGTTCGAGCCGGCTTGGCTGGAATTCATTGTGTACGAATAAAAACTCATCAAAACTCATCATCAATTTTTCCAATATCCTCGAAAACAGCCCAAGGGTTATATCAGAATCGCCCCGTTCAAATTTAGACAGGAATGAGATCGAGCAAATCCCCTCTGCCAATTCCTTCATCGTCAAGCCTTTTTGTTCCCTGATTTGCCGTAGTGTTTCCCCGTATGCTCGCATTTGTCTCCCTCAATTCCACTATATGAAAATTAAATAAATCCCTTTAAAGATTCACTATACAATGACCTTAAGATAATTCCATTATACAGAAGGAGGCGGCTACAATGGCTGACGCACATTACATTGTTAAAAACGGTACGATTATAGATGTGGAAAATGGGGGAACTTTTCTCGGGTCGATTGAAATTAAAGGGACGAAGATTAAGAGGATATACAAGGCGGGTGAAAGTTTGCCAGAAAGCATTCAAGTCATCGATGTGACTGGGAACTATATTATTCCTGGTCTGATCGATATGCATTGTCATATCCAAGAGAGATTTGCACCTCATTTCTTGGCGTCCGGTGTGACGACGGTACGAAATCCGGCGAGTAATGTGTTCATGATCGAAGACTTGATCAAGGCTCCGTTGGATGCGCCGACGCCACGTGTCTTTTCCGCAGATCGAATGATTGACGGGGAACCTGGCCTTTGGGGGCCGACAAGCTTTGGGAACATGGTTACGGAAGATCCGGAAGAAGCTAGACAGGAAGTGAGAAGACAGGCCGCTGTAGGTGCCAAATTTATTAAGGTCTATGGCTTGGCGAATAAAGAAGTGATTGAGGCAACTGTGGATGAGGCGAGAAAATTTGATTTAGAAGTGGCCTGCGACTTGATTCATTCCCAAAAAGTAAGCGCGTTGGAGGCGGCGAAGCTAGGTGTGACATGGTTTGAACATGCTTCTGGATTTGCACAGGCGATCTATCCAGGGTGGTATCCATCTGCTGACCAAGGGGAATGGAGCCATATCAATTGGGAACAGCCCGATGAGGAGAAGATTAAAGATCTGTGTGAGCAGATGCTGCGATATAATGTGAAAATCTGTCCGACACTTGTCCTGATGGATCAGGCGAATCTGTATCCAGATATCTGGCATCCGAACAATGCGATAACCAAATCACTTGAAGAACATGATATTTTAATGAGCCATTGGAACACTATGGAGGAGCATGCAGAGTTAATCAAACAGCAGCTTGGCCAACAGCATACACTCACAAAGATGGTCGCAAAAACCTATTTTGACCTGGGCGGCACGGTTGTTGCGGGGACCGATACGCCCGCGCTCCTCTACACCTTCCCAGGAATGGCGCTCCATCGAGAGTTGGAACTGTTCCATGAGATCGGGATGACTGAAATGGAAGCGCTCCAGGCGGCGACAATCCAAGCGGCCCGTTCCATCAAACTCGACAACATGGGAGCAATCAAAGAAGGGTACATCGCCGATTTGCTCGTGTTGAATGAAAACCCGCTGGATGCGATCCAGCATACGAAAAGTATCCATCGCATCATGAAAGGTGGAAAAATGTACACCCAAGAAGAGATCCTGCAGCATGTTCCAAGCAAAGAGGTGGTAGAGAAGAAGATGGCAGCATTCCAAGAGAGGTGGGATGCTGTGATGGGGCAGGTGGAAATGGTTGATTAAATAAGCTTCCGCAACTAAGAATACGTAAGCGCCTTAGGAAGCTAATAAAAGTGATGAAGAGCCAAACGGAACATACCCGTTCGGCTCTTCCTATTTGTCAGCACCCTTACAAGATCGCCTCAGCAATAATACGGTCGAGCTTCCGAATATCCACTTTTCGATTCAAGTTCAACTTCAGCTTTCCAGCCTTTGTCCACAATTCTATTTCCGCGTTCATGTCGAGCTTCCCAGCATTCTCTGTCGAATACATATGGATCGAGCTGAACGGAATTGTGTAGATCTCTACTTTTTTACCCGTCAGTCCTTGCTTGTCCGCGATGATAAATCGTTTGTTTGTCACGACGGCAACATCGCGAATCGTTTTGTAGGCGACTTCCGCCGTTTCCCCTTCAATCAATAGTTCCGTAATTTCATTCGGCACAGGCACTTCCTCCGTGAACGTCCATGCCATGATGGCTGTTAGATCGGCCATATCCACCACTCCTTTTTCATTATCATCCCATAGGAGTAAATAAAAGTATAGAAGTAAACTATGGTAGTTAGTCGGTTGATAGAAAGACAATTTTGCATGACGCAGATTTTCATCAAAACCTTCCATCCGTAGAATGGACAAATGGTATTTCATTAGTTATCATAATGACGATATCGGACTTTTGGTAATAGACTGGATGCCATTCTATTAGAAAAGAGGTGTCTTTATTTTTTTCATTCTTCATGAGGGGAGCACCTATTAGTTTTATAGGTTGGGGTACCACCGTTTCTCGGAGGATTACCACCGACTCAGCGAAGTTTACCACCGTCTCGGAGGAGTTTACTACCGAGCTAGGGGAGTTTACCACCGACTTAGGGGATTTACCATCGCCTCGGAGGTTTACCACCGACCTAGAGGAGCTTACCACCGACTTAGAGGAGTTTACCACCGACCTAGAGGAGCTTACCACCGACCTAGAGGAGCTTACCACCGACCTAGAGGAGCTTACCACCGACCTAGAGGAGCTTACCACCGACCTAGGGGAGTTTACCGCCGCCTCGGGGGGGTTACCACCGACCTAGAGGGGTTTACCACCGACCTAGAGGAGTTTACCACCGAGCTAGTGGAGCTTACCACCGCCTCGGGAGTTTACCACCGACTCTAGTAACAATACGCCATACTGCTATCCATACATAAACCTGAAAACCCTGAAAGGAGGGGGCTACATGTACACAGACATTCAAGAGCCGTCCAAACAATTGGCGAAGGAAGTAATCAAAGTATTGCGGTACAGTTCCATCATCAGCCATCTCATAGAAGTGGCGTTTTTAGTCGCCTTTTACTTGTTGTCCCGGCATTTTTCGTGGGGTAGCTGGTCAACCTGGGTGCTGTGGATTGCCGCTATTCTAATCAGTATTTCCGCCATTTGGGGCATTGGCTTGCGGCCGTTATTTATTTACCGGAATACGCGTTATGAGATCAATGAAGACTTTTTGCAGATTAAGACGGGGGCATTTCATGAGCATCATGAGTTGGTGCCGATGACGAAGATCCAAGCGGTGTCCACTAATCAAGGGCCGATATTGAGAAGATATAACTTGTATTCAGTTGCTATCCAAACGATGGGGTCTACCCACGGCATTGTGGGTCTGCCGAAACAGATTGCACTGGATTTGCGGAATCAAATTGCTTATTTTGCCAAGATCCGTGAGGTGGATGAAGGATGAACATGAAGCGTTATCATCCGCTCACTCTCGTTTTTGACTTGTTTATGTTTGTGAAAAACATGGCGATTTTTGCAATTGTTCTTTTTGTCGTGAACTATGGATCAAAGTCTTTTCTATTCGTTTGGGGACGGCGGGTCTTTGCTGGCATCGTTGTGCTGACGTTACTGCGCCTCGTGTTCAAATGGCTGACAAACCGTTATGCAGTGGATCATCAGGCTTTTTATATGAAATCTGGTCTTTTTACCAAAACAGAGCGAACGGTCTATTTTGATAAAGTACAAAATGTACAGCGCCGTACTTCCTTTATTCATAAACTCTTTCGAATGACGTCAATCACCTTTGAAACAGCTGCAGATGCATCGGATTCCAATGTGGAGTTCAAGATGATCACGAAGCGGGAAGCAGACCGGCTGGAATCACTTGTGAAAGCACAGCATGAAGAATTGTCAACGGAGAACGAGCAGCAATCTGCGGTTCGAGAAGTTGAGTTACGCACGATTCATTTCTCACCGACCCATCGGGATATCATAAAAGCCACGTTTACGTCATTCAATTTTTTAGTACTCATCGCATTGGCGGCTTCTATATTTTCAAAACTAGATACAATATTTGATCTGGAGGATAAGGTGGAAGGATGGGTCCTTTCCGTACTGACCTCCGGCTGGCTTATTGCCGGCATTGCGATTATCCTAATGGCCGTTTCTGTGCTGGCGGGGTTTGTTTGGACGTATATTAAATACGGAAAATATGAGATCGCCTCTGATGAAAAGCGAATTATGATCCGGAAAGGCTTGATTGACGAAACTGAATTTACCATCTTAAAAACGCGCGTGCAGGCAATCGAGATAACCCAGTCGTTGATTAAGCGTGTGCTCGGACTCGCTGAAGTCAAGCTGATCAGTGCGGGCGGGTTAGGAGAGGAAGAGCAGGAGATCAGCACGCTGTATCCATTCCTTCCTAGGGAACGAGCCTATTCAATGATTGAAGAGATGCTGCCGGGCTATAAAGTGTTACGAGAAACGAAACGCCTTCCCTTGAAGTCTCTGTTAGTCCGTCTTGCCAAGCCATATTGGTTTTGGCTCATCGTCACGGCAGTTCTTGCGTATTTTCGTCCGGAGCCGTGGTGGATTGTTTCGTTATCATTGCTGGCAACAGCGGTAGTTATTCGAATCGTAAATTATTCCAACACAACATACGCGATGACGGATGGGTTTATTCAAATCAGTGCAGGCGTACTTGAAAAAGCCACCTATCTCTCACGAAGAGATAAGATCGTTGAGGTCAAGGTGAATCGAAGCAAACTGCAGAAATGGACAGGCCTTGCGACAATCGGCATCGTTAACCGTGCCAAGCCGGTTCGGCACGAGATGCTGGAAGATGTGTCCCTTCAGGAAGCTGGCCGATTTTACTCCTGGTATGCGGGACGAGTCACCGAAATAAAGACAAAGTGAAAAGCACGGGGTGAATTTTGGAGAGTGGGATGCTAGGATAGCTAAATGGGGATATTAGAAAGAATGAAATACGAAAGAAGGAACCACGTATGACAAAAAGCATCGAAGAAGTAGCGATCCGCCATGCTCGACCTGAGGACGGAGCAGCCATTGTTGAGTTTTATAATGAAGTCGGCGGGGAAACGGATTATTTGTCTTTCGGACAGGGGGAGTATCCTCAAACTGCCGATGAAGTCGTTCGTTCGATTGAAGGAATGGATAACTCAAGCGGAAACTGCATGCTTCTCATGATGGAGGGGGAACGGATTATAGGCATCGGAACGATCCATTCCAGTCCGAAATTCCGATTTAAGCATGTAGGTGTCCTCGGTATTGTCATCCGTCTATCCCATTGTGGCAATGGACTTGGCCGCCAGTTGATGAATGCTTTGATTGATTGGTCAAAAGGAAATGGTGTGACGAAGAAAATTACCCTCGTCACGCGCGCCGACAATGACCGTGCGATCGCGCTGTACGAAAAACTTGGGTTTCAGCAGGAAGGCATCTTCCGTCAGGAATCGTTTGATGGAGAGCGGTATTATGACAGTCTTTCCATGGCGCTTTTCTTGTAATGGGGAGTTTTTAGAAGGAGTTTCTGATTCGGATTGTAGAAGTTGAGGAAATCATTCAGTGTATGCATCCTTCGCATGATCTTGCCTAATCAAAAGAACTAAGAGAAAAAGCCAATCCACTTAGCGGATTGGCTTCAGAGCGTAGACAAAAGCATATTAATTTGTTGTGGCGTATAAAAATAATATACACCCGCTACTTACATTTAGATTCCTAGTAAAGTTGATTTACGCTTCTGGCGTCGCTTTCCGGGGGGCGGGCGGTGAGCCTCCTCGTCCGCTGCGCTCCCTGTGGGGTCTCACCTGTCCCGCTGATCCCCCAGGAGTCGACGCCTTCCGCTCCAATCAACGGATGTTCTGCTAACAAGGTATGTTGTTAATAATTAATATGATAGACCTCGTATAAAAGAAGTTTAGAGAGTCTTCATGTATTTACTCAACAATTAAGAAATTGTATTAAAGGCAGGGAGCGCAACGAAGACTCCTATGGGAATAGCTTGAGCTGAAGCCAAGCCCATGGAAAGCGAAGTTGCGCTCACTGCCGATTGGTATATGCAATTCTATTCATCTCAAAGTGACTTTGTCTACAGTCTGAAGCCAATCCACTTAGCGGATTGGCTTTTCGTTTATACTAGGCTCCATCAGTTGTTCTTACTTTCATTGAAGTGGAATCGAAACCTCATATTCTTTCAGCATCTTCAGTTCATGCATTTCGAACGTAACAAGGGTAAGTGGACCATCAGCTTTATTGAACTGTTGTTCATAAATATTCGGCCGGATGCGCTCTGGAAGTGCCTTCTTGGATGAGGTTAAATTGTTGCCGTCCTCGTCTTCCAGCCAAAGTGTGTTGTACTGGAAAGACCCATCAAATGGAAATTCACTGTCGGCTTCAAATTTCAGCACCATCCCGTCGTCCTCATGTCGGATGGAGTGCACGATAATCGAGCCCATCTCTCCTTGATCGACTGTGAGTGGTAGATGATCCGGTAGTAGTTCTTGTTCAATTTTCACAGGGGCCCCTGTATTAACAGGCATGAGGTACGGACTGACTGTCAATGCTTTGACGTCATCAGATAGCGGTTCATAGCGGAATTCCATCTCAATTATATGTCTGCCATCCTTCGAGTCATCCCCTGTACCATAAGCGTCGAGTAATGTGAGTGCATTTCCCTGTTCATCGAGTAAGTTGAACTGTAGAAGGTGATCATCGACCATCATAAACGAAGAAGCATCCGGGGCAGAGATAGACAATGACAGCTTCGTGCCTGCGGGACCAATCTTCACATCCTTTACAGTAATGATCTGGTCCTCGTACGTTACGGTTTCTCCAGACGAAATAGTCTTCACAGCTTCCTTTGCTTTCTTCACAGGTATTGTGAAATTCCATGAGCCTGACACGTCGCCTATATGCCGTGCCCCTATCTTCAGTTCAAATGAATCTGGCAGGCTTTCCACCGCGTGGATGTTGATAACCCCGGCATATTGTGTGTCGCCTAGTTGCTTTCCTGTCCTGCTGTCGCCAAAATTGATTTCCTTGCCGTCTACGAATAATTGCAATTCCCCTAGCTGGTCAATTCGGCCGGGCTCATTGGTACCTTCTTGAAGGTAACTTAGGGACAGACGAGTTCCGTCATAGTAAACATCCTCGATTGTTAGGCTAATTCCCTGATCCGTGACAGTCTGGCCAATGCCTTGCGAAAGCCCTCTTTCACTGGCAATGACCAATCCTAAATCACCAGCGAACTCGAAAATGGAATCGAAGACAGGCACCGACGACAGCATCCTCGCCATGGCGGGGGAGACGAACGCTGAACCGACTGTCAGGAATACCGCAGCGGTTGCGGCGATAAAGAAGGGATAAAGCTTCTTAGATGGTCTTTTCTGTTGGTCTTTCGCTTTACCTATTCCTTTTAGAATGGCCAGATCCAATTTTCCTTCCGGCACCTCAATTTTCTCAATTGCTCGTTTGACCTCGTGTCTTGGTTCATTCATTGCTGCAAACCTCCTTATATGTCATTCTTAATTGGTTGATGGCGCGATGTAGATTTGTCTTTACCGTGCCTTCTGGACAATCCAGCACATCCGCGATTTGCGGGACAGTTAAATCCTGATAGAATCTCAGTAAGATGACCGTCTTGTATTTTTCCTCCAACTGCCCAATTGCTTCTTGTAAATCGAGTGCATCTTCCCGAGACGTAGGGGTTGCGGCTTCGATCCTTTCCAGCGTGTCCTTTTCGATGGGTATCACTTTGCTGTTTTTTTGAATGAAATCGAGTGCGTTGTTAATTAGGATTCTTGTTAGCCATGTTGAAAAATAGGCTGATTCCTTTACACTCACGACTCCCCGGTAAGCTTTATAAATCGTCTCTTGCACGATATCGAGAGCATCTGTTTCATTTCGTACGTAAATAAACGCCATACGATATAATTTTTCCTTTTCCACTTCAATCAGTTTCAAGAAAGCCTCTTCATCGCCTGCCTGGGCTTTCTTCAGTAGTTTTTCATACTTCATGAGGCCACTCCTTTCGTCCGGACACCAGTTAGACCCGCAACGGACTGTTTTCGTTTCAAAAGAATTTGGTTATTCTCTGCCAAAGTGATTACTTCAAGTATCTGGCTTTTTACTTCCTTAATCTATTGAATAGCATCTGATGTCAAATCAACGTATCGCCAGTGAACATTACTTGAATTGCAATTCCAAAACATTTAAACGTTAAACCTTTTTGATATAATGAAAGAAGTAGTACATCAAAAGGACAGGTGATCATAATGGAGCGTTTACAGGACAAAGTAGCTATCATTACGGGAAGTGCGGCAGGCATCGGGAAAGAGATTGCCAAAGCGTTTGCGAAAGAGGGCGCGAAAGTCGTCATTGCTGATTTCAATGAAGAAGCGATGAAGGAGACGGTGGAAGAATTTAAGGAAAACGGGTTTGCGGTGCATGGTGTTGCGGTGAACGTAGCAAAGCGGGAAGAAGTGGAGCGCATGGTGCAGGAGACGATTGAAACGTTCGGCAAAGCGGATATTCTCGTCAATAACGCGGGTGTTGGCGACAATATGCAGGCAGCTGCAAATGTCGAGGATGCGACATGGAACCGTGTAATGGACATTAATGTGAACGGTGTCATGCATGGACTTCGCAGTATCATCCCTCATTTCATTGAAAACGGGGGCGGCACGATTTTGAATATGGCTTCGATTTCCGGTTTGACGGGCGGCCGCGGCGGCCTTGCATATACAGCAGCAAAGCATGCAGTTGTGGGGATGACGAAAAACGTGGCATCTCAGTACGGACCGCAAAACATCCGCTGCAACGCGATCGCACCTGCGAATATCGATACAGGATTCGCGCAGACGATGACGAACGTCGATCCGTTTGGAATGGAAGTCGCTATTCGCGGACTTAAGCTGCTGCCGAAGTCTGGACAAGTTCAGGACATTGCCAACATTGCTTTGTTCTTCGCATCCGATGAATCGGCTTATATTAACGGTGTGGCGCTGGCTGCAGATGCGGGCTGGAGTGCATATTAAGTTCAGCTAGAAAAAATGAAAGCTTTTCGGAAACCGGAAATGTTCGGTTATCCGGGAAGCTTTTTATTATAATGAAAGTACATTTAGATTAAGAAGTGTCATTTCATTTCAAGGAGGTATGGAATTTGAAAATTAATAGAATAGATCATGTGAGTATAAACGTACATGATCTGTCAGCAGCGAAAGCGTTTTTCGTTGATTTAGGGCTCGAGGTGCAAGCGGAATGGGAATTGGATGGGGAACAGTTGGATCGGATTGTTGGACTGACAGATGTGAGAACGGCGTGTATAGGTTTGGGGACGTCGGATGGTCAGACGTGGATCGAACTCGTCAAATTTTATTCGCCGCCGGACGAACAAAAGATGCAGCAACCATTAGCCAATACACTGGGCATCCGACATATTTGCTTTTCTGTCGAGGATATTGAAGGTATGATTACAAAGCTGAAAAAGAAGGGCACGGAAGTCTTTAGTGAGATCGAGCAATATGAAGAAAGCTATAAATTATGCTACGTTCGTGGTCCCGAGGGCATTATTTTGGAACTGGCAGAGAAAATTAAGTAAACAGATAAAAAGACACTTGGCGACTAACAGGCCAAGTGTCTTTATCTGCGTTCTGCCTCCTTGTCCCAATTATTCTGCAGGCAAAAAAAGGAACAGACAGCTGTCTCTCTCACTAGGGCGAGTCTGCAAGTTGCTTCGCCGACTCTCAAATTTCCTAAAAAAGATTTGAAACTTTTTCTGAAAAACTCCGTCTGTAGGGTGCTTAGATGTTCGGAGTGACTTTATTATGGTTTAATTGAGGAAATATGCCGGTATGGCGTGACAGAAAAATAGGGACCTGCCATGGCCATAGAAATGAGTGAGTAACGAAAATGCATGAAATGGAGCAAGTGATGAATGAGCATACGCGCTATTTGGTGCGGATTGCTTATTTGTATGTGAAGAATTGGTCAACTGCCGAGGATATTGTGCAGGAAGTGTTTGTGACTTATTTTCAAAAGAGCGACCAGTTTCGCAAGGATGCGTCTCTCAAAACATATTTGACAAAAATGACGGCCAATCGGTCAAAGGATTATTTGCGTTCATGGAAGCATAAGAAAGATGTTCTTCTCAGCGCAGCTTTCTCTACTACTAAAGGGGCGGAAGATGAATTGCTTGAACAGGAGCAGCTGATGTCTCTCCGGAAGCATCTTTTCCAGCTACCGCTGAAGTACCGCGAGCCGTTGATTTTATATTATTACGACGAGCAGTCCATTGCGGAAATCGCGAGTTATTTGGAGCTGAATGAGAATACCGTGAAAACGAGATTGCGGAGAGCGAAACAGCAGCTGAAGGAGTTCTTTGAAGAGGAAGACGAGGAGGTGATGAGCAATGAGTGATATGAAACGCAAATTGGATCGGATGATGGGAGATACATCCGAGCAGGAAAGGCGCATTAAACAAGGTGTGCAAAATAGATTACGGCCGTCTGCCAGAAAGTCTTCGTGGAAGGTGGCGATGGTCTCCATAGCGCTTCCGGCCGTCGCGCTATTCCTATTCTTTTCAATGAATTCAGCCAATCTGTTTTCTTCTGACCAGGGGCCAGGAACGCCGTATGATCCGTTGGACGATTTGGCTCAGATATCCGCCTTCCAAAAAAAGCAGCAGTTATCTGCTGTCGACGTTGAGGAATTTGCCAAGTTGCCGAATTTTGATGAAGTGGATGGCCTGTATTACGTGGATCCCGAACCTTTCATCAGGAAAGGAAGTTCTGAAACGTTCCATACAGTTATTGAGCGCAAAGCCGATATATACGATCGTGCAGCCTACCAGGCGGGCGATGTAGTGCGGACGATGACCGATACGACAAGTCATTTGCCGACGTATAAAGATGTTTATTATGAAGTGGTTGCGGTACCGGGAGACCGGGTTAAGTTGCAGGACGGGGTGCTGAAGATTAATGGAAAACCTCTCCAATCCGAACTGATGGATCGTTACAAGGAGCAGAACGTGCGAATTGCAGGGGGCTATGATCAAGTGTTGAATGCACGGGAGTATCTGCTGCTGAACCATTTCCCGGCGGCTCGGACAGTTCAGGGAGCGACCATCACGCCTGTACATAAAATTTATGGACAAGTGGCCGGCATCGCAACAGAAGAGCGAACGACTTCGATATATATGGATTATCTGGCAGGACAGCAGGATGGCGTCTACTCGCCCGAGCAATATTTTGATCTCTATTTGTATGATGCGCTGCTGGGTGACAAGAGATGGCCGCAGCCAACTGCATTTGCGAACACAACCCGGTTAGGTGAATTGTTTGTGGAGGCGTCTTATCGGAACGCGACGCAAGCTGGCGATCATATTGAAATCCGCTATCAGTATGGACGGGAAGGTGTCGCGGATCGCACGTTTTCTATGACGCAGGATCCAGGCTCTGGTCAGTGGATGATCGAACAATAGGAAAGGAACCGGAAAGGGGGTGGTTGTCGTACTGGCTTCCGAGTGTCAGGATCTTTTGTAAACCAGTTTGGCGCTGTCCAGTAGAACAAGCCGTCAACCAACCGCTCATGATATGGGCGTGTCAACCTGGTTTGCAACGTTTACTTGTGTGATTCGTAACACGATACGCAGTATTTCGTTAAGGGAAGCTGCTCATGGGAGTTATGTTACGATAATTCGCAGGAAGCCACGCAGTCTGCCTTGCAAGGAACATTGGAATAGTTGTATGTCCGTTAAGACATTGGATACTTGAGAACCTCATACCACGGTTTTATGATAGTCCGCCGGCTTTGTTCATGAGAAATGGAACAAGCTGGCGGAATTTTTGTTTGGTTCAAACTGAATTGGGGGAGCCGCCGTAGTAATGAAACTAAATTATTCCGCACGATTAAAGCACGCAAAGACCTGAATCATTTCCGCGAATTCTTTCACCTTTCGATTTACCCTACCCGCGCATAAATCACCGGTACCCGCGCATAAAACTCGCCAGGCGCGCATACCCCCTCCGAATTCGCGCATAAGCCTGCTCCACCCGAGCATAAGAAGCTGACACCCGCGCATAAGTCACCGGCAGCCGCGCATACCCTCTCCAAATCCGCGCATAATCCTTCACTTCCAAGCTTGCTCTGCCTCCAGTTCAGCGGGCAGACTAGCGGCAGTCCTCTTGTTCCAAAAAAACGAACGTACAACTCTTCGTGAAGAATATTTGCCTGCCCTGAAATATCAGCTTTTGTACGCTGCCGAATGAACTTTTAGCAGGAGAAATGTAGCATTTGAACTGGTATCTCCTACTACTTTCGATGCGAATTCCCCTCTGTTTGTCAGGATTTTCTATTGTAAAATATCGAAATTAAGATAAAATAATAAACTATGTTCAAGCTACGAATCATGTCGAAATGAAAACGGATTCATACTTGAATACAACATTTATTCTGATTATAGAAAGCGAAGTGTTTCAACATGTATGACATCTATGAGAGTTTTATTGGCAGTTTCAGTACGTGGTTGTATAGTTACATTCTCATCATCTTGTTAATTGGTGCAGGTTTGTACTTCACAATCCGTACAAAGTTTGTCCAGTTTCGTTTCTTCAAAGAATCCATCAAACTGGTAGCGGAGCCGAAAGAAGACAAAAACTCGATTTCCGCATTTGAGGCACTGATGGTATCCACTGCTTCCCGTGTAGGTGTCGGGAACATTGCAGGGGTTTCAACTGCAATCGTGTTAGGGGGCGCAGGCTCTGTATTTTGGATGTGGATGATCGCCATTATCGGAGGCGCTTCGGCATTTATTGAAAGTACGTTGGCTCAAATTTATAAAGTTCGTGATAAGGATGGAGGCTCGTTTGGTGGGCCGGCTTATTATATCCAAGCGGCGCTGAAGAGCCGTTTCTTAGGCGTTGTCTTCGCAGTTGCCTTGATTTTGACGTATATGGGCGGTTTCAACATGGTTGCCGCTTTTAATATTTCTTCTGCATTTGAAGGTTTTGGATTTTATAATTCTTCTACGCCATTGATTGTTGGTGCTATTTTGGCGGTTCTTACAGGATTGAGTATTTTTAGAGGCGGCAAAACGCTGAGCAAGATTACAAGTATCCTCGTACCTGTCATGGCGATTTCTTATATTGTTGTGGCATTGGTCATCGTAGTGACTCACTTGAACCTTGTGCCAAGCATGTTTGTCTCCATTTTTGAACAAGCATTTGATTTTAAATCCGCATTTGGTGGTTTTGCAGGTTCTGCAATTATGTACGGTATTAAACGCGGTCTTTATTCAAACGAAGCGGGGGTAGGTTCTGCTCCGAACGCTGCGGCGTCTGCAAGTGTATCTCACCCGGCAAAACAAGGACTTGTACAAATGCTATCTGTTTTCATCGATACTTTGTTAATTTGTACAGCTACAGCTTTCATGCTTTTAAGCTCAGGGGTTACACCGACAGAGGAATTGAAAGGTGTGCCATTTGCGCAGGCGGCAGTTTCTACGACATTTGGTGATTTCGGTATTTGGTTCATTACTTTTGCGTTATTCTGTTTCGCATTCACATCGATTATCGGGAACTTCTTCTATGCGGAATCGAATCTTAAGTACCTGAACAAGAAGAATGTAGGGAAAACAGGGCTCATGATCTTCCGTTTAGCTGCTGTCGTTATTGTATTCTTCGGAGCACAGCTCGACTTCTCCATTGCGTGGGATACTGCAGATGTTTTGATGGGGATTATGGCTTTGATCAATATTCCAATTATCTTGATTCTCGGACGCACAGCCTTCAAATGTTTGGATGATTATACGAAACAGAAGAAGGAAGGCAAAAACCCGGTCTTCAAAGCGAAATCAATCGGGCTTAAAGAGAAAACAGATTTCTGGAATTAAATTCGGATTAGAGGGTTTGTACCATGTATCCATTGGTTTGTGTGAATAAAAAACATCTGCTTGAAAATGTCCGTGCCGTTACGGCACTTTGTGCAGAGAGAAATATAGAAGTAACCGGTGTAACAAAAGTGTTTGGCGCTGATCCGGAAATTGCACGTGTTTATGTGGAAGGCGGCGTGAAGCGGCTTGGTGATTCTCGAATCGAGAACTTGAAGCAGCTGCAAGGCGTAGATGCGGAGAAATGGCTGATTCGCCCGCCGATGCTGTCGGAGGTCGAAGATCTAGTTGCCTTTGCCGATGCTTCACTGAATTCGGAGCTTGTAACCATTCAGGCGATTAGTGAAGCCGCGATGAAAAAGGGCACACAGCATCGTATCATTCTTATGGTCGATCTTGGCGATATTCGGGAAGGCTTTATTGATCATGAAGAGCTCCTCGAAGCAGCGGCAGAGACTGAAAAGATGCCGGGCGTCCATCTGTACGGCATTGGTGTGAACCTGACTTGTTTTTCATTCGTTCAATCCGATGAAGAAAAGATGGGGACGCTTGAGAAGTTAGCGGCTGCCATTAGTGAACGGATCGGCAGAGAGTTGGAAGTGGTCAGCGGCGGGAATTCGGCTACGCTGGATCTGATGTTGAGAGATGGCATTCCAGCCGGCGTCAATAATTTGCGGCTGGGCGAGTCCCTTCTATTCGGCAAGGAACGGGCCAAGTATACGTATTTGCCCGGAACTCACCGAGACGTTTTCACTCTTCAATGCGAGATTGTGGAAGTGAAAGAGAAGCCTTCTATGCCATGGGGAGAAATTGGTGTTGATTCGTATGGAAACACGCCGTCTTTCATTGATAGAGGTTTAAGAAAAAAAGCGATTTGCGCAATTGGAAAGCAAGACTTTGACGTGGAAACATCGACAGCCACCGATCCTGGACTTATTGTACTGGGAGCCAGCTCCGACCATCTGATGGTAGATGTGACGGACAGCGAAAAAGACTACCAGGTCGGGGATCTCATCGAGTTTCAATTAGGGTATTTTTCCACGATGCGAGCCTTTACTTCCAAGTATGTGACAAAGCAATATATGGGGTAAGCGGAAGACACCAGACGACAAGTGAGCGTCTGGTGTCTTTTATGGTGGAATGCCTTACAATAACCTGCACGTAAAGTTCCAAGATAGTGGAACATACCTGCAGGATTTTTGTATAATAGGAAGGCTGGCACTTGCCATGAACGTAATTGTGCAAGGACAAGTCAACTAGGAGAGGGTTTATTATGACAAACGATAATTTCTGGCTCTATTTACCGAAGCCGTTTTTTATATTGGCACCTATGGAAGATGTGACGGATGTGGTGTTTCGCCATGTTGTAAGTGAAGCGGCGCGTCCGGATGTGTTTTTCACAGAGTTTACGAACACGGAGAGCTTTTGCCACCCGGAAGGGATTTTCAGCGTTCGCGGCCGTTTGACATTCACAGAAGACGAGCAGCCGATTGTGGCGCATATTTGGGGGGACAAGCCGGATCATTTCCGTGACATGAGTATCGGGATGGCGGAGATGGGCTTTAAAGGCGTAGACATCAATATGGGCTGTCCGGTGCCGAACGTCGCATCGAAAGGGAAGGGCAGTGGATTAATCAATCATCCGGAGACGGCAGCCGCAATCATTCAGGCCGCGAAAGCAGGCGGATTGCCGGTCAGCGTGAAAACGCGTCTGGGCTACACGGAAGTGGACGAGTGGCGGGATTGGCTGACGCATGTGCTGAAGCAGGATATCGCCAATCTGTCGATCCATCTACGGACGCGAAAAGAAATGAGTAATGTCGATGCGCACTGGGAATTGATTCCGGAGATTAAGAAACTGCGGGATGAGATCGCACCGCACACCATGTTGACGATCAATGGAGATATTCCGGACCGCGAAAAGGGCATGGAACTCGCATTGAAGTATGGTGTGGATGGCGTCATGATTGGGCGGGGGATTTTCAAAAACCCGTTCGCCTTTGAAGTGGAGAAGCGGGAGCACAGCCCGGAGGAATTGCTGGATCTATTGCGGCTGCATCTTGATTTGTTTGATAAATACTCAGACGAACTGGAGCCGCGTCCATTTAAACCGCTGCGCCGCTTTTTCAAGATTTACGTGAAAGGATTCCGGGGAGCGAGTGAGCTGCGTCATCAATTGATGGATACGAGCTCGACGGATGAAGTGCGGCAGATGCTTGCGGAGTTTCAATCTAAGGTCAATCTGGCAGAGCAAACAGAAGAATAATTAACATACAAGAAGCCAGGCACTGCATGAAGGACAACTCATGGAGTGCCTGGTTTCTTTATCACGTTGAAACTTTGCCGGCCTCAATTCGTATCCATTACTACGGAGGGAGGGATGAGATGAAGAAGAAACGCGTAGCAGTGACAGAAGCCGATAACAAAAGAAGACAGCGGGTGTCGTATGGCATTCTAATTGTCACTGGTGTTCTTATTTTGCTGGCAGCTGGTTTTATTACATGGAATTGGTTTATTGAAAAAGATTTATATCGAGCGTTCGTCATCAATTTCATTGGCACGTCTCTTCTCATTGCAGGAGGGGTAGCCCTTTGTACATTTTTCCTCCATCTCATTACCATCATCGTCTTTAAAAATCCGCAACGTATCCCAAAGTCTTCGGTTGCCAAGTTTGCGGTTGGCGGGATCTTTACGTTATTCTTTGTCACCTTTCTTCTCTTGTGGGGTGTCAATGAAGCGAGAAAGTCGGCTGAGGACATCAAAGCGTATGCAAATGCTGACTGGCAAGTGAAGGACTTGGTTGTGACGGATGTCTATAGGGGATCGAATCCGGCTAAAATCATCCTTATTGATACGACGGAAGGTGAAATGGTCCTCCATTGGGAGAGGTTTAGGATCCAAAAAGGACAGACTTACCGTTTTACTTATTTGGATGCGACAAAAACGATTATTAGTGTTGATTTGATTCAAGAATAACGAAATGCCAGGCACATGATTCAGTGCCTGGCATCTTTTATATCTTCCCAATGAAGCGGAGCTTATTAAACTTGAACGTTTTAGTTATTGAAACAAATTAATAGTCGTAATAATGATCGGCATCGCAAATACGTCTATGAGAAACGCGCCAACGATTGGAACGACAAGGTACGCTTTGCGCGAAGGTCCAAACCTTTCGGTAACGGCTGCCATATTAGCCATGGCATTCGGCGTCGCGCCAAGTCCGTGTCCCGTAAATCCGGCTACCATAACAGCGGCGTCGTAGTTTTTGCCAAGCAGGCGGAACAAGACGAAAATGCCAAACAAGACAATAAAGACGACTTGTACAAAGACGATAACGAGCAACGGTAGAGCAAGTCCAGCAACTTCCCAAAGCTTGATGCTCATGAGAGCCATGGAGAGGAAAATACCTAATGTAATGTCTCCAATCAACCCGACGCTCTTCATATGAATAGCCTTTGGGTTGAACTTATCGACAATATTCCGTACGATGACGGCGACAAACATAGCGCCAACATAACCCGGAAGAACAAATCCGGTAGCAGAAGAGAACAGGTCACCTAAATATGTGCCAAGTGCCATACAGAACGTGATTAACAAGATTTGCGTAAAGAACGTGTTCGTTTGGATTTCCGCCTCATCTTTTTCAACGGAGAATTCTCCAGCTGCGTCTTCTGTTTCTGTTGGCTTCAAATTGTACTTAGAGACGAGAAATTTGACGACAGGCCCACCAACGAGTCCGCCGGCTACAAGTCCAAATGTCGCGGCTGCTACCCCGATGGAGAGAGCCGAATCAATGCCGAGATCTTCTACTGTTTGGCCAAACGCAGTAGCAGCGCCGTGTCCGCCCTCCATGGAAACAGCCCCTGCCATCATTCCGATAAGTGGATGAATGTTAAAGAGAGAGGCCATGGAAACGCCGATGACGTTTTGCATAAGGGCCAAAAAGCCGCAAGCGAGCCAGTAAATAATGAGCAGCTTCCCGCCAAGCTTAACGAGTTTAAAGCTTGCCCCAAGTCCGACGGTCGTAAAGAACGTCAGCATGAAAAGGCTTTGCAGAGATGTATCTAATGAAAACGTAACAAGTCCAGCTGCTTTACAAATAGTTGCGAGAATGGCGAAAAGGAGCCCCCCGACAACAGGAGCCGGTATGCAGAACTTCTGCAGTACACCAACTTTATTAACTAATAAACGGCCTAATACAAGCAAGGCGATGGCTAAGAAGATGGTCGTTACTTGGTTCAATTCAATTGTCATCTATTCATTCCTCCCTAAAAAGGCCATGATGGCTTCATTTACAAAATATGCACCGAGTTTAACGGTACGGTTGTTTTCATCTAGAAGCGGGTTGACTTCCGAAATATCGAATGAAAGCGCATTCTTTTTGGAGGTAACGGTACGAATGATAGTGCGAACGACGAAAGGATCCAGCCCGAATGGAGAAGGAGCACTGACACCTGGTGCAAACGCAGCGTTTAATACATCCGTGCACAATGTCAGCATGACATAGTCGTGATTTGCTATGAATGACTCCAACGTGCGAATGGTGTCTTCCATTGAGTTATTCGTCATATCCTCTTCATGCACATACGTGACACCGAGCTGATCCGCTGTATCGAACAGTTCTTGCGTGTTGCCGTAGCGCTGAATGCCGAGCACTAAGTAATCGCTGTTTTCATCATGCTCCAAAATTTGCTTAAACATCGTTCCAGATGAAGGCTGTTCATCATAGGAACGCAAGTCGAAATGCGCATCGATATTAATGATACCGAGTGTCGCTTCGCTTCCAATGAACTTTCGAATTCCAAGATAGTGGCCGTACGCTGTTTCATGTCCGCCGCCAAGAACAATCGGAATGGAACCGTTCGATAGCACCTCTGCTACAGCATCGCCTAACTCGCCTTGTGCTTCTTCCAATTTTTCACCTTCACAGATGACGTTACCCATGTCCGCAACGCTTTTTCTTTCATCCATCCGCAAAGGCAATTTCGCAAGCTCAGCACGCATTGCATTCGGTCCAGCAGCTGCACCTAAACGTCCTTTGTTCCGACGAACGCCTTCTTCGCATACAAAGCCGATGAGGGCACATTGTGAATCCGCTTTCTTTACACCTTCAAATTCAATGACTTGATGATAACGGAAACTTGCTCTATTCGAATCATGGTCAGTACGTCCTGTCCAGATTGTTTTATCCACTTTACTTCGCATTGTATATTCACATCCCTTTCAAAGGCTGAAAATTCCTTCTTGAATCAATTATAAATGGTATACTTATAAATACTAATATGAAATTTCTATGATACGATAGCTTGAAACTATAAATAGGTAGGCGAGAAATGAAAATGGATTTGAAACAGTTAACGTATTTTGTCACAATCGTCGAGCAGAAAAGCTTTTCGAAAGCTGCGAGTGTTCTTCATATATCTCAGCCCTCTCTCAGTAATGCCATAAAAAATCTGGAAGATGAGGTAGGATTTAAATTGCTGGAACGCAATACACGGAACATCGGGCTAACAGAATCTGGACAGCTGCTATACGAACGAGCACTCCACATCTTACTGGATATGAGTATTTTGGAGAAAGAAATGCAAGAAGCGGGTCTAGTCGGGAAAGGGGAGCTACGGCTGGGGATGATCGAGTCTGTGAAACATTGGATCCCGAAAGTCTTCCGAAAGTATGAAGAAAAATTCTCCGAGATGAATCTGTTTCTAACAGAAGTGCTCAGCGGGGAAGACGTAAAACGCTCCTTGAGGCAATACAACTGCCATGCGATTATTACGAATCAATTAATTAATGAGGATGATATTCAAACGATGCCCCTATACAAGGAAAAGCTCGTACTCGTCCTGCATGAAACCCATCGGCTTGCCAAACGGGATACCATTGAGTTGAGTGACTTAGTAGACGAACCATTTATTATTACGAGCCTGGGGTTCCAGACGAGGGAAAATGTCTTGGAGACGTTCATGGCTCAAGACATTTCTCCTTATATTAAGTTTGAAGTGGAACGCTTCGAAACTGCCTTGAGTCTGATCCTCGAAAATCTTGGGGTTTCGCTGATTCCTGAAAATTACTTGGCGGACCGCCATAATGCCAGTCTCGTCCATAAAACCATCGCCTCGCCTTCGCTGGAGCGGACGGTCTATTTAACCTACTTGAAAGACCGATATATGGCGCCAGCAATTGAAGCTTTCATTGAAGAAACCATTTCCTTTTTTCGCTGAGGGTTCGTAGCCATACGCCTGAAATCGCCAAGAGGCCAACTAGTTTGATACAATTAAGTTTCGAGTTAAATTATGGTAGTTCTGCAAAGGCATATGACGGGATCAATTAAGCCAAAGGAGGGGTTGGATGTTACAGCGAGTCATTCAACAATTTAAATTGAATGTGGTCTCAATTAACGGGGTTGAAGATTCCCATAGTTCAACAGTATATCGATGCGAGTTGCATAACGGTGAAACTATCTTTTTGAAACTACCTTACACAAAGTCGAAGTGCCAAATTGAGTTGGAAGCCTATGGAATTTTAAAAGATAGAGTTTCCATTCCTCAGATGTTGGATTATTGGCCAGGTGATGAAGAGTGTCCCGGTGCATTCGTTTTATCTGAATTAAAAGGGCGGCCGCTAACAAATAACGATGCTCCCACAATAGCTTATCAGGTTGGGATTCTTCATGCTTCTATGCATCAAATACAACCGCCTGCTGCCTGTAAATTAACCGGTATCCAAAATGAATTTCCGAACTGGACCCATTTTGTGGAACGCCTATTTTATAGTTTTGCAGAGGATGTAAAGAAAGTTTTGAATGAAAATTTATACCGGCAGGCCATTGAGAAGTTTGAGAATATGAGGCTCCAGCTTCCACCTTCAGATGGCCCAAGTTTTGTGCACATGGATTTTCGGCCGGGCAATATAATTGTGGATGAAGATAAAGTGTCAGGCATACTAGATTTTGAAAGTGTTCGTTTTGGCTCTACAGAAATAGATTTCACTAAACTGTATCGTGATTTTTTGAGCTTCGATTCTACTTTGTATCAGGCCTATCAAGAAGGGTATAACACCGTCAGACCATTGATTGATCTAGAAGCTGTGTTGCCTTTTTATCGATTTACAGATGCTTTTAATAGTATTGGTTGGTGTAAACGCCGTGGAATTGAAAAGCATGCTTCCTTTTTTGAAGAAAATCTTTCAATTCTCAAGAAAGCACTACTATAAATCACAGAAAGCTTTAGCGAGGGGAGACTCAATTGAAAGTCAGGCTATCGGCGTATGATGAACATTGGAGTAGAATGTTTGAGGATGAGGTTCGATTTTTAAGTAAAGTGTTCGGGGATGAAATAATCAGGTTTGAACATTTCGGAAGTACCTCTGTTAGGGGTATGTCCGCAAAGCCTGTTATCGATATGATGTGTCTAGTTAAAGATATTGAAACAATTGATCGGTTCAATGACGAAATGCGTTTGCTTGGATATGACGTGGCTGGAGAATGGGGCATTCAAGGCAGGCGATTATTTCGCAAAGGTGGAGAGAACCGAACACATCATATTCATGTCTACCAAATTGATAACCCCCAAATTAAACGACATTTAGTTTTTCGGGATTATTTGAAGAACCATCCCGCTGAAGTGGAACGATACAAATGTTTGAAAGAAGAATTGGCTCAAAGATATGATGATACGGCACTATACAGTAAAGCAAAAAAACCTTTCATAACTGAAATGGAACAACGGGCATTGAAATGGTTTGAAGGACAGGTAGAATAGGGTGATAACACCTGAAAAGCGAGTTTGCGGGGTACGTCTATAACCAAAATACTCCTCGTCTCTACCTGGCATTTCGGTCTGGTGAAGCCAACTAGACTCCGCTATAATAGGTCAGTGCTCCAATTTACAAAACAGGTGAAGCCTTGTATAACGGCAGCCGATGAATAGAGAATGACAGATGTTTAGGAGGTAATTATGTATGACCGTTACTATAGGAGAAACGTTAGTCGCAGATGTCCACCGTCTGGATAAGAAGGGGAACGGACAGGCCGTACTTTGGCGGGAGAGCGAGCAGGGCAGCAATCCGAAAAAGCTGAAGCTGACGATTCCGCAGACTTTGCCGGGCGAAACGGTACAAGTAATTGTGGACCAGCCGGAAAAAAGAAGACGAAAGGCATTGCCAGATGCGATTTTGAATGCAAATCCAGAACGCGTTGAAGCACCTTGTCCGCATTTCGAGCTTTGCGGGGGCTGTGTTTGGCAGCATTGGTCGTATGAAGGCCAGCTGAAGCATAAAACGGGACATGTTCAAGAGGCGCTGGAAAGTGTCGGATTAGATCCGTCTCTCGTGCAGGACACAATTGGCATGGAGGAACCTTGGCATTATCGCAATAAAATGGAGTTCACCTTTTCGCCGGAAGGGGATCTCGGTCTCCATGAACAAGGTAATTTCCGCAAGATCATTCCGCTTGAAACCTGCCTGATCGCAGGACGGAATATGGTAGACGTGACGATGGAAGTAAGCAAATGGGTAAAAGAGCATCAGCTGAATGGTTACAACAAAGACACACACCAGGGGCTGCTTCGTCATTTAATGGTCCGCGAGTCATTCGCGACAGGCGAGGTCATGCTGGCATTGTTTGCAACGGAAGCGCCAGACGGGGATCTCTCGAAAGCAGCGGAGGATCTAATTGCTAGAATTACGGCAAACTATTCGAACGTGAAAAGCCTGCTTTGGCTCGTCAACACCGATTGGGCGGATCGTACGCAGTCGGAAGAAACGTTTGTCTTAACAGGAAGAGACTTTATTTACGACGAACTGGGAGGCTATCGCTTTCGTCTATGGTTTGATACCTTCTTCCAAACGAACCCGGTTCAAGCGCAGAAACTCGTGGATTTAGCGCTCGAGATGGGCAAACCCCAGGAAGATGAAAAGATGATTGATCTATTTTGCGGCGTCGGAACGTTCTCCTTGCCATTTGCTGCTCGCGTCAAGGAGCTCGCTGGTATTGAAATTGTGGAGACATCGATTGAATCCGCAAGAAGGAATGCACTTGATAACGATTTGCACAACACGACATTCCTCGCTCGCGACGCTCGACGGGGCATCGACGAAGTGCATGAAAGCTGGGGTCTCGCGGATCTCTTGCTCATCGACCCGCCGCGTAGTGGAGCCGGCGGCAAAGTAATGCGCCGAATCGGACGCGCCCAGCCGAAACGGATTGTCTATGTATCATGCAACCCGGATACATTCGCAACAGACGTGGCGGAATTACTGCCGTTTGGCTATACGCTGGAGACGGTGCAGCCGGTAGATTTATTCCCGCATACAGTGCACGTTGAGTGCGTAGTATTGATGTCAAGGATGGAGAAATAAGACTGCTCAAAACAATGATAAATAAAGGATTTCCAAGGTTGGAGGATTTTCTGCCCGATGTCTGGCATTGCCTTTTAACCTTGGAAATCCTTATTTTTGTTTATGAGGAAATAGGTCAACTGTAAAAAATGGGTGTAGGGTTGAGTTGACAGGTTAGATTTTTTATTGGGGTTGAGGAGATAGGATAGATGTATAAAAAACAGGCTTAGAGGGTAAAGTCTGTATTTTGACTTTTACATATAAATATTCGAGAAATCAAAATAACTATTGAAAAGTCGAAAGTTGTGTGGTATAATTAATAATCGTATGACTTTACCATGTAAACGAGAGGTGCAAAATGGGAGTTAACTATAAAAAACTCTGGAAGAGACTGATAGATGAAGAGTTATGTGTATCGGATTTGCATCTTGCCACTGGCATTGCCCCTAGTACATTTTCCAAGATGCGTAAAAATGAATACGTCTCTCTTGATGTACTGGTGCGTATTTGTAATGAGTTAAATTGCCAGTTGAGTGAGATTGTTGAGGTTGAGCTCGACAATCGGTCATAAGTACAACAACAAAATTTAAAGCAGAGGAAATGAGTTATGGCTGATTCTATATTATATAATGAAGACTGTATACGTTCTATGAAGCGTCTCGCTAATGGTTCTATAGACCTTATATTAACTGATCCACCATATAACTTAGGTAATTTCATGAAAGGTAGAGATACAAATCTAAAAAAGATGCGTGATAACTTTTTTGGTGATGCTGGTTGGGACGATCTAAGTTTTGAGGATTGGGAAAAATCAATGGATAACTTTTTCGAAGAATCCGTTCGAGTGCTTAAAAAGGGTGGAGCTATGATTGTATTCATGGCTATTATTAAGGTAGAGAGTATTATTAAAATAGCAGAACGACATGGACTATATTATAAGACTACTGGTATTTGGCATAAATTAAATCCTATGCCACGTAACATGAATCTACATTTTGTTAATTCGACTGAAGCGTGGATTTATTTTACATATAAGAAGAGAACAGGCACATTTAATAATGACGGCAAGGTGCTACATGACTTTATTGAAACAGGTGTTGCGGCAAACGGAGAAAGAAAGTTTGGTAAACATCCAACGCAAAAACCAGTACAATTGATGGAGTTTTTTGTTAAAGTGCTAACCAATGAAGGAGAGACAGTTCTAGATCCTTTTATGGGTAGCGGTAGTGTGGGCGTGGCTGCCAAAAAAAACAATAGAAATTTCATCGGTGTAGAAATAAATGAAAATTATTTTCAAATTGCTACACGGCGTATTCAAGAGGTGAAAGAATGAAGCCGACAGTGATTGATTTGTTTGCGGGTGTTGGTGGTCTTTCACTTGGGTTTGAAATGGCCGGATTTAACGTTGTGCTCGCAAACGAATATGATGAGTCTATAGCTAAAGCATATGAATTAAATCATCCAGGTACAAAAATGATTGTTGAGGATATTACAAAATTACCTATTGAAAAAACATTTTATGAGTATCGTAAAAAGGTGGACGTTATTATTGGGGGACCACCATGTCAAGGCTTCTCCCAGAAAGGACAAAGAAAGACCATCAATGACGAACGGAATTTTTTGTTTAAATACTTTGTAGCTGTTGTTGATTTTGTCCGCCCTAGATACTTTATAATGGAAAATGTACCGAATCTTCTAACTGCTGAGAATGGCTATTTTAAGGAAGAAATTATTGAGTTATTTGAGGGGTTAGGGTATAAGTTGTCAAGTGACACACTTAATGCCGCTGATTATGGTGTTCCTCAAAACAGAAGGAGAGCTGTAATTATTGGTAAACAAGGGAATTCTGCAATAGAAATGCCTAAACCGCTTAATTATAAAGTTACAATTTGGGATGCGATCAGTGATCTTGCGTACTTAAATTCAGGTGAAGGTGTAGAATGTGATATATATAGGTACCCGCCGCAAAGTGAATATCAACGTATGATGCGCGAAGGTAGCTACCATCTGTATAATCATAAAGCGACCAAACATTCAGATCTGGCAATAGAGAGACTAAAAATGATTCCTCCAAATAAAGGTAAAGAAGTATTACCTGAGGAACATTTAACTAAATCAATCTATAGTGGAACTTGGACTAGAATGGTCAAGGATGAGGTTTCTGTAACTATAACAACTAGATTTGACACTCCTTCTTCTGGTAAATTCACTCATCCATTTTTACATCGAGCAATAACTGTGCGAGAGGCTGCAAGAATTCAATCGTTTCCTGATACATTTCGTTTTATCGGCACAAAAGGTTCACAGATGAAACAAGTTGGAAATGCTGTTCCGCCATTGCTTGCTAAAGCTATTGCAACGGTTGTTATGAATGATATAACAGGAGGATAAAAAAATGTTGAGACCAGATAATATGGTGAAATATCCTGAAGTGGATTTAAAACTGGGTATTAAATCTTCTTTACCAAGTGTAAAGGCTACCTTGGGATTATTAATGATGTTTTGGAAAGCATCAAATAATCCAGATGAACTTGCATATTCGAAAGCGGCAGGTAATTCAATAGAAGTTTCAGATGATCTAGGTGCTAGATTGATTGAAAAGTATAGCCCTATTTATTCTTCTGTTGGAATTTCTGATGAACAATTTCTTGAACGTGTGAATGATAACCAGTTGTTCAAATCACAACTAGAGTCATTGATTGTTGCCTTTGAATTGATTTGGCGAGTTGCAAAAATTAAGTTTGACAACGATATGCCTGCATCATCTGAGAGAACTGGTGGTAGAAGGTATCCAAAAACGCTCTTATTCACAAAAAATATGGATATTCTTGATGCAGTACTATCTTCTGATGATGAACAGTATTCAAAAGTCCTCTTGTCATGGATAGGCTTTAATATTACAGTTGAATCTAAATTTGAAGCTACTTTGTTACAGTTGCTTGTTTATATATCCGAGGAAGCGGTTTACAAACTAGCTGATGGTGAGCAAGATATCATTTTTAATATGAATAGTGTATATTTGAAGTTGCTTGAAGAGCAAGATTCTGCAGTAGATATTAATGATAGTAAAGAAGCAAAGGGTTCGCTTCGTATATTAAAATCTGCACTTTCAGACAAATTAAATCCATTTTTGACATATAGCAATGCCAACGGAGTTGCTATTAAAGATGGATTAGAAGATAAGTTGAGAGCATATCAGAAAAGGGTCGATGCATATCTTAGTTTATCAAATACGAAATATGTTTTAGAGCCAGAGGTTGTTGACACAGAAAATTTATATACTCAGGAAGGATTAAATGAATATGCTCACGAAGTAGCAAGGGAGACGGGGGGTAGGAATATACTTCTTTATGGTGTTCCAGGTTCCGGAAAAAGTTATACAATAGAGACTAATTACTGTAATGACTTTAGTTTAATGGAACGAGTGGTCTTTCATCCAGACTATATGAATACTGATTTTGTAGGACAGATTCTACCAACCGTTAAAGGTGAGGGTGACGAAAAAGAAATAACTTACGATTTCACACCTGGACCTTTTACTAGGGTACTTAAGAAGGCGATAAATGACCCAGGGAAACATTACTATTTAGTGATAGAAGAAATAAATAGAGGTAATGCTCCTGCAATTTTTGGAGAAATATTTCAACTGTTGGATAGGGAATCTGATGGGACAAGTTCTTATAAAATAACAAATTATAATATTGCAAGTGAAGTATTTGGAAATAAAGAAACTCCAGTTTTCATACCATCAAATCTAAGTATTCTAGCAACAATGAATACTGCAGATCAAAATGTGTTCACTTTAGATACGGCATTCCAGAGACGATGGGATATGAAAATGATAGAAAACGATGTAACAAAAGCAGAACATGCTAAAACAAAAATTTTAGATACCACAGTAACTTGGGAGAAATTCAATACAGTTGTTAATGAACAAATAATTACTAGTGGAGCTACTACTTTATCATCTGAAGATAAACGCTTAGGATCGTATTTCGTAACAGAAGATGTCCTAAAATATTTTACTATGGAAACAGATAAAAACGAAATAGCAGAGAAATATAACATCGATCTTGAAAATGGTCAGGAACTAGAAAGAAAGATTAAAGATTTAAACTCTAGGTTTGGGGATAAAGTTATTAAATATCTGTGGGATGATGTGTTCAAATTTAGCAGAGATGATTTATTTGAGTCAACCTATAAGAGTTTAGAGAAAGTATTATACGACTTTAACAGATATGACGGCGATAGAAGATTCGATATTTTCAAACAAGATATTAAAGATAACTTATTCTCAGGAAATAATATAGAGGAAACTAGAAATGAGTAATGAATTTAAAGAGGTCATTTTATCTAAGTCTTTAAGTGAATACTGTAGAAATGCTACAAATCAAGAGGGAGATACATTTGTTGGAATAAAATCCGAAATTGTAGGTGATAGGCATGAAATAAGTGTCCACTTTCCGATAGGTTATAAAATATCTGAAAAGGAAGAAGATGTCCGAGATGAGATTTTAGACCTATTTAGTGTGCTACAGGCATATAACGATAAACAATCCAGAGTTTCTCAGATTACAGCCAACCAAGTTCTAAAAACTGTGAGGTTTCCTGTTCAAGCTTATCTTAGAGTTATTCATTATTATTTGCAGCATGATTACTATAAAGAGAACGAGGAAGTATATGTGCCGGGCATGTCTGGCCCTGTTAACATGAGAGAAACCATAAGCAAAATAAGGCCTATAGTCCAAAAGTCTGGATTTGTATTTCCTAATTTAATGATACGAAAAAATAATGATACAGATAAGCACTTAATAACTGAAATTAATAAGTTTTGTGTTTATGAAAGTTTCATAAAACTAGGATGGATCTATAAATATAAACTTCCCCAACCAGCTAAGGTGAAAAATCCCAATTTAAAAGTGTATAAAAGTATATTGCAACAAAAATTAGAGCAGGCTAACAACGATACTATTAAGCAATTATTTCAAAGTATGCTAGCTATAATTGATTTTAGAAATAGCGCAGATGATCCAGAAGAGTTTTATTTTGGAACTAATAATTTTGAGTATATATGGGAGAAGCTGATTGATGAAACTTACGGTATACGTAACAAAAATGATTATTTTCCGAAAACAAGCTGGAGGTTAAATTTTGGTGAAAGATATAATCCGGCACTAGAACCAGATAGTATCATGATAACTAAAGACCACATATGTGTGCTAGATGCAAAATATTATAAATATGGCCAATCAGGAAAGCATAGTGATTTGCCAAGATCAACCGATATCAATAAACAGATAACTTATGCTGAATATATAGCCGAAAACAGTAAATTTAAAAAAGAACGTGACGAAGGTAAAGTTGTATTAAATGCATTTCTTATGCCTTTTAGCAAAGTTAGTAATATTTTTGGTACCAGCGATAATTACTTCTCTATAGGAGAGGCAGTAGCAGAATGGAAAGATTCCACTAAGGATTATGAACGTGTTCAAGGTATACTTGTAGATGTAAAAACATTAATTGCAAATTCCACTAGGCCTAATAGGCAAGAGATTAAGAATCTATCAAAAGCGATTGAAGAAAGTCTAAAAAAGAATAAAAGAAAAGGGAGTGAAAGATGAGATGTATCAATCACTCCCTTTTTTTATGTTTATAATTTCTCTGTGAAACAGCATTAGTGCAATAAACACAACAATATTTTTTTATTGAATTGGTTCTTGAGACAAGAAAAAACTGGCCACAATTAATATTTTGACATGCCCTATAAGATTCTTGTCTCGAGTCTAAGTAAAATAAAGAAAGGTACATTGCGGAGAGCAAAGAGGGGAGGTTCCAATTGGGTTGCATGGTTTCTACATTATAAACGGGTCTAATTTCTGACAAATGATAGTTAAGTTCTCTTTCAATTAAGAACTTAGTTTTTTACCTAAGGCTTCAGTCAAAATCATGGATTCTTTTGCTTCTAGTTTGGTATAGCATTCATCGTGGAAAAGCATGTCTAAAGATACAAATCCCAGATTGATTAGAGATACCTGTTGAATAAAATGAAATAGAAACTCTATGATTAACCTTTCGTTATTGGTAAAAATAGGAGAGTCTTTTATTACATATGCTTTAAATATTTGCCTAGCAAATTCTAAATCTTGTTGGTCATCTTCTAAAAACTCATCATAATCATATACATTTATGTCATGGTAGCCGTTTTCTGAAATAGAGTCTTTAACCCTATAAACTATGTCATTCCCCCCATCACTCTTTGGTATATGAACTATATTATCTCCTTCCATCAAATTGACTTTAGTAGCACTTTTAATTTTATTTAGTAGTGCATTGTCAATTGAAGTATATACAGTTTCACCGTTAATTTTTATTTCTCGATTTTCTTTAAGCAATAAATACAGCACTGAATTTAAGAATTTCTTGTAATTGATTTTTCTGGAGTCCTGGGCATTTAATAAGTTTATTAAGGCTTCAAGATTATCCTTCAAATAGATTATATCATCTATATTTACATTAACATATTGGTCATAACCACTTAAGTCAAATAAAAACCCATACTTATTAAAAAACGACATGACAGAGTTTATGTCGTTTTTCTTTATGCCCAAAAATTCGCCTAGAATATTATTTTTATAGTTAACTCGTTGCTTTTTTATTTCTTTTAAGCCTTCGCCATAGATATAAGCAGCTCTAAAGTTTTGTGAAATATCATTTCTAATTACCAAGCTTTTAGTTTTATATCCTGTGTGTAAGTCAACTGTCTCATTGTAATCAGTGATACATTTGTAGCTTTCAAAAACAAATGCACTTTTAAAGGTATCAGTTATGGTCATGAATATATCCTCTAAATAATAATGGGAAAATTTATAATATCTAATTACTACTAGTAAATTATACCACAAATAAATTATAAAAGTAATTACTTAAAAAATAAGTAATGAGAAATATAGAATATTCTAACAGTAGACAAAAAAATGAGAGAATATTTCCAGAAAGAAAACACGGGACAACTCCCCATTTGTTCTTTCTAAATTGAGATAGTTTTTATCTCTAAAAAAATATCGAATGCCTGATTTGCAATAAGGGCAGAGGATACATATTGTTTCGCTCCAATCCGTAAGGATTGTTGCGGTGCAATAGAAGTACCTTACCTTATTGCGCTCATTTTCAGGATAAAAAGGTCTGTGTACTTCTGGTACAGGCCTATTTTTGTATCCTTTGCCGCCAATGCAATCCGGCGGAAAGGATGCAAAATGAAAATTAGAATTCAGCACGAAAACAAATCTATTTATCTGGAGGTACCAGACGAGGACTTTACCTTAATGATTGAGGCGGATTATGAGGACAGGCTATCTTCTGCAGAGGACAAAGAAACTGTGACTCGGTGTTCTCCACAGGAGATAATGGACGAACGTTTCAACAAGCCGGAATACAATAACTGGCACAAATTTGACAGACACAGAGGTATGCCAAAGAAACCATTCCGCAAGGATGACCAAGAGGTTGATGAAACCGACCATATGGACTACTTCCCTGATTACTCAGATGAAATGGCTAGAGAGAAAGAAGAAGAGTATGAACATATTTGTGAAATTATCCGCAAGGCTCTCAAGGAAAAACAAGCAGAGCTACTGATAGCTATAGTCTTGGATGGTGTTTCGGTAACAGAGTATGCAGAACGTGAGGGAGTAAGTGTAAGTGCCATTTCCCACCGTTTAGATACAGCTAAAAAGAATTTCAAAAAAATCTATCCCAAATCCTCAACTTTCCCCTCTTACCATGGCTAATAGTTAGAGGGCAGCACATAAACGCTCTCGGAAAGAGGTGAATACATGAAGCACAACTTGAAAATCAGTGTTTCAAAAAAACCACAGTCTGGCGGGATTGTTTCCTGTCGAAACATCACCATTAGGGAGCGTTTCCTTCGCTTTTTACTTGGTGATAAGCAGAAACTGACCATCCTTGTTCCGGGTGACACCGTACAGGAACTCGCCATCAGTGAGATTAAGGAAGGAGGAATGAGCCATGAGCAAGATCAAGCTACTCCTTGATGTGGTTTCCGATATGCGCTCTTTGGCAGACAGCATACAAGCGGTTGCGGATGTAATGGCGGGCAATGAACTTGTCCAAACAAAAGAACCGGCTACAACTGTAAAAGAGCCTGAAACAAATAAAAAGGAAATCACTCTGGAGGAAGTCAGAGCAAAACTCGCTGAAAAAAGCCAAGCCGGTCTTACTGCCCAAGTAAGAGAAATAATCCAAAAATACGGTGGCTCTAAATTAAGCGAAGTTGACCCGAGCTATTATGCAGATATGTTAAAAGATGCGGAGGGACTTGGTAATGAGTGATCATGCAGTTCTTTCCGCATCAGGAGCCCATAGGTGGCTGAATTGCCTTCCGTCTGCACGATTGGAACTGGAATTTGTAAATAACGAATCCAGTGCAGCTGCCGAAGGCACCGCCGCCCATGCTCTCTGCGAACATAAACTTAAAAAAGCACTTCATATGAGAAGTAAGCATCCTGTCTCAATTTATAACTCCGATGAGATGGAAGAACACACTGATGCCTATGTGGAATTTGTAATGGAGCAGTTGGAGCTGGCAAAGCAGAGTTGCACAGACCCTTTAATACTAATCGAGCAGCGTCTTGATTTTTCCTGCTATGTTCCACAGGGGTTTGGAACCGGTGACTGCATCATTATTGCTGATAGGAAACTTCACATTATCGATTTCAAGTATGGCATGGGAGTATTGGTAGATGCGGTGGACAATCCACAGATGAAGTTGTACGCACTGGGTGCTTTGGAAATTTACGATAGTTTGTACGACATCGAGGAAGTTTCCATGACCATTTTCCAGCCACGTAGAGAGAATGTCAGCACATGGACAATACGGGTAGAGGATCTAAAAGCTTGGGCTGAAAAAGAACTAAAACCAAAGGCTAAAAAAGCTTATAACGGCGAAGGCGAGTATCTTCCGGGTGAGTGGTGTACTTTCTGCCGAGCGGCTGTTAAATGCCGTGCTAGGGCTGAAGAGAAACTGAAATTGGCACAATCGGAGTTTAAACTACCTCCTCTACTTACGGACTCTGAAATTGAGGAAATTCTATCTAAACTATCCGACCTTACGAAGTGGGCAAATGAAATCATTGCATATGCCACTGATGCAGCTGTTAATCACGGTAAAGAGTGGCATGGTTTTAAGATTGTTGAGGGCAGATCTGTCCGTAAATACAAGGATGAAGATGCTGTGGCTGAAGTAGCCAAAGCAAACGGTTATAAAGATATCTTTCGTCAGAGTCTCATTCCCCTTACGGAAATGGAAAGGCTGATGGGCAAAGCAAAATTTGAGAAGATTCTCGGTGATCTCATATATAAGCCACCGGGAAAGCCGACTCTGGTCCCGTTATCGGATAAGCGTCCGGCTATGAACGTATCAAACGCAATAAACGAATTTAACGAAATAACGGAGGAATGTGAATATGAATAATAAAAACAGAACGAAGGTTATTACTGGTGTAAATACACGTCTCAGCTACTTCCATGGCTGGGAACCGGTATCCATCAATGGTGGGGCAGAAAAGTATAGTGTATCGGTATTGATTCCTAAATCGGATAAGGAAACCATTAATGCCATCAATGCAGCAGTTGATGCAGCTATTGAAGAGGGCATTGCAAAGTTTGGTGGTAAAAAGCCAAATAAGGCTGCCATCAAGCTGCCACTTCGAGATGGTGATGTAGAACGAGATGATGAGGCTTATAAAGGACATTATTTTGTAAATGCCAACAGCACTACTCCGCCTCAGATTGTAGATAAAGCAGTCAAGCCCATTCTGGATCGCAATGAGGTATACAGTGGTTGCTATGCAAGAGTGTCACTTAATTTTTATGCTTTCAATTCTAACGGCAACAAGGGTGTGGCCTGCGGACTTGGTAACATCCAGAAGATTAGAGATGGAGAGCCTTTAGGCAGCAGAACCACAGCGGCTGATGATTTCACCACAATTGAAGATGATGATTTCCTAGCATAACAGCTAAAGTATGAATACAAACGGGGTGGTGGAAGTTGTTCTTCTGCCACCCTCGTTTGCATTGGAAAGGGTGGTAATACATGAATTCTATTTCAATTGATATTGAAACATTTAGTAGTGCCAATCTTCAAAAATGTGGAGTTTACCGTTATGCCGAGAGTGATGATTTTGAAATTCTACTATTTGGTTATTCGGTGGATGGCGGTGAAGTACATGTGGTTGACCTTGCCAGTGGGGAGGAAATCCCCGATGAAATTATAAACGCACTTATGGATGATTCCGTTACCAAGTGGGCTTTCAATGCAATGTTTGAGCGTGTGTGTCTATCAAAATGGCTTAACCTTACTGAATATCTTAACCCCGCATCCTGGAAATGTTCCATGATATGGTCGGCATATATGGGATTACCTCTTTCTTTGGAGGGAGTCGGTGCAGTTCTAGGTTTGGAGAAACAAAAGCTAACAGAGGGTAAAGACCTCATCAAATATTTCTGTACACCTTGCTCCCCTACAAAATCTAATGGTGGTCGAGTTCGTAATTTACCAGAACACGACATGGATAAATGGGAGCGGTTTAAAGTATATAACATTCGCGATGTGGAATCCGAGATGTCAATACAACAGAAATTATCCAAGTTTCAAGTACCAGAGAACATCTGGGAGGAATATCATCTCGACCAGGTAATCAATGATCGTGGCATTGCCATTGACATGACTTTCGTAAAACAGGCTGTAGAGATGGATGAACATTCTCGTGAAAAGCTAATGGCTACGATGCAAGATATAACTAATTTGGAGAATCCAAACTCTGTACAACAAATGAAAGACTGGCTTGCCGACAATGGGCTAGAAACAGATACCCTTGGTAAAAAAGCGGTTGCTGAGATGTTAAAGACGGCTCCTGAACCACTAGGCACTGTTTTGGAACTTCGCCAGCAGCTTGCAAAATCATCGGTGAAAAAATACACGGCAATGGAAAATGCGGTATGTAGTGACGGTCGTGCAAGAGGAATGTTTCAGTTTTACGGGGCCAACAGAACTGGGAGATTCTCTGGCAGGCTGATTCAGTTGCAAAATCTCCCCCAAAACCATATGCCCGATTTGGAACAGGCTCGTGCTTTAGTTCGAAGCGGAAACTTTGATGCTCTTACTTTACTCTATGATTCAATCCCAGAGGTACTGTCGGAACTTATCCGTACTGCTTTTATACCGCGAGAAGGTATGAAGTTCATTGTGGCAGATTTTTCAGCGATTGAGGCTCGCGTCATTGCTTGGCTTGCAAGTGAAAAATGGAGAATAGATGTATTCCAAAACGGCGGTGACATCTACTGTGCCAGTGCCTCTCAGATGTTTAATGTACCTGTTGAAAAGCATGGTGTGAACGGTCACCTTCGTCAGAAAGGGAAAATAGCCGAACTTGCCCTCGGTTATGGTGGATCTGTTGGAGCATTAAAATCAATGGGTGCTTTGGAGATGGGAATTGAAGAAGAGGAACTTCAGCCCCTTGTAACGGCTTGGAGACAATCCAATCCCAATATCACAAAACTTTGGTGGGATGTTGACCGTGCAGTAAAAACTTGTGTTAAGCAAAAAACTCCTACAGAGACACACGGCATTAAATTTATCTATCAAAGTGGAATGCTCTTTATTGTCCTCCCCTCTGGTAGACGGCTTGCCTATGTGAAACCTCGTATGGGAGAGAATATGTTTGGCGGTGAGTCGGTTACTTACGAAGGGGTCGGTGGGACGAAGAAATGGGAAAGAATCGATAGCTATGGACCCAAATTTGTAGAGAATATTGTTCAGGCAATCAGTCGTGACATCTTGTGTCATGCCATGCAGACATTAAAGAATTGTTCCATTGTGGCTCATGTACACGATGAAATTATCATCGAGGCAGATATGGGGACGTCACTTTCCGCTATCTGTGAACAGATGGCTAAGATACCAACATGGGCAAATGGCCTGTTGCTTAGTGCTGATGGTTATGAGTGTCAGTTTTATCAAAAAGATTAAATTAATTGGTAATCGGATAATCGTGTGGGAGGAGGTTAAAAGACCTTCAATTTTTAAATAATGAAAACAGGATAGCACTTATTTTATGACCGGTACGTGCTATCTTGTTTGTTTAATAAACGCTCCATTTTTGTGGAATAAAGGGTTAAAATTCTAATCTTGAAGAAATATAGTGAAAGAACCGATTTTGACTCCTCTCTCTATAAAGTTAATGGCTCTGTTAAAGGTTGATGTTGAAAATTGATTACCTTCAAAAAAGTGGTTATAATAAGAACAAACATTCTTATTTGGAGGGTCCAAAGGATGAGTAAAGCGTTTAGCAATTTATTAAAACATATCGATAAATTATCGCATACAGATAAAGAACGAGTGTTTCAATGGGTAAAACACTATGTTGAACCTTCTTTAACTGTTGATGGTCGCTTAATCGATGAAATGCGGGAAGTACGTTATAAAGAAGGTTTTGAATGCCCTCATTGCACTTCAGAACACATTAATCGATTCGGTAAAGTTAATGGTCGCCAACGATATCGCTGTAAGGCTTGTCGTAAAACGTTTATGGATACTACAAATACAATTCTTTATCGCACTCGAAAAGGTAATGAATGGATTACTTTTGTTGAATGTATGTTTAAAGGATATTCCTTGCGTAAATCAGCAAAAATTGTGGGCGTTACTTGGGTTACATTATTCTATTGGAGACATAAGCTGTTATCAGCTCTTAAACAAATGGATTTTGAACAATTTGATGGTATCGTTGAAGTGGACGAGACTTATTTTTTGTATTCTCAAAAAGGTCAACGTGGCATTAGTGAACGTAAACCACGTAAGCGAGGCGGTAAATCAACACTAAGAGGAGTTAGTAAGGAACAAGTCTGTGTTCTAGTTGCTAGAGACCGAACAAAAGCAACAGTTTCAAAGGTAGCCTGTATGGGGCGTGTTGTTAAAACCAAAGTTGATGGTATGATTGGGTCTAAACTAACACCTAATAATGTACTTGTAACAGACGCTTGGAGAGCCTATAAAACCTATGCAGATGAAAGAGGGATAGAACATTATCGGGGTCTGTCAATAATTTTGTGTAAACTCATTTATAGAGAATCTCCCCCGAGGGGGAGATTGGCCCTCACGGTAAATGCTGACCAATCCGGTCCGGAAAGAAGACAGAGAGCTGGAGAAGCATTTGCCCCCAATTTTGGACCCTGCCCGTCCATTTGCGGGTGACATCCATTGTGACCAGATACAGCATCTTTAGGAGCGCTTCGTCGGTCGGGAAGATGCTCTTGCCCTTGGTTACCTTACGAAGCTGACGGTGATAGCTCTCGATCATGTTTGTCGTATAGATGAGCTTACGGATTTCTGGTGGATACTTAAAGAACGTAGCCAGCTCGTCCCAGTTGGTACGCCACGATCGGATGATAAGGGGGTACTTAGCCCCCCACGTTTCTTCAAAACGATCCAGCTCCACAAGCGCCATTTCTTCCGTTGCAGCCTTGTAGATAGGTTTGAGATCCGCTGTCACTTTCTTGAGATCTTTGTAGGATACGTAGCGCGTCGAATTGCGGATTTGGTGGATTATACACTTCTGGATTTCAGTCTTCGGGTAGCAAGCCGTAATTGCTTGGGAGAAGCCGGTTAGGTTGTCGACACAGGTGATAAGGATATCTTGAACGCCGCGGTTTTTGAGATCGTTCAGCACGCTCAGCCAGAACTTCGCAGACTCGTTCTCACCGATCCACATGCCCAGAACGTCCTTATTGCCGTCCAAATCGATGCCGATGACCATGTAAGCCGCCTTGTTCACGATCGCGCCGTCCTGCTTCACTTTAAAGTGGATGGCATCAAGAAAGACAACGGCGTAGACGGCTTGCAACGGGCGATTCTGCCACTCCTTGATGAGGGGAACTATCTTGTTCGTTACGTTCGAGATCATCGTTGGCGAGACGTCAACGCCGTACAGTTGGTGCAGATGATCCTGAATTTCACGGGTGCTGACACCCTTGGCGTAGAGCGCGATAATCTGATCCTCGATGCCCGTTACATTCGATTGGTGCTTCCGAACGACGAGCGGTTCAAACTCGCCTTGACGATCCCGTGGAACTGCGATTTCCTGTTCACCATATTCGCTTATGATCTTCTTCTTGCTCTTCCCGTTGCGACTATTGCTCGTCTGCTTGTTCTGCACATCGTGCTTCTCGTAGCCCAGATGCGTGTCCATCTCGGCCTCGAGCATCTCCTGCAACGTTTCTGCAAACAAGTCCTTTAAAGCATTCTGTGCATCCTGAGCGGTGACAAGGTTATTCTCCTTGATAAACGATCTAAGCTGCTCCTTCGACCATAATCCCATATGTGCTCCCAACCTTTCTATTAATTCCATTTTAATAGGTTTGAGAGTTTACACAATTTATTCTACAGACTCCATTATCGCATTAAGTCTGACGATGGAAAACACGTTATTAAAGGCTTATACCATATCCAAAATGTAAATGGACTCCATTCACGTTTAAAACATTGGATACATCGTTTTAAAGGTGTTGCTTCTAAATACCTTGATAATTACCTTGCTTGGTTTTTATTTGTAGATAGTCATAGCAATGAAAGTACAAAACACAATATCAAAGAATTACTTTTGACATCCTTTGTTTTTGAAATGACAGAAACCTATCGAAGTTTAAGGCTATCGAAATTCAATATGTAATGCTTATTTGACTGTTAGGGTGACTAAATCAAAATAGAGTTCTGGCAAATTTTTGCGGATTTACAACGTTAAACAATAAAGTTTACAAACGACACTTTGGGAATATTTTTGAAGGTGTTTTAGTAATGCATCGAGAAAAAAATATCACAATAGCTCTCAATTTCAAAAGGTAGAGTGCTACTGTGATTTTTATTTAACTTGATTTTACAACTGGTTCCTCTTGATTTGAAAAGTTTAAAATCACAACGCCCACGATAATTAGTAGAATCGCAGACACCTTTAACAATCCTAATGGTTCATCCCAAATAAGGAATCCAACAAAGGCTGTAAGAGCTGTACCTACACCCGCCCACACCGAGTAAGCAACGCTTAGCGACATTCCTCGTAAGGTTAACCCTAAAAATGTGAATGATAATAAATAACCAGCAACTGAGCCTATTGATGGTAATAAGACTGTAAATCCTTCTGAATATTTCATCATTGTTGTGCCAAATACCTCTGTAACAATCGCTAATACTAAATATATATATTTTGCCACGAATACAACCCCTTACTTACTTAAATTTAGCAGTACAACACCTAAAATGATGATTGCAATACCAATTAGTTTTTTTCTGTCAAATCCTTCTTTAAATATGACGACACCTATCGTAGCAGCTAAAGCTGTACCGACCCCTGACCAAATGGCATATGCTACACCAATCTCAAGTTCTTTTAAAGTTAAAGATAGAAAATAAAACGCTGCTGCATAGCCAACTGCAACACCAATGTATGGACCATAGTTCTTTGTCATACTTGTCACTTTTAACATCGCACTTCCAAAGGCTTCAAAAAGAATTGCAATACCTAATAAAACATATGTCATTTCCTTATTCTCCTTCTGCTAAACGGTATAATTTTTGCTTGATTTCATCCATTTCGACCGCTGTTAAGGGTGCGATTGTTGAAAATTTGTTGTAATAAACACCATCGATTGTTAGACGAATTAAATTGATTGTTGTCTCATCTAATTCATCTTTTTTCAAATGTTCTAGGATGTTTTGGTAAATGTCCTGCACCTGTTTATTTTCTAAAAATGGTACAACCATCGAACCAACATATAAGTCGCTGTGTTTACTTAAATCATTGAAGCATAACTCAATGAATGCTTTTGTATAACGATTTCTTGTTTCTTTTTCAACTAGAATAAAGAATTCCTCCGAAAACTTTTCGTAAATATCTTGCACTATGCCTTCAATCAATGCTTGTTTATTTGGAAAATGATACAGTAGCCCACCCTTACTTGTGTTCGCTTTTTTTGCAACAGCATCAAGTGTTAGAGCATTTACACCTTCTTCTTGCAATAATTGAATTGCACTATTTATTAGTGTTTCGCGTTTTTCTTTTGCTTTTTGACTCATACAAAACCTCCTTCTCCAATCTCTATAATACCGTCTGGACGGTCTTTTTTCAAGCCTTTTAAATCATCCGTATTCAAAATAACGTTCCCAAATCAAAGTTTAGGGACAGTTTAAAAAGGCACGAACGTTGATTTAACATCGTTTCGTGCCTTTTCTTGTGAACATTGTTTATACCGTATTTTATACAGATGGCTCAAATTGTTGATGCAACTGTATTTGTACTTGATGGGTATTTTCGCTATCTTGCATAAAATTGTGTATATTCCTTATTGTTGTAAATACATATTTCTCTTACTATACCTAAAATGGGGGAACCACAATAAATCAAGTTCCCCCAATTATTTATTTAAAAAACAACAATTAAATTTAACAGAGCCAAGTTAATAATAAATCAAGGGGTAAGACTAAATCTATTAAAAACAAATGGGACAATAATTGATACATCGACCGATTAGCTTAATTGATTTTATTGCAGAGTGTCTCTAAATGATAACGAATAACTTCCTTCACCTTTTCTGGAGAGTATACATCAGGTCTTAATAAAGCATGAATCGACAATCCCTCTATTAATGCCGTTAACCTACTCTTTTCTAATTCTGCATTCATTGAATCTGATAATACGCCTTTTAGAGCTAAGATTTCAATCATTGAATTTGCTAATTCATATGTACCGTCCGTCATTTCATCTTTTTTGTCCTTTATTGTATCACTTGTAAGTGAACGTAATGCAAGAATCCACCAAACACTCGTTTCAATTTTCTTTTCTTCATCTATTGGTACTAGCTCTAATAAAACTTCTTCTACTGCCTGCACTGGGTTTTCTGACCATTCTTTATTTTGAGAACGTTTTTTCCCTTCTTCTAAGTAGTAATTCATAATAAATAATAACATTTCATCTTGAGTTGAAAAATAATGTCTTAACGCACCAGAAGACATCCCTGCCTCAGCTGCAACTCTTCGTATAGACGCTTTCTCAACCCCTTCTTTCCTAATAATATTCCATGCAGCCTCAGCAATTTGTTTGCGCTTTTCATCATGATCAACAATTTTTGGCATTATAAAAATCACTTCCTTTATTTAGCACAGTGTGTTATTATCTTTTTATAGCACGGTGTGTTAAATAGATAATACCACAACATTTAAAGGAGGACTAGTTTGTTTGATCGAAACTATTGAAGCATTGATGCCTTCTTCATCATTAGACATTTCTTCAGCATTAATGATTATTTCTTTGTGTGCTTTAATTGATATTTTAAGTCCCGGTGTACTGACTGTAACAGCCTATTTATTACTGACACAACCGAATCAGTTATCTTCTCGTTTATTTGTGTTTTTATTCATCACGCAGTTAGGCTATTTCATCACGGGTTTATTACTCTACTTTGGTGGAAATTCATTATTGAAGAGAATAGAACAATTGTCTCAGTTTGACTTTATCAATTGGTTTTATATCCTACTTGGAGCAGTTCTTGTTCTAATAAGCTTCAGTAAACCAAAAGAGACTACAAAAAAACGTTTAATTTCATTTATCCCCAAAAATACAACAATTAAAGGGATGATTATACTAGGAATCATTGTTTTCCTAATTGAATTTGTAACGGCATTGCCTTACTTTTATTCAATCTTTTTAATGAATCATCAAACAATTGAGACTACACCTGCTATCTTAATAATAATTGGATACAATCTAGTAATGGTGCTTCCTTCTCTATTACTGTTAGGGGTTAATATTATATTTAAAGAAAGATTGCAACAATTTCTTATTAAAATCAGGTCAAAATTAAATGAAGCTCCAATCTCTTCGCTCTTGGTAGCGACAGGAGTCATAGGTGCAGTTTTTTTTAATATCGGTCTTAGAGGCATTTTAAATTAGAAAAAATATTAAAGAGGTGTTCATCATGAAAGAAATTATCAGTGGTCTCAGTCTACTTTTTATTATTCAGGGAATAGGCGGATTAATCAATCATTTGACTAATGGGGGAAAAAGTTGGTTTTTAGTAAATTATATTGATGCGTTTCAAGGGTTTGAAATCGTTTTGGACATTGTATTTATTGCAGTTGGTGGAATCATAGCTTTAGCCACTCGTAAAATAACATCAAGTAAAAGCAATAAGTGAATGATGTAAAATAAAAAATACAGAGTGAGAATTTCTCGCTCTGTATTTTTTATTTTAATTGATTCTCCTCGAGGCTCTACCAACCTTACTCATCCAGGTCATAGATAAAATATGATACCAAAATGATTGTTTTCCTCTTCTCTTATTAGCTCCAAATCCTATAGGCCTATTACAGTTTACGTTACCATTTTTTGTTCATCAATCTAGTCCGTTTGTAAAAGTAGAAAATTACTGAATCAGCTTTTAAATCTATTTTACATACACAAATTTCGAACAAAAATCCGGATGTATAATTTATTTTTTCAAAATCCTCAACAATTATTACCTCCTGTGGCTATTAGGTAGAGGGGTTTCCTCTCTGACTATATTGCAGGAGGTAATTCGTATGGACGAATTAGTAAAAATCAATTATGAAAATCAACGACCAACCGTACTCGGTCGTGATTTACATGAAGCCTTGGAAGTAAAGACCGCTTATAAAGATTGGTTTCCAAGAATGTGTGAGTACGGATTTGAGGAAGGATCAGACTTTAGCTCATTTTTGAGCGAAAGTACTGGAGGCAGACCAAGCATTGACCATCAGTTAACAATTGACATGGCAAAAGAGCTATGCATGATACAGCGTACTCCAAAAGGGAAAGAGTGTCGCCAATACTTTCTTGAAATAGAAAGAAGATGGAATTCCCCAGAAGCAATCATGGCAAGGGCACTTCAGATTGCCAATCAACAGCTAACTCAAGTAAGGAAACAAAATAAAGTGCTTGAAGGTACGATTGCCGTTCAGAATCAGCAAATTGCAGAAATGAAACCGAAAGTCTCCTATTACGATGTAGTTTTAAATTGCAAAGACCTCATTTCCACCTCAGCAATTGCCAAAGATTACGGCAAGTCAGCTATTTGGATGAATCGCTATCTTAATAAAAAGGGTGTCCAGTTTAAACAAGGCGGCATCTGGCTTTTATATCAGAAGTATGCGGAAAAAGGCTACACCAGCACCAAGACACATAGCTATCTTGGCAGTAACGGCCAGCAACATACAAAGGTCCATACATACTGGACTCAAAAAGGCAGACTCTTCATTTACGAACTGATGAAGGCAGACGGTATTTTGCCACAGATAGAAATGGAGGGTGTGTAATGGGAATCAACAAATTCAATCATGAAGGATACCATGATCCAACTCCCCATGAAGCACTGACCAACATAATGAAAAAGGAAAAGGCAGAGAAAAAATCTGCCTTTAAGCCGCTTGTATATATCTGTTCTCCCTATTCCGGTGATGTAGAAGGAAACATTAAAAAGGCTCGCAGTTTTTGCAGGTTTGCTCTAGACCAAAACTGTATCCCGATTGCTCCCCATCTTATGTTTCCTCAGTTTATGGATGATGAAAACCCAGAGGAACGGGAGCTTGCCATATTTATGGACATCGTGCTTATGGGCAAATGCTCCGAGGTGTGGGTGCTGGGCAATACCATCTCAACCGGTATGGCGAGGGAAATTGAAGTAGCCAAGAAACGCAGACAAACGGTTAGATATTTTAGTCCGGAGCATGAGGAGGTTGAAAGCTTATGAAAATTGCAGTGGGCAATAGCCGGATGGATAGAAAATGGAAAAACAAAGATATCTCCTGGGAGGATTTTTGCTCCCGTGTAAAGACGACGCAACGCACCACGGAAACAGTAGAAGAATATCGGAAGTTAAAAAGAGGTCAACAAGATGATATCAAGGATGTAGGCGGCTTTGTCGGAGGACATTTAAAAGAAGGAAGGCGAAAGAAGGGCAATGTTCTGTGTCGTTCTTTGCTCACCCTTGATATGGATTACGGTAGACCAGATATTTGGGAGCAAATCAGTATGCTTTTTGATTTCAAATGTTGCGTTTACTCCACCCATAAGCACACACCGGAAAATCCAAGACTCAGGCTTATTGTTCCCCTTGCTCGTGAGATCAGCGAAGAAGAATATGCAGCTGTTGGACGTATGGTGGCAAAAGAAATCGGTATTGACCTTTTCGATGATACGACATATGAAGCCCATCGCCTTATGTATTGGCCATCCACTTCCTCTAACGGTCAATTTGTCTACGAAGAGCAGGATGGAGCATTACTTGACCCAGATATTTATCTTTCAAAATATGAAAACTGGCGAGATACAACAACTTGGCCCGTATCAAGCAGGCAGTCTGAAGTTATTAATCGCAGTCTTAAAGAACAAGCAGATCCTCTTTTAAAGGAAGGTGTGGTAGGAACTTTCTGTCGCGCTTATTCCGTTCGTGAAGCAATAGAGAAATTCTTAGGTACAGTTTATGAAGCATCTGCTATGGAAGGGCGCTATGACTATATTCCAGCTGACAGCAGTGCGGGTGTGATTATCTATGATGATAAATTTGCATACAGCCACCATGCCACCGATCCAGCAAGCGGCCTGCTCCTCAATGCTTTTGATCTAGTTCGTATTCATAAATTCGGCTCTTTAGATGATAGAGCTTCCACTACTACGGCTCCTGACAGGATGCCGTCTTTTGTGGCAATGTGCGAGTTTGCTATAAAAGATGAAGCGGTAAAAGCCGAGTTCGCAAAGGAAAGACAGGTCCAGGCTGAAGAGGAGTTTAGTGATGAGGATTGGCAGACAGGTTTGGAACTAGATAAGCAAGGTCGGATAAAAGACACACTGGATAACATCGTCTTGATTATTCGGCATGATGAGGAATTACAACATATCGCTTTCAATTGCCACCGTGATGGGATCGATGCCAAAGGTGGTCTGCCTTGGGAACAGATCAAGGCTGGTTGGAATGATTCGGATAACGCGCTTCTTAAGGTGTACTTAAGCAGTAAATACGGAGTCTATTCCCCTACCAAGACCAAAGATGCTGTGTTAGCTGTAGCGTCAGAACGAGCCTACCACCCTGTTAAGGAGTATCTCGACTCACTGCCAAAATGGGATGGTATTAGCCGAGTAGAAAATCTACTTATTGATTATTTCGGTGCAACAGATAATTCCTATACAAAAGCAGTGATTCGTAAAACGATGGTTGCAGCGGTGGCCCGCATTTATAGACCTGGTACAAAGTTTGATAGTGTTCTAATCTTAAACGGGCCTCAAGGTATCGGTAAGTCAACCTTCTTTGCTAAGCTTGCCGGAGATTGGTTTTCAGACAGTTTGACCATTACGGACATGAAAGATAAATCAGGTGCTGAAAAACTTCAAGGATATTGGTTGTTGGAACTCGGTGAGCTTGCAGGAATGCGTAAGACGGATGTGGAGATTGTGAAGTCCTTTATTTCGAGGGCTGATGATAAGTACCGTGCCAGTTATGGTGTCAACGTGGAAAGCCATCCCCGTCAATGCGTAATTGTAGGTTCTACCAATGCAGAAAGCGGATTTCTTCGTGATATAACAGGTAACCGCAGATTTTGGCCAGTCCGCATTAGCGGTAACGGTAAAAAGAAAGCGTGGCAGATGACCAAAGGGGAAGTACAGCAAATTTGGGCAGAGGCTCTAGTTCTTTACGAGAAGGGCGAAAAACTCTACCTTGAAGGTGAAGATGTAACCATGGCAACCAGTGAACAGGCAGATGCTATGGAAACGGATGAACGAGAAGGACTGGTTCGTACCTACTTGGATACGCTCTTACCTGATGATTGGGACACGATGTCTTTGTACGAGCGTAGAAATTTCCTCGGCGGTAGCGAATTTGGCGGCGGCACCCGTGTTGGAACAGTAAAAAGGACCCTTGTCTGCAATATGGAAATTTGGTGTGAGTGTTTCGGTAAAGAGGCATCAATGCTAAAGCCTTCAGATTCCTATGCCATCGGTGCCATTATGAGAAAGATCAGTGAGTGGAACAAGTACACTGGGAACAAGAATGGTGTTGTAATGTTTCCTGTCTACGGAAAGCAACGAGCTTATTCCCGAGTCGAGGAACAACGCTAAGTTGTACCTTACCTTGTTCCCATACTTGTTCTTTCCCTAAAGTTAGCAATGATAAGGAAAATCAACGGTTCGGAACAAGTGGAACAAGAAGTAACCTATTTATTTATAAATAGTAAAAAGAAGTAATAGTAGCCTGTGCGTACACGCATACACGCGCGTATAGGAAAATTGGTTCAAAGTTGTTTTCTTGTTCCGGCCTTTTTATATGGGAGGTATTTATGCTTGAAAAATATATCGAAAAGAAACTGGTGGCTGAGGTAAAAAAGATGGGAGGCATCGCTGCGAAGTTTGTTAGCCCAGGTTTAGATGGAATGCCAGACCGCCTAGTGCTTTTACCGCATGGGAAGATGGCATTTGTGGAATTAAAGGCTCCCGGAAAGAAACCCCGCCTGTTACAGATTAGAAGAATAAAGCAATTACAGAAGTTAGGCTTTGCCTGCTATGTCATTGATGATGTTAAGCAGATTGGAGGGATGCTGGGTGAAATACAATCCTCATAAATATCAGACCTATGCAACGAACTTCATTCTAGAGCATCCCATTGCTGCGGTGTTTTTAGAAATGGGTCTTGGCAAAAGCGTCATTACTCTAACGGCTATATTCGACCTATGTCTTGATCGTTTTGAAATTGGAAAGGTTCTGGTCATTGCCCCACTTCGAGTAGCTAGGGATACTTGGCCAGCTGAGATAAATAAGTGGGAGCATTTAAAAGGACTCAAGTTTTCGGTAGCAATCGGTACAGAGCAGGAGCGATTGGCGGCTCTAAGGAAACCTGCAAGTGTCTATCTTATAAACAGAGAAAATGTTGACTGGTTGGTAAATAAAAGTGGCATACCTTTTGATTATGACATGGTGGTCATTGATGAGCTTTCATCTTTTAAGTCCTATGGAGCAAAAAGGTTTAAAAGTTTACTAAAAGTAAGACCAAGGGCAAAACGGATTGTGGGTCTTACGGGTACACCTTCCAGTAATGGATTAATGGATTTGTGGGCAGAGTTTCGTATTCTCGACATGGGTAAGAGACTCGGCAGGTACATTACTCACTACCGCAATTCCTTCTTCACACCAGATAAACGCAATCAGCAAATCGTATTTTCATATAAACCATTGCCAGGTGCTGAAGATGCTATATATCGGCTCATTTCGGATATTACCATTTCCATGAAGTCGATAGATTTTCTAAAAATGCCTGAATGCGTGATCAATGAAGTGCCTGTGTATCTAAATGAAAAAGAACAATCAGTATATGAACACTTTCGTGAAGAGATGGTCCTTGAGTTTGGCGATGAAGAAATAGATGCCATGAATGCAGCTGTCCTTTCAGGCAAACTTCTGCAAATGGCAAACGGTGCTATCTATGATGATGATAAAAACCCCCATATTATCCACGACCGCAAGCTAGATGCTCTTGAGGATTTAATTGAAGGTGCTAACGGCAAACCTGTGCTTATTGCCTATTGGTATAATCACGATTTAGAGCGTATTAAGGCAAAATTTAATGTCAGAGAAATTAAAACTTCCAAGGATATTAAGGATTGGAACAACGGTGATATTTCTGTGGCAGTTATCCATCCTGCATCAGCGGGACATGGTCTCAACTTACAAAGTGGAGGTTCAACGCTTATCTGGTTTGGACTTACTTGGAGTCTAGAACTCTATCAACAAACAAATGCGAGACTTTGGAGACAAGGACAAAAAGAGACAGTGGTAATCCATCACATCATTACTAAAGGCACAATCGATGAAGATGTGATGAGAGCCTTGAAACGAAAGGAAAAGACACAATCCGATCTTATTAATGCGGTCAAAGCAAATCTTGGGAAAGCGAGGGATGTTGTATGATGGATGCATTTGAAAAACTGGCAAATGCCATTATTCTACAGGCGGTCAAAGATTATCGTTTTGCTCTGAAAAGACTAGCAAAATACCCTCGCAATGATTCTGCTAGATATACGAAATGTGAGATTGAGCGTTTCTTTCATTCTGAATTGTTCAATGTCCTTACCTCTCTCAACCCTGACATGTTAATTCAACAGCTACAAGAGGAGGTGGTGCGATGATGACAGCTAAGGAATTCTTAAAACAGGCTTACCGTTTGAATGAATTGATTAACTCAGACCTTGAAGAGTTGCAAAACTTAAGGGATTTATCAAGAAGTGTTTCATCCCCTGTGCTTGATGAGAAAGTCAGTCGAACCAAGAGTACTGACCCACCCTTTGAAAAATATGTGATTAGGATAATAGATTTGGAACAACAGATACAACATGAGGTTGAACGATTAATAAAGCTGAAATCAGATATCCGTGAAGCGATTAACCAGATGGAAAACGTGGATGAGAAGCTGCTCCTTCGCTACCGATACATTAACTTTCTTAACTGGGAAGAAATCTGTGTCAACCTTAATGTTTCTATGAGAACCGTGCATAGACTCCATTCATCCGCTTTGCAACATTTAAAGGTTCCAAAATAAAAGTTGGCACACTTTGGCACAGTTTGGCATAAGATGACACTGTTTGTCCGTAGTGAAAGTTATATAATGGTAGTATGGAATATTAATAAACAGAAGCCTTCACGGGAGCATTTCTCCTGCGAGGGCTTTTTCTATGGGAAAAAGGAGGTGCAGTATGCCAAAGAAACCTAAGCGACCGTGCTCTTACCCTGGTTGCCCAGAGCTAACCGACAAGCGCTTTTGTGAAGAGCATAGCAAGAAGGAAGCTGCACGGTATGAGAAGTATCAGCGTGATCCAGCAACCCGTAAACGTTATGGTCGTGCTTGGAAAAGGATACGTGACCGTTACATTGCAGCCCATCCTCTTTGTGAGGAATGTAAAAGACAAGGAAAGCTGACCCCAGCAGCCGAAGTGCATCACATTCTTCCTCTTGCAAGAGGAGGGACTCACGATAGAAGTAATCTGATGGCTCTTTGTACACCTTGCCACTCTGCAATCACTGCAAGAGATGGAGACCGTTGGGGAACCCGGTAGGGGGAGTCAAATCTCCACAGCTTTTTCTTTGTGTAACGGGCGTGGGGCAACGCGTGAAAATTCGCGGTTTCAAACGGGGTAATAGACCCATCGATGAAAAGAGGTGAGTGAATGGCCAAAGATGGAACAAATCGAGGCGGCGCCCGTATAGGCTCCGGTCAAAAGAAAAAACCACTTGCTGACAAAATTGCAGAGGGAAATCCCGGTAAAAGAAAGCTTGAAGTTGTCGAGTTCAAGAATACTGCTGACCTGAAGGGGCAGGAAATGCCAAAGCCAAGGGCCATGCTCTCCGCAGTGCAAAAGGATGGGAAAACCCTAGTAGCGAGTGAAATCTATGAAATTACATGGAAATGGCTTGAGGAGCGAGAATGTGCCCATTTGGTACTTCCACAGCTTCTAGAACGGTATGCCATGAGTGCGGCCAGATGGATACAGTGTGAGGAAGCGGTAACCGAATTTGGTTTCCTAGCCAAGCATCCAACAACCGGCAATGCAATTCAAAGTCCTTATGTAGCAATGAGCCAAAGCTTTATGAGTCAGACAAACAGGCTATGGATGGAGATATATCAAATCGTTAGGGAGAATTGTGCTACAGAGTATTCTGGTTTAAACCCACAGGACGATGTGATGGAGCGACTGCTATCTGCCCGCAGAGGAAAATAAAGATGAGGAGATATGTAATGAGTAAAAGATATTTAACAGCTGAAAGTGTATGTGCTGGACATCCTGATAAACTATGCGACATCATAGCAGATAGCATTTTAGAAGCATGTTTACGTAAAGACAAAGCATCACGTGTCGCTTGTGAGGTAATGGCAACCAAAGGGAAAATTATCGTGGCGGGCGAAATTTCCTGCAGCGAGAAAATAGACATCCGATACATTGTTAGGAATGTCCTTAAAGAGATTGGATACAACCCTCTTAAATTCTTAATTTATGTATTCGTACACAAACAAAGTGTAGATATTGCAACTGGCGTGGATACTGCACTGGAAGTAAGGAATGGAATAAATGAACAGTATGGTTCAATAGGTGCTGGAGACCAAGGAACTGTGTATGGCTATGCTACAAAGGAAACAGGAGAAATGCTTCCCCTACCCCTTGTACTATCTCACAGAATCGTAAAGAGACTGGATGATTGCCGCAAAGGGAAACTGATAAAAGGGATTCTTCCCGATGGTAAAGCACAGGTAACAGTAGAATATGAAGATGACACTCCAGTGAGAATAAAGACGATTGTGATATCGGTACAGCATGATAAGAACAAAACACAGGAAGAACTTAAGGCAGATATCCTTAACAATGTCTTGTGGCCGTGCTTTGAGGACTTCCCTTTTGATGATGAAACAGAACTTCTCATCAATCCATCTGGTCAGTTTGTTCTTGGTGGTCCTGCTGCGGATACTGGCTTAACTGGTAGAAAAATTATGGTTGATACTTATGGAGGACTTGCACCCCATGGAGGTGGCGCTCTTTGTGGCAAAGACCCCACCAAAGTTGACCGAAGTGGTGCTTATATGGCCCGGTACATTGCAAAACATATCGTCTGGTGCGGTTATGCAAAGAGATGTGAAGTTAGTATATCCTATGCCATTGGTAAGGCAAATCCTGTAGCCTTTTCTGTAAATACCCTTGGCACAGGTATTGTTTCTGACGAAATACTAACCCTTGCTGTACAGGAGGTTTTCAACTTAAGACCTGCGGCAATCATTGAGAAGTTGCGTCTAAGGAATGTGATTTACTCTGATACAGCTGTTTATGGTCACTTTAATAGTTGTCTATTCCCGTGGGAGGATGTAAATAAGTACAGTGAATTTAGAAAGGCGGTGGAAAAGTATGTTGATAGAGAAGATAAAAACTAAACAGCTCATCCCCGCTGAATATAACCCAAGGAAGGATTTAAAACCGGGTGATCCGGAATATGAGAAACTTAAACGCTCCCTTGAGGAGTTTGGATATGTAGAACCCGTAATATGGAATAAGACCACAGGCAGAGTCATCGGAGGTCATCAGCGTTTGAAAATCCTGCTGAGTATGGGCATGGATGAGATAGAATGCGTAGTTGTTGAAATGGATGAGCAAAAGGAGAAGGCGCTGAACATTGCACTAAATAAAATAAGTGGTGATTGGGATAAAGACAAATTAGCACTTCTCATCACGGACTTAAATGCTTCAGACTTTGATGTGTCTTTGACAGGTTTTGACCCAGGAGAGTTGGACGATCTTTTCAAGGATTCCCTTAAGGATAATATAAAAGAAGATGATTTCGATGTAGACGGCGAGCTGAAAAAGCCCGCTGTTTCGCATTTAGGGGATATTTGGCTACTTGGACAGCATCGATTAGTCTGCGGAGACAGTACAAAGAAAGACACCTTTGATGTCTTGATGGATGGGAAAACTGCTAATTTGGTAGTTACAGACCCTCCATATAACGTCAACTATGAAGGAACAGCTGGAAAAATCAAAAATGACAATATGGCTAACGAAGCGTTCTATGATTTCCTGCTTGCAGCATTTCAGAACACCGAAGCAGTAATGGCGAAGGACGCTTCTATTTATGTATTCCATGCGGATACGGAAGGACTCAATTTTAGAAGAGCATTCTCTGATGCGGGGTTTTATCTTTCAGGCACTTGTATTTGGAAAAAGCAGTCCCTTGTTCTCGGACGCTCCCCTTATCAGTGGCAGCATGAACCTATTCTCTATGGGTGGAAAAAGAAAGGCAAGCATAACTGGTATTCAGATCGAAAGCAGACCACCATCTGGGAGTTTGAGAAACCGAAGAAAAACGGTGACCATCCAACCATGAAACCAGTGGCACTAGTGGCATATCCTATTTTGAATTCAAGCCTTTCTAATTGTATCGTACTTGATCCCTTTGGTGGTTCAGGAAGTGCATTGATTGCCTGTGAGCAGACAGATAGAATCTGTTACACCATTGAACTAGATGAAAAGTACTGCGATGTCATTGTGAAAAGGTATATTGAGCAAGTTGGAAACTCAGACGGTGTGTTTCTTTTAAGAGATGGTTCGAAAATAAGATATTGTGACCTGCCAGACGTTGCTACCGCCGATTAATGGAACAGTATTTTCTACAGAAAGATGCTCTATATGACTTGATATTAACAGCCTTTAGAGTGATATATGTATGTACCGAAAATTGAAAGGCGGTATAAAAAATGCAGATAAACTATAATGTCACAGGAGAAAAAAGAAAAGAGCTAGTCAATGCAATCAGCCAAAAACTGAATGCTCCTGCAAGATATCTTGGAGCGCCTACATTTGCATATGAGGTGGCAGATTACAACATTGACAAAAACGGGGTGGTCAGAGGACCAGATAATTCTGAACTGGTTAATGATCTATTAGGCCTTCATGACTTTAAGGCGGTTACAGTAGAATTTGCCACACCACTTCCAGCAGCAGAGCCTGTTCTTGAAAATATTCAAGTTCCCAATGAAGCGGCTCTTGGGGGTAGGGTAAGTCCAAATAGTGATTACGAAGAACCTCCCGTATACAGGGAATCAAATGAAACCGAAGAAGCTATTAGTTTGATTATTCAAATGCCGAAGGAGGGTTTTAGCGAAACCGCACTTGATAACCTAAAAGGATTGGTAGAAAGCAAAGAAATCCTTATAAAGAAAGCACTTGATACTGACTCTATTCCCATTATCGTAAATGAGGAATTTGTAACCTTCCCTTGGTTCCAAAGTGAATGCTCCGCAGAAGAGGTTAAAGCTTATACCCACTTTGTAACAGCACTTTGTGAAATGGCAAAGAAACAGACCCGCGTCAACTCGACTGAGAAATCAGTGGAAAATGAAAAGTACGCTTTCCGTTGTTTCCTTCTAAGACTTGGCTTTATCGGGCCAGAATACAAAACAGAACGAAAAATTCTCCTCTCAAAACTGTCGGGTAGCTCTGCCTTCAAAAGCGGAAGTGCCAAGCATGAGGAGGTGAGTGAATAATGAATATCATTCACCCAGAAATGCTAAAGCAACTTAGAAGTTATTACACTCCAGGAACTCGTGTCATGCTACTTAAGATGAATGACCCTTATACCAAGCTTCAGCCAGGAGATAAAGGTACGGTTACTAGTGTTGATGATATGGGAACTATCCACATAAGTTGGGATTCAGGCAGTTCCCTTGGAGTGGTCTTTGGAGAGGATTTATGTAAGAAAATTGAAGAGTAAACAAACACATTTTAAGCCCAATATGGCAGTAAATATGTAGATTTATATTGCAGAAATGTCTTGCTATATAAGCCTTTTAGAGTGATATATGTACATGCCGAAAGGACAAACACACTTTAAAAGGAGCGAGATACGATGTTAAGTGCAAAATTCGGGATTGAGATTGAATTTACCGGGATTACAAGGGAAAGGGCGGCTAGAGTCGCTGCAGAGTTTTTGCAAGGCATTTACAGTGAAGGCGGGACATACTACGACACCAAGAAGGTAAAAACTCCAGATGGTCGAGTGTGGAAGTTTATGTACGATGGGAGCATCAATTGCCAAAGAAAAGAAGGTAGAAGAAAAGTAGCTGCAGGTAGAGATTATAGCGTTGAGTTGGTTAGTCCAATCCTAACCTACCGGGAGGACATTGAAACTTTGCAGGAGCTAGTAAGAAAGCTTCGCAAAGCTGGATCCTTTACAAATACATCATGCGGAATTCACATTCATCTAGACGGTGCTGAACATACCCCACGAAGCATTCGAAACTTTGTAAATATCATTGCAAGCAAAAATGACTTGTTTTATAAAGCACTTCAGATTGCACCGCAGAGAATGAATTACTGCAAAAAGATGGACAGCATTTTGGTTGAGAAGATGAACCGTAAAAAGCCTAAAACGATGAGACAAATTGAGGACATTTGGTACGAGGGCTACAGCGAGAGCAGAAGCACTCATTATCACAACAGCCGCTACCATTTCCTCAACCTTCACAGCTTTTTTACCGGAAACCATACAGTTGAACTTAGAGGATTCAATAGTGAGCTTCATGCAGGAAAGATAAGAAGCTACATTGTTCTAGCACTTGCCATTAACCATCAAGCCTTGACGCAAAAGTGTGCATCAGCAAAGAAACCGCAGGTGGAAAACGAGAAGTTTGCCATGAGGACCTACCTAAACCGGATTGGTTTCATTGGAGATGAATTTGCAAACTGCAGAGAGCATTTGACCGCAGCACTTTCGGGTTCAGCTGCATGGCGGTTTCGGGCGGCCTGAGCTGCCCCTAACCCACAAAGCTGAGAAGGAGGATTACAATGAAGAATAAATTATACCTTGCCTATGGCTCCAACCTTAATCTAAAGCAAATGGCCGACAGATGCCCCACAGCGAAGGTGGTAGGAGCAAGCCAAATCAATGACCACCGCCTATTATTTAGAGGGGCACACGCGAGCGCTGTGGCGACAATCGAGCCTTTTGAGGGTGGCAACGTACCAGTTTTAGTGTGGGAGATTACACCGACCGATGAAGCGGCACTTGACCGTTACGAGGGATGGCCGTTCCTTTATCGAAAGGAAACAATAAAAGTGAAGTTGGGAAGCAAAACCGTCAAGGCGATGGTCTACATCATGAATGATGGTAGACCGCTTGGACAGCCGAGTTGTTATTATTACAGTACAATTTTAGAAGGCTATAAAAGTGCGGGCTTCGATGTGGATATCCTGCGCAAGGCGACAACCGATTCAGTCGAATCGGAGGAGGCAGTCAATGAATGAAATAATCAAGGAACAAATCCTTTCCATTCGAGAAAGCGGAGTCACAAATATGTTTGATGTGGACCGGGTACAGTATGAGGCAAATGAACGAGGGTTTTATGAATTGGTAGTCTATTTAATAGACCATAAAGCGGAATATGCCCATTTCATACTGACGGGGGAAGTGGATGAAAATAAGTAAACAAAATTAAACAGGATAATGAGAAGGGCTTCATCTATAGGATTGAGGCTCTTTTCTTATGTCCTTTTCCATAAAAGGGGCGGTGTTTATGCGGAAACTGAAGAAATATAAGCCGACCGCCTTTATAGCTGAAGGGTCATATTACGATAAGGACGCTGCTGATTACGCTGTGGCTTTTATCGAAGCACTCTCCCATACGAAAGGTTCATGGGCAGGTAAGCCTTTTGAACTTATCGACTGGCAGGAGCAAATTATCCGTGATTTATTCGGTATCTTAAAACCTAATGGATACCGGCAGTTTAACACGGCTTATATAGAAATACCTAAAAAGATGGGAAAAAGCGAGCTTGCAGCAGCAATCGCTCTTCTCCTCACTTGTGGAGATGGTGAAGAACGAGCAGAGGTATACGGTTGTGCCGCAGATCGCCAGCAGGCATCAATTGTATTTGAAGTAGCAGCCGATATGGTGCGGATGTGTCCGGCACTGAATAAACGAGTGAAGTTGCTGGCTTCAACTAAACGACTGGTGTACCTGCCGACCAACAGCTTTTATCAGGTATTGTCGGCTGAAGCCTACTCAAAACACGGCTTCAATATACATGGTGTTGTTTTTGATGAACTTCATACTCAGCCAAATAGGAAACTATTTGATGTTATGACAAAAGGGTCTGGTGATGCGAGGACCCAACCGCTATATTTTCTTATCACCACTGCAGGGACGGATACTCAGAGTATCTGCTATGAAACACACCAAAAAGCGGTTGATATTATTGAGGGCAGAAAATACGATCCTACTTTTTATCCCGTAATCTACGGTGCCAAAGAAGAGGATGATTGGACTGATCCTAAAGTATGGAAGAAAGCAAATCCAAGCTTAGGAATTACAGTAAGTATCGATAAAGTTAGAGCCGCTTGTGAAAGCGCAAAGCAGAACCCTGCTGAGGAAAATAGCTTTCGACAACTGCGTCTGAATCAGTGGGTTAAGCAATCTGTCCGTTGGATGCCAATGGCAAAGTGGGATGCCTGTGCGTTTCCAGTAAAACCAGAGAGCCTTGAAGGTCGAGTATGCTATGGAGGACTTGATTTATCATCCACCACTGACATTACAGCCTTCGTGCTGGTGTTCCCACCGGAGGATGAAACAGATAAATATACCGTTCTCCCATATTTTTGGATGCCGGAGGATAATATTGACCTCCGAGTCCGAAGAGACCATGTACAATACGATCTTTGGGAGAAACAGGGATATATTCTAACTACAGAAGGCAATGTAGTGCATTACGGCTACATTGAGCGGTTTATTGAAGAACTTGGCGAAAAGTATAACATTCGAGAAATTGCATTTGACCGTTGGGGAGCAGTTCAAATGGTTCAGAACCTTGAAGGAGCAGGCTTTACTGTCGTTCCATTCGGTCAAGGCTTTAAAGATATGTCACCGCCAACCAAAGAATTAATGAAATTGACATTAGAAGAAAGAATAGCGCATGGTGGACATCCAGTGCTTCGATGGATGATGGACAACATCTTTATAAAAACTGACCCAGCAGGTAACGTTAAACCGGATAAGGAAAAAAGTACAGAGAAGATAGATGGTGCGGTAGCGACCATCATGGCACTTGATCGTGCTATCCGTTGCGGCTCAGGTAATAGCGGAGATTCAGTGTATGACGAGAGAGGTTTGATTGTCTTTTAAGGCTTAATGGTTAACACAATGTTTATATTCGGAGGTGACGCCTATGAATCTAATAAAAGGACTGTTTCGGTCAAGGGACCAACCGCAAAACCGTGTGGGTAGTGCATTTTCCTTCCTGTTTGGTGGTACGTCATCCGGCAAAACAGTGAACGAGCGTACTGCAATGCAAGCAACAGCAGTGTATGCCTGCGTAAGGATACTAGCTGAAGCGATTGCAGGACTACCACTTCATGTATATAGATATCGTTCTGATGGAGGTAAAGAAAAGATTCCTTTCCACCCGCTGTATTACCTTCTTCATGATGAACCAAATCCAGAGATGACTTCATTCGTGTTTCGAGAAACACTGATGAGTCATCTTTTGCTTTGGGGAAATGCCTATGCACAGGTGGTCAGAAACGGTCGTGGGCAGGCACTGGCGCTTTATCCCCTACTCCCCAACAAGATGGAGGTTAGTCGAGCAACAAATGGTGAACTGGTCTATACCTATTACCGTGATACGGACGAAAGTGGTCTAAACCCAAAGGGTGGCTATGTCACACTCCGTAAAGATGAGGTTCTTCACATTCCTGGCTTAGGTTTTGATGGACTCATTGGCTATAGCCCAATCGCTATGGCGAAAAATGCAATCGGTATGTCACTTGCTACTGAAGAGTACGGTGCGGCATTCTTTGCCAATGGTGCTAATCCCGGAGGTGTGCTGGAACACCCAGGAGTAATCAAAGATATACAGAGGGTCAAGGATAGTTGGAATAGTGCCTACCAAGGCACAGGAAATGCTCACAAAATTGCTGTGTTGGAAGAAGGCATGAAGTTTCAAGCCATTGGTATCCCGCCGGAACAGGCGCAATTTCTTGAAACACGGAAATTCCAAATTAATGAGATTGCGAGGATTTTCCGAGTACCGCCTCATATGGTGGGTGATCTTGAGAAGTCTAGTTTTTCCAATATTGAACAGCAGTCTTTGGAGTTTGTAAAATACACCCTCGATCCGTGGGTGGTGCGATGGGAACAAAGTCTCCAGCAATCGCTTATTTTGCCTTCTGAGAAAGCTTCACTGTTTATCAAGTTCAATTTGGACGGTCTGCTTCGTGGTGATTACCAAAGCCGAATGAATGGCTACGCTACAGGTCGTCAAAATGGCTGGATGTCAGCCAACGATATCCGTGAACTGGAGGACATGAACCGTATCCCAGCTGAGGAAGGTGGCGATTTATATCTGGTTAACGGAAATATGACGAAATTGGCTGACGCAGGAGCGTTTGCCAAAACCGAAGGAGGTCAGTAAATGAAGAAGTTCTGGAATTGGGTGCGAGATTCTGATGAAGGGCGCACTCTCTATTTAAATGGAGTGATATCCGAAGAAACGTGGTGGGGTGATGAGGTCACACCTAAGATGTTCAAAGATGAACTGCTGGCTGGCACCGGTGATATTACAGTGTGGATTAACTCTCCTGGCGGGGATGTGTTTGCAGCAGCTCAGATTTACAACATGCTTATGGACTATACAGGAAAGGTCACTGTAAAAATTGACGGGCTTGCGGCAAGTGCAGCTTCTGTTATTGCAATGGCGGGTGGAGATGTATATATGTCGCCGGTATCCATGATTATGATTCATAACCCTTCGACCATTGCCATCGGTGATAGCGAGGAAATGCTGCGAGCTAAAGCTCTATTAGATGAGGTTAAGGAAAGTATTATTAATGCCTATGAGTTAAAGACTGGTCTTTCCCGAACAAAGCTTTCTCATCTGATGGATGCAGAATCATGGATGAATGCAAACAAAGCCATAGAACTTGGTTTTGCAGATAAGATCATGTTTATGGAAAATGAAACACCGGATTTGACGGATAGCCTTATCTTTAGCAGGATGGCGGTTACTAACTCTCTTATTAGCAAATTACCTAAAAAACAAAAACGAAAAACAGGTACACCTATAGAGTCGCTGGATAAGCGGCTTTCTTTAATTTCTCACTAATTTAAAGGAGGAAATAACAATGAGTAAAATTCTAGAATTGCGCGAGAAACGTGCTAAGGTATGGGATGCGGCGAAAGCATTCCTTGATTCGAAACGTGGCGGTGATGGATTGTTATCCGCAGAGGACACAGAAACCTATGAAAAGATGGAAGCCGATGTTGTTGCACTTGGTAAGGAAATAGAACGTTTGGAACGTCAGGCGGTTATCGACTTAGAACTTTCCAAAGCCACTAGTAACCCTATTACAAACACTCCATTCAAAGGTGTTGAAGAAAAGACGGGTCGTGCATCCGCAGAGTACAAGAAAGCATTCTGGAATGCTATGCGTACTCGTGCAGGGGAAGGCCTTGACCCGGTTGTAAAAAATGCTCTTAAAATTGGCACAGATTCTGAGGGTGGATACTTAGTTCCTGATGAGTTTGAGAGAACACTTGTCGAGGCTTTGGAGGAGGAGAACATCTTCCGTAGACTGGCTAAAGTTATTACCACCGCTTCTGGCGATAGAAAAATTCCAGTGGTAGCATCTAAGGGCACAGCCTCATGGATTGACGAGGAAGGTGCAATCCCAGAAAGTGATGATAGCTTCGGTCAAGTATCTATAGGAGCATATAAGCTAGGTACGATGATTAAGGTTTCTGAGGAACTTCTAAACGATAGTGTATTTGAACTTGAACCTTATATTTCTAGGGAATTTGCAAGACGTATCGGTAACAAAGAGGAAGAAGCGTTCTTTACTGGTGATGGATCTGGAAAACCGACAGGTATACTTGCTTCTACAGGTGGTGCCCAAATTGGTGTGACTACTGCAGGTGCTACGGCAATTACTATGGACGAGGTACTTGATCTGTTCTATTCATTAAAGGCACCTTACCGTAATAAGGCTGTATTCGTTATGAACGACGCCACTGTAAAAGCAATCCGTAAACTAAAGGATGGTCAAGGACAGTACCTATGGCAACCTTCCTTACAGGCAGGTACACCGGATACTATCCTCAATCGACCATTGTATACTTCTGCATATATGCCAACTATTGCTGCAGCTGCGAAGAGTATCGCATTTGGTGACTTTAGTTATTACTGGGTAGCTGATCGTCAGGGTCGTGTATTTAAGAGGCTTAATGAACTTTATGCTGTTACTGGCCAAGTAGGCTTTGTTGCTACTCAGCGTGTGGATGGAAAATTGATTCTACCTGAAGCCATAAAAGTACTTCAGCAGAAAGCTTAATGGAGGTGCATTATGAGCTATAACACTAAGAATTACACCGAACAAGGCGGAGAGAAAACTGTTATAGGCGGAACGCTTGAAATCAAGGAAGGAGCCTCGGTAACGGGGCTCTCCGCCGATCCACTACTCGTGGCAACAGAGGAAACTCTTGGCGGTGTAAAAGCTACTGCCGCAGGTGAGGGTGACACCGTCGAAGTAAAAATTGGTGAAGATGGTAAGCTGTATGCTCCAGCATATCCTACCGATGCTACGGAGTCAGTCTCTGGGTTGGTAAAAATGGCTGTAAATCAAGCCGACAGCATAGCCGAGGATACAGCCACTCTTGTCACGGATTTTAATGCTCTGCTCGCTAAACTAAAAGCGGCTGGGTTAATGGCAGCAGACGAAGAATGACCGGAGGGAGGCGGACGGCATGACAACTGATAATCTTCTACCTAAAGTAAAAGCAAATCTGATCCTGACGCATGACGCAGACGATGGACTTCTGCTGCATTACATCAAAGCCGCCGTCTCTTATGCGGAAAGTTATCAGCATGTTGCTGAGGGTTATTACACTGAAAACATCATGCCCCCAACAACTGAACAGGCAGTAATCATGCTGTCGAGTCATTTCTACGAAAGCAGAGATGGCTCGACGGCTGGTTTCTTCGCCGATAGCGTACAGGCGGGGCAGCAGGTTTGGAACACGGTGAACCTACTTCTTAGACTAGACCGGAATTGGAAGGTGTAAATTATGAGTTTTGGAAAGATGAACACCTTTATTGATATCATCAGTACAGAGCCTATTAAAGACAAGGATGGTTTCGCTGCTATAGGCGATAACATACTTGCTAGTGTACGTGCCTACAAGGAAGATCGGCATGGCAGTGAGCGGTGGGCGAATAGAGCATCATTTTCTTCTGCAACTTCCCTATTTAGGTTTAGGAAAATTTCTGGCCTTAGGGTGACAAATGAAATGGTCATCGTTTGTGATGATGGCAGATATCAGATTTTAAGTGTTGATGATGTAAGAAAACGAGGCATGTATGTCGAGGTTTTAGCAGAAAAGATAGAACCAACTGTGAGGTGATGGATATGGCAAAAGTAAATATAAAGATGCCAGAAGAATTCCTTTTAAAGGTATCACGATTAGCTGACCAGACCGATGTAATTCTTCCTAAGGTTTTGGAAGTTGGCGGTGAAGTGGTACTGGATAAAGTTAAGGGAAATTTAAGTAAAGTGATTGGTAAGAACACAAAATATCCATCCAAAAGCACTGGTGAGTTGCTATCTTCACTGGGTCTTTCTGGAGCAAAGCAAGATAGAAACGGAAACTTCAATGTAAAAGTTGGCTTTGCCGAGCCACGTTCTGATGGTGAGAGCAATGCTAAAATTGCCACAATCATTGAATATGGTAAGCATGGTCAGCCTGCAAAACCCTTCCTAAAGCCTGCGAGAACTGCATCTAGGAAACCTTGCATCAATGCGATGATCGCAAAGCTAGAGGAGGAGATTGATAAAATATGAATATCTTAGAGGAGCTAAATACACTTCTGACAGCAATACCTATCCCCGTAGAAACCGGGGTTTTTTCAGGTTTGGCACCGGATGAGTACGTGGTGATACTCCCACTTTCGGATGTTTTTGAAGTTCATGCGGATAACCGCCCTGGCTTTGATGTGCAGGAAGCACGGATATCACTATTTTCCAAGAGAAATTACTTAGAGAGAAAGAGGCAGATTACAACGGCTTTGTTAAACGATGATTTTACAGTGACTGAGCGTAGGTATATTGGTCACGAGGATGATACTGGATATCATCATTACGCCATCGACGTGGCGAAAAACTATGGAATGGAGGAATAACATATGGCAACTATCGGTTTGGATAAACTGTACTATGCAAAAATAACCGAGGATTCAAATGGCGAGGAAACCTATGGTGTGCCTTCGGTACTCGCAAAAGCCATTACTGCCGAACTTTCGGTAGAATTGGTGGAAGCAATTCTGTATGCCGATGATGGTGCTGCCGAGGTTGTGAAGGACTTTAACAGCGGTACACTCACTCTCGGTGTAGATGACATTGGCCCGACGGTCGCAGCAGATCTAACTGGTGCGTCCACCGACGACAACGGGGTATTAATTTCTGCAAGTGAGAGTGTAGGTACACCTGTTGCAGTGGGGTTTCGTGCGCAAAAGGCCAATGGAACATACCGATATTTTTGGTTGTATCGTGTTAAGTTTGGACTGCCAGCAACCAACTTACAGACAAAGGCGGATTCCATTACCTTTTCTACACCTACTATTGAAGGAACAGTTATGCGTAGGAACAAGCTGGATGGGTTGGGCAAGCACCCATGGAAAGCAGAAGTCACAGAAGGTGACCCCGGTGTTTCATCGTCCACCATAACAGGCTGGTTCACTGAAGTTTATGAACCCGTATATACACCTGAACCATAGGAGGAGAAATGATGCATAATGAGAGAAGTGCCACAATCAACATAGGTGACAAAGAATATGAACTGGTTTTAACTACACGTGCAACAAAGGCAATTGCTGGTCGTTACGGTGGTCTTGAAAATCTTGGAGAAAAACTGATGAAATCAGAAAACTTTGAGATGGCACTGGACGAGATAGTTTGGCTCATCACGCTGCTTGCAAACCAGTCCATTTTGATTCGAAACCTAAAGAATAAGAATGCACCAGAAGAATTACTGACAGAGGAAGAAGTAGAGCTTCTTACCTCACCGCTTGACTTGGCGGCATATAAAACTGCAATTACCGAGGCGATGTTCAAAGGTACAAAGCGAAATGTCGAAAGTGAGGAGGAAGCTCCAAAAAACGTGGAAGTCGGGTAACGGACGATGAGGTCTTTACCCGACTTCTTTATTATGGAACAGTTCAGATGGGCATGGAGACAGAGGAATTCTGGCTTATGCCAATTGGGCTGTTTTTTGATTTATGGACTTGTCATAAACAATGGCATGGTATCGAAAAGCCAAAGAAAACACGGACCATTGACGATATTATCCCACCAGGTATTTAGGAGGAGGTGAAGGCATGGCAGATAATTTTGGTTTAAAAATAGGTGTTGAAGGCGAGCGTGAATTCAAGAACGCACTGCGAGAAATCAATCAATCATTTAAAGTATTGGGCAGTGAAATGGCTCTTGTAACGAGTCAGTTTGATAAAAACGATAAATCCATTCAGTCAGTTACCGCTCGTAATGCTGTTCTAAATAAGGAAATTGACGCACAGAAGGAAAAGATTTCTACTCTTAAGGCTGCCCTTGATAATGCCTCCTCCTCTTTCGGTGAAAATGACCGCCGCACCCAAAACTGGCAAATCCAATTAAACAGGGCTCAGGCTGAACTGAATCTTATGGAGCGTGAACTTGAACAGTCCACAATTGAAGCGGATAATCTCGGTGAAGAGTTAGAGGATTCAGGTAAAAGTGCAGAGGATGCTGGTGGCAGGTTTGAAAAGCTTGGCGGTGTACTCAAGGGAATTGGTGTGGCGATGGGGGCGGTTGCTGTTGCAGCCGGAGCCGCTGCTATTAAGTTAGGTAAAGAAGTAGTCACTCAATTTGGAGAGCTGGAACAAAACCTAGGCGGATCAGAGGCGGTTTTTGGAGCATATGCTGCATCGATTCAGAAAACTGGTGAGGAAGCCTATAAAAATCTTGGTGTTTCCCAAAGTGAGTATCTTGCGACCGCCAACAAAATGGGTGCATTGTTACAAGGTTCTGGTATACAGCAACAGAGGAGTCTTGAGCTAACTGAAAAGGCCATGCAACGTGCGGCAGATATGGCATCTGTTATGGGTATTGATATGTCCTCGGCATTAGAGGCAGTCACTGGGGCGGCAAAGGGTAACTTTGATATGATGGATAACTTAGGTGTTGCGATGAACGCTACAAACATCGAAGCCTACGCTCTTGCAAAGGGTCTGGATTTTACTTGGAATACTGCAACACAAGCGGAAAAAGCCGAAGTAGCAATGCAAATGTTCTTTGAGAACACAGAGCAGTATGCAGGTAACTTTGCAAAAGAATCAACCGAGACAATCTCCGGTTCTATTGGGTTACTACAGGCCGCACTTGGTTCATTTACAGCTGGACTCGGTAATGCCAATGCTGATATGACGAATCTGACTGAGAATCTTGTGGAGGCTTTTGAGGCAGTTGTTACTAATATCGTACCGGTCTTGGAAAATATCGTAGCCGCCTTGCCAACAGCGACAGGCGCAATATTAGCGGCGGTTGCAGACTTGCTACCAATGCTTCTTGAATTGGTTACAAATATATTCGCGCAAGTACTGGAAACAATTTTGAGCCTTTTACCCGAACTTATTCCAGCGACGGTAAGTGCTCTAATGACGATTGTCGGTGCATTAATTGATAACCTTCCACTGCTAATAAATGCAGCAATTGAATTAGTAACAGCACTTGTGGAGGGAATCGGCATAGCGTTACCACAACTCATCCCTGCGGCAGTTTCTGCAGTTATGCAGATTGTCCAAGGATTGATGGATAACCTACCACTCATTTTGGATGCCGCTTTGCAGTTGATTATAGGATTAGCACAGGGATTGGTAGAGGCAATACCTCAGCTTATTTCTGCCTTACCGGTCATCATCAAAGCAATAGTGGATTTTATCATTGCATCTATTCCACAGATTATTGATGCGGGTATTCAATTATTGACCTCACTGGTCACAGCTTTGCCTACCATTATTACAGCAGTTGTGGAAGCAATTCCGCAAATTATCGATAGTATCATCAGTGCTGTTATAGGGTCGATTCCTTTGATTATTGATGCAGGTATCCGGCTTCTAATATCACTCATACAGGCATTGCCACAGATTATAACTACTGTTGTAGGTGCTATTCCCAAGATTGTTAGCTCGCTGGTCAATGCCATTATTGGTAACATCGATAAGATTATCTTAGCGGGTGTACAACTGTTTGTGGCACTGATTGCAAATCTGCCAAGGATAATCGTGGAGATCGTAAAAGCCGTACCGCAGATTATCTCTGGACTGGTTAGGGCCTTTACTGGCTATATCGGTCAAATGGCACAAGTGGGCGGCAATTTGATTAAAGGGTTGTGGAAGGGTATATCAGACGCAGGTGCATGGTTATGGGGTAAAATATCCGGGTTTTTCGGAAATGTTGTATCGAGGATAAAAGACTTTTTCGGTATCCGCTCCCCTTCAACTCTATTTGCTGGAATTGGCCACAACATGGGTGAAGGTATCGGTGTAGGTTTTGAGGATGCAATGACAGCAGTTTCAAGGGATATGCAAAATGCAGTACCAACTAGCTTTGATTTTAATTACAGAGGTGTATCTGGGCAAGGGAATGCTACAGGTGCAAGTATTACTCAAAATATTTCAGTTGTGACACCTAAGGCTCTATCAGAAAAAGAACTAGCACGGGAGTTTAAGAACCTATCCCGTAAACTGGCACTGGAATTGTAAGGGAGGTACGGCAATGGAACTAACATATACAAATAGAGATGGAGAGAGCATTACGCTTAAGCAAAGCCGACCGTACTTTCTTACGAAGGTAGACGGCACTGGCAATATGCGTCAAACCGTCAACACTTTCAAGGCGCCAGATCAGGATGGCGCTTTTTATATTTCCTCCACGTTAGATATGCGAAACATAACGATTGAAGGTACGGTTGTTGCTGATACTCCCGATGAAGCCTTTAAAAGGAGGCAACGATTCCTTAAAATATTCAGCCCAAAGCTACTAGGGACCCTTCAATACCGTGACCGACAGATATCCTGCGTGGTGGAGGAGGCAGGTTTTAGTGTTTCTAATCGGCAACGAATACCAAACTTCTTTGTCAGTCTACTCTGCCCATCCCCTTTCTTCGAGACATTAAATGAGGTGCGAGAGGAACTGGCATCATGGATACCGCTATTTGAGTTTGAATTGGAAATTCCTATGAGTGGGATGGAATTTGGAATGCGTCAGCCAAGTCAAATCATTACGGTGGAAAATATCGGTGATGTGTCCTGCGGATGTGAAATTGTATTTCGAGCTCTGGGTACTGTTACGAATCCTGAACTCTTAAAGATAGACACTGGTGAATACATTCGGCTTCTTACGACAATGGATGCCGGAGACGAGCTGCGTGTATATACTCATTTCGCCGGAAAGCGTGTAGTAAAAGTGGAGGGTTCTTCGATTACAAATGCTTTTTCGTTATTAGATACCACTTCGGCGTTCTTTCAACTTTCCGCTGGTCTTAACACACTGCGCTACGATGCTTCAGTCAATATGGAACTGTTAGAGGTTAGTATTTACTTTCGTCCGCAGTTTCTGGGGGTGTAAAAATGGAACTGTATATCTACAACTCAAACCGAGAGCTTGCGGGCATTGTGGAATCCTTCGAGTACTTGCGCTGGACGAGGCGCTATTCCCAGTGTGGCTCATTTGAATTAAAAGCGATTGCAACTCCGGAGAATACAGAACTCTTAAAGGAAGGGAATATCATCTGGAAAAATGATGATGAGGAAGCCGGGATCATTGAGCATCTGGAACTTTCTCAAACCGAGCATGAAATTATTACTGCAAGTGGTCGCTTTGCAACTTCCTTCCTTTCCCGCCGCATTGTATGGCAAACGGAGAAACTCTCTGGTGACATTTCTGTATGTGTAGAGCAGCTGATAAGTAATAATCTTATCAATCCTTCTGATGTAGCAAGGAAGATTTCGAACATAACCTTTTCTGCTCCAAACTTAAATGTTCCCATTAGCACACAGGTATCGTACCGAAATTTGATGGATGCTGTGACGGAACTATGTGTTGCATCGGATGTTGGCATTAAGACTGTGTTCACTCCTGCTACAGGGGTTTTTACCGTAGTGTTATATATGGGAACGGAATCACAAGCTGTATTTTCTAAGGAATATGAAAACCTTACAGAACAGATTTATACAATAAGTGCTGGAGATTATGCCAACACCGCCCTTGTTGGTGGTGAAGGAGAAGGTTCAGACAGAACTTTTGTTGCAATTACAAGTGGCTCTGGTGAGACAAGGCACGAAATGTTTGTGGATGCTAAGGACTTGCGGGCAGAAGACTTTGGTTCAGAATACATTGATACACTAATCTTTCGAGGTCAAAGTAAGCTGAGTGAGCAAGCCATACGCTATTCATTTGATACATCTATCAATCCACACGGCAATTTAACATATAAAGTAGACTTCGATCTTGGGCAGACTGTCAAAGTCATTTCCAAAGCCTGGGGTGTATCCATGACGACGCGCATCACCGAAGTCGAAGAAACCTATGACGCAGATGGACAGAGCATCAGCGTAGTGTTCGGAAAAGCGGAGTTGACAATCGCCCAAAAAGTCCGCTCTGAGTTAAGTGAGGTAAAAACAGCAATATCCGCTCCAACGGGCATATCTGAAATTGCACAGGCTTTAGGAGCCGTGGAGGATACGCTAGTAACAGTTGAGGAAACCTTAGGCGACTTGACGGAGGTAGATTCAGAGATTCAAGGAGACAACGTTGCATCTACTATTAACAATCTATATGGAAAATTACCTGCACTGGAGATTAATGTGGGTGGAGGTACTATATCGATTGGCCAATATGCGTTGTACCATATGAACCCTGGAGATGCCTTTTATTTCACTTCATGGAGCGGAAATAAGTTTAGTGACCAGCCAAGTGACGATGGGCATGTCTTTTTGATAAAACATAACGGTGACGATACGGGAAATGGCTATCAGAGGGCAATGGGTTTCTTCATTTCTCGCAATACCATGACATTCTATGTGATTTCCGTTTTCGTATTTGATAATCCTTCTGGTCAAGCAAACTGGCTTAATATCAATAACGAACCTGTAACTACTGCAAGAATTGCAAACGGAGCAGTTACAGGTTTAAAAATTGCAGACCGTACAATTACTGCTACTAAACTGGCTTCTTCCTTTAGCGATTATTCAACTACAGAACAAAACACAGGGCGACTATGGATAGATGGCAAGACGATTTATCGTAAACAGATAAATCTCGGTTCCCTTACAGATACAACACCAAAACATGTACCTCATGGTATAGCAAACCTCAGTACTGTTGTCAGTTTATCCGGCTTTGTCACGAACGGAAGTGTTTTCTTGCCACTGCCCCTTGCTCGGTATAACAACTTCGAATCGCAAATTGGTCTCTTCGCAAATAAGACCGACATTGTAGTCGAACCAGGCAATGATAGAACCGCGTATACAGGCTATGTAGTAATAGAGTATACAAAAACGATATAGAAGGAGGAGTGATTAATGGAGAAAAGTGGATTTTTCAATTCATCCGATGGGGATAGAGTCTATGATGCAACGGACTTCGCTGCATATTTTGGAAGCCTTGTTTCGAATGGTGTATTTTATGCGACACCAACAAACCTACTGGTATCTCCTGGGATTGGATTAGCAGTAACCATAGCACCAGGCAGTGCATGGATTAATGGTTATAGATATGAAAACACAGATGATTTAAACAAACCTCTTGCTACAGCAGATGGGAGCAATCCACGCATAGACCGAGTTGTGGTTCGCCTAAGCCAAATTACAAGAAGTATTCAGCTTGCCATTGTTACTGGTACTCCAACAGCATCGCCCATAGCCCCAGAACTGACAAGAACAAGTGATATCTATGAACTTGGTATTGCTGATATTTTAGTACCTTCTGCTGCTACGTCGATTTCAGCAAATAACATTGTTGATACCCGATTGAATACTAGTCTTTGCGGGTTGGTAAACTCGCTAGTTTCTGCGGTTTATGAATAGGAGGTGAATATAAGTGGCGGATATTAACGGCGTTACTCTGCAGGCGGGTTCCAGCCCAGCCGTTTATTACACGATTACTTATACTAAAAGTCGACCTAATAATAGTCAAATGACATACAACTTCACCATATCCGCTGCGTTGGGTTCATCAGGTTCCTTTATCCGTAGTGGTTATGCATTGCTTTGCACGATGACTGTAAATGGATCTTCTTCACAGGTGCGTATTAAAGCAGCGGACGGCGATAACTGGGAAGGGACCACACCAAGGATCAGATATGTTTCGGTGACCTGTGCTTCCACTACAGGTAATGCAAACCAGCCAGTCACATTTAAAGTAGTATCTGATGGACGATTGTCATTAACCTCAGGTGTGATTACCAATTCAAGCTATACGGTATTAAGCTCTCCATTGCTCACTACAGCTTGTGGAGCACCAACAACTTGTACGGTTTCTCCAACACTTGCAGAAGGGAATGTGACTCTTTCTTGGAGCGGGGCTTCTGGAGGTATTAATAATACGATTTCCAGTTATGAGATTCAATATAGTGATTCCGCCGATAACATCACATGGGGTGCATGGACTGCCCTGTCTACGCTGACCACCACAGCAACAAGTGGTAGTGTATCTGTTGCATCACCTCCTACCCGAGGTAATTACCGTAGATTTCGGGTGCGAACCCGTGGTTCAGCAGGTGCTAGTTATTACTCTGGCTGGAAAGTATCCACAAACAGCGTCCGCAGAAACACTGTACCAAAGCCAGCAACCACCGCTGTTGCCTCCCCTGCAGCATATAGTGATGAAACGATTACACTGACTTGGAGTGGAGCATCAAGTGGTACGAGTCCAATTAAGGGATACCAAATTGCCAGCCGTACTTCAACGGATAATAGTACTTGGAGTGCGTGGAATGTGTTGACTACGTTGACATTGGCGGCAAGTGGTGGCAGTTATAATCCAATAGTATCGAGGACTTCGGGAACATATACACAATTTGGTATCTGGACAATTGATTCATTGGATGTTTATTCAATAGAGAAAATCAGCAATAGCATTTATTGTAACGTCACAGCTTGTACAGCACCGACCCTTTGCACGGTAAGTGCAACATTATCCGAAGGAAATGTTACTCTCTCGTGGAGTGGGGCATCTGGTGGTGCAGGTAATGCCATCACATCCTATGAAATACAATATAGTGATTCACCCGATAACAGCAACTGGGGTGCTTGGTTGGCATTGGCTATCGTCAATACTTCAGCAACAAGCAGTATTTTAAATGTCAGTCCACCTACCACACGTGGTCATTATCGTCAGTTCCGAATAAGAACCCGTGGTACGGCTGGAGAAGATTTTTACTCAGACTGGGCTATATCAAGCAACACTGTTCGTAAAAATATACTGCCGATCCCGCCGACTACTTTTTCAGCAAACCCTCCTATATATGAAGCTAACACAATAAATCTTTCATGGAGTGGAACAGTACCTGGGACCAGTGCCATTAAGCAATATGTCATACAACAGGCTACATCGACAGATAGTGTGAATTGGTCGGCATACGAAGCACTGGCAACTATTGTTTCAAACAATTCTTCAGGTAACCTTCAGGTAAATGCCACACAGATAGCCGGTAGGTATACCCGTTATCGAATAAGTGTTACGGATGCACTTGATGCAGTTTCTGCTTTTGTAGTTAGCAACACGGTAAAGAAAAACAGCCCACCTGCAGCACCGGTAGTGGACTGTCCAATGTCTGGTAATTTTACTTATAACACCACACCACGTTTTATGATCACAACAGGTATTGAACCAGATGGACAAACACAAATAGTGGAGGTAAGGATTGATTCTGGTCCATGGCAAAACAGCGTAGATAATCCTGAGAGGTTTTCCATAAGCGGCTACCTTGGTAATGGGGTCAGGACCGTTTACCAAGCTGAACCGCTTTCAGTAGGAAGCCATACAGTTACTTTCCGTTGTCTTGACAGTGATATCGAATCGGCAAGCGCAGAAGTTGTTCGTACCTTCACGATTTTAGCATTACCTTTTGAAATCATCATTGCTAATGTAACACACGTAAAGGCATCGCATATTCAGACGCTTCGAACTGCTATAAACAGGGTGCGTAGCTATTACAATCTGTCCCCTGCAACTTGGAAAGAAGAGATTATCGCAGGAAAGACTACAATTAAGAATTGGCCATTTCATATCGTTGAAATACGTAAAGCAATAGATGAGATTATTTTGATGATTAATAGTTTTGATTCTTCCCAGGTATTCGATATACCACCTGTCACGTGGTTGCCTATCGGTTCAGGACGACCCAAGGCAGACGTAATGCAACAAATTCATGACCTAATAAAAATAATGTAAAGGTAACATTCAGCGCTCTTGTAATTGCAGGGGCGCTTTTCTATATGGACATACACGAAATGGAGGTGTCTTGAATGAAAGAAATTTGGAATTGGCTACAACTGGCTATTGCAGCTATAGGTGGATTTCTTGGGTGGTTTCTCGGAGGTTATGATGGATTTCTCTATGCATTGATAGCCTTTATTGTCATCGATTATGTCACGGGAGTACTCTGCGCCATTATAGATAAAAAGCTGTGTAGCGAAATCGGTGCTAAGGGAATTTTCAAAAAGGTACTCATCTTTGCAATGGTAGGTATCGCTCATATTATCGATACACAAATTTTAGGAAGCATTGGAGACAATAGTGGCGCTTTGCGCACAGCAGTAATCTTTTTCTACCTTAGTAATGAAGGAGTATCTATTTTAGAGAATGCTGGTCATATTGGACTGCCCATCCCAGAAAAATTAAAATCGGTTCTTCGGCAACTACATGGACGTGATGAAGAGCCACGTAAGCCAGGTGATGGAATATGATTGGCTCAGAATGTCTAATTAGAGGTGATTATAATGAATTTACGTAAACTAATACTTACAAAAAACGCTTGTTACAAGGCGGGCAGAACTATAAAACCCAAGGGTATCATGGTTCACTCGACCGGTGCCAATAACCCATGGCTCAAGCGATACGTTGGCCCAGACGATGGCTTGCTCGGGAGGAATCAATACAATAACCATTGGAATCAAGATAAACCTGGAGGCCGTCAAGTTTGTGTCCATGCCTTTATTGGTAAATTAGCAGATGGTTCCATTGCTACCTATCAAACATTGCCTTGGAATCACAGAGGTTGGCATGCTGGAGGAACTGCAAATAATTCTCATATTGGATTTGAAATCTGCGAGGACGGTTTGACCGATGCCTCGTATTTTAATGCAGTTTATAAGGAAGCTACGGAGCTTTGTGTATATCTTTGCAAACTCTATGGGTTTAGTGAGAAAGATATCATCTGTCACAGTGAAGGCTATAAACTGGGCATTGCCAGTAATCATGCGGATGTGATGCATTGGTTTCCTAAGCATGGAAAGAGTATGAATACCTTTCGAGCAGATGTGAAGAAGTTACTTATCACAGAAAATAAACCATCAGAGCCAGTGAAAAAGAAATATTATCGTGTGCAGATCGGTGCATATTTGGACAAAGCAAATGCTGAGGCACAGCTTGCCAAAGCTAAAAAGGCAGGCTTTAAGGATGCATTTATTAAGTATGACTAATCAATTGGCAAGCTAAAAAGCGGTGCTCCTAGAATTTCATCGGGTTCCCAAATAAAATATTAAACTATTAGATTTATCCAGCCTGTGGGGGTTCTTCCCTTGCAGGCTCTTTTTTTATGCTCTGATTCACGTTAAATTTTACAAATCCTCAACTTCGACCTGTTCCCACGGCTATTAGGTAGGAGGTGTTTCCTAGTGAATCAGCACGAGGATAAAAAAGTTACAAAAATTTCAGACGAGATTATAGACAAAAGTATTGAATTAAAGAGGGTATCACAGGAACAGCTACAGCGTGAGTTTGATTATATCCAGGCAGAAAACATGCTAAGAAAGATGCTCGGAAAAGGCTTAATAACAGAGGTGGAATTCAACAAGATAGACGCTCTAAATCGCCAAACTTTCTCCCCCTTTTTAGCGGAGATAATGCCATGAAATCGTTGATATATAAGGGTTTCAGAGGTAATATGTGACCTACCAAGAAGGAGGTGAGAGGATGAAAAAGATAACGAAAATAGAAGGAAATACGGCCAATTCTTTTATTAAGCCAAAAATACGAGTAGTTGCCTACTGCCGAGTTTCTACAGGCAGTGATGAACAACTTGTCAGCTTGCAAGCACAAAAGGCCCATTATGAGAGCTACATAAAGGCAAATCCAGAATGGGAATACGCAGGCTTGTATTATGACGAGGGAATCAGCGGCACGAAAAAGGAAAACCGCTCTGACCTACTTAGAATGTTATCAGACTGTGAAACTGGAAGAATTGACTTAATCATTACAAAGTCAATTAGCCGATTTGCGAGAAATACTACAGATTGCTTGGAGATGGTTCGAAAACTGATCGACCTTGGGGTTCATATCTATTTTGAGAAGGAAAACATCAATACGGGTTCAATGGAAAGTGAATTGATGCTCTCCATTTTAAGTGGACTTGCTGAAAGTGAGTCAATTTCAATTTCTGAAAATACGAAATGGGCAATTCAAAGACGATTCCAAAACGGAACCTTTAAAATTTCCTACCCACCGTATGGATATCAAAACATTGACGGTCAGATGATAGTAAATCCCAAGCAGGCTGAAGTTGTAAAGTATATTTTTGCAGAGGTATTATCGGGCAAAGGCACACAGAAGGTTGCTAATGATCTTAATCAAAAGGGTGTCCCTTCAAAAAGAGGAGGTCGTTGGACGGCTACTACTATTCGAGGGATTCTAACCAATGAAAAATATACTGGCGATGTTATTTTGCAAAAGACTTATACTGATAGCCATTTTAACAGGCACACCAATTATGGTGAGAAAAATATGTATCTAGTAGAAAACCACCATGAGGCAATTATCAGCCATGAAGATTTTGAAGCTGTAGATGCCATTCTCAATCAGAGAGCAAAGGAAAAAGGCATCGAAAAGCGCAACAGTAAATATCTAAACCGATATTCTTTCTCTGGCAAAATTATCTGCTCGGAATGTGGCAGTACCTTTAAAAGACGGATTCATTCATCTGGTCCAAGAAAATACATTGCTTGGTGCTGCAGTAAGCATATAAGCAATATAACGGAATGTTCTATGCAGTTCATTCGAGATGAAGATATAAAGACTGCATTTGTTACGATGATGAATAAACTCATATTTGGTCAGAAGTTCATATTAAGACCACTTTTGCAGGCGTTACGTAACCAGAACAATGCAGCGAGTTTTCGTAGAATTGAAGAGCTGGAAACTAAAATTGAAAACAACATGGAGCAGAGCCAGGTACTGACAGGTTTAATGGCCAAAGGGTATCTGGAACCTGCTCTGTTTAATAAAGAAAAGAATGCACTGGAGGCAGAAAGAGAAAGGCTTCTTGCCGAAAAGGATCAACTTACTCGTTCCGTCAATGGCAATTTTGCAAAAGTAGATGAAGTTGACCGTCTGATTAAGTTTGCCACTAAGTCCAAAATGCTCACAGCTTATGAGGATGAGTTGTTTGAAGATTACGTAGAGAGGATTATGGTCTTTTCACGGGAGAAAGTAGGTTTTGAATTAAAATGTGGAATCACATTGAAGGAAAGGTTGGTGAATTAGATGGGTCACACACCCTATGGATATAGAATTGAGGATGGAAAGGCTGTTGTGGATGAAAAAGCTTCTGAGCAGATAAAAGAATTATTCTCAGGTTACTTGGCAGGCCTTTCTTTGAAGGAAGCTGCTAAAAAAGCTGGGATAGATTGTTATCATGGCACAGCAGGTAAGATGTTACAGAACAAGCACTACCTTGGCGATGAATTTTACCCTCCCATTATTGATGAGGAGACCTTTGAAAAAGCCAGGGTGGAAAAACGAAAAAGAGCAGAAAAGCTCGGAAGGATATGGGAACCTAAAGATGTGCCGGAAACGACCTACCCTGTAAAGTTCAAAGCAAAACCTCTAGTGCAAAAATATGAAGATCCATACAAGCAGGCCGAATATGCCTACAGTTTAATAGAAAGTGAGGTGTAACAAGTGGCAGTGAGTAGGAATGTCACAGTAATTCCGGCAATTAAACGAATCGGAAACAATAATAATAATAGTGAAAGCAAACCCAAAACACGAGTAGCTGCTTACTGTCGTGTTTCAACGGATAGTGAAGAGCAGGCTTCAAGTTATGAAATTCAGATTGAACATTATACAAACTATATTAAGAAGAACAAGGAATGGGAATTGGCAGGTATTTTTGCGGATGACGGTATCACAGGTACAAATACCAAGAAGCGTGAAGAGTTCAACCGTATGATTGAAGAGTGTATGGCAGGAAAAATAGACATGATCATCACAAAATCCATCAGCCGATTTGCCAGAAACACGTTGGATTGCCTTAAATACATTCGTCAATTAAAGGATAAAAACATCGCCGTATTCTTTGAAAAAGAGAATATTAACACCATGGATTCTAAGGGCGAAATCATGCTGACCATTATGGCTTCTCTTGCCCAACAGGAGAGCCAATCCTTAAGCCAGAACGTAAAGCTAGGTATTCAGTATCGCTATCAACAAGGTGAAGTTCAGGTCAACCACAAGCGTTTCCTTGGGTACACCAAGGACGAAAACAAGCGACTAGTCATCGACCCAGAGGGTGCGGAGGTTGTTAAACGGATTTATAGAGAGTACCTTGAAGGAGCTAGTCTTTTACAAATAGCAAGAGGACTAGAAGCAGACGGTATTCTTACAGCGGCAGGCAAAGCTAAATGGAGACCAGAAACACTGAAAAAGATATTGCAGAATGAAAAGTACATCGGTGATGCCCTTCTACAAAAGACTTATACGGTTGATTTCCTTTCTAAAAAACGGGTCAAGAATAACGGCATCGTTCCCCAGTATTATGTAGAAAACAGTCATGAGCCGATTATTCCAAGGGAGCTTTTTATGCAGGTTCAAGAAGAAATGGTTCGAAGAGCCAACCTGCGTGGCGGTAAAGGCGGTAAAAAGAGAGTCTATAGCAGCAAGTATGCTTTATCGAGTATTGTGTACTGCGGTCATTGCGGCGATATTTACCGACGGGTACATTGGAATAACCGAGGATACAAGTCTATTGTTTGGAGATGCGTCAGCCGATTGGAGGAAAAAGGGTCTGAATGCATGGCCCCAACCATAAACGAGGAAACATTGCAGACAGCAGTGGTCAAGGCCATTAACGAACTTTTGGCTAACAAAGAACCCTTCCTCTCAACCTTGCAGAAAAACATAGCTACTGTATTTAATGAAGAAAATGATAATGCCACTGACGATATTGATGGCAAATTGGAAGAATTACAGCAACAGCTTCTTATACAAGCAAAATCAAAGAATGACTATGAAGAAGTGGCTGACGAAATTTATCGACTTCGGGAGTTAAAGCAAAATGCACTTGTAGAGAATGCAGAGCGAGAAGGGAAAAGGCAACGAATCGCTGAAATGACTGATTTTTTGAATGAGCAATCCTGTGAGTTGGAGGAGTATGATGAGCAATTAGTAAGGCGACTTATTGAAAAAGTAACGATATATGAAGAAAAGCTCACTGTAGAATTCAAATCAGGTGTGACGATTGAGGAAATGATATAGATTATTGGGTCAACCGCAATTAAGGAAAATATCGCCCTTTGGCGGTTTTTCCTGCTTTTATATTTTTTATATTGAATATATCACCTTATTGTGTTAAAATGTACGATGATACAAATAAGAATTTAGGAGGAACCGAAACTATGACAGCCTCAATGCGTTTAAGATAAGCTGGCAATAAAAAAGGCAGAATCTATCCCCGATGATAGGCTTTTTTGTTGTGCTTATTTATACGATATTGAGCATTCATTAGTTACGGTGAGGATATAGGCTATTTAACTATACCTTTATTTAGCTATGTCTTTAATATGAATGTTTCCAAGTTGTATGTATGCAGACCAAAAGCCACATTGTGGATTTAGGCCTGCATTTTTTATTGCCTAGAATGCTATTCAAAATAGAAATTCAAGCAAAATAATATGCAGGAGATAATATAAATGGAAAACAACAACAATTGGAAACTTAAGTTTTATACAATATGGGCAGGGCAGGCAGTATCATTAATCACTAGTGCTATCCTGCAAATGGCGATTATTTTTTACCTTACAGAAAAAACAGGATCTGCGATGGTCTTGTCTATGGCTTCACTAGTAGGTTTTTTACCCTATGCGGTCTTTGGACCTGCAATTGGTGTATTAGTGGATCGTCATGATAGGAAGAAGATAATGGTTGGTGCTGATTTAATTATCGCAGCAGCTGGGGCAGTGCTTGCTATTGTTGCATTGTATATGGAGCTACCTGTCTGGATGGTTATGGTAGTATTGTTTATCCGCAGCGTTGGAACAGCTTTTCATACCCCAGCACTCAATGCAGTTACGCCACTTTTAGTACCAGAAGAGCAGCTGACGAAATGCGCAGGCTATAGTCAGTCTTTGCAGTCTATAAGCTATATTGTTAGTCCGGCGGTTGCAGCATTGTTATATTCTGTTTGGGAATTAAATGCTATTATTACCATCGATGTATTAGGTGCTGTGATTGCGTCTATTACGGTGGCAATTGTACGTATTCCTAAGCTGGGCGATCAAGTGCAAAGCTTGAAACCAAATTTCATAAGAGAAATGAAAGAAGGAATTGTCGTACTGAGACAAAACAAAGGATTATTTGCCTTATTACTCTTAGGAACACTATATACGTTTGTTTATATGCCAATTAATGCACTATTTCCTTTAATAAGCATGGAATACTTTAATGGAACACCTGTGCATATTTCTATTACCGAAATCGCTTTTGCATCTGGAATGCTAGTAGGAGGCTTACTATTGGGGAGATTAGGAAGTTTCAAAAAGCGTGTACTACTAATAACAGGTTCGTTTTTTATAATGGGGGCCAGTTTAGCCGTTTCAGGAATACTTCCTCCAAGTGGATTTGTTATATTTGTAGTTTGCTGTGCAATAATGGGGCTTTCGGTGCCGTTTTATAGCGGTGTGCAAACAGCTCTTTTTCAGGAGAAAATTAAGCCTGAATATTTAGGACGTGTATTTTCTTTGACCGGAAGTATCATGTCACTTGCAATGCCAATTGGGTTAATTCTTTCTGGGTTCTTTGCTGATAGGATCGGTGTAAATCATTGGTTTTTACTATCAGGTATTTTAATTATTGGCATTGCTATTGTTTGCCCCATGATAACTGAGGTTAGAAAATTAGATTTAAAATAAACAATATTGGAGGGATATTTATGTATCTTATTTTCATGTAATTCTTCCTGCTTAAATCGCAGGGTTTTCCCTGCGTACAAGCAAATGAAAACATGCGATTATAGACAGGAGGATAATGTTATGGAATTGATATTAAAAGCAAAAGACATTCGTGTGGAATTCAAAGGACGCGATGTTTTAGATATAGATGAATTAGAAGTATATGATTATGACCGTATTGGTTTAGTGGGAGCAAATGGTGCAGGGAAAAGCACTCTACTCAAGGTACTTTTAGGAGAATTAACTCCCCCAGGATGTAAATTGAATCGTCTGGGTGAACTTGCCTATATCCCTCAGTTAGACGAAGTAACTTTGCAGAAAGAAAAAGATTTTGCACTTGTAGGAAAGCTTGGTGTTGAACAATTAGATATACAGACCATGAGCGGTGGTGAAGAAACAAGGCTTAAAATAGCACAGGCTTTATCAGCACAGGTTCATGGTATTTTAGCGGATGAACCTACGAGCCATTTAGACCGTGAAGGAATTGATTTTCTAATTGGACAGCTAAAATATTTTACAGGTGCACTGTTAGTTATTAGCCATGACCGTTATTTTCTTGATGAGGTAGTAGATAAAATATGGGAACTGAAAGATGGCAAAATCACTGAGTATTGGGGAAACTATTCTGATTATCTTCGCCAGAAAGAAGAAGAACGCAAGAGCCAAGCTGCAGAATACGAACAATTTGTTGCAGAACGTGCCCGATTGGAAAGGGCTGCAGAGGAAAAGCGAAAACAGGCTCGTAAAATAGGACAGAAGGCAAAAGGTGCTTCAAAGAAAAAAAGTACTGAAGGCGGAGGGCGTTTAGCTCATCAAAAATCTATAGGAAGTAAGGAAAAAAAGATGCATAATGCCGCTAAATCCCTAGAACATAGGATTGCGGCCTTAGGAAATGTAGAAGCTCCAGAAGACATTCGCAGGATTCGTTTCAGGCAAAGTAAAGCATTGGAGCTCCACAATCCATATCCTATTATCGGTACGGAAATTAATAAAATATTTGGAGATAAGGTATTGTTTGAAAAAGCATCTTTTCAAATTCCGCTTGGCGCAAAAGTAGCATTAACTGGTGGTAATGGAACCGGAAAATCAACTTTAATCAAAATGATCTTAAACCATGAGGATGGAATATCTATTTCACCTAAGGCAAAAATAGGCTACTTTGCACAAAATGGTTACAAGTACGACAGTAATAAGAAAGTATTGGAGTTTATGCAGGAAGATAGTGATTACAATGTTTCAGAAATTCGTTCAGTGCTAGCCTCGATGGGGTTTAAACAAAACGATATTGGGAAAAGTTTATCTGTTTTAAGCGGCGGAGAAATTATAAAATTGTTGCTAGCTAAAATGCTTATGGGCAGATATAACATCCTACTAATGGATGAACCAAGCAACTTCCTTGACATACCAAGCTTAGAGGCTTTGGAAATTTTAATGAAGGAGTATGCTGGAACTATAGTGTTTATCACCCATGACAAACGGTTGCTTGATAATGTGGCTGATGTGATTTATGAAATTAGTGATAAGAAAATAAATCTGAAACATTAAACGTAAGGTAGTCGCTGGTCAGAATAGGCTTCTCTGGCTGGCGGCTTCATTGTTAAAGTAAAAAGACTTTTTTCTTTGGCAAACATTACATTAATGAATATTAAAATAATTTAAATAAGGGAGGTTGGTAACAAACCCTTTACCAAGCAACGCAAGAAAGCGTGAACTAAGACTTTGGGCAATGACAATTGAAGATATATATTTAGGTTGGGAGCAAAATGCAATCGTTAATATTAATAAATGGAAAGAGCAATTAATGAAAAACTTTTAGACTCGGGCCTTTCTACCACGGCGGAAAAGGGAACTTAAATCCGAGGCACTCTTAAATAGAGTGTCCCTTTCGTAAATTGAGTGGTTGCTTGGGTCGATATGTTCCCGTCTACCGATAGCTCTAAAAATGAAGTAGATATGTTTCCGAGAACAGGCATACTCAAATGACATTCATTCTGTCCTCTCGAGTCATGTGGAGTGTGTGGCGTTGCTAAATTTAAATGAAACAAAACAGGATTAACAAAACATATCCTCCCGAAATTTTTTCGGGGGGATTTTTTTCTACTTAAAAAGGAATGTGTTGTTTTGGCTTGCACCGCAAACCCCCTATAATAACAATCTTCCGCCGCCGACATCTTCGCTGTATGTCGCTCGCTTTTTGATTTACCTTTTCAATAGTTCCTGCTGTATTGGTTCTGCAGGATTGTATCCTAATTTAGGAATAGTGACAAATACGGGATAAGAATATGAAAGTAAAGCGAATTTTATTTTGCTTGCAGTTGAATATGTTCACTTTGATCATCCCAATCAATTGTTATAGTGATTACATCTTCCGAAGTAAATGAAGGGCTGTTTGAACTCAAATCTTTGTTTTTATATCGTCCTTCAATATCCATGGTAACGTTTCTTGCACCAAATGAATTACCATCAGTCGTATTGGTATGAACTGTATAATTAAACGATTCTACCGGTTCTGTTCCTTTATAATCAATTTGAAGCTGTTTTTCTTCGGAACCATTTAGAATATCCACCACTAATTCTACTGACCAGTTTGTACTAGAACCATTGAATTGAAGGGATGAATCTTCGCTTTGACATGCTGCTAGTAGTAAAGTCAGTGCAGTGAGTATAAAGAACTTTTTCAAGTCATTCTCCTTCCCCCATAACAGAACGCATGGATTGTTTTAATGTCAGCCCTAGGTAAACCTATTGTTAACTATAGCATTATTCTAAAAACAGTCCGGTATTTCCTTCACAGTTTTCTTCAAAAACATAACTAAATGAAACGCTGGTCCCTTCCTTATGTTTCAACTCTTTCCTCAGATGCTAATGGGTATTTCAAACGAAAAAAGATCGATCTATATTCGTACTGTTTTCTTCAGAGTTATAGTACTAGAAAAGTATGGAATCTATATAATCAATATGGCATAATTATTTGTATTATATTAACTTTTACGAAAGAGGTATTTTATTGAAAATAAAATTTTTATTACTACTGAAAGGGAACGATACTGAATCCCGCCTAGAAAAAAGGAGGAGCATATGACGCGAAACGAAGTTGTCCCAACTTGTGATGAAATTTTGCTTTCAACCATTTCAAATTTATATGGGTTGGAAGAATATCAAACTGAACTGATTTCCCCGCACGAGGGAGGGAGAAATGTAGTTTATAGCTGTGAAAAAGAGGGGGAAGAAACAAAAATAATTAGGGTTTCTTGCTTAAACGATCGAAGCCTGGAGGATTATCTCGCTGAAGTAGAATATATGAAATACCTATTCTATCATGGTGGCAGTGTATCAAATGTTGTCAGTTCATTGGATGGGAATATGGTGGAACCAATTCACTCTGAAGGCAAGACGTTCTTTGTCAGTGTATTTGTAAAAGCTAAAGGAAAATTGTTAGTGGAAAACAATTATAGATACCGGGATGGCGTAGATATAACGGAGTACTATTATAATTGTGGCAAGGTCCTTGGTAAACTCCATCAGTTATCCAAAGAATATACTCCTGTTCATCGCAGATATGATTTTTTTGACAAATACAATGAAGCCTACATCGATGAGCTGATTCCCGCCACACTGCCCTTGCTTAAGACCAAACTGAAAGAACTGATTCAATCAATGAAAAACATCAGCCGAACTAAAGAAAGTTACGGTATGATTCATTTTGATTTTAATGACGGGAATTATTCGATTGACTTTGATACCGGGCGAATTACGGTGTATGACTTTGATAATTCCTGTTTTGGCCATTATATGTATGACCTTGCTGATCTTTGGACCCTAGGGGTGGGGTGGATCCAATTCGAGCCTGATCATCATAAACGTAGAAAGTTTATGGAGGATTACTTCAAGGTCATTCTTGACGGGTATAGGTCCGAAACTGAAATTACTGATGCTTTGCTACATGAGTTGCCAGTATTTATTAATGCAACAATTATGGAGAATATCCTAGATGCGTTTCAGGTAATGAAGAATAATAAAATGAATCCAGTGTGTGATGAGGAGTTACTGTATCTTATCAAGTGTGTGGAGGAAGACATTCCGTACAGGGGTTTCTTCGATGAGATCTATTCATGCGAGGCACCCTTTGAAATTGAAGAACAGAATGTATAAATAAAGTGGCGCTATAAGTAACGCACAAGCAAAAAAAAGCAGAGGCATCCGAGAATTGCTGGTGAATTCTTCGGACTACCTTCTGCTTATTTGATTACTTGGGTATGGAATCATCTTCATTGAGGTTCAAAAAACGACTCACGGTCTTTACATAGTCACTCTTCGGATACTTTTTATATAAATCGCTCGCCAAACGAATCGGATCGCCGAAAAAGTACCGTTCGTATTGGGTTTGTCTTGTTCCGAATGAACTCATCGTCAGATCCCACGCTAACCGAAAGATTTTGACCCGTTCCTCTGCGGTCTTCGTGGCTCCTTGGAGATATAAATGGAGGTCACTTCGTATGGCCGAATGAAAGGCGTTTTCGGTTGGCAGGTTAATCATTCCGCTTGCACCGATCAGCTGGATAATTTCGCTGAACCGAGGATAGATTTTAGGAAAAATGGTTCCTGCAACTTGAAGCGGGAAAATTTCAGGGCGCATATACCCCCATTCATCTACCGATGCATTGTTCTCCGACTTCTCCAACAAGGCTCTCATTGTTTCGAGTCCCGTGATGATTTCTGACATCTTTTCTTGAATATGCGGATATTCGCTAATTTTGATTGTTTGGATCAAATGCTCAGCAATCCCTAGGATGAACTCTGTTTTAACAATTTGGCGAGTGACAACCTGGTGCTTGGCAAAAGGATGGAACGAGCTTTGAGTCGGAAACTCTTCAGCTGCTATGGCATTGTTGTAATAAAATACTCTATTCCAGGGTACTAAGACATGATCAAAGACAACTATGGAATCCATCTCCTCAAACCGCGAGCTTAACGGGTGATCAAAGGAAGATGTACCGCCTAGAAAGCTGTCCCTGCAAATAAACTTCAGACCTTTCGTATTGGAAGGGATTGAAAAAGCGAACGCTTCGTCTTCATTAAATAGAAACTTCCCAACGCTGAATACTAATACCTCATCTGTTAATCCGCCTTGCGTCGCTAGCAGGCGAGCCCCTTTAATAATGAGTCCCTTTTCATTTTTCTCAATTACTTTTGCAGCGATGGGCTCATCGGTATTTTCCATATAGATCGCTGAACGATTCACTTGTGGAGAAATGAAGGTGTGAGTAAAGGATAAGTCATTTTCCCGGGCCATTTCATAAAATGCTTGCAGGTGATTTGGGAAACAGTAGTCTTTATTAATGAAAAAAGAGGCTGAGGAAGCAAAGCTCATAAGCACCGTGTTTAAATAGTCTGGGGTTCTCCCCATAATCCCGCCTGAATACCGAGCCCAATGTTCCATCATTTTTCTTCGTTTGAGTAGGTCCTCTTTCGTTTTTGGCTGCAAATAGGAAAGGCCAATGCGTTCTCCGGATTCCGCTGAAATATAAGTCATTTCATCAATGAATCTCGGGTCAAGCTGCATATCATAAAGAGCCGCTTTTGACTGAATCAGTCCCTTGAAGGCGGGATGTTCAGAGACCGGCCCCTCCACTTTTTTACCGTCATACCAAATCTCATTATGTAGCTGATTTAATCGGTTTATATAATCTTTCCCGTTAATTGCTCCCATATTTCACTCCCCAATTTTAAACAAATGAACAAGATTTTATAAAGTTAATCTATGTATATAGAGCTTGTACATATACCTTTGTTGCAGATGCTGGCATTTCGCCACATTCTATATTAGTTGAAGTTCACGGTTTTACAGAGGGGTGATGTAGAAGAAGCCAAGCAACGTTTCCTGTGCCTATATGCGCGGTTTACCGTCTGGTATGCGTTTCTCGGGTTGATAATTGCGCGGTTGTTTGGCTGTTATGCTCGCTTTGGCTGGTTTATGCGCAGCTGTGCGAGATTATGCGTGCTTGGTTATGTTTAATGCGCGGCAGCTGTACGAAGAGCTGTAAATGGAGTATTCTTTGTATGAGCTGCCAATCCGTGGTAAATGGGTTGGTGATCATAGGAGGGCTGGAAGGGGAGGAAATGGGATGGAGCAATGGCTAAATGTCCAAACGTTGATTTGGCTCTTTCCGATTGTGTTTGTGCTTCATGATTTGGAAGAAATCATACTGGTTGAAAAATGGATGGTTAAAAATTCAAATGTTTTTTATGATAGGTTGCCCAAAAAGTTGGCTGATCGGGTAATAAAACAGTTTTCCATGACAACGGCTCAATTTGCCGTAGCGGTCGTTGTTATTTTTCTATTTGTCAGCAGCTCCACTTATATGGCAAGTCAATATGTGAATGAAGGGCCGCTTGGCAACATTTATTTTTTTACCATCATGATCACTGTTTTCTTCGTTCATGTTTTTACACACATTGGCCAGTCCGTTCTTCTCAGATCCCTGACACCTGGCGTGGTTACTTCTATTTTCATTGTCCTTCCTTACACGTTGATTTTGTACATATCCTTGTTTGATCATCAAGTGATTACTTGGAACACCATTTATATCAGCCTGCCTTTCATCCTATTCATCATTCCAGTTGTGCTGTTTGCTCATTGGGTTGGGAAAAAAGCAGTCTAGAATTGCGGTATTGACAGACAAATAGAACTTTTTATTTCGCCGTAATTTCCAGTAGTAAAGGACCATGCTTTTCTGCTACACTATAAAAAAATACTTTAAGCCGGTCCTGTGAGGCCGAAAAGAGTAGCTGAATAGCCGTGTTGATTTGTACTCGGGATGGTGGATGGAAGATCGTCTGCTGAGTTCAAATGTCGATATCTTGTTTATTCATGCCCTTTTGTCCTTGCAGACGGAAGGGTATTTTATTTTGCCTACACCTAGAGGCAGCTCTTTTTAAACCGGTTCTGTGAGGCCGGTAAGGGGAATTGGATCAATCCATTCTTTCAAAAAGAGGCGCAGTACATCTTGAGTACACTGGAGGAATACGGAATGGATTATCGGAAGAAGACGGTAGTGGCGTCTGTTACAGGTTTGACGCTGGAAGGCATGGACATTATGTTTATCTCGTTTGCCATGTCGTTGATTATTGCAGAATTTCACATTGACCTTGCAACAGGCGGGTTGATTTCATCTATTACGAATATCGGCATGCTTCTCGGTGGAGTTGTGTTTGGGATATTGGCGGATAAGTATGGCCGCGTTAGAGTGTTTACGTATACGATTATATTATTTGCAATCGGCACAGCGTTGACAGGACTTGCGACAAGCATTGAGCAAGTGTATGTATTCCGGTTTATCGCGGGAATCGGTGCAGGCGGTGAGTATGGAATCGGGATGGCGCTTGTAGCTGAGGCGTGGCCGAAGAATAAGCAAGGCCGTGCATCTTCTTATGTTAGTGTCGGCGCGCAATACGGCGTCATTTTGGCAGCGTTGCTCAGCGCGATCATCTTGCCGACTTTAGGATGGAGAGCGCTATTCTTTGTTGGTGTTCTGCCTGTCATCTTCGCGTTTATCGTCCGCAAGAATTTGGATGAGTCGCCGGAATGGATTGCTGCACAGAAAATGAAAAAGACGGCAAAAGCGGATAAAGGAAAGCTTCTTCAGTTGTTTGAAAATCCAAGAACAACATGTACAACACTTGCGTTGATGCTCATGGCGACAGTTCAAATTGCAGGCTACAACGGCTTGATGATTTGGCTGCCATCCATGCTGCAGAAGTCACAAGGCTTATCGGTTTCCGGTTCTGCGCTTTGGACAATCAGTACAGCAGTCGGCATGATTATCGGGATGCTGACGTTTGGCCGGATCATGGACCGGTTTGGGGCGAAGCGAGCGTATGGCATGTTCTTACTTGCTTCTGCTTGCGCGGTGTTTCTGTATGCCAGTGCGACAGGGGCTGTCATGGTGCTCTTAGGCGGAGCCATTGTCGGTTTCTTCTCCAACGGAATGTTCGCAGGGTACGGCGCGTTGATCGGCAGCTTGTATCCCGTTGAAATCCGGAGCACAGCGACAAACACGATTTTCAACATCGGACGGGCAGTCGGCGGATTTTCCCCGCTCCTGGTCGGCTATATTTTGCAAAGCTACGATATGAAAGTGGCAATGCTTTACCTAGCAGGCTTGTATTGTATCTCCTTCGCAGTCATGCTGACGGTAAAGAGAGCAAATGCGCAGAAGGTTACCGAAGCGGTTGCTTAACAAATAAAAATGCCAGGCACTCATCATAAGATTTGAGTGCCTGGCGTTTTTTATTTCAGTTCTAAAGTAAGGATTGTAAGGACCAAATATTGTGTAGCTATAGCGGCCTTCCTATATTCCAGGAAGGCCGCTATTACGTTAACATCTTACATATTTTCGCTTAAAACCAAGTCTTCCCTTCTCCACATCTTTTTGTATACTCTCATAAGGATTCAGCAGGCTAGGTTTTTTGTTCTCCCGTTTGATTTCTACAATACCGACTTCCTTTGCCGTTTCGAGTGCCTTTTCATGCAAGGGTACATAAGAAATGCCAACTGTATTGAGAAAGTTATTCATAGATGATTTCGTCCGTTCAGGGGAATCGTGAATCGTCTCTTTCACGATATCGAGCATCTTAGAGATTTTACTCTCCGAAAATTCATGGTCCTTCCGGTTCCCTAACAGCCAGCAGTAACAGCTCCAGCCAGCTGACATTCTGAGTTCATCGCCGCTTGCGATCCATCGGTCTGCAACCTCTTGTGCAATCTCCGATTCAGATAAAGTGACCGCTACGACATAGTCAGAAAGCATATAAAAATACGCGCCGTCGATCCATCGATTATAGTCCGCCTCTGTCATGCCATTCGGGTCTGCGATAATGCCTGCGAAGTACATGGCATCATAGTTTCCGGTCGCATACAGTTCTTCAGCTAATGGCTGATTGATTTTTATTTTCTTGGCGATCGGCTTCATTGCCCCGGTAGCTACGCCGAAAACAGGCTCATGTGCCCCGTTGGATAGATATATTTTTTTCGTTCGCTCCTTGCCGAGGGCTTCCAGCTCCTGCATCACAGTCTCAAAGTCCAATGCCCACACTCCCTTTCTAACAGTTGCTCCCGATTATATACGTACTATTTTATCATTAAGAATGGCGAAATGCGTACACGTCAAGCATAATAGTGATACGTAATAAGAGAAAAAGGAGCATATCGCATGAAAAACAATTTATCAACTGAAGAAATTGGGGAACTGCTTCAAACATTGCAAGCCCGTTTTGATCAAAACAAAGAGCGTCATGAGGAACTGGAGTGGGCGGTGGTCGAAGCGAGATTGAAAGCAAATCCCGAAAAACTGGGGTCCCTTTATGGAATGGAAAGAACCGGCGGGGAGCCGGATGTAGTAGGGCAGGACCCAGCATCAGGCGAAATCATTTTTTATGATTGTTCGAAAGAAAGCCCTACGGGTCGCAGAAGCCTTTGTTATGATCGCGAAGCGTTGGAAGCACGGAAGAAAAATAAACCGGAGAACAGTGCGATGGATCTGGCGGCTGCCATGGGGATCGAAATCCTTTCGGAAGAGGAATATCGGGAACTGCAGGAACTTGGGGCATTTGATTTAAAAACATCAAGCTGGGTACAAACTCCACCGGCGATTCGAAAACTGGGCGGGGCGCTATTCTGTGATCGTCGCTACGATACGGTCTTTGTTTATCATAATGGGGCGGACTCCTATTATGCTGCAAGGGGCTTCCGTGGTTCGTTGAGAGTGTAAATTAAGGCTGAATGGATTGGGGGAAATCATGAAAAGGGCTTTTCTTGGGGGAGTTGTTTTATTCATAAGCCTGGGATTGTTGAGTCTTTTCTATTACAGATATGGTAGTGTCGCCTATGTTTTAAAAGACGAGGGCTTCTCGAAAGAAGATATTTTACAGCAAGAAAAGTATGCTGTGCTGAAAGATGAAACGGGAACGCTTTTCATGGTGGCCAATTCAGACAGGATCGGACTCATTTATTCCAAATCAAAGAAATGGGGCATTCGGGAAGAAGGGGTTACCAGTTCAGTAGCAGAACGGCCGGCCGCTGAACAAATCATTACAGTAGCATTTGCAAGACCAACAGAAGAGCTGGGCCGTTTTGAAAAACATAGCATCGTCGCTTATTATCTAGCGAATGATGAGAAATTGGATATAGGCAGTCCAGACGATTTTGATTTGACTGTTGATTATTTCTCGGTTAATAATCGAGTTTTATTAGTGGCACATGCCGTAAGTACAGATCGTGGTAGTTTAGGATCTGATGATGTAATGGCGTATTTAGAATCCTATGGAAGATAGAAAGCTCTTACTTTCATTGATTCAGGAGTGATTGGATGAACGACCTAGCAAAGAGACAGCAGCGATGGAGCCGGGAGAAATATCGTGTCATGTTTCATAGCCAGAAGCATTATAACGAAATTAGAGAAGTCTTGAAGCAGGGAACGGACATAGAGCGGTTCGATCAACTCATTGAGGAAGCGGGAAAGATCAATCCGACAAAGGGCTCCGTCTGTAATGCGTATCAGCATATGTGGGGCTACTTCAAGAAAAAAGCGACTGAGGAAGAAAGGGAGGCGTACAGTTCGAAGCTGGATGCCTTCATGGATGGTAAATTGGGCAGTGACGATTTGCTAGCTTATTTGAAGCGGCTTGCTGTCAAATATGAAGTAGAGTATTTATTGCAGAGCACGATTTTGATGTAAGGATAGGCGGTTGTGGAAATGAGTGTGTGCGTGGCGTGTGCGTCGGTGGTAAATGGCCACAAACTATAATAAGCCAATAAAAAGAGTTCAATGGCTGCTGTGTCAATGAACTTTTTATTATTGGCATGTAGGGAAGTAATAGGTGTTTTTGATTGGAGTTTACCACCATTTTCGATGATAATCCCAAATGAATTATCCTATAAACAGTGTATCAAGGATGCAATTAAAATGAAAATTACGTCAATGAAAAATCATGTTGTTATTCCGTCACAACATCGGTTAAATAAACTGAATAGTGTATTTCGGTTTATTGTGAAATTAAGATTTGAAAAATACTTAATCAATAACTTTCCGTGAAGATATTTAATGATACGACCGCCAAAATAGTTATCAGTAGGATTGAAAAAGCGAAAACTTTACTTGACTTCCAATTGAATATCATTGAAAAAGTTGCGGCTATAAGAAGCAGAATCTGTCCTAAGTAAAAAAGAATAATTATCGCTAGTGATACACTTAATATCAATAAAAACATTGATATAACAAAGAGACCTGTAGTAGCTATTCCTTTTAAGAAAGAGTCTTTTTTTGATTGATTATTACTGTTCCTATTAGTATTTTTTACATATCTGAGAACAATATCACCTATCATCAAAATAAAAAGTAGTATGTAGACTTCTATATTTTCAACTCTCATAATTCACCATCCGATTATAAGAAAAACCACGTTACAGAGTTATAACGTGGTTTTAAGTTTTGTATACCTGAAATAAATGTTACTTCATAATACATTGGGCATAATAGACGGCTAATGTTACGCTCAATGCTGCTACATTAGTTCTAACCCCTCTTTTAATAATTATTTCTGCAGCTGTCCTATATCTTGCAGCCCTCACTGCTTCGTATGCTGAAACAATTGCGTTAATAGTCAAGAAATCTCCCCAGTTGTCAGCTAACTTTTTTTCAAAACACTGCTTAGTTTTTTGCACGGTTTCCCAGTCTTCAGGAAACTCACCGCCTGGATTTAGTTTTATTTCCATGTCGGGTTCTAGACTGCATTCCTTTTGATAATCATTAACTAGTACCTTAACTTCATCTAAATCAGCTGAAGCTCCATATTTTTCTTCAATTAAATCAAAATCTACAGAAATGAGTTTCCCAGATTCATCAAAAATTATCGCTTGCTCTAATACAAAGTCGATAGTCTCCTCTAAATCGTTTGAGAGTTGATTCTCATCTACAAGCCTTTCTATATCAGAAATGTTCTTCATCGGTTTTTTAAAACCCGCCTCAGCAATAGGAGCTGATATTGTGCCTATTGTGAAGAAAAATAAAAAACAAGAAATAATAAACTTCTTCAAAAAAATAACACCTTCCAAATATTATGAATTGTGGCCACGTCGCAATACTAACATTAACAAAATTATTATCAAGTTCTTAACGGTTAATATCTTATAAATGATAAAAAAGTAATTTAAATCCTGGGGTTAAAAGTACTAGATTTTAATACTTAAATAAAAATATTACTACTAAATAACTTTTTGATTTTAGTAAAAGGTTGATATCATGTTGTTATCATTTATCATTCCAACTTAAAGTCAGAGGAATGTATCCGGGTTTCGGTTCGGAATATTTATAATAAAAGAAAAAAAGGAGCTGTGGAGCTTGCGAACTCTTTAATGGCGACGGATTTCCAGAGTGTCCATATGGTACACTTATAGAAATTTAAGATTATGAAAATAGTAGAAAGGAGGACAATCTATGAAAGAGACCAAAATCATTTCTCTAACACCGTTTGCCGATTTGGCGGAAGAGATGCAATTGTATATGCCTGTCTCCATTTCCATCGGACCGCGCGGCGAGCCATGTTTGTTATTGACGAAAGAACGTCCGCCGCTCCATCAAGGCATGTTTCCGCAGACGGTTACGGAGGAGGCATATGACTACAAGACCGTGATATTGCGAAAGGCGGATAAACAGGTTCTTCATCTGCCAAACGAGCATTGGAATTACCATTTTGTGCAGCCGTTAGATCAAGATCAGATCCTTCTTGCAGGGGCACGGTCGGAATATCACAGCGCAGATCATATTGAACAGAATGCGCGTGTGTGTACGATGGAGGGGGAGTGTCTCCGATCGTTTTGCTTGGGGGACGGAATTGAAGATTTGTATGCTGCGCCGGACAATTCCATTTGGACGAGTTATTTTGATGAAGGGGTATATGGGAATTTTGGTTGGGATACCCCGATCGGCAGGCATGGATTAATTCGTTGGGATGATATGGGGAGACAGCTGGAGCACCATAATTCCTCTGGGGATCATCATATCAGTGATTGCTATGCGATGAATGTCGTGTCAGATGAGGAAGTTTGGTTTTATTATTATATGGATTTTGAACTAGGGGTTCGCAAGGCGGGGCAGACCGTCTATTACAAGCCAGACGTGGAAGGTGCCAGCCACTTTGCCGTATATGGGGAGAGACTGCTCATGAATGGCGGCTATGGCGACCAAGAACAATTTTTTGAATTGGAGCGGGACGGCTCGCGCTATGTGACGAAACGGCTTGTCCAGTTCCGCAAACCGAACGGTGCCCCGCTTCGTCCGCAAGCTACGAGCAATCGGGGCAGGCAGCTGTTATTCTTGGACGGCACAGAATTATATCGGTATGAGGTGGGGAACTAAACCTCAGGCATAAGTCTATCAGTGAAAGAGAACAGAAAGGGGTGTTGGATTGTGAATCAAACCGAAATGCTTGATTTATTCGATAAGGAACTTCGAAAGAATTTACGATCACCAGGCAGTCGGCGGGAGGAAACAGAACATGTCGTTCGGCATGTATCGCTGAATGGGGAGAGAGGTTTCATCAGTTCATCCAACGTGAATGAAGAGAATGCCAAGCGGGTCATCCGGGAGGAAATGAACTATTTCCGGCAACTGGGTGTTGGGTTCGAGTGGAAAGTGTACAGCTATGACAAACCCGAGAACTTGGTCGAGTTATTGGAACAAGAGAACTTTGCCGTTGAGCCGCGGGAAGCTCTGATGGTGATGGAAATCAAAGAGAATCATACTTTTGTCAGTTGGGGCGATTCGTCGCATCTCAGAGAAATCGTTGATGAGACGGGCATACGAGAGATGATTGCATTAATCGATTTCATTTGGGATGATTCGCATGAAGAGCTCGGGAATCGTCTTTGGCGGGACAAACAGAATGATCCGGAGTCGCTGTATATATACGGAATGTACGATGGAGATCGGCTCGTCAGTGCAGCTTGGATGTATTTCGAGGACAACTCGTCCTTCGCAAGTCTATGGGGCGGGTCTACACTCCCTGACTATAGGGGTAGAGGCTATTATACTGAGTTGCTGGCGGTACGTGCTAAAAAGGCATTCGAGAGGGGATATTCATTCCTCACGGTGGATGCCAGGCCCACGAGCCAGCCGATTTTAGAGAAACACGGCTTTTCGCGCCTCGCGTATTGTTACGGCTGTCAATCACCTGAGTTAGAATAAAGGTTCCATTCAAAAGAAGTGGAATGATGGGGGATAGGGATGGAATTAGTTATTATCCGACATGGACAATCAGAAGCCGATTTACTCGGTGTACACGAGGGGCGAGCGGATTTTCCCTTAACAGAATTGGGGAGGAAACAAGCCGGAAAGATGGCTGTCTATCTTGCGGAAAATCTTCCGCCGGATTTGATTCTCGCCAGTCCGCTGAAAAGGGCAAGTGCCACAGCCCGGATCTTGCAGAAAACGATTGGATGCGAAATTCAATATTATGATGAACTCAAGGAATATAACAATGGCGTGTTGGCGGGATTATCGAAAAAAGAAGCGGCAATTACGCATCCCTTGCCTAAAGGGGGAAGGCCCGCCCACATCCCTATTCAAGACGGGGAATCAGAACTGGAATTCCGCTATCGGGCGGAATGGATGCTCCATCATGTTTTATACGAATATCGGGATGTCCGGCGGATCGCCATCGTGTCTCATGGGGGACTCATTTCTAATCTAATCAAAGCATTTCTCCATCAGCCGAATGGCAAGTTCGCATTCTCCACAGGCGATACTGGAATTCATTTGCTTGAGCAGCAAGAAGATATGCGTTTTGTGCGGTTTCTGAATCGGCAAGATCATTTGTTATAACTGCATAACCAAAAAGGGCACATGCGAAAAGCGTATGTGCCCTTGTAGTAGATCCTTAAAAATAAATGGTGGATGAATCATGGATGGTAATCCATTTTCCATCTCTAAATTGAATGAATGGATCTTCCCCGCTAATTTGTAGTTTTCCATCATGATAAAAGGCGGTCTCGTTATAATCAAATGTGCTGCCATTACGCTCAATTGTAATAAAGATATCATGCCAGAAAGAATGTCCATCTTCATATTCAATATCCTCTATTTTAAAATCCACTAGTCTATATTTTTCTTTTTCCAAGTTCTTTGTTTTAGAAAGACGGCCTTCGCTTCTTTAATGGACAGTGAAGTTTCTCCTTCTGAAGGATCTTTGTCAAACAAATATAGCTGCATAAAAGCTTCTTCATAATCTTGGTCTTTTAGAGCTTTGTAATATTTATTAATACTGTTCTCAGCTTGTTGTTCTAGAGGATTATTGCAACTGGCCAAAATGAAAACTACAGTTACTAACATAAGTATTTTCTTCCTCATAAGACCTCCAATTTTTAATTTTCCTTTAATATACATCTTTTGGAGACAGGAAAATTTAATAATTGTGTTTATCGGATAACTTTCCGCCTGATCGCATAAAGTGAAGTGGAAGAATCATGTATCACACTGGGGGAATCATATGAAGACAATCTTCTATGGCCTTCTGCTTCTTGGGGTCTGTTTGCTGGGTGCTTGTTCATACGACAGTGAAAAGGCGCTCAAAAACGGGGACGTCATTAATATGCATGGGCCGATCTACAATTTTGTTCACTTTGAGGAGTTTATGGAGCGGGTCGAGGCAGAAGACTCTGCCTTCGTACGGATAGCGAATTTTACCCTAGAGGGCAACCCGACTTTATACACTGTGTCCTTTGATGGAACGAAGTTTGATTTGGAAATTGATCGATCGAAGAATAAGGAACGGGGGGACAAGCCAGCAAAAGAGAGCTTGTCCTGTTCAGAACTAACGCGTGAGGAAGGACAGCAATTGTTTATGTACTCGCTGCAAGGCTGCGAGTCAGACTCCAGCTTTACCTTGCTGAATATCTTAAAGGAGCAAGAGCTGGACCATGAGCATTAGGCTGATCAAAGCTTATTATGCTAATGCGTTTTGATAGGCCATCTTCTTTCTCTTATGGAGCATTTCCATTCTTGCCACGAAAAAAAGATAGCAGTATGATAGAGGATGTAGCCCGGGAAGAGACAGGGCGAATCATCGGGAGGTGATGTGAAGATGGCAAGACAAATGGCATTGCCAGCTTCAACAAGGACTCATGCAAAGCCAGAAGATGAAAAGGCGATACTTTGCATGGGGCGAACGATAGGTTAATCGCTTGATGGGAGTTTCTCCATTTCTGAACGGAAGGCTTTGCGCTTTGTTTTAGAACAATCAAAACAGAGGAGCTGACAGAAATGAAAAGAGAACCCTTTATTCGAAACGATCAATTCAATTTAATTAAACGGCAAGTACTTCACTTGGTGAATGGCCATGCAACGGTGAATGACCCACATGTAATCGACGCGATAGAATCACTTTCGGTTGAAAAAGTGGTCGAATCGTTCCCCGTGTTGACGGATGTGCAACGGGAGATTCTCAACCAAATGGTACAAGTCGCAGATAAAGAGACGGCCGAACAATACCTGATGGAGTTGGAGAAATGCATCATTCCATTTCAGGAACCTTCGGAGCAAAAGTTGAAAAAGCTTTTCCCGAAAGTGAAGAAGATGAAGCTGCCAAAGGAAAAATTGAACTTTCGACGAATGACATTTATTAGTTTTGACGATATTGGAACAAAAAAGAGATATATGGTTGTGCCGACTTCGAAGGGCCTGGTTGGACTGACAGGCACGTATGAAGAAACAAAGACCAAGCAAATTTGTTCCATTTGCAACCGGCTCACACCTGTTTGTATGTTTATGACGAAAACAAAAGGCGAGAGCATCGGTACCTATACGAAAAAAGGAAATTACATTTGCCAAGACGCGGATGATTGCAACCAGCATGTACAGTCGCTGGAAAAAATCGAAACGTTTGTTGAAAACATAAAATAAGTAAGCTTGGAAGCCCCTTGCCACATGTTCATATGTGGCGGGGGTTTTTGTTTTTCGAAAAGTATGACATTTATTCTCTTGACGTTCAAGTTAGTTGAAGGTGTATGATCGTGAAAAGGAGGGAGATGGGTTGGAGCAGTTCATGACAATTCAGGTGTTTTCGCAAAAAGTCGGTATTGCAAAAAGTGCAATCCGCTTTTATGAAGATGTCGGCTTGCTTGGGGAAGTGAAACGGAATGCGAGCGGCTATCGGCTGTATGAGGAAAGTCATATTGAAAAGGCGAGATTGATTACGAGTTTGCGCATGGCAGATATACCCATTGAAGAGATTCAACAGTATTTCAACGAAAAGGATAATAAAGAGCGCCAACGCATGATGGATGAATGGATTGGTACACTCCGCTCCAGACGCGAGGTGCTAGACATGAGTCTGCGCTATTTGGAGAGTGGCCCTTTCCAAGAAAAGATTTATTTCTTGGAAAAAACTGAAGAGACGATTATTTGGTTCTCAGAGACAGCGCCCATCGGCAAATTTGGTGAAGCCTTTAGGTTAAGAAGCCAAGAAGTGAAAAAGCGAAACATCCCGATTCTTAATAGTTATTTGCAATATGAATCAGGTTCGGAATTGATTCAGGCGCGAATCGGATTTGCCGTGCCAGAAGAGGTGCAGGTTGCAGAGCTGTTTGAGGAAGGAGTGGTTGAGAAGCGATCGGCGTTTCTTTGTATTGTGATGCCACATACGCAGGGGTTTCAAAACATTATGTTAGGATATGAAAAGATGGGGCATTATGCAGTTTCGCATGGTTGGCGCCCTGCTGGCCCTTTGCTGGAGTGGTATCGAGGTGGAGATTTGACGAGGGTGGAACTTTTGTTGCCTGTAGCACAAATCAAGGGGAGGAATGGTTGGGGATGAAGAGAAAGCTGATTGTACGGATTGTCGACTTACAGGGGGATGCCTACCACATTGGAGTTTTGCAAGGAAAAGAAGTCCTAGCGTCTCCGTTGCGGGATCAACAAGATTTTCTTCATTTCATGGCACGCGAAGCGAATGTGGAGGAATCCAAGGCGGAACTCCAACGCTTGGCGCCAGCCTATTTACGTGAACTGGAAGGGATGGGGGAAGGACTGGGAATGGATGTAGATACAGCGATTCACTTGTACTCTGGGTATGATATAGCGTTTCCTGAGATGGGATGTACAGTTTTGGCTCAAGACAATTTATATGTTCGTAATTATGACTTCAGTCCTGAACTATATGATGCAAGGCTCGTATTCATGAAGCCAGAGAATGGTTTTGCTAGTGTCGGTTTGAGTCAACAAATAACAGGGCGGCTGGATGGAATGAACGAAAAAGGGCTGGTCGTCGGTTTGCATTTCGTGAACAGCGGCTATCGGGGTAAAGGTTTCATGGCTACCACAATTGTTAGAATGCTATTGGAGCGGTGTGCTACTATCGGCGAGGCATTGGAGCTGATAAAGAGAATACCTCATGGATACTGCTACAATTATTCGATGTTAGATTCAAGCGGACAGACGGTAATCGTTGAAGCAACACCAGAAAGACAAGTGGTTCGTTCTGCGAGTAGACTTGCCTGTACGAATCATTTTGAGTCTCAAGAGTTGCAAGGGATGAACAGAGGAACAGCTGCAGGTTCTCTGCAAAGGAAACAGCTTGTGGAAGAATTTCAGAACCATAACATAACACCCAATACTGCCTATCAAAAATTTAATGACAGGACGTCACCCTTATTTTTCGAAGATTATCAAGGATTCTTTGGAACACTGCATACGGTCGTTTATTCGCCGAAGGACTTAACCGTGCTCCTTGGCGTAGGGGCGGATTGTCAGCCGAGTTTATTTTCTTTAAATGATTATTTAGCTGGTAAGCAGCCTTTGCCAGAAATGATTTGCGGCAGCATTAATGTCTGATACGTGGGTCAAGTGATCAAAGCCTATAAGTTTGCTTGAAGCGGAATAGTGTGTGTGGTAGCCTAAAGTTTATCTTCCTAAGCTAATTTCCTATCAAGAAAAGGAGGCGTCTGATTGAAATTGTTACTCATCGCCATCGGAATTCTCATAGTACTTTTCGTCACCATGATTATCTTCATCTCCAAGCGCTATCAAAAGGAACTGAGAAGTGCAGAATGGTATGATGAATTTCAATATGAATTCGAATCCGTTGATTGTCCTCATAAGAAGGCAATTAAACTATCGGACACAAATTGGAAATTTCATTTCACAATGAAGAAGGAGCAGAGTGCCACGGTCAAAGCAGGCCCAGCTTCTGTCACGGTCCATAAAACACGCTATAACTTTTATTGCGAGGAATGCGGGAAAAAGCAATGGTTTCGGCAAACTAACTCGGTTCGGGACCATAAAGGCTTGTTTCAATTGCGGCTAAAATATTTACTGATTATGGGCACATCAATCATGCTGTTCTTCATGGTCTCCATGGGACTGATCTTTAATGTGTTTGTGAAATAAAATAATAGAAATAAGCCCTTGGAACGCTTCACAGTGAAGTTTCCAAGGGCTTATTCGATGGTCAATCAACGATAGTGATTTTATGATCCGGAAGTTTTCCGGTTAGACAGGAGTTTCTCAACAAATCCCTGTTGGATGTGTGCTATTCAATTGTGTTAGTTGAACAATCTTACTTTTTCAATGAACCAAATAGTGAGCTGTATGCAGAAATAACTTGCTGGTAATATCCAACTAACTTGTCCCATACCGTTGTTTGGACAGCTTCTGTGCTTGGAACTTCAATTGCATCTTCTGTATCCACAGGTGTTTCCGTTACGCTGTCATCAGCAGTAGCTTCATCGTTAGCTGGTGTTTCAGTGGCGTTTTCCTCAGCATCCGGCTTTTCAGCAGTAGCTTCATCGTTAGTTGGTGTTTCAGTTGCATTTTCCTCAGCATCCGGCTTTTCAGCAGTGGCTTCATCGTTAGCTGGTGTTTCAGTGGCGTTTTCCTCAGCATCCGGCTTTTCAGCAGTAGCTTCGTCGTTAGCTGGTGTTTCAGTTGCATTTTCATCATCAGCTTCGCCGTTAGCCGGAGTTTCAGTTGCATTTTCATCGTCAGCTTCGCCGTTGGCCGGAGTTTCAGTTGCGTTTTCATCAGCAGCTGGCTCTTCAGCAACGACTTCATCGACAGCCGGCTTTTCGTCAGCGTTTTCCTCAACATCCGGCTTTTCAATAACGATTTCATCGTCTGCAGGTGTCTCAACTACACTGTCCTCAGCAGCTGGTTTGTCAGCCGCCGCTTCATCGCCAGCCGGCGTTTCCGTATTTGCGTCGTCAGCAGGGACTTTCTCATCCTCTCCTTTTGGCACTTCGATACCTAAATGGTCTTGGATGAGTAGGTTATAATAATCAATTAAACTTACATAATTTTGTAAGATGGTTCTATATTCATTGACATGCTCGTCTGATATAATAGAGTTGGTTGATGAGTCAGTTGTCGAAGTATCTTCATTGATATTTTCGTCAGCTGGCTTTTCTGTTTGATCTACAGCTTCTTCAGCCGCAGGAGTATCGGCAGTCACATCTTCGTCCGCCGGTGTGTCCGCAGCTTCTTCTTCATCTGCAGGCGTATCAGCAGTTACTTCCTCGTCTGCAGGAGTTTCCGCTTCTTCTTCATCTGCAGGCATATCGGCAGTTACTTCATCGTCTGCTGGAGTGTCCGCAGCTTCTTCTTCATCTGCAGGCGTGTCGGCAGTTGCCTCATCGTCTGCAGAAGTGTCCGCAGCTTCTTCTTCATCTGCAGGCGTGTCGGCAGTTACTTCATCGTCTGCTGGAGTGTCCGCAGCTTCTTCTTCATCTGCAGGTGTGTCGGCAGTTACTTCATCGTCTGCAGGAGTTTCTGTAGCTTCTTCTTCATCCGCTGGGGTATCAGAAGTTACCTCCTCGTCTGCCGGAGTGTCCGCAGCTTCTTCTTCATCCACAGGTGTGTCTGCAGTGGCTTCATCGTCTGCCGGTGTTTCCGCAGTTTCTTCTTCATCCCCAGGAGTATCCGCCGTTACCTCATCGTCTGCAGGAGTTTCCGCCGTTTCTTCCTCATCTGCTAGGGTATCAGAAGTTACCTCGTCGTCAGCAGGAGTTTCCGTAGCTTCTTCTTCATCTGCAGGCGTATCCGCTGTTACCTCATCGTCAGCAGGAGTTTCCGTAGCTTCTTCTTCATCCGCAGGCGTATCGGCAGTTACTTCATCGTCTGCAGGTGCATCTGCCGTTACATCCTCATCACTTGGTGTATTCGTAGCTTCTTCATCATCTGCCGGTTGATTCGGCTCCTCTTCGTCTGGTGTTGCGGCTACAAGGTTCTTGTTAGCGATGGTGCGCATGAATTTACCTTTTTCAGGGGAGCCGGGAATGCTGGTCGCGTAATGGGACACTTCCGCTCCGTGATTCTTAAACTCCTGATCCTGTTTTTCAGCCGCAAAAGCTGAGCCGCCTGCACCAAAAACAGCTGCAGTTAGCATGGAAGTGGACATGACAAATGGCAAGATCTTTTTTGTGCGTTTTTCTGTTGGGTTCGTTTCTTTAACCAAGAATAATCAAACTCCTTTTCACATTTTTTGGATCTGGACGATTACATCAAATGAACAGCTCGGAATCAGTATGTCGGTATATCTATCTGCCTCCTTCGACTGCAAGCTGAGAATCTGGGGTCATGTTCGGCTAACCAACTTGCGCAGCAGTGCCCCTTCTGCCTGTACATAACGATACCAAATGAAAATGACAGTGGTGTGACAACCAATTAACAAGTAACGGAGGAAATATTAACCGTTGTAATAAAATCAGAAGACAAAAAAAGGATGGGATCTAATCTATTGGATGGTGTAATGCCAATTTATTCCTCGCTGATATTGTAGGTCATGAAGGCAACGCATTACTTTTTGATGGCAGGAGAAAGTGGTCAGAATGATCTAGCAGTTTGTATTACAACGTATTACAATCTGAAGGCAAAAAATAATCCATCCTCGAGAGGGTACTCGAATTGGATGGATTACTTTCGTAAAGGGGCATGTGGCTGAATACCAGAAACTCAGTCTGAACGCCAGAATATCCGGGTGAACGCCAGAAAGCCGGTCTGAACGCCAGAATATCGGGACGAGCGCCAGAAAGCCATTCTGAACGCCAGAATATCGGGCCGAACGCCAATAACTCGAGCCGAACGCCAATAACTCGGGCCGAACGCCAATAACTCGAGCCGAACGCCAATAACTCGGGCCGAACGCCAATAACTCGAGCCGAACGCCAATAACTCAAGCTGAACGCCAATAACTCAGGCCGAACGCCAATAACTCCTGGTGAACGTCAATAAATCAAAATGAAAAAACCATTAAAAGTGGTATCCTCCCCTCCAATTACTCCTGTTCTACGGCCTTCTTCTTCCGAAACAGATCGTAGACATTGATCCAGGCGGTAATCGGGATGACGAGGGCGATTCCGGTGCCGGCGCACAGGATGAGTGCTAGTTCAGAGCTGAATATTTTGGAGTTGACTATGTCGCCGAAAGAGTAATGCAAGTCTTTAAACCAGATGAGCAGCGCCAAGTAGCCGCCGAAGAATGCGAAAAATAATGTGTTGGTATCCGTGCCTAAAATATCCCGGCCGATATGGACGCCTGATGCAAAAAGTTCTTTTTTGCTGATAGCCGGGTTATGGCGAAACATTTCATGCATGGAGGAAGCGATGGAGATGGCGACATCCATGACTGCGCCAATGGTGCTCATGATGATGACGGACACGCCAATTTTCATGAAGTCGACGCCGATGTAAAGGGACAGTCCGCTGAGGGCTTCGGTCTCCTCTTCGCCGAACCCTTGGATCATTAGGGTTTCCGATACGATGACAATGAAAAACAGCAAGATGCATATGGTGATCATCGTAGAGAGGAAGGCTGTCACTGTTTTCCGGTTCACTTCATTAATATAGAATAAATTGATGCATCCGATCAGAATACTTGCGATGAAGGTAATAAGAATTGGATTAACGGTCGGGCTGAGCATGAAAAACATCGCAATGAAGAGCACGCCAAAGTTGAGAAAGAGCGAGATGAATGAGCGCACGCCATTTTTTCCACCGATCAGTACCATCAATAACAATAGAATGGCTCCTAGCCAAGTGATTGTGTTCATACGCCCGCCTTCTTTCGTTTAATGAAAAATAGGGTGGTGTACAGGCCAATCGGAATGGTAAGAACAATGCCGATGCCGCCTGCTAATGCACGGGCAATCTCGAGCGAGAGATTCATCGACAGGGTATAGCCGAGAGCGGAGGCGTTCCGTAAAAACAAGATGAGCATTGGGATTGACCCGCTTATATAGGCGAAAAATAAGATGTTTGTAATAGTACCCATAATATCTCGCCCGATGTCCAGACCTGACTTTTTAATGGCTTGGACAGAGATGTCCGGGTTCCGTTCATACAGAGCGAACAGAGAGGACGACATCGTGATGGCGACGTCCATAATGGCGCCGAGTGAGCCGATGAAAAGGCCGCCCATAAACACGATCTTGTAAGGACGCGTTACGAATTGCATTTCCTCGTATCGCAAACCATTGCCTGATGTGAGCCAAATGACTACAAACGTGATGGCCAGCGAAGCGAACGTCCCGAGCAGTGTCGCTACGATGGCAGCATATGTTTTTTCGGTGAAGCCGCTGACGAACAACAAGGAGATGGCAGTAAATAATAAAATACAAATTCCGCACACAACGAGCAGATTAACTGAAGAGTATTTTACGTACACATCCAGTGCGAAGGATAAAATCAGTACATTGATTACGAAACTTGCGATGGCAAACAATCCTTGCCGTTTGCCGACGATCAACAATGCAAGGATGAAGATCCATGCGAGGAGAACAACGTACTTGTCCCGTTTGACATCCATGATGATCGCTGGGGATTTTATTTTTCCTGCTGGATCCTTTTCCAGAAGTACGAATAATTCATTGCCTACCTTGTATTCTTGGTCAAATGCGCCGGAAGCGGAGTACTCGTTTACCAATTGAATTGATTGCCCTTTTTCTTCTCCATTTTGCAGAACGGCGACGAGCTGCTGTTTATATAAAATATCTTTGTTTTGAACTGGATCTTTTATGTTTGTTTCTTCCAGTAAAGTAGCCTGAACGACTTTGGCGATCGGACGGTCATAAAAAGAGTAATTGTGATTAACGAATAGGATGGAAACGATAAAACAAATGAACAGGACAGCGTAAAATGAAATCTTTTTTCTCCCGGGTTTATTGCGATTAGGCAAAAATCCATTCAAAAGGGGACACCTCCTTGGGGTCTGCGTGAACCGTTTGTACGCACGGGCACCGACTAAAAGGATAGACCATATGGTTTTCTTCCGTCAAACGTTAGAAAGAAGAGAAGGGGATTGCTCATGAATTCAATCTTTCTAAAATCCTTCTTTTGCGGTACAGCATCTTCCCGGTTTCTGCAAGATCTTGCAAGGCAGCACGATTTGTGAAGGCGCCGAAGACAAGTCCTGCAATGGGAATCATTTGAAACAGCTTCTTCCAGCCGAATTGATCCCGGTAGGAAAATACGACTTCCCGCCATCCTTGCAATTCTGAAAGGACTTCCCGCTTCATCTCATCTTGCGAATCAAATTGGGAGAGTTGAGCCAAGATAGCTTCCTTTCCGACGATGTCAGCCGCAACGAATTGCATGCATTTGACGACAAATACACGTTCCTCTTTATCATTTGGATCAAAACCGTAACAAATGGCGATGTCCTGCAAGGTTTTAATTTGCAGTCCAAGCAATAGCGGGATATCGATGGATAAGGTAAAGATGCCTCCGACACCTGTGCTCGCTCCTTGAAGAGTCGCTATCTTTTTTCTGTTTACCGTAATTTTATCTACCGCATCATCCATAGTAGCGATAGGTAAATGCTTTACCTGTTCCAGTGTATCCACGGACAGATTCGGATAATAAGAAGGGAGCTTTGAAACGGAGCTTAAATAGCTGCCCCCGGTTTGAATATATTGCCCAAGTTCGTCAAGCAGCGTTCCGATTTTCGTTTGAATGAAAGCGGGTGTCCATTTGTCCAAAAGTTTAAATGGGAGCCTGCCGAGCTTCTCCCAAAACCATAAATCCTTCTGATCCTTTTCCCAGTCCTCTATTTTTACTAACTCATTTGCCAACCACTCTTGTGATTCAGTCACTGCGCACTCCTCCGATTTCTATGAATAATAGTAATACGTATTTGCTTTCGTAAAGGTTCATTTTCATTAAGAGAGGGCAAGAGAAAGTAAATAAAAGGACGCCATGGGGAAATTAATGTTATAGTTAGCAGGTGAATTTTAAAGTTAGGCGGGTGAACAGCATGATTGAAGTGAAAACATCTACGATAAGTGATGGAGAATTTAACAGGGGAGTATTCGCGACTTGCGATATTAAAAAAGGGACCTTGTTGCATGAAGCTCCTGTAATTGCTTATCCAAACGACCAACATCAACATATTGAACAAACGATATTGGCTGATTATGCTTTTGAATATGGCATTAATCATACCGCCATTCTTCTTGGTTACGGAATGCTTTTCAATCATTCCTATCAGCCGAATGCGACCTATGAGATTCGATTCGACAAGCATACGTTTGATTTTTTTGCGTATACGGATATTAAAGCGGGCGAAGAGATTTTGATTAATTACAACGGTGACGAAGAAGATCAAGAAAAATTATGGTTTGACAAGGAGTAAGCTGGTGTTCTGAATGAATGCTGCTTCGATGTAAAGCTTCTTTATGAAAAAACGTCAACTTCATTGTATAAGTTGACGTTTTTCTCTGTCTTGCTGCTCAGGCTGAAAATAACGAAGACAGCCCTTTTTAGCGAAGAAAATTAGTACTCTACACCGTGCCGAGTGTGCGTTTTAAATGCTTCCTTATTCGGTTCAAAATAATCCTCACTATAGTGTGCTACAAATTTATCCTTTTCAATGTACCCCGAACCCCATGTGGGATCCATAGTCAGCCATTCGCCATCTACCTTTACTTCTACCCAAGCGTGGCGGGAATAATTAAAGCCGGCTCCTGCAGTCCCTGCAACATAACGTGCTTCCATGCCGCCTGCTCGAAGCAGGGCAATAGCAAGATACGTGTAATCTTGGCAAATCCCTGTTTGCAATTCGAGCACTTTCAATGCACTATCATCCCACTCAAATTCGCTATTCTTCATCTTATCCACATCATAGGCTATGGATTTGGCAGTATACTCATAAACTGCTTTGGCTTTTTCTCGCTCTGTCATCGATTTCTTCATCAGGTCATTGGCAATTGAAATGATTTTCGGAGAATCAGATTGAACCCCGCGAGATGGCAATAAATCACGTTGATCCTCCGCTGTATTGGTTACGGAGAACTGAGCTACATTATAATAATAAAACCTGTCGCTATTCTTTTCTTTTATTTCTGGAACACTTACAGTTACTTCATATGTTCCTGGACCGAAACGTAAATAAAATTCGTCATCAAATTGATAATGTTCGACTGGAATCACGTCGAGTGCCTCTTCGCCATCCTTTTTCGTTGAAATGTAAAGATGCGTTGTTTCTTTTGCAAATGGAGCATCTGTATCGATGGTTCCCTTTATTCGATATGTCAAATCGGTTTCTTCACCACCATAAGCAGGAGAGATGAGGTTGACCCCACGTTCTTCATAGGTGGTCATATAAACGATAGGCTCTGTCACAAGGTCTGACTCGTTATCGATATATAGGACGGTACCATCCTGGTAATAGTTATCTCTTTCCTTGTCCGGAACATAGACTTTTAATTTGTGTACGCCTTTTCCATAAAATAAAGGAATATCATATGAGAACTCACCATTTTTAATGGGGATAATATGTTTCCAAGTTTGTGTGTCCTTTGTGAGTTCTATCATAAGCAGATTTTTATCTTCGTTAATAGGATCGATTGTTCCTGTGAGTGTAAAAACTTTATTCCCCTTCATGTATCCACTATCCGGATCTTTTATCTTCAACCCGGCGTCTTGAGCAAAGGGAGTAAACGTCATGTCTCGTTGTATCTTTGGATTTACGTTGAAAACTTTGAAGTCTGCTAGGTCATAGTAGTAATTAGATTGAGTTCTACTTGGAAGGAGTACAGTTACGCGATATTCTCCTTCTCCATTAAAGAGCCTTGCCTCTTGTTTGAATATCCCATCTTTTATTGGAACAAAGAATTCTTGGTAGGGGTCTGTAATGGAGTCTCCCAAAAACTGAATCTTGATCCATACATAGTGTTCTTGTAATTGCTCATGCTGTTCTACACTTCCTTCAATCGTGACAAATTCATTGACTGCAAAGTTAGTATGAGTGGGTTCTGCTAACGTCGCACCCACTTCTTCGGCATAACTTGTCAATTCCAACGGTGTGGATTCAAGTTCTGTATTTTTCTTTGTCACCGCAGCCTCAAATTCATTTTCCTTCTCGTTTTCCTGCTCTTTCTGTTGCTCGGCTGTTGGTTGCGTATCCTTTTCAGGAGGTGCAGACTCCTTTGTACATGCCCCTACTAATAGTAAAAAAAGGAGTGAGATAAGCCAACCGCGAGCTTGGCGTTTAGACATTGGATTCCTCCTACGATATTTATAGATAGACTCATTATATCAGTATTTTCAATTTAATTCTCCGAGAGATTAGTTTGGTATCTGTGAGATGGAAGAAGATAAACGTTTGAAAAGAAGAAAAGCTTATAATTCACAAATTATTCAAATGTAAGCGTTTGAGTTTGAATGAATTGTGAATTCCTTCACAAGGGCATTTATTTTCGAAAAAAAGGGTGTATGATGAAGATAGCAAGTGACATTGACAACAGGTATCCATGAAACGCAAATAACTATACTCTAAAAGGAGCGAACTATCATGTGGGTTATCACATTGTTCGAGCAGAAAAGCGTACGGATCTATGAATATGCACAAAAAGTAGAAGCTATCCAAGCCATGAAGCATTTTGGCAGAAACGCCATCTTGTCTTACACAAATTAAAACCGAGCGAGCCGCAACGAATGTAGTTGCGGTTTTTTGTTTCTAGGGAATGAAATTTATTGCGGATGGTCTATCGGCTAAGGGATCAGAATAATTGAAGAAGGAGTGTTAGTAAAGAAAAAATGGAGGGAAGGCGGAGTAAAAGAAATCTGCAAGTCCCTCTTCATTAGGCGTACAATTTGAATAGAATGACTGGTGTCTGCTCTTTTCTGGCACATTGTCATCTAGAGTAAAGCTCCCGAATAATTGTGGCATTTTTGGAGAAGTAAGACGTAATTATTTCTTCAGAAGGTACCCTAGAAACATGAAAAGGAATATTCTTCTTTTGAAGGAAGTGGTCAATTTCTTGAATTACTGAAATCTCTCCTTCCAACGTGCCTTGCCAAAGATCGATCTTTTTACCGTCATTCAGATGAAGAATGTATTTTCCGTTAAACGTACTGCGATGATTCGACTCCCGAGTGATTGAATAGCTAATCTCTACTGCTTTGACCCCGTCATTCCAAGAATATTCTTTGGACGTTAAGCTCCAAAATGGATTGAAAGTAAGGTGTTCGTCCTTAATGACAATGGAATTGGTGAATGCTAGATAGAGAAATGGCAAAGTAATCAGTAGTGGAACCCAGGTAAGCTGAATTACACCGAGTGCGTTCACTTTAAATTCTTGAAAGGATTTCATAAGGAAAGCCTTCTTGATAAAAATATAAATTCCCCATGTCGTGATTCCGAAGATGAGGGCACTGATAAAATACACCCAATAAGCACTTGCTGGCGTGCCAAAATAGATTGCTTCTTTTGCACCGTTCACTTGCCGGTTAATAAAATAGAAAATAAAGAACCAAATCACAGCAAATGTCCCAAACGAAAGAAAGAACATCCACCACTTTTTCTTCTCAGACTTCTCTTTTTTCAATTGTCATCACCTATCATTGAATTTGACATGAGTTGCTTTATTCAGCAGCAGCTAACTTCTAATTGCTATCCTAACGCAATAGCTATACAGCTTCAATAGCTCTCGTAAAGCTTTAGATCAAGACGGAATTAACCATAATTAGGGTAAATGGATGGCCACCAAAAGAGAGGACTCGAAATTTCTGTTATAATGAGCCCGATACATAAGCAAATCAGTTCTTTGCAGTTCGGAGGGATACAATGATTTTTTTACGAAACCGGCTTCTAGGATACGGAGTGGACCCGGCTTGGGCTGACCTGCTCGCTGCGGTACTCCTCGTTTTGATTGTTACACTGCTTTGCATTCTGGCCAATTTCATTTCAAAGCAGGTAGTCATCCGATTGATCACCCACTTTGTGAGAAAGAATAAATTCCGTTGGGATAATGTGCTGTTGGAGCGGAAGGTGTTCCATAAGCTGTCTCATTTTGTGCCTGCGATTATTGTCTATTATTTTGCGTCCGCCTTCCCAACCTATCAGAAGGCAATTGAAACATTGGCGATCACCTATATGATGATTGTGGCATTCAGCGTAATTAATCGTTTGTTGAGTGTCTTTAACGATATTTATCAAACGTATGAGATATCAAAATCCAAGCCGATCAAGGGCTATATTCAAGTAGCTAAAATTATTGTGATCATTATTGGCACCATTTTGGTCATTGCCAATCTGGTAGGAGAAAGCCCGATAATTCTGCTAAGCGGAATCGGGGCGCTGTCGGCTGTGTTCATGTTAGTATTCAAAGATTCACTATTAGGGCTAGTGGCGGGCGTTCAGTTATCCGCGACGGATATGGTCCGGGTCGGGGATTGGATTGAAATGCCGAAGTACGGGGCCGATGGGGATGTCATTGATATTTCATTGAATACGGTGATGGTGCGGAATTTTGACCGCACGGTAACGATGATTCCGAGCTATGCGCTTATTTCGGACTCCTTCATCAACTGGAGGGGGATGCAAGAATCCGGGGGCAGACGCATTAAACGTGCATTGTACATCGATACATCCAGCATCATGTTTTGCACTGACGAAATGATTGAGCATTACAAAGGCATTCACTTCTTGAAGGATTATCTAGTAGAGCGTGAAACCGAAATCAAGGAATACAACCGGATCAATCAAGTGGACCGCAGCAACCGGGTCAATGGGAGAGCATTGACGAATATCGGGGTATTCCGTGAATACATCCAGCAATATCTCCGGCGGCATCCAGGCATTCATCAGGAAATGACATTAATGGTCCGTCAGCTCGCGCCGGGAGAGAACGGGCTGCCGATTGAAATTTATGCGTTTGCGAACAGCACCCAATGGACGTATTATGAAACGGTGCAAGCCGATATTTTCGATCATTTATTTGCCGTCGCCGGTGAATTCGGATTGCGCGTCTTCCAAAACCCGACAGGCAGCGATTTCAAATGGCTTCCGGAACGGGCAGAGAAAGTAGGGCCAATCCACGAAGGAGAGTAAGGAGTGTAACGAAGATGTTCTGTAGGTAGGGAAAAGAGTTGCAAGTTAAAAATGAATCAGTTATTCTTTCCTTAGGGAAACTTTTTCTATTGTGTATCCATTCCTATTCCTATATTGAAAACTCCCAGTTGTGGTGGCCGGGAGTTTTCGTGTTTTCTCAAGAGTTTTCAGAAGGCGAATTATTATATTATATGCCTTTTATTAGTCAAAAAAAGCCATCATTCTTCCTCCGATAAATTCTCCTTCATCTGCAGCAGCATCCGCCGCATCAGCAATAATTCCTCCGGCACCATGCCGCTGAACATCGTCTCTTCGTGCTCGCGCCAAATACGATGGACCGGCTCCTCCAATTGCCTGCCCTTCTCAGTAAGATACACGTTGGAAATGCGGTGGTCCGTGTCGTCGGGCTTCCGATAAATGATTTCATCTTGCTCCAGTTTGCGGAGCATATTGCTGATCGTTGAAGCTTCGGATCCGGTTTTGTGCTTCAACTGGGATTGGGTAATGCCATCTTGCTCCCATAGATGAGCCAAGGCCAGTTCTTGGCCGATATGCAATCCAATCTCGCGGAGTGCTTGGGTATACCGTTTTCTTGTTTGGATTGCAATCGATTGCAGTAACAGCCTGATTTCACTTTCGATCATGGGAAGCGTCCCCCTTGTCACTTAGTTGGTAGGCTAATTATAGCAGACTTTAATTTATCTTTGTATCATCAGTTAAATAAATAAGTTGACTTAAAATTTCATATCCTGTTTAATTAGCATGCTAACTATTTTTTTGTAGTATGTGAACTAATAATTTTTGGGGGTTTTATGAATGAATCGAATGTTGAAGCCGACGATCATCTCGATCGCAATGGCGACTGTTATGGCTGGAGCGGCGATTTCGCCGGCACTCGGGCTGATTGCGGCTTATTTTCCCGATGCGGATCCTGTCCTGATTAAACTGGTATTGACGATTCCGTCTCTCATGATCATTCCGTTTTCGTTCTTTTCGAGTTACTTGACGAAGAAGATTTCAAAACGATCGATTGTCCTGATCGGGCTGGCAATTTATGTGGCAGGCGGTGTCGGCGCACAGCTTGCGAATACGATCGGCGTGCTGCTAGCGTTCCGCTTAGTGCTTGGTGCAGGTGTTGGACTTGTGATGCCGCTGTCTTTCACACTGATCAGTGATCATTTCAGAGGGAAAGAAATGACGAAAATGATGGGCTATAATACAGCGTTTAGTAATGTGGGAGGGATCATCACAATGCTGCTGGCTGGATACTTGGCGTCTTTCAACTGGCGGGTGCCGTTCAATGTGTATTGGCTGGGTCTCGTGATTTTCCTTCTTGTACTATTCTATTTGCCGAAAAATAAGCCGTTGAAGCCGCGTAGCGGGGAAGCGAAAGCGAAAATGCCGCTATCTGTATACGGCATTGCACTTGGAGCATGCGGCATCATGCTGGCTTATTATGCAGTCGCAACGAATATGGCGTTATACTTAGTGCAGAGTGAGCTCGGGAGCTCGCAGACAGCGGGATTAGTCATGTCGTTTACTACGGTCGGAGGGATGATTACAAGTTTGATTCTCGTCCGATTGCAAGTCGTATTTAAAAAATTCCTCATGCCAGTCGCGTTGCTCGCGATGGGTGTCGCTTTTGGAGTGCTCTCCATGAGCCACTCGATCCCTGTAATTTTAATAAGTGTTTGCTTTGTCGGGTTCGGGCAAGGTATCGTCTTTCCGCTCATCAATGACAAAGTGCTGCGGGGAGTCGACCGATCCCTTAGCGACCGTGTGATTTCAATTGTATCGAGCATGATTTATATCGGGCAATTTCTATCACCGGTTGTGCTGGATTCCATTGGGAGAATGGCGGGCGTTGCGTCCATCCGTTTCCAATATAGTGTAATCTCAGGAAGTCTTATCGTTTCTGTTGCCATCATGTTGTTTGTGCTGCTAATGAAAAAGAATCCGGCTATAGCGCGGGACGCTGAGACGCAGTCTTCATAAATAGTATCGACCTTTCCTCATGGAGGAGAGGTTTTTCTTTGGAAACACTCTCCTTTCATTGGTAAACTACTAGCATATTGGACGACATGCTGGCGTTCTTCAAGGGGGTTGGGAATTATTTCTACAAAGATGACACAATTGCTAACGGGGATTGGCTGCTTGCTTCCTATTTTTGCGATAGGCTTCTCCATATATGCATTCATAAAAGGATTTGGCTTTATCGGATTTCTTCTTTCTGTTTTGATTTTTTTTATTGGACTTGGATTCCTCGGACATTCGAAGTCAGTAGAGGATCGTAATATAGAAAAACAAAAGGAAGCCCTACTTTCATTAAATAGAGAAATAGCAAATGTGGAAAAGATGCCGACGATCATCGCATCTGATGTATTGACGAGACTTGCCTTAGATTATGAACATAAGCGTGTCTATGTATGGATTGCAGAAGATGATAATGGACAACCGTTGAAAAAACCAAAGATCGGGATGCGGTATAAGCTGCTTACCTATGTATTCTCAGATGTTATAGCGGCGGCAGTAGTGGAAAATCGTTCAGTCGAAATGTCCACATGCAAATCTGTGAAAGAGCCTTTGCATACATTCATTGCGGAGCTTCCTCCCATTCAGATGAGTGAAGGGCAAAAAAATCATGTAAAACTCTTGGAATTGGTGATTCAACTGGCAGATGAAAAGTACCCATTCATCCCAATCCATTTTTTCAATGAACCTTACAATCCACTATCCAAGAAATTGCCTAAATACAATGTGCTCTTGAAAGACATGCACTTGTGGTATGCGGATTTGGAGGGGATTATTAATCAAAGCGGCACGCCTGCTGAACAGCAAGTATCAGGGAGAACGGCTAGTGTCCCGATTAAGAAAGATGTGGAGTCGAAGGAAGTAGCCAGTATCCCGATCAAGAAAGAACCAGAGCCGCAGTTCATGGCCAGTGTGCCGCTTACGAAAGAGCGGAGGCCGCAGGAAGTAGCAAGCGAACGCCTTAAGAAAGAGCCGGAGCCGCAGGTCATGGCAAGTGTTCCTCTTAGGAAACAGTCGGTGCGGCAGGAAGTGGCAAGTAAACCGCTTATAAGACAGCCAGAACCAGTCGGAACGGTAATTGTCCCGAAAGAGCCGGAGTCACGGAAAATGGCAATTAACCCACTTAAGAAAGAGTTGGAATCTCAGGAAAGGGCAAGTGCCCCTCGCAAGAGAGAGAGGGATTTGCAGCAAATAGAAGTCCCTCTTAAGAAGGAGCTGGATTCTCAAGAAATCAAAAAGGTAGAGCCACTACAGGAACCTGTGAGACGAGAAGAAACAGTTCAAATGAAAGCAATGGGACCAACAACAACATCTGTGAATACAGAACCAGAAGAAACAAAAGAAGAAGCGGAGTTATCCTATTTCGAACGGATTGTTGCTGAGAACCGAAGACAATTGAGGGGAGACCCGGGAAAAAGAAAATGAGCTGGATGGAAAGTGCAATCACAACTCCAGTGCGGAAGGCATAAAGTAAGGCATCATTTAAAATTGGGTGGGAAGCTCGAATGGTGACCAATACACAAATGCAAAGTCCACGAATTATCGCTTTCGCGCGGGGGGATGTCAGCGGAGACCGGATTCCCGACAATGTCTACATCACGGGGGTGCCTCAGAGTGATGCCGCGATCATCCGGCAACTGACTCTGGTCATCCAGGATGGGGCGACCGGGTATCTATATAGGATGCCTCTAAAGGAAAATTTGGGGTATGACCCGTCTTTGTTTTTAGGAGATTTTACGGGCGATGGGGTAGATGATATTTTCATTACCATCCAGTCGGGCGGCAGCGGAGCCACGACTTTTGACTATATCTATTCCTTCATTTCAAACATGCCCCGTCTTTTGTTTGATTCAGACGTGGTTAATTCGCAGTACCAGTACGAGGTAACATATCAAGATCAATACAAAGTGGAAGTCATCAGCCACTTCAATAAAACCAAATATCTTATCGATTTGTCGTTGCGAGATCCGGAATACTTGAATGAAATTTATGATGCGAATGGTAAGTTAAAGATGCCAATCAGCGGTTGGGTGGATCCTATCAGTGGCTTATATCCAATCGACTTTGATGGAAACGGCGTATTCGAGCTTTATGCCTTTCAAAAGATAGCAGGACGCTACCATGCGGACGGTCTCGGATATATCCAAAATATATTGAAATGGAACGGCCAACAATTTGGGCTCCAAGATCAGACCTTGGCCATTTACGGTTCTTCATTGTAGAACTTTTACAGCCCCCTTCTCTGAGGGGGTTTTTGTATGCCGTGGAAAGCAAGTTCACAGCTTTTAGTTGGCAGAATTGCTAGACTAGTTATAGTACAAGCAAGGGGGAGAAGGATATGGTAGAAACATTGAGCTGCAGTAAAGTCATTTATTCATTTAGCAAAGAACATGCACCAGTCATCCGAGTGAAGCCGGGAACGACCGTGGAGATCGAGACCTACGACTGTTTCCAAAATCAAGTACAAACCGCCGATACGAAAATTGAGGGAATTGACTGGGACGCTATCAATCCAGCGACAGGACCGATACATATTGAGAGCGCCATGCCGGGGGATCTGCTAAAGGTGACAATCGAAAAATTAAAGATTGGAGAGCAAGGCGTCATGGCGACAGGCCCTGAGTTAGGAGTGATGGGACATCGGCTGGAAGAGCTGGTTTCAAAAATCATCGCGATCCAAGATGGCAAAGCCCATTTCAATGAAAAGCTCGCGCTCCCGCTGAATCCAATGATCGGCGTCATCGGTGTAGCGCCAGAAGCGGAGGCTATTTCTTGCGGAACTCCAGGTCGACACGGAGGCAATATGGATACGAAGCTCATTACAGAAGGAGCAACCCTCTATTTCCCGGTATTTGTGGAAGGCGCATTGTTTGCGCTAGGGGACTTCCATGCCGCGATGGGAGACGGAGAAATCGGGGTATCCGGAATCGAAGTGCCAGGCAAAGCAACCGTGACACTTGATGTTGTGAAAGGCCATTCGATTGCCCATCCATTGCTAGTGAACGATGAAGGATTCACCTTCCTCGTGTCCGCGAAGACACTAGACGAAGCAGTGAAAGTGGCCGTGGAAGAGACGGCGGATTTCTTGGCAGCCCGCATCGACCTCAGCCTCGCCGAATTGACGATGCTGCTCAGCGCCGTCGGCCAAGTCCAAGTGAGCCAAGTCGTCGACCCACTTCTGACCGTCCGCTTTTTCGTGCCGCATCAGGTGCTGGAGGCGTACGGTGTGAGATTATTTGAGAATGAATGAGTGGACTGGCAGACGTTAGTGAAGAGTGGCGGGTGCTAGTTGTGGATTTCCTGGCGTTTGGTTTGATAATCTGCCGTTCGTTTTGATATTCTGGCGTTCGTGAGAATTAACAGGTGTTCACTCGAACTGTCCGTCAATCTGTCCGTTTCTAATTAAACTAGTAAATGAACAATAGCAATTAATACAACACCTCTTGGTCTTTAATATGCCAAGAGGTTCTTTTTATGATCAACCCTTATTGGTAACTATTATCTTTAAATCAAACTATTTAATTATGCGAATTTGTGAAAAATGGTACAAAAGCTACATATTTCTTTAGAAAATCACTGATTTTTGGAGATTAGTTCCTCTTTTTTTAGTGGTAGACCTGTGGAAACTCTTGCATGTTGCGGGGAAATAGAACGCGGTCTATGATTGCAGTCCTATCTAGCTTAAAACTATTGTTGCATAATTTTGACATTAGAGACGCTACATGATATTTATGAAGATAACTATTTAAAATTTGAAACTAGGATTAGTTTGTAATAGAGAAGGATGGCTTGCACAATGGAAGCGTCACTTCTGGAAAATCCGTTACGTTCGATGAATGACCACCATAGGTTTGTGGCAGAGGGGTATAGGCATGTTGAAAACCATGACCTCCCACAAAACCAGTTAGCGGAGAACATGACGTACACAATAGGGAGATCACATTATGAAAAAAAGGCATGTTTTTTGTTCGGCAATATTGATTCTTTTATTAGGGGCGTGTACAGGAATGAAGGAAGAAGAGAAAAATACGAACAGTACGCAAGATAAAGAGACGGGTGCCCAGACGGATGTTGCGTCAGCTGAACATGAGGCGCTTCAGGACCACTATACTCGGACGTTCCTCGTTTCGGATCAAGAAAAGGAAGATGGATTTTACGAGATGAGGACGTGGACGGATGCTTATTCCGTTTGGATTCCGGTGTCCGCAACATTGGATGAGACGTATTACATGAAACGTGACGATGGGTGGGAGCAGTTCCTTTATTCCTGGATTGACGAGAAGGCCAACATTTCGTATGGCGTGCAAGGTCAATTTGAGGATGGCGAGGGAGCTGAGTCTGGTTTAAGGCAGTTGACGAGGTATATGAAGTTTGAAGGGGACTATGATAAATCGGAAGACGATCATCATACGTATTATTTTGGAAAAGCTGTTACGGAGGTTGGCGGGAAAGATGGCAAGGAGAAAGTTCCTGTTTATTCCTATTTGGCTTTCATCGAGGACAAAGAAAGTGAAAAGACGTTGTCCCTCATCTATGAGCACAATTGCAGTGATTGGACCAATACCTGCAAGGCCGATACGAAAGAAATTGAGGATCACTTTTGGAAGATTGTCAAATCCGTTAAGTTTGATAAGTAATTTTCGACCGGGAAAGGGGTGGTAGGTGATGGCGGAGAAGGATGAACAGCGGGAGGTTCTGGATTCTGAGATTCTCAAGGCACGAATTACTAAATTAGAATATGGAGAAAAGGATAAGGACGGAAATTTTGTTCCGATTTCCGAGGAGGATATCCGAAGGATCTATATTGAGGAAACGGGTCAAGAACCGCCCAAAACAATCAATTTGTATCATTCGGATGGCATCATGAGTTGTAAAGCAAGGGATAGCGGCTTCGATGGAACGGTTATTCACTTTTATGATCCGGACAAAGGGATTAATCAAAGTTATACCATCACCAGGGGTTCGGAAGGTTCTGAGATTGGCGGCCGATCCGACGGCAAGCCGATGGACTGGAGCTATAATGGCATTGGTATTTTTACTGGAAAGGTGAATGACCAGCTTCAGGATGCAATGGAATTTGAAGAATGGGCGAACAAGGAGATCAATCAATTTGTAGATAAGCAAAGCGGAAAAAAGGAGATCCCCTCTTTGAAAAAATATGGACTCGGCCATTCCCTGGGCGGCAATCATATTCAGATGATGTTGTTGCTTGGTGTCCCGTTTGACAATGTTGTCGTCATGAACGATGCGGCACCTACTGTGTACCAGCTGGCAGCCAATGATCCTGCATTTTTTAAAGAGATACGCGCAGAGTTCGGGTTGAAAGGGTATAAGATTGAGGATCTGTACGACTTGGACCCAAAGAAACTACAAGATTTCGCACTGGAACATTACAAAAACATGGGCGAGAAAATCCACCATGTCACATCTGAAGAAGATGCTCTTTATCCCCTTAATCTCACAAGAGGCTTCATCCGCCTCGGCACCGAAGATATCATCGATACGAATCCTGACTTGGCCAGCCTTCATGATGTGCTAGGCAGGATACCCGATAAATCACTGCAGTCCCTCCAAAAATATCTTGCAAAAGCTGCCCCTTATTACGAGGAGGCAGGGATGGACGGTCTCTTTCATTTTGCCACAGGAATTGACAACAAATTTTTAGAGAACTTGAGTCTGTTATTGACCGGCGATCCGGAAGTAGAGTTAAAACTTGATTTAAAAAATATCGCCAAATATTGGTTAGGCGATCGAAATAAAAAGATGGTAGTCCGAGCTACCGCTTTTGAAGAAATAAAAGCCCATCTTCCGGTAATCAAAGAGCGACTGGAAGAATTGGTGAAACAACTGCCAGTCCTTATTACCATTGCGGATTCTATGAGTGGTGAAGAAGGGAAACGGATTTCTGACTATTTACGGAGAGTTCAAGAAAAGTCGGAGAATATCCTGAAGCTGATTGCTGTGATCAGCGAAGCCGATCTCACTTCATTGCGAGGTTTCATTACAGCTTGGAAAGCATTGAAAGCCCTCATCAGCCAGTTGCAAGGTTTAGCGGAAGATATGTATCTACTATGGGAAACGGGCAAGGATCTGATCAATGCGCTAGGAGGTTCCTTCGAAGCTCATGGCCTGGAAGCGTTGATCAATGGCTTAGCAGATCCGTCACGACAATATGCCGGCAAGGATTTGATCATGACAGCGAGTGGTGGAGGAGCCGAAAAAATTGAGATTAATATTTCGTCTGCCAGCCGGTTATATCGTATGGGAATTACGAATTACGAGGAGAAAAGGTTGTTGCTGACCCAGATTCAACGCACCTTTGTGGAACGGTTTGAGCAACCGTTCGAATGGAGAAAGCGGGATTTGATGAATAAAATCAGTGAGATGGAGTCCAATCCTCATGCCTATTCTTACCTTCTCGGCAGCAGTGACCGTGAAATGGTCAGCATTTCGGTCAATGAAAAAATTCCGCCCATGCCTCCCGGAATCGTCAATGACATTGATGGAATTCAGAGCTTTTTCATGGAGGATATAGAAAAGGGCAGACGCCTTTTTGAAAATATGAAAAATGGAATCATCGAGTTCTTCGCGGAAGATGAACTTGTGGCGGCCATTTTCGAACTAAGCTGACAGGGAGGGTACCATGGGACAAATCTATATGGATTTTAAGTTTTTAGAGGATGAGGACATGATTCCGAGCGGTGAAGCGATCAATGCACTACTGGATCAAATGGGTGCCTTATCCACACAACTTAAAATGCAAGTCGAGGAAGAGCTGAACTATGCGAAAGGGGAGATTGTGGAGACATCCATTCGGGAAGTTACCTCTCAAATGACAAAGCAGCTTCTGGCCATTCATTTTCAACAAATGTCTGTCGCCAATTCCACGCTCCAGTATGACATGGTGTATAACGCGATGGGTACGCAGCCAATTACGATTACGTATCGGATTCGCAAGCCGGATGAGATTGGCATCTAATAGCTGAATAGACGAAAAGCAACCCTTTCGCCTGCGAAAGGGTTATTGTTATTTGATAAATAAAGCTGAGACACTCATGATGAATACTATTTTATCAAAAACCGTCTTTTCCCTTCGATGGTCGATAGGTGATAAGATTCAGGATCCTTGACGAAACGTTTGAGAAGATCAAAGGCCTCTTCGTCTGTCAGTTCTTCGGGCACACTGATCCCACGGAAAGCGACAGAATCGATTTTTGCATGAAAGTCATGGCGGAATTCAGTATCGCCCACGTAAAAGAGTGCGATTTTTCCTTTCCAGTCAATATCGTACGCTTGTCCCTCCGCCTTTTTGAAGCGGATTGTATGAAAGGCGGTCGCGTCATGGCCGAGTAAATAAATATCGAATGCAGTGCGTTCGATATCCAGTTCTTCTTGTTCCTCCTCATTCAGATGATCCACTTTGTAAACGGCCCCGTCCAAATGGGCCCAATCAAAAGGTGATTCGTCACATCCTACACGAAAGCCTTTGAAATCCCACTCCTCTGAAGACAATGTGCAGCTATGATAGTTATTCCAGACGATCTTGGCTTGCCAATCTCCTATTTCCTCGTTTTCGTCGTCCTCGTCCTCTTCCTCATCCACGTCTTCCTCGTAATAATCTGCAGTTTCCAAATGCAAATCAAAGTAGAGACCCGCTCGGCCGTCCGTTTCCTCCTCATCCACTTTAAAATGGGCTCCCCATTCGAAATGAATGATCCGATGACCGTTTGGCCAAGGATTGTCTGCAAAATAGATTCGATTCATGGTTTTCGCTCCTTTCGTACTTCATACGTCGCTCTGGGCTTTACCACCGATTTTAAAGGGTTTACCACCGACTCTCAAGGGTTTACCACCGATTCTCTGGGCTTTACCACCGATTCTCGAACGTTTACCACCGACTCTCAAACACTTATCGTAAGCGTTAAAGGAAACACCTTAGGTCTACTTTGTTAAGAAGGCATAACATAGACAACTTGAAAGGAAAGGGGAGCTTTTCAATAGAAGAGTTGGCCATTTTTACCATTCCTCTTTTGGTCCTGTTTCAACCTAATTCAATAATAATTTTACACAACACGATATTAATTTATTGTAAAACGATAAATTATAAGGTAAACTCATCTCATATTAACCAAGTGAGGTGCTTGTGATGAAACGAGGTTCCACTCTCTTTTTAAAAATCGCCGTTATTTTAATGGGCATACCAGTTCTTGCGCTATGTATCTTTTTTGTTCCTCATATGGCGGATTTTGCGGCAGAATTATATCCGGATCATGGATACTTGAAGTATTTGGTCCTCATCGATCTGTATGCGGCGGCCATTCCGTTTTACTTTGCTCTTTACCAAGCGTTTCGATTGTTAGTGCTGATTGACAGAAACTTGGCTTTCTCGGATCTAGCTGTTCGCGCTTTAAAAAATATTAAATACTGTGGCGTTGCCATCTGCTTGATCTATATCATCGGTCTCCCCCTGCTTTATTTGATTGCTGAAAAGGACGATGCCCCTGGCCTGATTGTCATAGGCATGGTCATTGCTTTCGCATCCGTAGTGATCTCAGTGTTTGCGGCTGTCCTTCAGAAGCTGTTGAAAGAAGCCATTCATATCAAAACAGAAAATGATCTGACGGTCTGAGGTGAATGATATGACAATTATTATTAATATCGATGTAATGTTGGCGAAACGGAAAATGAGTGTGACGGAGCTTTCCGAAAAGGTCGGGATTACGATGGCAAATTTGTCCATCTTGAAAAATGGCAAGGCAAAAGCAATCCGGCTGCAGACACTGGAGGCGATTTGCAAGGCGCTCGATTGCCAGCCGGGCGACTTACTGGAGTATCAGCCGGATGAGGAGGATGCAAATGATTAGGGGAGTTGCTTTCAATCCCACTAAAGGAAACCGTCTAAGCAGGGCGATCCGGCAGCTTGTTCGTTTTGGGTGGGAGCAGGCGATGTCTTGTTTGTTCCCGGTCGTCATTTTCGGATCGCTGGCCGCTACTCAAGTCATTCCACTTCCTTTCTTGCCGAGATATGACTGGCTGCTGCTCATCTTCCTCCTCATGCAGTGGTGGATGGTGCGATCGGGTCTGGAAACTAAGGATGAGTTGAAGGTCATAACGCTCTTTCACTTAATTGGACTAGCCTTAGAAATATTCAAGGTGAATATGGGGTCATGGTCGTATCCGGAAGAAGGCTATTTTAAAATACTGGGCGTGCCTTTATATAGCGGATTCATGTATGCCAGTGTGGCCAGTTACCTATGCCAGGCCTGGAGGCGATTGGAAGTAAAGCTGGTAAAATGGCCGCCGTCGTTTCTAGTCATCCCATTAGGAGCGGCAATCTATTTGAACTTTTTCACGCATCATTATTGGGTGGATATCCGCTGGTGGTTAGCCGGTTTGGTCATTGCCGTCTTCTGGCGCTCGTGGGTGACGTACGAGGTGAATGGAACGTCATACCGGATGCCTATCGCATTTTCATTTATATTAATCGGCTTCTTCATCTGGGTCGCTGAAAACATCGCCACTTTTTTCGGGGCATGGCAATATCCAAATCAAACCGAAGCATGGAGTCTCGTCCATTTAGGGAAGGTCAGTTCATGGCTGTTGTTGGTCATTGTTAGTTTTTTAATCGTTGCAACGCTGAAACGAACGAAGGAAAAGATTGCAAGATAGCAAACACCCCCTCAAGCACATGACTTGAGGGGGTGAACTTATACATTGCGCCCTATTCTTGTCAGCTCAGCAATATCCTTTATTGCCATAAATGCAATTTGGAGAATGGCGAGGACAGTCAGTAAGCGATATACAAAATTCTCATAGAGCGAGATCCAGTCTAAAAAGAAGAGGTTGCCTGCAATCTTCTTTGCAAAATTACCTGCATCATTTAGATTCAATTCTAAAAATGTTCCATCTGTAACAATGAAAATACCTTGTGCTGCAATAAATCCACCGATGATCAACAGCCATTTTTGCAGGGGGGATCGTTTTGCGTGTTTCATTGTTTACCTCCTTAATTTTATTACAGGAATTCCTTCGCCTTGTAGATCTGTAAGGACACCACCCAAGAGAGGGCATAACAAATGAGCGAACCTAATGCCAGCAAGGCCCAATACATACCGATACCGATGGAATGGATGAAAGATGTGTTCTCAATTAAATACTTATACACATAATAAACAGCATACACCCCAGCGATGGCGGTGGCGATGTACAGAATAACGAATGTGAAAATCGTTTTCTTTTGCGCAAACTTATAGACTAACGGAAAGAATAGGCTGGCGGATACCATCATGACGACAAAACTGCCGATCACTTCTTCCCAAATCGCGAGCCGGGAGAAGGCGGAACTCCATTCTCCGTTAGTAATTCTGGCAATTGCCATCACAGCTCCGGTTACCAACACTAACACGACTAGCAAAGTGGAATAACGCGCGCTCACTATTTCTTTACGAGTAAAGGGCAAAGAGTTCCAAAGCTTATTCCCATGGGCAAGTTCGTCAAAATGAAATGTATTCATGGTGACAATAGCGGTAATGATAGCCACGACAAACATAACGTCTTTGTTAAAAACCATAAAAAACAACAGCATGGCAAAATAGAGCAGCCACGATAATTTATGAATCGCCAGATCCTTTTTAATTAACAACAGCAACATTCTTACCTCCTTGCATGTAGTACATGATGTCCTCCAGGCTTGCTTTTTCAATGACAGCTTCGGTGCCGAAGAGGGATTCTGCTGCATCGAAATTTGCTGATAACCCTTCAAAACCCGTGTTGGTTCTTTTTATGGCGAGGAAGCATTGTTCTGTATCGCGGTCGAGCAGCTCGATGCCGCCACGGACGACTGCATAGTTTTCTTGGAGCTCGTGTATTTCCTTCGAAAAAACAATTTGCCCTTTTTGGACATACGTAATATAGTCTGCGATAGATGATAAATCGCTCATAATATGGGTCGACAGGACGATCGATTTTTCCCCATCCAGCATGATGTCCTGCATAATATCAAGAAATTCTCTCCGGAAAACGGGATCTAGCCCTGCAGTCGGTTCATCCATGATGAATAGTTCGGCTTGGTGGGAAAGTGCGATGGCAAGAGTGGCTTTCACTTTCATTCCCTTTGAAAAAGATTTCAGTTTTTGTTTCAACGGCAGCTCAAACGAGTCGCAATACTGGTGGAACAAGGCATCATCCCACTTGGAATAACAAGGGGCGATGAGCTTCTTCTGATCGTGCAAGGTCAATTCATCGTACAGTACATCTTCGCTGAAGATAAACCCGATGCGGTCTTTGATGCTTTTCTCGTGTTTGGCATAGTCCATTCCGAACACTTGGACCTCGCCGGAATCAGGCTTCAGCAAGTTCAAAATCATTCGCATGATCGTCGATTTTCCGGCACCATTCGAACCGATAATACCTGTAACGAACCCTTTTTTTATTTGCAGGGATACGTCTGAAACGCTGAAGTGATCATATGATTTGTTCACATTTTTCAACTCGATTACATGTTCCATTGTTATCTACTCCTCGTATAGTATCGTAATCCATTCCTTTAACTCTTTTAGAGAAAGTCCAATTTCCTTGCTATTCGCAATTACTTCTATCAACTTCTCTTCCACGGCGGTCAATTTCTTCTCTTTGATCATGTCGACATTTTGCTCTGCGATGAAGGAACCCTTGCCGATAATCGAATAAATATATCCCTCTTTTTCAAGTTCTTCATAGGCCCGTTTCGTTGTGATAACACTAATATGCAAATCCTTAGCCAGCTGCCGCATAGAGGGCAGGGCATCGCCTTCCTGCAATTCACCTGACAACACTTTTTGCTTTATCTGATCTTTAATTTGATTGTAAATCGGCTCTTTGGAGCTGTTGGAAATTAAAAGCTGCATGCCGGACCTCCTATCATTCTTGATATATAAAATTATTCTTGTGTATATACATTATATACAATATATACACATTGTCAATTGAGTTATTTCATGTTGACCATAAAAATCTATATAACTATCTGTAGAGTAGAGTTCACAATAAAATCGTTTGCGAATGGCTTTTTTGATGAAGGAAATAAGCGGACTTTCCAGTGCTTTTGATTCTTATTGAGAAATTAAGTTGACAATTGAGAATGAGAACGGTTATCATTTGTTTAATGAAATTGAAAATCATTATCAATTGGAGGAGAACGAGATTGAAGAAGTTATTCGGTGTTTTATTAGTAGGAGCTTCACTGGCATTAACGGCTTGTACGTCTGATAAAGGAGAGACTGAAAAGGCTGATCAGGTGTCCGCTCAGGCGGAAGAAGAGCAACAAGAGACATCTAACGAAAATACATATGGAGTGGATGAGAAAAAGCTCGAAGAATTGATGAAACAATTCCCAGAGACAGAAGTGGACAGGATTATTACGACGTCAGTGCCGTTAGCGGAATTGTTGAATCTGCTGGATATTACACCGGTTGGCGTTCCGACTTCAACAAATCCTTTGCCAAAGGAGTTTGATTCAATTGATCAGATCGGCTCCCCAATGGCGCCTGACTTAGAGGTAATTACAAGCCTGCAGCCGGATTTGTTGCTGGGCGCAAAGTCACTACAGAGCTCCTTGGATGAAAGCCTGAAAGGGATGAATTTACAAACTGCTTACTTGCCTACAGATTCATTCGATGACTTAAAAACGAGCTTTTCCGCATTAGGAACCTATTTCAATAAAGAGCAAGAAATGCATGCGGTATTGGATAAGTTGCAAAAGAAAGAAGAGGAACTGAAAGAAAAAGGAGCAGGCAAGGAACTGCCAAGTGTCATGCTGATGATCGGCACTGCGGATTCCTTCATGGTCATGAATGAAAAGTCGTATATCGGCAGCCTGATAGATAAATTGGGCGCTGAGAATATTGCGACCACCATCCTGCAAGCGAAGGATACCTATTCGGCCTTGAACTTGGAAGATGTAGTGGCAGCGGACCCGGATCTCATTCTAGTATTGGCTTCAGGCGATCACGGGGCATCCGAGGACATGTTCAAAAAAGAAGTGGAGAAAAACGAAACATGGAAGAAGCTTTCGGCTTATCAGAACGACAACATTCATATTTTGGATTATGAAGTGTTTGGCGTAACGTCCATTCAAAATGCCGAACGTGCTTTGACGGATATTGCCACATACTTCTATGAATAAAGAGAGAGGGCTGTAAGGAATGATGACAAAGGCTCGAAACGGGATGACAGTTAGCGTTACATTCGCACTGGTTGCCGTGGCTGCTATCCTTGCGATCGGTGTCGGGAGCGTGACAGTCCCTGTGCCTGACATCTTGCAAACGCTGTTCAAGACGGCTGCAGATGCCGTGAATGACACGATCATCTTTAACATCCGGCTGCCGCGCGTCCTATTGGCGATGATCATTGGAGCGAACATTGCAATCTCCGGTGCCATCTTGCAAGCAGTGATGGGCAATCCACTCGCCGATCCAGGATTGACAGGAGTAACAAGTGGAGCTGCGGTTGCTGTGCTAGTCATTATGCTGGCCTTTCCGGAGTATCTCGGGTTCGTCCCGATTGCCGCATTTCTCGGCGGGATTTTGGCTGCGACCGTTGTTTATGGATTGGCATGGCGTAGACGAGGGATTTCGCCGATTACGATTATTTTGGCAGGAGTCGCCGTGAATGCATTATGTGGAGGTGTTGTTGGATATCTGTCCATCATGTATAGCGACCGGCTGCCATCCGCTGTGCAGTGGATGAACGGAAGTTTAGCTGCAAAAGGCAATAACGTCGTATGGATGGTGCTTCCTTATTCCATTGTTGGCTGGATCCTTTCCTTATTTGCAATCCGAAAAGCCAATGTCATCCGGCTCGGTGATCAGGTGGCCATGAATCTCGGTGAGAACGTCAACCGGATCCGCATCTGGTTATCGGTACTTGCTGTATTTTTGGCTGCCATCTCTGTTGCCGCCATTGGAATGATCGGTTTTGTAGGCTTGATTGTACCGCATATGGCTCGATTTATTGTCGGGTCGGATTATAAGTATTTATTGCCGATGAGTATGGCACTCGGGGCACTTGTCTTATTAGTTGCTGACACAGGAGGGCGTACGTTGTTTGCGCCGCTTGAAATTCCCGCGGGGATTGTCATGGCTGTCATCGGCGGGCCGTATTTTTTGTATTTGATGAGAAGGAGTGTTTTCTAATATGTTGCAAGTCGACTCCATTTCCATCCGTTATGAACGGAAGACGGTCATTCATGATTTTTCCTTCTCCGTGAACAAAGGGGAGATCGTCTCCATTATCGGTCCAAACGGTTCGGGAAAATCAACCTTATTGAAAGCGATTGCCCGTCAGACAACAGTTAGTGAAGGGAAAATTGAATTGGAAGGTATCAATGTCAAATCGATGCATCCGAAGCAGACAGCGCGCAAATTATGCATGCTGAGCCAGAGGAACGTGGCGCCTGACGATATGACGGTAGCTGATCTGGTCGCCTACGGAAGATATCCCCACAAGAAATGGTTTGAGAAGCTAGGGAAAGAGGACGAAGAAATCATCGGATGGGCTCTCGAGAAGACTCATCTATCAAACTACAAAGAACGGCGAGTGGTCTCCTTGTCAGGCGGAGAATCCCAGCGTGCATGGATTGCGATGGCACTGGCACAGCGGCCGAAAATCCTGTTGCTCGACGAACCAACGACCTATTTGGACATATCCCATCAGCATGAGGTGTTGGAGTTGGTGCAGGAGTTGAATCAAGAGATGGGGATGACCGTCATCATGGTGCTTCATGACTTGAATCAGGCTTCCCATTATAGCGATCGCATCGTTGTAGTCAGGGAGGGGAGGAAGCAGATGTGCGGCAGTCCTTCCCAAGTAATGACGACAGACATGGTTCGCGATGTATATCGGATGAATTGTGAAATTCAGTGTGATTGCAAAGAGAAAAAGCCGCGCATTCATTTGCTGCATACGGCTCGATTATAAGGAGGACATGGGAAATGGTAAAAACAATTGATTTGGATAAAAACAAAGAAAAATATATGGCATTCATAGAAGACAGGAAGAATCTCATTTTGGCTACGTTAGATGAAGACGGAATTCCGTTTACGAGCTGTGCGCCGTTCATTCAAAAAGACGGCAAGCTTTACATCTATATAAGCCAAGTGGCAGAGCATTATCGTTTTATGGAAAGCGCAGAGATGGTGGATGTATTCCTTGTGGCGGATGAGTCTTCCGTTGCGAATGCGTTTGCGACTGAACGTGCTAGATGGAGATGCGTCCCTCGTAATATCGGAAATGAAGGGCATGAGGAGATTTTCGCTGTATTCAACGAGAAGTTTGATTCCAAGATGTTGAATATGCTGAGAGGTCTTGATTTTTCTTTATTCGAACTGACACCAACAGAAGGCCGCTACGTCGTTGGTTTCGGTATGGCTTTCGATGTCAGCCTCGATGGAACGAAATTCAAGCATGTTGTTGTTGACAAATCAAATAAACCGGGGGCATAAGCTGATGACAGATCAACTACAAACATACAATCAGGCACCGGTACTTGCAATGTGGAATGCACTTCGCCAACGGTTCGTCAAAACTGCGGAAGGCCTGACAGAAGAGCAACTGGATTTGGCACTTGGTGATACAACCATCCGTTTTTTACTGCACCATACGGCGGAAGTTGAGTTCTTATTCGCAGAATGGTTTTTAGGAAAGAAGCAACCGGCAAAGCTTCTGCCTTTTCGGACAAGGGCCGAATTGCTCGCATTGCTGCAGGCTTCCGATCAGCATGTGATGGAGGCGATCCGCGATTTACCGGAGGAAAAGTGGACCATACCAGTTGAGTCTCGCATGGGTGCTTCTACGCCGCTCGAGGCAATCGGCAGGCTTATGTACCATGCTGGTATTCATGCGGGGCAGATAGCATTGATTAAAAAACAGCATGATATAGGTGTTTAATACATGAAGAAAACAGGAAGCCACATTAATGTATTATGGCTTCCTTTTTCATTACATATCACCTTCTACGGCTGCTTCGGCACATGAAAGAAGATAGTCGTTCCTTTATTCACATGGCTTTCTATAACCAATCCTTTTCCGAACAGCTGGATCAGACGTCGGTTTGTATTCGCAATCCCTATGCCGTGCTGGTGGTAGTTCGGTTCTGTTAAAAGTTCCGTTACTTTGTGTGCAGGCATGCCGACACCATCGTCTTGGATCGTGATCGTAGTGAATTGCTCGTCATGAGTAACCGAAATTTTGACGGTTCCCCCTTCTGTCTTCTTGAGCACTCCATGATTGACCGCATTTTCCACGATGGTTTGGATGGAGAGGGGAGGGATGTAAATTCCGTGGATGTCCTCCATATCCCAGATGATTTGCAGCCGGTCTCCGAACCGTTCGCTTTCGATAAACAAGTACGAACGGACCAAGTCGATTTCATCTTTTAGCGGAATCAGGCTTTGTGTATTGGCCACGTGGAAACTTCGATTCAAATAGTTTCCGAACTCATGCAACAGTTCCACCATGCGGGACGGATCCAGCTCACCGAGCGACGCAATTGTGTTCAATGTGTTATATAGGAAATGCGGTTTAATCTGTGCCTGTAAATAGGCGGCTTCCAGTCTGAGCTGTTCTTGAATCGCTTTGTTTTGCGTTAAGAGCGCATGAACACGGGCTTTCAGTTCAATAGCATTTGCGGGCTTCGCTACATAATCGTTTGCCCCTGCCTGAAAACCGGCGTAAATATCCATTGTCTGGTTGCGTGCCGTCAGCAACAGGATCGGCAGTTCTGCGATTGTGTAGTTCTTTCGAATTTCCGCACACAACTCATAACCGGACATTTCCGGCATCATGACGTCAGAAATGATTAGATCGTACATTTCGGTTCTGATCAAGCCGAGTGCTTCCGAGCCACTTTCGGCTGTTGCCACAGTATATTGCCCTTCGAGAATACTGCTGATTACTTTCAGGTTGACTGGATCGTCATCGACAATCAGGATAGAACCTCCCGATGGAGCGTCTTGTTCTGCAGCCTTTTCGTTGGTTGCTTGGAAAGATGCCTTATAGGAATTAACTTTTGCTGGCAAAATCGTTTCCTGTTGTACGCCTTCCGATAAGGGGATCGTGAACGTGAATGTAGTTCCTTTTCCGAACTCGGATTCAACGGTAATCCTTCCACCATGCAATTCCACTAATTGCCGGGAAATCGTTAAGCCAAGACCAATTCCTTCTTGACCTGTGTCCGTGGCTTGTTCATACCGATCGAAAATCCGGTCCATCACGTCTTTCGTCATGCCCATTCCTGTATCTTCAATTGAAATCGCGGCTTCTTTTTGATTATGGCTGGCACGAATGGTTATCCTGCCTTCATCCGTAAATTTCACCGCATTATGGAGCAGGTTAAATAAGATTTGGACGAGCCGGCTTTCATCCGCATAAACGGAAGGAAAGTTTGTCGGAATGGTGGAAGTGATCGTCAATTTACTCGTATTTTTAATGAAATGAACCATGTCAATGACCCCGGACGTCAGGTTTTGGATATCGAGTGGCTTCTGATGTAATTTGATTCGACCATCCTCCAACTTATCCAATTCAAGCAAGTCATTCAGCGTATAGGACATCCGATTCCCGATTTGCAGAAGGAGTTCAAGATTTTGTTTCTCGCGCTGGGAAAGGGTCGACGAATTATCTTCCAGTATAGAATGCGCGATATTGAGAATTCCGTGCAATGGATTGCGAAGTTCATGCGACGTATTCGCAAGAAAGATATCTTTTTGGATATCCGCTTTCGCTAATTTCCTATTTTGCTCATTGTTCAAGCGGATGACCATCATATGTCTTCGGAATAAAAGCAAGGCGATCACCATGATTGAGACGAGATAGTCGAACGGGTAGTACGGAATATTGACGACAGCCGTTTTTATGGCAGTTCCCCAGGCGCCATTTGAAATGAAACAAAGAATATAGAATAAGATGAAAATCCCATCGACATTTCCTTTTCGGATCGATGAAATGGTCGGAATAATAAGCAGTACGGCAATAGAAATACTATAGATCATCAAAAACCCTTGCATCGGTGCTGTATATAAAAGTGACGTTGTCAGCAATAGGACGGCAATGGGGATGAATAATATGTACAGGATGTTTGAAACCTTCGACTGGATGTGAAAAAGAACATTTATGAATTTCAAAGTAACTATCAATAGGCTGATGAGCAATACAAAGAGCACTTTTATGTACAGATCGTTGACAATGGGCAGCTGGAGCAGTACATGATCGTCAATTAAAAGAATAAAGCCGTTCAATGCTAACAAGAGACTGAAGTAGAGCAGTTCTTTTTCGTAGTATCCTTTTCCAATGAGGAAAATGGCCAATGCATAAATGCTATGCAGGAAAAATATCATACTCACGAGCATCTGGATCCCTTGCGAGAAGGACGCCTCTTTGACAATAGCTGTCTGAAGACCAAAGCGGATGGAATCATTCAAACCGCCAGACTCGAGATTATCAAAGTTGGATACTTGGATCACAAGGTCGATCTTTTTGTCCGTCGTTGAAAAAATAGCCGTCATGGGCCCTTGTTTTTTTATTTTTTTTTCAGGCTGTGAGGCTGCGATATTCTCTTTATTAATTAACTTTCCGTTGACATAGATACTTGCGAACGTTTCAAATCCACGCAATTGAATGCCATAGATCGTTTCCTCCTGTTCCGGAAGAAGAATGGTCAATTGATAGGAGCCGTATTCGATTTCAGCATCCCGTGAAGAATCCAAAATCGTGCTCCAATTCTGCGGTACTTGGATATATTTTGGTTTCTCGTCTTTTAATGTACTTTTTGTAATGAATTCCGAAGGGTGAAAAATCCACTCCCCATTCAAAGAGACTGTTTTATTGTCTTTCAAGGTCTCTTCCCGAAGATCGGCAACCCCTTTAACAGCCGTTTGATGTTCAGGTGCATTGAAGTACAAAAACCAACCTATTCGTAAAGCGATTAGACAAAATACAAAACTGCTAATTGTGAGTACAATATTCCGAGTCTTCATCCGGCTTGTCATCATCAAAGCTTGTCACCCTTCAGTCCACATATTTCCTAACTGGAACCATTGTCTCAAAATGCTTGCATTTTCACAATGTGATTCATGGTATCTTTTAGTATACTATGCCACTTTTAAGTGCGTACTTCCTTTTTAAGCTGCGTTCCGGCATACTATGTATAGGCGATAGATGGCAGGGAAATGCTATCGAGAGCCTAAGTTACAAACAAAGGAGTTCAGCAGCATGACAATCAAAGTAAAAGCGATTATCGGAAGCACAAGCCCGACCTCATACAACTTGAAATTAGTTGAATACCTCCGCACAAAATATGCGGGCCAATTGGACATCACACCTGTATTTATCAATGATGTCGACATGTTCTCAGTGGCTAAAGAAAGCAATCCATCTGAGTCTGTAAAAGCATTTATGGAAGATGTGCGCGATTCTGATGCTGTTCTGTTCGCAGTGCCAGAATACAATTTCTCTATACCAGGTGCATTAAAAAATGCCGTGGACTGGTTGTCCCGCAGCAATTTTGCCATTAAAGACAAGCCGGCGTTTATCATCGGTTCGTCCATGGGTGTTCTAGGAAGCGTGCGTGCGCAAATCCACTTGCGCGAAATCCTATCTAATCCGATGCTTTCTCCGGCTATCCTGCCGAATAACGAAGTGTACATCGGTTCTGTTCATCAAAAGATGAATGAAGAAGGCGAATTGACAGATGCTGCAACGATCGATTTCTTAGACAGCGTTGTTCAGAACTTCATTGCGTTCTACAATAAAATGAGTTCTTTGAACTGATTGAAATAGGAAGAGCCATCCCGTCTTGAAAAAGACAGGATGGCCTTTTTTATGGCAGTATTGATTGAAGATCCGTCAGATCATTGATGACCCGATCCGCGTGGACCAGTTCTTCCTCTTTAGCAAAATCAAACCGGCATCCAATTGAAAGTAATCCGTTGTCTTTTGCTGCATAGATATCAGACAGCCGGTCTCCAATCACAGCTCCATCTTTGATTTCATATTTCTCAAGAATGCTTCTGACTAAATCACTCTTGTTCAAGGAATCGACTTGCTCTATGCTACACGTTTCCGTCACCCATTCATCCAAGCCATAATAACGTATAATAGCCTCCAAATAGTCCGGCAATCCGTTGCTTGCAATAAAAATGACAATCCCATTCTCTTTCAGGTAGCCAAAAACTTTCTTGACGTCAGGATAGAGAGCCCCTTTTCCACATTCAATATTCTCAATTAATCTCTTCAGGAAATAAGAGTCCGCCAACTCCTTCATCTCCTCAGAATGATTCGGCAACAAAGTCGCCCACACTTCAGGCAAAGGCACTCCCATAATATTGCGGTATGTATCAATTGGCGTCTCGCCTTCCCAAGCACCCAACGAGCGCAAATGCGCGAACGTATCATCGAGCGACAGTTCTAGAATCAAATCTGTTTGAAACAGAGTGCCGTCCATATCGAAAATCGCAGCTTGTTCCATGTTTCTCACTCCTTTTTCCTTAGAGCCAGTGTAGCATAAATAGTAAAGAAAGGATTTTGATTGGTCGGTGGCGAACAAACGGATTGAAAGGATAATCAAATTGGTGTGGGAATTTGAATATACTTTTTTAAAGTAAAGGGCGGCAATTTGAATTATCGTCTGTTAGCGAATACTAAGTAGAATTTTGCTTAGTGTAGGAGCACGTAGCGTTTTTCTTTCCGTACAAAAAGCGGAAAGAGCAGGGGAGATTTAGTAGGAAGCATTAATAGTCGAATGGAGAATAGGAGTGTGGAATGTAAGGAGTGGGCTTCTTGAATACTATTGATAAAAGAAATCGGTTAGGTGAAGAACCTTTCAATTACCGCGTGTCCAAAGATAATACGGTCTTTTTACGGCAGGCAGGTGAAAATCTTAAAAGGAAAAGAAGCAGAGAAGTTTCTAAAGAGAATTCATGCAGCTGAAGATACAACGGAAGAACAATTAATAATGGCAAAGATAACTGGGAATTTCAAAAGGGGTAATGAAAGAAGCTGAGAAGCTAGAATAACAATACTTAGTAACGAATTTTTTTCTAAAATGCTGTCCGAAGAAAATAGTCGTCGGACAGCACTTTTACATCTCCCATTGGAGAAGGATATTCTTCATATTCTAAAAAGAGATAAGTTATTTATGGTGAAAAATTGATTACTAAAAGGGGGATATAAATTGGCTTATAAAATCATCTTCTTTGATGTGGATGGCACATTGGTCGACTATCAAACGGGGAAAGTGTCTGCAGCTACTCAAAGGGCGATCCGCCAATTAAAGAAAAATAATTATATGGTGGTCGCTGCGACTGGACGGCCGTTATCCATGTGTCTTGACCTTGAGTCGCTTGGGATTGATGCATTCATTACAGCGAACGGAGCTTATGTGAAGTATAAAGATGAAGTGATATTCAAGTCAGTATTGAGTCAGGAAACCGTGACGAGTATCCACCAATTTGCGGAACGTAGCGGACATTCGCTTACTTATTTTACAGAGACATTGACGATGAATGGCATCCGAAATGAAGATACACTTACTGCTTTACGAGAGACATTGTCATTGGACGCATTTCCTGAGCAGGATGATCAGGCTATACATAAAGAAATCTATTTGATGTGCTTATATGGAAACCAGGATACGATACAGCTTTACGAAAAAGAATTTCCCGGTTTGCGTTTTCAACAATGGCATCCCCAGATCGCAAATGTGTTGCAGAACGAAGTTTCGAAGTCTATTGCAGCCCAGCATGTTTTGGAGTATTTTCATTTGCAGCCGTCCGAAGCCATTGCGTTTGGGGATGGTGAAAATGATATTGATTTATTCCATTTGGTTGGTTTAGGTGTAGCGATGGGCAATGGACATGACAATCTAAAGCGAATTGCAGATTTTGTTACAAAAAATTGTGCAGATGAAGGAATTGAATACGCGCTAAAGACATTGAAACTTATCTAGTAAATGGGGGAAGGACATGCTTGAGAAGCTATTTCGATATAATTGGCAAGTGCGTGAGGAATGGATACAGTGGTGTGAAGAAATTCCCTACGATGAACTAATTCAAAAGAGAATCGGCGGGATGGGGAGTTTTCTGCATACACTTTATCATGTTATTGATTGTGAGCAGCTCTGGATTAATCAAATGTGGAATCAACCAGTCATGCATACAGATCTCAAGGCTATCACTCAATTGGATGAAGTTAAATCGTACGATATGCTGACCCGGCAAAGGACGAAACTCTTTTTGCTTGAACTGAGGAGGGCTCGAGGAAATAACAGGATACTCGAAATTCAAAAAAGAAATGGAGACATTGTTTCGTTTTCCTTTGAGAAGGTGTTGTCACACATCGTCACGCATGAAGTCCATCATATTGGGCAACTGTCTATTTGGGCCCGTCAGATTGGACTTGCGCCGGTCAACTCGGATCTATTGATTCGCGACTTCTGACGTTGTACCTTCGAATGACTATTTACAACAGATGAGCTTGCCTGTATCCTATATAAGTGATTGCTTATATAGGGGGAATTATGGATATTCATGTAATTGAAAAGCAGCTAAAAGCCTTGGCGGATATCAATCGTTTAACCTTGCTGGCATGTATGAAAAACGGAGAAGTATGCGTATGTCAGTTTGTTGATGTTTTGCCAATTTCGCAACCTGCTGTAAGCCAGCATTTACGCAAGTTGAGAGAGGCGGGCATTATTACCGAGCGTAAATCTGGTAATTGGAAGTATGTCCGATTGGCAGAAGGGCTATCACCTATTGTAGAGGCTGTTATTGATGGGATCAATGCAATTCCCGTATGCCAAGACGGGGGTGATATGCGATGCTGATAATAGCCAGTCTTATTTTCATTGCAACATTAGTTTTTGTCATTTGGCAGCCGAAAGGATTAAATATCGGATGGTCTGCTTGTATAGGAGCTTTGCTTGCGTTACTTGTGGGTGTTGTGAATGCCGGGGATGTAGTGGAAGTGGTGCGAATCACTTGGAATGCAACCCTCAGCTTTATTGCCATCATTATCATTTCACTTATTTTGGATGAAATCGGTCTGTTTGAATGGGCGGCGCTTCATATGGCGCGAATCGCAAGAGGACACGGCGTTCGGATGTTCGTCTATGTGAGCCTGCTTGGAGCAGTGGTTTCGGCTTTATTTGCAAATGATGGAGCAGCTCTCATTTTAACTCCGATTGTTCTGGCGATGGTGCGGAATTTAAACTTCGAAGAAAAAATGATTTTCCCATTTATAATGGCGAGTGGTTTTATTGCCGATACGACAAGCCTGCCATTCATCGTGAGCAATCTCGTGAATATTGTATCTGTTGATTTTTTTGGTATTGGCTTTGTTGAATATGCAATACATATGGTCATTCCAAATCTATTCTCATTGCTGGCAACGATTATCGTGCTTCTTCTTTATTTTAGAAAATCCATTCCGCGTACGTATCAGCTAGACAAATTGAAAGAGCCGGAACAGGCGATTAAAGACTTGCGCTTATTCCGTCTTTCATGGGGTGTGCTCGCCGTCTTGGTAATTGGCTATTTTTCTAGCGAATGGACTGGGATTCCGGTGTCGTTCATTGTGGGGAGCATTGCACTGCTGTTTTTAGTTCTGGCGCGCAAGAGTGCCGCCGTGAATACGGCTAAAATCATAAAAGGGGCACCTTGGAATATCGTTTTCTTCTCCGTCGGGATGTATGTTGTGGTGTACGGGCTGGGGAATGCAGGGCTGACAAACGCTCTCGCCGCTGTGATAGAAGCCGCGGCGAATCAAGGACTGTTTGTCGGTACTGTAGCGATGGGGTTCCTTGCTGCATTCTTGTCTTCTGTCATGAATAATTTGCCGACGGTCATGGTGAATGCCCTTGCTATTGCGGAAACGGATACTACTGGGATATTAAGGGAAGCTCTGATTTATGCGAATGTGATTGGTTCTGATCTAGGGCCGAAAATAACGCCAATCGGTTCGCTGGCTACACTTGTCTGGCTGCATGTTCTGAGCCGAAAAGGGATTAAAATATCATGGGGAACTTATTTCAAGACAGGGATTGTTTTGACGCTTCCTATCCTATTCATTACGCTAGTTGGGCTGTATTTGACATTATTAATCAAATAAAGAATCCATGAAAAAGCTGTCCGGCCAAAAGTCGCCGGACAGCCTATTATCATTTTAATTTTCCTTTTCGAATGGCGTGTGCCGTACCCCATTCATGCATGGTATTCAGTACGGTCTGCAGGCTTTTTCCGTATTCTGAGATTGAATACTCCACACGGGGCGGCACTTCAGGATAGACGATGCGGTCGACGATGTCTTCCTCTTCTAATTCCCGCAGCTGCTTTGTCAGCATCTTTTGCGTGATGCCTGGCATGAGACGTTTCAATTCACTGAACCGCAATGTACCTTCGTTGAAAAGGTTTAATAAGATGATCGGCTTCCATTTCCCGACTAAGATTCCGAGTGCTTCTTCGACCTTACATTGTTCTGCTTCCATATTAATCGACTCCATTATTTATTTTACTTACACCAAATTATGTTCGTCTAATCCGGACGCTTCCTTCTTTGTTGTTCTCTTCGTCCCATTCCACCTGTATTTCAAATGTTCCTTCCTCGAAAAACAAGGGAAATCTTCTTTTGACGGACTGCTGCATCGGGAGGTGGATGGCTTCCTCTTTGTGTATCCACATCGGTTTCCCTTCACGTGTCTCTTCTGATAGGGTTCCCGTAAAGGAGTCCGTCCAATAATTGAAAATCATATATCTGTCTTTTTTGACTGGGTTAACGTATTCATATAAACCTTTGTAAATCAAGTGGCTGACATCCAAACCCGTTTCTTCCTTCACTTCACGAATTGCCGCATCTGTAAAGGATTCAGGGAAATCGACCTTCCCCCCAGGCGGAATAAATCCGTTGAAATGATCATGCTGTCGGTCCAGCAAGAGAACGTAATCACCTTTCTGCACCATGCAAAGTGTCCAGAATTTTATATTGATTGGTTCATTCATTATTTGATCACCCCAATTACTCTCCTGTTACTTTCTATTTTAGCGCAAGGAAGACCTGATGAACATGGTGTTGCTTTTTTCAATACCATCTTTCTGCTATTTATTGTATAATTTATTTGCAATATTCAGCCCTTAGGTGGGTATTCAATGTAGGGGAAGAGGGAAAAGTTATGGGAAAAGTTGTAGGGTTTGAGTTGAACAGCCAACATCCGGAGAAGGCTATCGAGTTTTACGGTGAAGTGTTTGGTTGGAGCATAGCACCGCCGAATTGGGAGTATTGGCCGGTGACAGCTTCGGATAATACAGGCGGTATCGATGGGGGCATTTGCAAGGGGCCGAGTGATTATCCACATGGCGTCCGCATCCAAGTCGAAGTGGACTCGATTGATAAAACAATCGGGAAGGCGACAGACATGGGCGCGCTCGTTTTGCGGGAGAAGATGGAGTTTGACGATTTCTACTTGGCATATCTTGTGGATCCGACTGGTCTTGGAATTGGTCTGATTGAAAATAAAAAGAAATGAATGCTAGTTGGCCAGACGCATGGTTCGAGGGGAGAACTGTGCGACTGGCTTTTATTATGGGGATAGCTCAAGTGCCGGGGGGTTCCATGTTGTTGGACCAAATGCTTTTACCCTTGAGTATTTGAACAGGTGCAAAGAAAATCAGCTTCAGCCACGGTGAAAGGAAGATTACAAACCATTTTCGTACATGAAAAGAGGTTAGCATAACTGGGCAGAGGGCAAAGTCATTCGAAGTTATCCACTTGGTCAATCTTTTTTTTGATTTGCTTCTTCACAATGAGGTAAATCCCGTTTATTAATAATACAATCAGCGAACCCGTCCATATGCCTAACGCATAATAGAGATCTAATCCAAACAAATAGCCAACGAGTGGGGCAATGATTGCCATGGCAAGTACAGAAATAACACCTCTTGTGTTCCTGCTGTAATTTTTGAACGCCATGCACTCTCCTCCTTTATGTGTAAACTCTAAAACATCACTAATTAAGAAGCAACCATAATTATCCAAATATTACTTCTGAATCAAGTCCGCTTCAAGTAAAAGGCAACATAATCTGACATGACGCTTGCAATCCAAATCTTTTCATATGCGGCTGCTTCCTTCTCCAAGTTCTGCGTATTCGTTCCATTTCGAGAGAACACAAAAGAATCCATTTCCTCAAAGCTGCAATCTATGGCATGCGCCGTTACCCATTCTTCAATCAGTCGCAACCCCGTCTGATTAGCTTCATAGTAGATTAGGAGAGAGAGGATGAAGAGATTGAAAGAATCTACAAAAGCAGATCCGATCAGACAAATGACAAAAATGTAAGTTGCCGCAGGTCTTTTGTTCGCTACTTCGATGGATGGCCCTGTGCTTCCACCGTATGCTTGGAGTATCAGATAAAGAAAGCGGGAGGATTCACATGGATGTCTTGTCAGTAGAAAAGCTGTCTAAAACCTATGAAGTTGCAGGAGGCTCTGTACAAGCGCTGAAAAGCATTTCATTCACATTAAAGAAAGGCGAGCTGATAGCCGTCATGGGCACGAGTGGTTCAGGAAAGAGCACGCTGCTTAATATACTTGGTGCATTGGACGAACCGACCTCGGGGAATATCGTCATCAACGGCCAATCGGCGAAACAAATGTTTCGGGAGCCGAATGCGACAGATTTCCGCCGAGACCATATTGGTTTTATCTTTCAATCCTTTCATTTGCTTAAAGATTTGACGGTGGAAGAGAATATTGGGCTGCCCCTTTTGATAAAAAATGAGACGAAGGAGCAAATTCGGCAAAAGACTAGCGCTATGGTAGAGCTGATGGGGCTTCGGGAGTGGCGGCACCACCGTCCGGTTCAGCTTTCGGGAGGCCAGCAGCAACGTGTGGCAATTGGCCGGGCTTTAATTACAGAACCCCCGATCGTACTTGCAGATGAGTTAACGGGCAATTTGGATACCAATACATCGAATGATATTTTGCGGGTGCTGACAGAGTTGAAGGTAAAGCTGAACCAAAGCATGCTCGTCGTGACACATGATCCGAATGTTGCAACGTATGCGGATCGTGTACTGTTTTTCCATGATGGTGAAATGGTTGATACGTATACGTGCAAAGGCAATGGAGATATGGAAGAAATCATGCGCATCTTCCAGGTGATTTTGGAGGGACGTACACATGAAGTCGTTAAATGAACTCGCTTTCCGATTTTTCCGTGCCAATCCGTTTATTGTCTTCACCTCGCTTGTCAGCATTGCCATCGCTGTATCCTTAATTGTCACCTTGTCCGTCTTTTCGTCCAATGCGAAGCAATCGGTGCAGGATGAAATGAAGGCATTGTTTGGGGAACAGGATTTAGCGATCGTCTATGACAGCGAAGGTCCGGACTATGATGAACAGGCATTATTCGACCTTGCGGCTGCGCATCCGGGCACGGAAGAAATTTCAAAAGTGTTTGTGACAAGAGCATTTGTCGAGCCTTTAGGTGGAAGTGTATATACCGTAGGAATGGGAAACGATGATCTTGCGAGAAGCCGGTACAATACAACAGTTGATTTGGACGAAACATCCGTCGCCATGTCGGAGCAGTTGGCCCACTCTTTGGAGCTGGCTGTCGGGGATGACGTGGAAATCGAAAACGGCCGGTTCAAGCTGGTCGAAATAATTGGCAATATTGAAGGGGCGGGCATTGTTCCGGATATGCTTATCTTTTCACTAGAGACAGCCCAATCGTTTCCGAGCAACGACTATGAGCTGACGACAACTGCCCTGATGATCAAGGCTGTTCCCGGGACGGATGTCGTGTCGATGGCAATAGATTTGCAAAAGTTTGATGACAGACTGCGGATTGATGTCATGGAGCAAGAAGACTTCGTTAAACAGAATATGGAATCCTTGACGGTGTTCATTGGTGTCATGGCGGTTTTAATATTGCTGGTGACGTCGATGATGGTCATATCCAATTTCGACTTGCTGCTATATAAAAACCGGAATCAGTTTGCCATCATGCGTGCAATGGGAGCACGGACAAAACAAATTGCCAAAATCGTTTTCATTCAAAGTACGTTAATAAATGTCACGGGTACAGTACTAGGGCTGCTGTTGGCGGCTGGCGGCAATCAATTGATCCAACCAACCTTCGGGCGATTATTTTCCATAGAGACGGAGGCAGCGACATTTAGCTGGACCGTTGCGACTATAGTGGCAGTCTTGTGTGCAATTGTCATTCAAGTTTTTCTAGCCATACCAGCCTATAAGGCATCGAAAGCATTGCCGATTCAATTGTTCGAGGAGAATGAAAAAATCGATTTTGTCAACTCCTCGCGCCGGCGGAATTGGGGCTTACTGTTAGCGACGGTGTCCTTACTTGCAATCCTAATCGGCTATGGCAGTCCGGACGATGGAGGAGGAGGCAAAGCGCTAGCATTCTTAGGGGGCGGGCTGTCATGTATCATTGCGTTATTTTTGCTAATGCCGCTGTTCATGGCCCATGTACTGCGAGCGATGCTGCCAGCTGTACAGAGAGTGTTCGGGAAAGAGGCGGCGGTTGCAGTTCAAATGATGTTGCCGCAAATACGAAAAAACACACTTGTCATCCTATCGATCAGCCTCGTCATGACGATTACAGTGTTCGGGTCGGTTTTATTGAACACCATTCAACAGAATGGACTAACGTATATCCACAAGCAATTTCCGACTTCAATTGTTTTGAAGAGCAGGTTATGGGATTCCGAGATCCCAACATTGGAACTGCAGAAGGAAGTGGAGGAACAGTTTCCGGGGAATACAGTATATACAGTCAGTAATGCGGCTCCAGGTGAAATTCAACTGGCAGGAAAACAGCAGGAGTTCAGCTACGTCATGACAGATTTGTCCACACCAGGTCTGTTGGAGGGACATGTAAAAGACCCGACAAAGGAAATGGTCGTCTCTGAAGAATTTGCTAAGAAGCATGAGCTTCAGGTAGGTGACACCTATCAGATCGGTGTTTTTTCCAACTCATCGTTGCAAGTAGAGTGGATAGACCAGATGGTCATTGGCGCCATTTCTCCCTCCATGTTTGATGTAGATGCCATGATGGATTGGAAAGCGACCCCTTTTCTGAATGAATACACGACGTTTCATGCCCTCTATTTGGATGCGGCCAATGAGGAGGAAACGATGAAGGCATTAGAACCGTTGAAACAGCGATACCCGGAACTTCAATTGTTTGGCCATCAAAAATCCGTAGATGAGGCAAATGCCATGTTCCTGCAGCGCTGGTCGATTTTCCTGATGGTGCTCGTTGCGCTTGTATTATCCGTCATGACGGGCGTGTGCAATACACTGATCAATGCGGTTTATGCGAAACGGAAGGAGTTTGCAGTTCTAAGGACAATAGGTGTGCGTCCGAGAGGCATTGGAAAAGTTATTTTGACACAGGTCTCTTTATATGTCATCATCGGGCTTTGCTTTGGCGCGGTCTGCGGGTTTTTATTATCGTGGATCATCCTGCTTATCGATTCCGGCAAACTGCACGTCAACGCATCACTGTTATGGGCGGTCGCAGCGGCCATGCTTACCATCAGCGTAGCGCTGTTTGTGCCCATCGGCCATAAGCTTGGGGCAAGAAAAATTAGTGTGGAAGTGCTGCAAGATAATAAATGATAATGAAAGCTGCCAACAAGGGGAAACTCTTCGCGGCAGCTTTTTTATTCGTAAGTTTACGTTATAAAAGAGGAAGGAGCGGGAAACGATGAGGGTAGGAAAAAATCATATGGAAAGGAGAAATAGTTTATGAAAAAACTAATTTTTGCTATGTCCGCTGCCGTGTTGGTGCTGGGCGGCTGTGGCAATAAAGAAAAAACCAATAACGAAGACACTACCAAAGTCGAGACAAACCAGGAATCTTCCCATCACGAGATGGAGCATACAGGTTCAGGCGATGTGCCGGACACACTCGAAGTTGCTGCAAACCCTACATATCCTGTCGGCAGCGAAGCCATCGTTCAAGCTGCCCATATGGAAGGAATGAAAGGTGCCGTTGCCAAAATCTCCGGTGCTTATGAAACGACTGCCTATGAGGTGACATACACGCCAGTCGGAGGTGGCGCAGAAGTCCCGCACCATAAATGGGTCATCCAAGAGGAAATCAAAGACGCGGGGAAAGAACCCTTGGCCGACGGAACCAAAATAACAATTGAAGCGGATCATATGAAAGGCATGAAAGGAGCAGAAGGCGTCGTCGATGCTTCCGAAAAGACAACGGTCTACATGATCGATTACACGCCGACGACCGGAGGAGAACCTGTGAAAAATCATAAATGGGTGACGGAAGAAGAGCTCACGGCAAAGTGAGACACTTTGTTGGGGTGACTGGCTAAGTGGCTGCGTCAAGTTAACTGGCTGGCGAGTGGAATTAGACAGCACATAAAAGGGTTGGAAATCAGTCGATTTCCAACCCTTTTCATTAACACCAAATTAGTATGAATCAGTCTCTCTTCTTTTTTCTTCCGCCTCATGTCTTTCATCCTTCATCTGGAGAACCTCCTCTTATAATTTTCCCCTTTAGGGGATGTATTCTCTTTCTCTTGTTAATGGGAAGATTAGCCTTTCATTTAGCCACCCGAAAAGATGCGTCTGAATAGGATGAATGTGTCGAAATTGTGAACGCCGTTCTTGTGTAATGTAAAAAAACACTTACACGGAGGAAGCCGTTTTTGTTATAGTTCAAAACGAACCGGCTAGCATCATGGAGGTATGCTCTGGGATTTGGACAATAAGTCGTTGTGAAACCAGGACGCAATGACGACAGAGTTAAAGGAGAAGTGGGTTGTGAATAAACAATATAAAACAGGTCCTATTATGGCTGCCCTGCTGATAGCGGGATTCGTCGGGCTCTTCAGCGAAACAGCGTTAAATATCGCCTTAAATGAATTAAAAGGAATTTTCAATGTCGATGCCACAACCATTCAATGGCTTGCGACAGGTTACTTTCTAACACTTGGCATCTTAGTGCCCGTGTCAGGAATCTTAATGCAGAAGTTCACCACGCGCCAAATGTTTTTGGCCTCAATATTATTATCTATTATCGGAACGATGGTGGGGGCTCTCGCTCCGGCATTTGGAGTTTTGCTTGCAGCACGAATCATACAGGCTGTCGGGCTTGCGATCATGCTGCCGCTTACGCAAAATGTTATTTTCACCATCTATCCACCGGATAAACGGGGCGGTGCCATGGGGATGATGGGCTTGGTTATTTTAGCGGGTCCTGCCTTTGGACCGACATTGGCCGGAATGATTTTAGATGCAATCTCATGGCATTGGATTTTTTGGCTGACATTACCGTTTTTATTTCTCTCCCTTGTCTTGGGAATCGTCTTCATTCCCAATGTTAATGAGTTGCGAAAGGTATCTATTGATTTGCTGTCAGTGATCTTATCAACACTCGGTTTTGGCGGCGTTGTCTATGGTGTCAGTACCGGCGGCAGCTTAGGATGGACCCATATAATAGTTCTCGGCTCTATTGGAATCGGGTTGATTTCTCTCATTCTATTTTCGCTCCGGCAATTGAAGATGCAGGAACCTATGTTGAATTTGCAAGCGTTCAAGCATCCTCTATTCACATTAGGCCTCGTCATGAATGTCATTACATTTTTCAATATGCTGTCATTGCTTGTCGTTTTGCCGATGTACATGCAGATGGCTTTGCTGATTTCAGCGTTCGTATCAGGTCTGGTTCTACTTCCGGGGAGTTTGCTCAATTGTGTTCTCGCGCCAATTGTCGGGCGATTATTTGATAAATATGGTCCGAGAGCTCTCATCACACCGGGAACGATACTCGTTGTTATCGCCTATATTCTTTACATGTCGCTTGGCTCGAATACTGCACTATGGCCTGTCATCTTAGCCCATATCATCATGATGGTGGGAATCGGCATGGTGATTCCCTCTGTGCAGACAAATACACTCAATGCCTTGCCGCGCAAATTGTACCCTGACGGTATTGCGATTTCGCAAACTTCACAACAGGTTGCGGGTGCGCTCGGAATCGGTATTATGATTTCCTTGTTCACTGCGCGGCAGAACCAGCTGCTTGAAACGGTGCAGGATGTTTCGTCCGCCGCTGCCTCTGCAGCTTCAGTTGTGTTTATAGTTGGTTTGCTGTTTGCAGTCATGAATGTAATTCTGTCCTTATTCATGAAGCGTCCTGCATCTTGAGAACAAAATAACTAATACAATCTCATTGGCTTTATAGTGTAATATAGAGATTACCTTACTGAAGGAAGTGTAAGTTATGTCTCAGCACGAAATTTTATCGGAACATCGTTCGAGAGAGTTGCGGAGCGACTGCGCCAATTGCTTCGCTTTATGTTGTGTGGCCCTGCCTTTCGCAGCATCCGCTGATTTCGCTTTTCATAAAGACGGGGGGACGCCATGCCCGAACCTTCAACCTGATTTCCGATGCAGCATTCATACGGAACTTCGTGAAAAAGGATGTAATGGCTGTGTAGCTTATGAGTGCTTTGGTGCTGGCCAAAAAGTATCTCAAACCATTTTTAAAGGGGAAGATTGGAAAACAGCGCCAGAAACTGCTTCATCAATGTATGCGGTTTTCCCAATCGTGCAGCAGCTCCATGAAATGCTCTATTATTTGGCAGATGCGCTATCGCGGGATGTCCTGCGTGATCTTCATGCAGATCTGCAGGCCGTTTATCAAGAAACGGAACAGCTTACCGAACTGCCCGCCGACCAAATCATACGGTTGGACGTGCCGATCCATCGAGCCAAAGTGAACGAGCTTCTTTTGATGGCAAGTGAGCGAATCCGATCGAATGCAGCTGCATTGAGAGATCCAAAGCGGCAACCAAAGAAAAAGCCAGGTGCAGGTGCTGACTTGATCGGTGCTAGTTTTAAGAATACTGATCTGCGTGGAATGAACTTTCGAGGTGCCCTTCTTCTCGGCGCTGACTTGCGACAAGCCGATTTGCGCGAGGCCGATATGATCGGTGCTGACCTTCGAGCCGCGAATCTATGCGGAGCCGACCTTCGCGGCAGTCTCTTCCTGACGCAAGCGCAATTAAACGCCGCTACGGGCGATGCGAACACTCAAATTCCTAATCACTTAACCTATCCGGTTCACTGGATGTAAAGACAAAACCAATCTCAATCAAGAGGTTGGTTTTTTGTTTCGCGATATTTTGAAACATATAATCGATCGGACCGTAGATATCTTTGTAGGATTATTTTGAAATCAAATAAAGGGGGCAGCTGTAATGGAATCTCCGTCCATGGCAACAGATCGTCTGGATCTTGTTCAAATTGAAATGAAACATGCTGAAGCGCTATTTAACAATTTTTCGAATCCCAAAGTTGTGGCTTACTATGGGATGGAGCCGATGACCGATCTTTCGCAAGCCGAGAGATTAGTTAGCCAGTTTGAGGATATGCAACGGGGGAAGAGAGGACTTCGATGGGGAATCATAACCCGAAAAGAGAACCGCTTCGTCGGTACTATCGGGTTAAATCAATTATCGAAAGGAATGAGACGGGCAGAAATCGGATTTGAGATCGATCCTGATTTTTGGCGCACAGGCATCACATCTGAGGCGCTGCAAGCCGTTTTACGTTATGCCTTTGAAGAACTGAACTTGCATCGGATGGGGGCAGTGACTTTCCTGGACAATGTCGCTTCGATCGGTCTTCTGAAAAAACATGGATTTCAAGAAGAAGGGATCCTGCGCGGTTATCTATTCCAAAACGGACAATCCCATGATGCCCGTGTGTTTTCACTTTTGGATTCAGAGCACCGTTCATCCAAGGAGAGTGCCGTTTGAAAACCTTCTTTCATTACAATTGGCAAGTGAGACAGGAATGGTATCGGTGGTGTGAGGAAGTGGAAGAAGAGGAGCTTCTTCGACAAAGAACAGGGGGCGTCGAAAGCATCTTGCAGACTTTATTCCATATTATTGATGTGGAATGGAGTTGGATACGTAGAATGCAAGGGAAGCCCGATCCTGTGGAAAACTTCGAGGACTTTTCTAGTTTGCACTTAATTCGCGAACTGGATGCGCAGTATCACGCGGAAGTCGCGGCATTCGTCGAAGCCTGGGAAGATCAAATGGAGAAAAACGTCTTGGTAGAAACATTGCCGGATGGACGGGTGAGCCAGGATACTTGGGGTGAGATCATGAGACATCTCATCGCACACGAAATCCATCATATCGGGCAGCTGTCAGTATGGTCCCGAGAAGTGGGGAAGAAGCCGATTTCTGCGAATCTTATCGGGAGAGGGCTTTTTTAATTGCCCGTTAGAGGTACGGAAAACCTTATAAATGGGGAAAGGAATGGATGGGATGTTGTTTACGGCTTTGCCGATCTTCATGATGATCATCTTGCCTGGAGCATTCATTTTTGTTTTATGGAGGGCGGCTTTCAAAAGCAAGCTGGAGTGGGCGATGGATGCGGGTTCAACAATCTTGTTGATTGCCTGGCTCTTTCAGTCTGCTAACTGGAGCTGGATTGGAGTTTGGGTTCGCTATGTATGGATTGTCCTACTGGCAGTCGCCTTGATTATGTCGTGGAGAAAAATACTGCGGCTTCCTATGAAGGTCGGGTACACAGGTTCACAGAAATTTTCGCTCGCAGTCCATGGATTTCTAATACTTGTATTTGGTTATTACAATGTCATGACCATTACGAGCTATGCAACAAAAGAAGAGGGGATCGACTTGGCGTTTCCTATGCAAGAGGGTGCCTATTATGTAGGGCACGGAGGGAACCATGTCATGATGAATTACCATCATGAGTACCCGCCTCAAAAGTATGCGCTGGATATTTTGGGGCTAAATGGTCTGGGGACACGTGCGAATGGCTTTTTACCTGAAGAGCTTGATAAATATGCAATCTATGGAGATAGCTTGGTAAGCCCATGCGATGGGACTGTGGTGAAGTCCGAAAATGAACTGGTGGATATGACACCACCCGAGATGAACTCGGATCATCCAGAAGGAAATCATGTGTTATTAATCTGCGATCAACACCCGGCTACAGTGCTCCTGGCCCATATGCAGCAAGGCAGTGTCGCAGTAGCAGAAGGGGATATTGTGAAGACGGGACAATATCTCGGAAAGGTCGGCAATTCCGGCAATACGTCGGAACCGCATTTGCATATTCACGCGGAGATGGCCGGAGAAGGGGTGCCCATTCGATTTGACGGGCGTTTTTTAGTAAGGAATCATGTAATCAAACCGGGGAAATGACGCCACCTTAGGGAAACTTCTGATGACAAGGAGTTTCCTTTATTGGCGTTCATCCCGGGTTAATGGCGTTCGTCTGGATTTAATGGCTTTCATCCAGAGTTAATGGCGTTCGTCCCGAGATATTGGCGTTCAGTCCGGGTTAATGGCGTTCACCTCGAGTTATTGGCGTTCATCCGGAGTTAATGGCGTTCAACTGGAGTTAATGGCGTTCATCCGGAAGTATTGGCGCTCAGCTCGATAATCTGGCGTTCGCCCAAATGTACCGTTACTCATCCATATCTACCAACGTTCACCCCAATTAATCCTCACACTTATTCGCCTTCTCTTCAAATCCATGACCCACCACTATACATAGTAATTTCTTAATTGGATAGCCTAACGGAAAGAAAAAGTTGGGTGAGGGGATGTATATGCGAATCGAGAAATCGTCTGATTGGATGGAAGGCTTGCAGAAACGGTTGGAAGGCGAGCAGGAGTGGGACAATTGGACGTTGTATCAAATGAGCTACGACGTGGAGAAGCGGAAGTTGATTCCGACTTTTTATGGTCTTCAGTCCCCGAAATTTTTGCCCGCTCTTAAGCCGTATCCTCATCAGTTGGAGGCGGCGGAGACGGTCATTGAACGGATGAACGGCAAGGCGATTTTGGCGGATGAGGTCGGTCTTGGTAAAACGATTGAGGCAGGGCTTATTTTGAAGGAGTACCTCATCCGTGGGCTTGTGAAAAAAGCGCTGATTCTGACGCCGGCTTCTTTGTCGACTCAATGGATTGAAGAGTTAAATCAAAAATTTCACATCCCCGCTGTTCCTTTCAATAAGAAGTACGACTTGAATTTATGCAATATCGTCGTGGCGAGCCTCGACATGGCGAAACGAAGTCCCCACAAGGAAAACATCTACAATCAGAATTATGATTTGGTCATCGTGGATGAAGCTCATAAATTAAAGAATCATAAAACGAAGAACTATGAGTTTGTCCAAAGCCTGAAAAAGAAATTTTGCCTGTTGCTGACGGCGACTCCCATACAAAACGATGTCTTTGAATTATTCCATCTCATCTCACTTCTTAAACCCGGTCACCTCGGAAATTTTGAGACGTTCCAGCAAGTGTTTTCCGCGAGCAAGCACAACGTGGAAGAAGATGAGTTTTTAAAGGAATTGATTAACCAAGTGATGGTGAGGAATTCCAGGCAGCATATTGGCCTTGACTGGACAAGCCGTCGGGTGCAGATTATCCCGATTGAATTCAGCGAGAAGGAAAAAGAAGTGTATGATCTCATCGCAAATTCAGCGGAGCATTTAAAGGCGTTTTCAGATGCATTCACAGTGATGACATTGAAAAGGGAGTTTTGCAGCAGCAAAGAGGCCGCTTGGCTGACGCTTGAGAAGCTCGTTGAAAAATGCAACGGTGCGGAAGAGCGGGCGTATATCAATGAATTGCTGATGAAGTTGCAGGCGCTCGAGATCAATACGAAAGCCGAGAAGGCGTATGAAATTATTAAGCAGGCGAATGACAAAGTCATTATCTTCACCGAATATCGGGCAAGCCAAACGTATTTGCAGGCGTACCTGTTCTCTAAAGGAATTACGAGCGTTCCGTTTAACGGCAAATTCAATAAAAGCAAACGGGAATGGATGAAGCAACTATTTAAAGAGAAAGCGCAAGTGTTGATTGCTACAGAGTCGGGCAGCGAAGGGATCAACCTGCAATTTTGCCATCATGTCATTAATTATGATCTGCCTTGGAACCCGATGAAGGTGGAGCAGCGGATCGGGCGTGTCCACCGGCTTGGGCAAGAGCATGATGTCCATATTTATAATTTGGCCATTAAACATACAATTGAGGATTATATGTTGGAATTGCTGAATACGAAAATAGGGGTTTTCGAAAAAGTGGTGGGTGAGCTGGACGATATCCTTTCAGAATATAGATTGTCAATCTAAGGGAGGTGATTAGTCTGTATCCAAAGCAGATCCAACAATATTTGAGGACGTTTTTCATGGAGACGAATTGCCCCATTGTACAGGAAAGCGAGCATCACCTATCAGTCCAACTAACAATCGAGATGGATAAACGGATCATGAACCGGCCCTTTTACTGGAGCTATGTGGAAAGTACGGGTGGCGAACCGAATCCAGCGCAGCTGACATTGATTACCGACAAAAACCGTATGGGTTTGAACATACCGGGGGAAGTCGTGCATTATGGTTCCCCCCGATTAAATCAGCTCTTTCAAGTGGCGAAGGAGAGAGGGGCTTTTGTCCAATTATTTGAGACCGTGGACAATCAAACCGGAGTACAAACAGTGCTGACCCCATGGCTCGGCGTAAACTATAAAATAACGTATAGCAGCGACCGGACGAAAGAAATGCTGTATTCGCTTGGGATGAATTTAATGACAGGCGCCATTATGGACGGATTCCACGAAACGGTCAGCGAGTTGAAGCTGGAAGCGGCCATTCCTCCAAACACTTTCTATTTGCCTTATATTATTAAACCGATGCGCGCAATCGAGCGGCTAGAAACATTGATCGATGAGTTAATTGCGCAGGACGACCACACATGGGCCGACGAAGCGATGGCAAGACAGAAAAGAGATTTGCAAGTGCTGGAGTACTTTTATAAAGACACAGAGGAACGTCCTGAAAGCTATGAAATGGAAAAGAAGGCGATTAAAGAGCAATATGAAACGAAGATTAAGGTGGAAATCATTAATGGGGGCTTGTTTTATGTCCGTTGATAGGATGATCCGCCGCCTACCCATCGTCATGCTCATACTATTCTTTTCATTGTTCTTCCAAGAGAATACCATTCAAGCTAAGCTAACTGAAAGGCCGCCATACGAACGAATCTTTCAGGAGATTGGATACAAACAATTGGATGTGGCACTCAGTGAAGCGGAAAAGCATTTTGAACATAAAATCACCTTGCCTCTTCGGGTGCCTCCTGTTGCATTTACACATCAGTTCGCTAGATTTTCTAACTTGAACGATTCCTTTGAACTTAAAATGATCAGTGATCAATATTCCGAGAACCATTATTAAATTGTCATCCGGCCACTTGCAGAAAAGCTCATTTTCAAAGACGAGAGCATTACAGGTACGTATCAACTGCTTGATCAAAGCGAGGCGCACTACATTAAACTGGAAGGCTTCGATTTATTGGTCTTTGAAAAGGATGTTTGGCAGTACAAGCTAATGGTAGATAAGCGGATATCAGATATTGTGACCCCTCAAGTTCTTGTAGAGATTGCCAATTCAATTGGGTATCCATTTGAGCAATAGTGAGCAACGGCCTGCGCCTGCAGGCTTTTTTAAATACTTGATTTTGTAATCAACTGTTCATCTTCCGTTTATATTGTCGCCGTAATATAAAGGCATGAACAATAACGGAGGCGATTTCAGTGAAGATAGCATGGAAAGAAATGCGGAAGAACAAAACAAAGTTTTTGATTCTCGGCTCGATTATATTTCTCGTCAGCTTTTTGACGTTTATTATTTCAGGATTGGCGAACGGTTTGTCGCAAGATAATGCGGCGTTAATCAAGGATTTACCGGAAGGCCAGTTTTATTTGAATGAAAACGCAAAGCAAACCTACAATCTGTCCAAAATAGATACGGGCTTGCAAGAGAAAATAGTGAAAGAACATCCAAAAGCAACTGCCTTTTCAGTGCAAATGGGATTTGTTAACGACTCGGAGGACAAGCAGCATAGTGTCGCGTTTGTCACCTCAACGGAATCCGATGTATTTGAAAATGTAAAAGAAGGCGAAATTCTCTTGGACAGCTCTCTCAAAGAAGATGGCATCCAAGTTGGCGATGTGTTGACCAACAACCAGTTCAGCGGTGAGTTCGTCGTCAAAGGCTTTGTCGACAAGAAGAAATACAGCCACGCGCCGGTTGCCTACATTAACATAACGAACTATCAAGAGATGTACCGTGTTATGGAAATGCAAACGATTTTCATTCCCGGAAAAGATGCACCGGCTTACAATGGCCTTGAGTCATTCAGCAATAAAACATTCTTGAATGCCATTCCAAGCTATAGTGCCGAACAAATGTCATTGAACATGATCATTTGGTTTTTAGTTGTCATTAGCGGCATGTTGTTCGCGATTTTCTTCTATATGATGAACGTGCAGAAAATCGGATTGTATGGCATTTTGAAAGCGATCGGGATGAAGACGATTGCGCTGTTTAAAATGATCTGGTTCCAAATGATTGCGATTACGCTTGTCGCATTGGCACTCAGCATTGGTTTAAGCCAATTGTTTAATTTCGTAGCACCAGAAGGAATGCCGTTCCATTTGACACTCGACACTGTCTTGATGCTATCGGCAGTTTTCCTTGTTGTCGGTTTTGTCGGTGCGACCATTTCCGGATTCCAAATTAAGAAAATCGAACCGCTTCAAGCGATTCAGCAAGGAGAGATGTAAGATGGCGACGTTTCTAATAGAAGATGTTACGAAGACCTTCACGAATGGCGAAGTGGAAGAGCAGATTTTGAAAGGCGTCGATCTTACCTTGAAGGAAGGGGAGATGACGGCGCTCATCGGACCATCCGGCTCAGGAAAGTCAACAATCCTGACCATTGCGGCCGGCCTGCAGCGGGCAACTGATGGAGAAATCCTTTTCGAAGGGAAAGATATGACGAAGATGTCGCAAGAGGAAATCCGCCAAGTGCGGGCGTCGGAATTCGGTTTTGTCTTTCAATCATCCCATCTCGTTCCGTTTTTGACAGTGGAAGAGCAGCTGTTGTTAATGCTAGATGTAGCAGAATCAAAGCTCAACAAGAAAGAGCAGGAAAAAGAAGTCGACAATATCTTAAAGCTCGTTGAAATGGATCACCGGAAAGACGCTTATCCGGCTTCTCTATCTGGTGGGGAGCGGCAACGAATAGCGATTGCACGGGCGATTATCCATCGTCCGAAAATCCTGTTCGCCGATGAGCCGACAGCAAGCCTTGATACGAAACGTTCCAAGGATGTCATGGAGTTGCTGCGTCAGCTGACCAAAACTCTGAAGCTGACCACGCTGATGGTCACACACGACGAAGAGATGCTACCGTATGTTGATCGAATCATCACCATGCGGGATGGCTATATTGTGGAATAAAAGATCATAAGAAAAGGGAACAGCGCGATAATGCTGTTCCCTTTTTTTATGAATTGCGTTACTCGGCAGGATGCTCTTTAGCGTCTCTGGCGAACTTTTTGCTGAAAACTAAAGCAATAATAATCATGAAGAGAGCGGCGCCTGCGGACGTTAAGTAGATTGGCTCGTATGCTGAATGGACTGCGCTTTGGAATGCTTCATTCAAAGCATCTCGTACGTCCGCCACCGGTATCTTTTCAATGTTCTCCTGGATATTGGCATACCCGCCGCCACTGACAGACTCCAATGCTCCGCTTGGCATGGCAGACGGATCAATTCCGTGTGCTTTTAATTTTTCAGGAATAAGCGTGCCCAATTGACTGAAGCCCTGCTGGATGAAAGCCGCAAAAATGGTAGGCGAGATCGTCAAACCGATTTGCCGGGCGACTGACAGCGTGCCGATTGCAGAGCCTTTTTGGGTGCCGGCTGCGTTCGAGGTCAGCACTGTCAAAGGAGCGCCAAGAACAAAACCGAATCCGATTCCTGCGATTACGGAAAAGAGAATAAACGTCAGTTTTGAATCTACAAAAAGACCGAGTCCCCCGAAACCAATCACCGAAATGATGCCCGAGAGGATAAGTGTCTTTACAGGACCTTGTTTATCAACAAAGAACCCGCCGCCTGCAGCCCCAATACCTGATGCTAAAGCAAGTGGTGTCATCCAATACCCTGACTTGGAAGCTGGAATGCCGAGAATCTGCTCCGCATACGAAGGGATGAAGATGACTGCTCCAATGAACAGCCCGGACAGTGCCCCCATTACCATCGTCATGGAATACGTTGGTTTACGCAATAAATGATACGGTAAAATCGGATCGACATGCTTCGCTTCATTCCGCTTTTCCACAAAGATCAGCAAGGCAAAAAGGACAACACCAAGCAGCAATAAACCGAGTGTACTCCAGCCGAGAAGACTGTTTAGCAAGCCTCCTTCACCCAAATTGTTGACTGCAAACATGACACTTAAGATGGAGAAAGATAATAGAGAGATGCCAAGAAAATCGATTTTTGACAGTACAGACGTTTTTGTTTCTTGTAAGGAAAGCCAGCCGAAGATGACTAACAGAATACCAATGGGAACATTGATTAGGAAGAGCCAATGCCAATTACCCGTCAAATCGATCAGAAAGCTGCCGATATTCGGACCAACAACAGAAGCAATCCCGTTCATCGCACCAAGCAATCCTAGCTTGCTGCCTTGTTTCTCTTTTGCAAATGTACTGAGGACATGGGAGCTGGCGATAATGAATATCCCGCCGCCACCGAGCGCCTGGAATAAACGAGCCGCCAAGAACAGAGTGAAATTGGGACTCAGTGCAACACCGAGTGAACCGATCGTGAAAATGGCGACCTCAATGAGGAACAATTTCTTCCGGCCATAGCGGTCTGCCAGCTTACCGACAATTGGTGTGGCGACAGCCAGGCCAAGCGTGTACAGTGTGATTCCCCAGGCACCCGACGTCGCTGATACATCGAACGAAGAGTTGATTGTTGTCAAAGCGGCACTAATAATCCCGTTATCCAGCGCCGCCATGAATACGCCGATCAATAGTATCGTGAAGCCTAATGTAGTCGTCTTGTTTTCCTTTATTGCCATCGATCACACCTCCATAAATAATGATTGATTATTATAATAATCGAAAATGAACAGAAGGCGAACTTTATGTTACAAGTGGGGCTGCATTAATTGTTTCTCTTCTATTAATGAATTATGCCCGAAAATATCCATCCTTGATTCTAAATTGCTAAGAATCCTTTATGCTTCGTCTATTAGACTTGTTTGGTTACTCACATAGCACAAAGCCCAATTGGTGAGGATTGCTCTCACATTTAGGGTTGCTAATTAAGGAGGATTATTGAACCGCATTCTTAGTATTGAGTCAATTTTTTATGCATCAAGCTGGATCATTTATCATTGTTCGGATTGGAATTGAAGACTTGTTGAAAGCAACACCGTTAAGGAGCCATTGCACTTTTCCTTTGATTTTGAATCGTATTTAATGAACTTGATTCGAAAAACTTATGCAAGTGCATAGGAATTTGAAAATTTATGAAAACTATTTTTCATGCTACATTGAGTATGGGAGGGGATGAATGTGAAAGCGATAATTCAAAAAGAATTCGGTGGACCCGATGTTCTTATGTTAGAGGAAATGGAACGTCCGAAAATTGGTGCAGGAGAATGTTTACTAAAAGTTGCATTTACAAGTGTGAATTATGCTGACATAAAAACTCGCAGAGGCAAAAAAGGAAAAGGACAATTTCCACTAATACTGGGATTGGACGCAGCTGGGGTCATTGAAGAGGCTCATCCTCATTCAGGTTTCTCAAAAGGGGATCGCGTCGTTGCGTTCCCTAAATATGGATCGTATGCAGAATACGTGATTGCGGATGAAAGGTTAGTCTTTAAAATTCCCGAAAGTCTTTCATTTGAACAGGCGGCTGCTTTGCCGACTATATCGTTTTTAGCATTTATCCTATTACATGAGATCGGGCAAATTAATAAAAAGGATACAATTGTTATACATAGTGCTGCTGGCGGTGTTGGCTCCATGCTTGTACAGCTAGCGAAATTATATGGAACGCAGACAATTATTTGTACGGTAGGCCATATGGAAAAAGCAAAGTATGTAAAGAGCTTAGGGGCGGATATTGTATGCACCTATGATTCGTTTGTTGAAGAAGCCTTGTATCATACGGATGGTCAAGGAGCAAATGTTATCTTTGACTCTGTAGCCGGTGAGGTAACAGGGAAGAGCCTAGAATGCTTAGCATTGTACGGTACACTTGTGCAATTTGGAAATAGCAGTGGTCTGCCAGGAACCTTTACTACAAATGATGTCCATAGTAGCTGCAGAAGTATTAAGGGTTTTAGTTTAGGTACTACGAGAAAGCATGACCCCGCTCGATTGGCATCTATTGCTGAAGAAGTAATTGAGTTAATTACTTTACATCAGGTTGCTCTTCCTATCGCTCAAATTTTTACATTACAAGATGCCTCAGAGGCTCATCGATTAATGGAAAGCCGTAAATATGAAGGAAAGATTCTTTTGAGAGTGGAGTGAAAGCATGTATTAAATATGACGAATGAAAGAGGGAGAGGAGAGTATGAATGAAAAGACAGATACTAGCCATTTCAGGCGGGGGATTTTCAGAAAACACCCCATTTATTGATGAGTACCTGTTGAAAATCTGCCGGAAACAAGGGCCAATTAAAATCGCATTTATTGGAACGGCAAGCAACGACGCACCGGGATATATCGACAAGTTTTATGAAGCCTTCCGAGAGGAGGAGCCAAGCCATTTAACAAGTAAAGACTTTCTGGCGCCCGCTATTCAAAAGGTCGTGAATGCGTTGGACATCGTGTATGTGGGTGGGGGCAACACCCAATCTATGCTTGAAATCTGGCGCCGGACCGGTTTTGATGAGGTTCTGAAAAATGCATATCAAAATGGAGTGATTCTAGCTGGGATAAGTGCCGGTGCGATGTGCTGGTTTGAGACGTGCTTTAGTGAAAGCAAGGAAGGATATGAGGAGTTTCAAGGGCTTGGGATGTTGAAGGGAAGTCTGTGTCCTCATTATAATGAAGAGTCTCGGCGTCTTGCATTCGATGCCTGGGCACCCAGTAGAAAAGGCAGCCCCATCTATGCATTAACAGACAACGAAAACTTGCACTTTCAAAATGAGATTCTGCTTGCGAAGATCACAACGCCATGCAACTAATCCATGATAAGAAATGCCAGGCTCCACTATCGTGTGAACCTGGCGTGTTACTTTGCTAGTTGATCAATTCCTTGAAAAAGCTAATTCCTCATAGAGCGTTAAAGATTGGTATAAGCTGCGCAGCTGATCGCTATTGAGCGGAATCATCGGCAAACGGACGCCGCCAACTGGTATGCCTTTTAGGTTGAGTGCCGCTTTGACAGCAGATGGATTTGGCGCTGCGAATAGGGCTCGCATGATAGGCAGCAGTCTGCGATGTTCCCGGGCAGCTTGTTCAAAATCACCCCGTTGAAAATACGCGATCATCGTTTGCATGTCGTTTCCGACTACGTGAGATGCGACTGAAACGACGCCTGCGCCGCCGATTGATAATACAGGAAGTGTCAGCCCGTCGTCGCCACTATATAATGCAAAGCTCTTTGGCGTGCGATCAATAATTTCGGCCATAGTGTCCAAATCACCGCTCGCCTCTTTGATTGCCACGATGTTGCGGATCTTCGAGAGGCGTATGACGGTTTCAACGGACATATTGACAACACTGCGTCCCGGAATATTGTATAACATGATCGGCAGAGTCGTGACCTCTGCAATGGCCTTAAAGTGCTGATAGAGCCCTTCTTGACAAGGTTTGTTATAGTACGGAGTCACGAGCATAATGCCGTCGACACCCGCATTTTCCGCGAGCAGGGTCAGTTCCATGGACTCTTTCGTATTATTGGTGCCAGTTCCTGCAATGACCGGCACCCTGCCATTTACAACGTTTACGGTAAACTTGAATAACTTGGCTTTTTCTTTGTTCGTCAAGGTCGGGGATTCTCCTGTTGTTCCCGAGACAACCAATGCTTCGGTGCCATTGGAAATCAAATAATTAATCAGGTTCTGTGTTGCCTGGAAATCAATTTCACCCTGTTCATCAAAAGGAGTCACCATAGCTGTTACAATTCGTCCGAAATTCATTGTTCTCCACATCCTATCATTTTTTTATAAAAAATAGAGGGAGAAGGGCAAGTGATCAATCACGCCTCGGAATAATTGGCCGGGATTTAGTCGAGCTGTTATGTGCAACTCTCAAAATGGCTGACCTCCGCCGAAGGCTTAACTTGGAGAAGCAGGAGCATGACCTCCGTGCATCTAAACGATCCAAGTGAATTGAACGCAAAAAAGCAACAACGAGGGCTCGTTGTTGCAGTTGAAATAATAAATTATTTCATTGCATAAGATAGCCCTCCATATAGTTTCCTATATGACAATTCTGTGCTTATTCAACGCAGAACCAGCTTCGAGATAATGAGTTTCTCTCCACTTCGGCAAATTCCCCTTTCCACAGTCTTCATCGGATCTCATTATCCTCTGACTGTGTACTGATGGTCTTTGCGCCTCTATCCTTACTTCAAAACTTGCGAAATAAGTGAATGTTAAATTACTACGACTTTACCCCTTTTCAGAAGCAAATGCAAGCAAAAACTTAAAAAGTTTTAAAAATTCGATTGGAAAGTACCTTTACAGAAAAATATTAATCTGCTTCTCTCGCCTTTTGTGTATCACGGACGTTTTTCTGCACCGTAATTGCCGCGAAAATACTTAACACAAACGCCATCGCATAAAACCCTTTTTCACTCAAGACGATACTGCCGGCATTATACAGGCCAATCGCCATTAGAGCGATCGCAACGATCAGCGCAAACCAGCTGATGCCATAATAAATATTTGTCACCGGGACGTCTTCCTCTTTATCTCTGACCGCTTTTTGCAAGGAAACGGAAGCATAAAGACCGAAAATGAGAACGGCAAAGTAGTAACCTTTTTCATTTAATTCCATGCCCGCATTAAACAAGCCGATTAAGTAGGATGACACTCCGATCAGCAACGCTGCAATGGATGCCCCTTTAAAAGCAACTGTCGGTTCTCCGTCTTTTCTTTCCACTTTTATTTTTGGTATCTGGGGTTTTTCTTTATCTATTATATATTCCTTTTCCTGGGTCATTGAATCATCTCCCTCCTCTTTCCTTCATCATAGCTAAAAGATTACGAGGCGACAATTGATATTTGAAATATTGTTTCTCTTCGCAAATTAATTACAAACAAAAGAACGCTAGCCAGTTGGGAAGCGTTCTGTAATGTTCAGCTATTTATAGAAAATTAAAAAGCCACAACGACAAGGGCGAGGAGAAAACTAATGACGGCAATTATGGCCCAATCGAGTTTCCGAGTTAGACCGAAGAGGATTGTGATAATGGAACAGATGATAAAGTTGACGACGAAAAGTATGCCGAACGTTATAAAAATCATAGGAACACCCCCTTAGACCTATCCCTATTTCTACTTCCTGTTCACAAACTCTTCCTTCTTCTCGACCCAGCCTAATATCGCTTTGAAGACATCCTTGAATTCATGACCAGGCGGGGTTAATTCGTATTCGACCTTTCTCGGTGCTTCCGCTATGATGCGCTTCACCAGCAATCCTTCTTCTTCCAGATCTTTGAGTCGTTCAGACAGCAGCCTATCTGAGATTCCGTCGATTGCATTCAGCAATTCATGATACCGTTTAGGTCCGTCGAACAAATTAAAGATAATGATGCCCGTCCATCTCTTCCCGATGAACTCTATGGCGTTTCGGTATTTCTGGCAAGTGGACTCTGTGCCGGTTTCTATCGTTTTAAGATCTTTTTCCATATTTCCAACCCCGTTTTTTACTTTTTCTTATCATATCACATTGCAAAACACTTGACGTCTTGAACTTACTAAAAGTATGCTAGTTTTGTGCTTACTAAAGATTAGTTCTAAACAGGAGGAATTGGAATGTCTGAACATCTATCCAAATTGATTCGGGAACGCCGATCGGTCCGAAAATATGATTCGAGTGCCAAGGTTGAAAAAGAAGAACTGCTTGAGATGCTGGAAGAAGCGACACTTGCGCCTTCCACAAGCAATTTGCAGCCTTGGGAATTCCTTGTCTTCCTAGATGCGGCAGAAAGAAAAGACTTGCGGGCGATCGCATATGATCAGGAACAAATCGAAACAGCTTCTGCTGTCATCGCGGTACTAGGCGACAAAGAGTTTTACAAAAACGTAGGCCCGGTCTATGACAGTATGTCGGAAGCAGGCTATATTGATGATGCAAGCAAGGAAGTGCTTGTCAGCAATACAAACAAGACATATCCGTACGCGCCGGAAGAAGCACGTAAAAACATGGCGACATTTGATGCGGGACTTGCTGCGATGCAGTTCATGCTCATTGCAAAAAATCGCGGGTATGCGACTGGGCCGATGGGCGGCTTCGACAAAGCGAAGTTCTCTGAACGCTTCCAAGTAGATGAGCGGTATTTCCCGATCGTCCTCATTACAATAGGTAAGGAAAATGCCCCAGCGTATCAAACTACCCGGCTACCGATTGAAAATAAGGTGAAATTTATCTAATTGCTAATGCAAAATAATGTATTCAAAGGCCGGGTTCATATGGACCCGCCTTTTTTGTTGTGTAATGAATCTTATATCCGGTTTAAACGTATGAGGGGTAGTAGAGAAGAAGGAGTGATTGGTGTTCTTTAATAAACTCAAAAACCCGTATAGCGGGCAACCAGCTGAAATAACGGGGGAGCTGGAGGAATTGTATGCTGTCATTCTTTATTTCACCCCGACGGCCGTCTATGTGTATGAAGATAAAACAGATTCACATGTCATCCACGATGGCGGCCATATTGAATTATGGGACGACTATGACACGGTTTGGTCCGGAACGTATATCGTGACATACGTGCATAAGCTCCAAGAAGCGCTCGATCGATACAAGGTGGATGAGCTGGGGCTTCTCGTCGTGCCGCTTGAGTCCTAGCCCTCTCTGGAGAAAGAAATGGCCGAGATCGGGAATCATTGATCTCGGCCATCTTGTTTATTTCAATAAACCCGCATTCTTTAAAAATTCACGTGCCACGTCTACCGGGCTTTCTCCTTCCGCGTTCACTCGATAGTTCATGTCGCGCATTTCATCGTCGGTCACTTTGCCGGCGAGTTGGTTGAGCACATCTTCGAGTTCCGGATACTGTTCCAAGGTCTCCTCCCGCAAGAGAGGCGCTCCTTGATATGGCGGGAACAGCTCTTTGTCGTCTTCCAGGACAGTCAGTTTATATTGCTGTAGCTCGCTGTCTGTTGAATAGGCGTCCATCAGGTTAATATCACCGGTTTTTATTGCCTGGTAGCGGAGTTTCGGCTCCATCGTTTGGACCGATGGGAAGTCGAGTCCATATAGGTTTTTAATGCCTTTGTAGCCGTCTTCGCGATCTTTGAACTCAAGGGTGAATCCGGCTTTGACAGCACTTTCGACAGCAGCGAGGTCCGAGATGGTTTTTACGCCATATTGTTGTTCAAAGGCTTCGGAAACTGCAAGTGTGTAAGTATTGTTGTATGCCATTGGAGGCAGTAGGGCGAGGTCAAATTGCTCCGCCAAGCCCTCCCTTGCCTGCTCATAGACTTCGTTTCGGTCGTTGCTGACAGCCTCTTCTTTCAGAAACTCGGATAAAGCGGTCCCTGTGAATTCAGGGTACATATCGATGCTCCCAGATTGCAGAGCTTGGAAAACAAATGATGTCTTGCCGAGACCCGGCTTCAGTTCAACGGACAAATCTGTTTCTTCTTCAATTAAGAGCTTATACATATTAATAAGAATTTCTGGCTCTGCTCCTAGCTTGGCTCCGATTACAAGCTGTTTGTCTTCACGCAGCGAGAGGAACGGTAGAACGATGACGAGAAGCGCAATAACCAAGCATGCGGTTAAAGCGATTGTGGCTCGCTTAAAGGATAATCCTTCAAATTTCCGCAACAAGAAATCAAATCCAAGTGCAAGCAGAGCAGCCGGAATGGCGCCAAGCACGATGAGATAAGGATCGTTACGATCGATTCCCAGCAGGATCAGATCCCCAAGTCCACCGGCCCCGATGAGTGCTGCGAGTGTCGCGGTCCCGATGATAAGTACCATGGAGGTGCGGATACCTGCCATAATAACGGGCATGGCAAGTGGGAGCTCGACTTTCGCCAGCCGTTTCCACCGATTCATCCCCATCGCAGTCGCCGCTTCTTTCAAGGATGGATCCACTTCATTAATGCCTGTATACGTATTCCGTAAAATCGGGAGCAGTGCATAGGCGACAAGTGCGATAATCGCAGGCACTTTGCCGATTCCGAACAACGGAATGAGCAGTCCGAGAAGGGCAAGCGAAGGGATGGTCTGCAATACGGCACTCGCTCCTATGATTGTTTCAGCTACCCGTTTCCGGTTCGTTAAATAAATGCCGATCGGAATGGAAATGAGTACTGCGAGAAAGAGGGAAATCAGCGAGATTTGGATATGCGTCAACAGCGCACTGGCCAATTCAGCCTTCCTGTCTTGAAAGACATTCAAAAAATTATTCATTCGCTAGACGTCCCTCCCTTGCATCATCGGCCAAATAAGCAATTACAGTTTCCCTTGATATCATACCAACCACTTCGCCTTCTTGTTGAACCGCTACCTGTTCTGAATCAACGAGGGAATGCAAGAGTTCCGCCCAGCCGTCGTCGATTGAGATGGTTGGGAAGTGATCGGATCCTTCTGCAATGGGCCGTAAATGGTCTGCTATCTTAAAAGGTTCCGGTATGCCGCTTGTAATAAATTCATGAACGAAAGCTGTCGCAGGCTGGGATGTCACTTCTTGAGGGGTGCCAATCTGTTCTATCTTTCCATCCTTCATGATACAAAGCCGGTCTGCCAGCTTTAAAGCTTCCTGGATATCATGAGTGACAAAGACGATCGTCTTTTGGATCGTCTTCTGCAGATGCATCAAATCATCCTGCAATTTCGCGCGGCTAATTGGATCAAGGGCGCTGAACGGTTCGTCCATCAGGATAATGTCGGGATCAGCCGCCAATGCGCGGACCACGCCAATTCGCTGCTGTTGCCCGCCGGATAGTTCACTCGGCTTCCTATGCCGGTATCTATCTGCATCCAGACCTACCATGTCGAGCAATTCGGTAACACGGGCATGAATACGCTCCTTTTTCCATTTCTTCAGCTCAGGGACAATCGCAATATTCTCCTCAATCGTCATATGGGGGAACAAGGCAATCTGCTGCAGGACGTACCCAATACGCCAGCGCAGTTCGTGAATCGGGTACTCGCTGACTTTCTTGCCGTCGATCCAGATCGTACCCTCCGTGAGGGGGATGAGGCGATTAATCATTTTTAACGTCGTCGTCTTCCCGCAGCCGCTCGGACCAATCAACACAAGAAACTCGCCACGTTTGATTTCCAAATTGATAGAATCTACAACAACAGCTTGCTCATTATACGACTTCGACACATTGTCAAAACGAATCATCGGTTCACTCCTTTCCTTTTTCCTATCATGCCACAAGTTACTAGCATAAGGAAATGATATCCAATTTAGTTAGGGGATTTAACAGAGTTGTAGAGTTAATATGTATGAGCACAGTAGGAAAGTCATGAGTTTTTCTGCTGAAGTGCGGACATCCCCTGTGAAAGCGGGATAATGGATAACCCTAACTAAGTGACTGATACCCTTTCAAAGTGACAGGTAAACTCTCTGAATAATAGAGATATAGTCGGAGGTGATCGATAATCGTGGGAAAGTGAACGATAACTCTTCCGAAATGATCGATAAACTTTATGAAGTGGCCGATAACGCTTCTGAACTGGCCGATAACGTTTCTGAACTGGCCGATAACGTTTCTGAACTGACCGATAAAATTTGGCGCAGGAGACACCGGATTTGACGCGATGGACCGCTTATTTGACGCGGGGACGAAACGAACGCCAATAACTCCGGCTGAACGCCAATAAATCGAAACGAACGCCAATAACTCCGGCTGAACGCCAATAAATCGAAACGAACGCCAATAACTCCGGCTGAACGCCAATAAATCAAAATGAACGCCAATAACTCCGGCTGAACGCCAATAAATCGAAACGAACGCCAATAACTCCGGCTAAACGCCAATAAATCGAAACGAACGCCAATAACTCCGGCTGAACGCCAATAACTCGAAACGAACGCCAATAACTCCGGCTGAACGCCAATAACTCGAAACGAACGCCAATAACTCCGGCTGAACGCCAATAAATTGAAACAAACGCCAATAACTCCGGCTGAACGCCAGTAAATCGAAACGAACGTCAATAACTGCGGCTGAACGCCAGTAAATCGAAACAAACGCCAATATATCCAGCATAACCTCTGCACACCTGAGCATAACCATAGAATCGGGGTTGATCAATAACCATGGCAAGTGACCGATAACGCACCGGAATGGACCGATAAAATCCGAGTGGGCATAATAGATAACGATCGCCCGGCGAAGTGCTACAATTAAGGCAAAGGCAACATATGCAGAAGATGATAGAGAGGAGTTTGCCAGAATGAAAGTGTATAAGTGGCTCGTCGGTGAGCAGGAAGCACAGGATTTGAAAGAACAATTTGTGGACAGTGCGATCATTCATTTGAAAAATGAGGAAGAGCATTTGCTGTTGCTGGAGGCAGAGACTGCGCCGGTAGAATGGACAGAGTCTTACGAGGTTCTGGATCGGACTGGTGAACTGGGGCCGGGCCGTTTTGCGGTGCTGAATAATATCCCGGTTAGCGAGGATGGAAGAGAGCTGTTTGAGCAGCGTTTTCGGAATCGGGCCGGCCTGATTGAACAGGAGCCGGGATTTGTCGCCATTCGTGTTCTCCGCCCGCTGGATTCAGATACGTATGTCATTCTGACCATGTGGGAAAACGAGGAATCGTTTACTGGCTGGCAGCAATCGCAGGCTTACACGAAAGCTCATGCCAAACGGGGTACGAGCGAGGGCATCGACAAACGGCCGAATATTTTCCCGCGCCCTTCATTTGTGACAACTTATCAGTGAAAGGCAGCACCACGTCAAAACATCCAGAAGCGGGCACTCCATAAAAATTACGGAGTGCCCGCTTCTTTAATAATCGAATTAATCATATGAATGGAATCCCATTCGCCGGACGAAAAGCGGCTGATGGGATATTTTTTTGGAAACAGCCTTGCTTGAATCTCTTTCGCAGGGCAACCTTTCGTATAGAGCTCAAGGGTTTGCGCCCGCAGTTCATAGAGATACTCCAGCTTGCTTTGGAACGCTTTGCGTCCCTCTTTGACATAGCCTGCGTGGCAGCAGAACAGTTCATCGAATTCCAAGGCTAATACTACTTCAATGGATGAGATAATGTCCGGAATGCTCTCTTCGCGCATGATCAGTTTGGTCTTAGGATGAACGAATAAATCACCCGAGAAGAGTTGACCGGTATCGTTATTCAGGAATGCCAAATGGTCATTTGAGTGGCCGGGTGTCGGAATCGCACGCCAAGAGCAATTCCGTGATGTAAAGGATTCTCCCATCGGCTGTGCTGAAAAAGGACGTCTCTTCCCCCAGAACCATTTCCGATAGAGCGGATACTTTGCTTTTTCAGCACATTCATCAATGGACATCTCATGGATATAGATAGGCAGCCCGTACTCATTTTGCAGGAATCTCGCGCCTCCTGTATGATCTTCGTGTGCATGAGTGATGAAAATCTGCTCAACATCCGCAGCTGCAAAGAAAGGCTTGAACTCCTCCAGTAAAGATTGGGCTCCCGTATCAATTAAAACTCCATCCGTTTCAAAGCAGTGCACATTAAGCTGCACCCCTTGCCAGGAAAGGATGCCATTTATGTACCGTACGCCGCTTGATTCTCCCAGAATGCATCTCTTCTTCATAAACAATAGTTGCACCCCCGATTTATTCCTTCTTGTAAGTAGCTTACCATAAAATGAATGACTATTCAGTGGGTTTAGATAATAAATATATGATTAGCAAAATAGCTGTGACGAAAATAATTGAGAACCGTCTGATTCAATAAGTAAACAACATGAATAGGAGTGGTGAAATGAGATGGTATGTTGCTGGCATGGTCTCACTGTTACTGCCCGTCCTTGGCTGTTGTTCCGCGACGAAAGAAAAAGCCCCGTCCCTTGTCTTGCAGGAAAGTGAGAGCATGTACAGTGAATCTTCCTTGCAATCAATCTCAGAAGCAGAAGTCAGACAGCAACTGAAGCATGCGGTAGAACGGGCAGAAAGGCTTCCTGGAATTGCGGACATGATGAATCCGAATTACCAATTTGACCTGGATGGCGACATGTACTTTCTTTGGATCTCAGAAGAGTCGGGAGCGGTCATGAACACCTTAGATACGCATACCGTTTATACCTTGAAGCTGGAAGATGCAAAAGAGGTGTATCACTTGCTGAAATCGGGGAATTAATCCAGCAGAATAGGAGTAGTTTTGAAACTCCTGAAGTTCAGTGACGTATAGATAGATAAGGACACTGGAAGAAAAGGGGAATGTCATGTTTACGTTTATTATCACATTTATCTTACTCAACCCAATTTATCTCTTTCTCATACTTCAGCTGAAATATCCGGAAGACACAACATTATGGGGCGAACGCTGGATGTATAACGAAGATCCCGAGTTATCCGACGAGGGGATAAAGTATATAAAAATTAGATCCATCATTGGCATCATAATCTTGACGCTGTTTTATCTCATCTGGTTTTTAAAGGAGTTATAGAAGCTGGATACAGGAAGGGTTCTAGATGTGGTACGATAAATGAAACGGCCAAATGGGACATTTTAGCAATCAGGGGGTGTTGAATGATGGGGGTAGAGTATTGGATTTGGGTCTTTCTTACACTGCTTGTCGTTATGGCAGTTAATTTCACCATTTATAAAGTACTCAATAGGAATGTGGAAAATTCAACTGTATTCAAAATCTCTGCGGCCTTCACTTTCGTCTTGTTCGTCGGCTTTGTCTGCTATAGGATGTGGAGTACTTATCCGTGGCAGTAGGCCAAGGCAGGGATCATCCATCATGATAGGAGGGACGGCATGAAGATCGGCATTATCGGAACAGGCAATATTGCGACGTATTTACTTGAGATATTCAACGAAGAAAAGCAAGTGGAAGGAAAGGTCGTTTCGCTGTTTGGCAGAAATAGCGAAGCTGGAGATCGACTGGAAGAACAATATGGTGTTGCTTTCTATACGGACTTCCAGGCGTTTCTTCAATCATCGATTGACATAGTTGTGGAAGCGGCAACAGTGGAGGCTGCTGTTCAGTATATGAAACAGATTGTAGAAAATAAAAAGGACCTGATCGTCAGCAGTATTGGTGCCTTAAAAGACGACGCATTCTTACGAGAAATACGAGTTCTTGCAGAAAGGAATGGAGTAACAATCTATCTCCCTTCCGGAGCCATTGGAGGACTGGATCTTTTACAATCGGCAAATGCCATAGGCGGGCTGCACGATGTCCGGATTACTACGAAAAAATCACCTCGTTCGTTAGGGATGGAATCCATCAAAGAAGCCGCAGTAATATTCGATGGTTCTGCGAGAGAGGCAATCGATAGGTTTCCGAAAAATGTGAATGTCGCCTTATTGTTATCTTTGGCCGGACTGGGTTCAGAGAAAACGAAGGTGCGTGTCATCGCCGATCCTGGCATTGATCGAAACACGCACTGTATCGAAGCTGCCGGAGACTTTGGAGAGATGCGCATGGAAATTGAAAATAGACCGATGCCGTCAAATCCGAAAACAAGTTATCTCGCCGCTTTGAGCATCATTTCGACACTTAAGAACAAAGGGAATGCGGTTAGGATCGGAAGCTAAACAGAGGATGTGATGCACATGAAAAAGATCTACCTGGCTCTCAGTTGTGTGCTTGTTCTGGCAGCCGGCTTGTTTTGGCTCATAAATCAATTAACCCCGCGCCCAGGCAGTGTGTCAGGGAATGGAAATGTTGCCCTCTTGGTTATGATGCCGTTGCCGCTTCTTTTTATCTTAGCTTTCGTTCTCTGGTACCTTATCTTTAAAAAGATACAGCCAAGCCTTTCAATTGCAGCAGGAATGTTGCTAGTGCTGGTAGCCGGGATAGCGGCCGGAATCTATTTTCAGCAGCTGTGGCTTGAGGAGTATCGCCATTATTTATTTCAAGTGAACAAGGAAATGCATGGACGGGAAGACTGGGATTACATCCGTTCCATCACTAGTTCGCTTGCTTCTCCACATGTCAACAGCCAGTACTTCAATGGCTTCACGTATTTATTGTTTTTTGCTGCCACCATCTTTGCTGGATTGCTCACCTATGTGGTTCGGGGCGTAACTGATTCTAGGAGGGGAAAGTACATTGAGTAGTAAACAAGATCGGAAATACTTGGAGCTGGCACTGGAGCAGGCTGAACTGGCATTACAAAAAAATACATATCCGGTCGGCGCTGTTCTCGTGGACGAGCAGTTCAACTTGATTGCCATTGGAAGAAATCGTGTCCATTCCGCCCAAGATACTACCGCGCACGCGGAAATTGATGCAATTCGAAATGCCGGTGAAGCTATTTTTGACGCCAAAATTCGGCAGAAGACATTTACGCTATACAGCACATTGGAGCCTTGCCCGATGTGCACTGGAGGAATTCTATTCTCCAAAATCAAGCGGGTTGTATGGCTGTTGAATGACGAAATGGGCTTTGGAGGATTGCGCAAAATGAAAGAAGCGGGCATTTTTCAGGAGAAGATGGACCGCATGGAATTGATTGAAGAGCCTGAGGCGGACTTGAAAGACAAGCAGCGAAAGCTCATGCACGCGTGGGAGGATAATCCAAACCATGTGGCCCATTTAAGAGAAGCTGCTAAAAGTAAAGCAGAAACAGTTTAAGATTGATCATGAGAGGAGTCATCTGATGGAGCTGAATAAAGACAAGGCAGTGGCGTTTCTTCAACATATCGTTGCTGGACAGATTGACAAAGCATTTGAAACTTATGTGAGCCCTGATTTAATTCACCATAATCCGTATTTCCCCGGAGATGCGGAAGCATTGCGGACCGCGATGAAACAGAATGGGGACAGGAGCCCGGAAAAAATCATCACGGTGAAGCAGACCATGGAGGAAGACGGAAGAGTGATGGTCTATTCGCATATACAACAAAATGCTGGCGATATCGGGGCGGCAGTTGTGCATCTGTTCCGCTTTCACGAAGGAAAGATTGTGGAGATGTGGGATGTGGGACAACCGCTGAACGCCGGCTCGCCCAATGAGAATGGAATGTTTTAGCACTAATCATTTTGACAATAAATAAAAAAGTCCTCGGCAAAATTAAATTGCCAAGGACTTTTTTTATTGCAAGACAGAGGACTGCAAGGCACGCTGCAATGTTGAACAAATGGAGATGTTATCGAATGACAGGCCGAGCTGCGTTGCGGTTTGCGCAATTTCCGGACGAATGCCGCAAAGGGTTGTCTGAATGCCAAGCAGCCGCAGGGATTCGTGTAACTGGAATAGTTGCTGAGCAACCATTGTATCAACAACGAGAACGCCTGATAGGTCGATGAATAGGCGATCCAGCCCTTTGCCAGCACTTTGTTCCAATGCTTCATCCAGAATATATTTAGCACGGACCGTATCAATATCGCCGATGAGTGGCAGTAGGCCGGTCGTAGGTGTCAGTGAGATGACGGGCACGCTGAGCTCATTGATCAGTTCCCGGTGGCTGTGAAGACGCTCCATAGAGTATCTGTCGTACTCTTCCAAGAACCAGATGGTCACACGATCCATCGTATCGATAATGACGTGGCTCCACTTATTCAATTCTTCATCTGTACCATTCTGTTCGGTAACGAAACGTTGAACGAGCTCCAAGTAATGATTTCGGACACGATAAAACTCCTTCATAATGGAGTTGATCGGCGTCACTTGATGGCTTTCATCTTTGGCGACTGCCAAAATCCACTCTTCCAAGTTTTTCAGGAATTCTTCTTCATCCTCTTTTAATACTCGGAAGAACTTCAGATGAAACAACTTATTTTGCTCTTTCAAAATACGTATTTCTTCTTGATTTGTAGAGGCATAGACGCCAGTTGTTTTATCTGCCTCTTCATACCATCTCTCTGTCAACTCTGTTGCTCTACTGATTAAAAATTCGTATAGTTCCTCACATCTCGTCACTGCTTTGCCTCCCCTGGTTGGATTACGTATTCGAGCTCTAAACCTTTCTATTACTTTAATATAAATGGATGGCTATTGCTAATAATTTACGGTTCGGGATGTTATGGAGAAAAAAGAAGCCCATGATTAAGCAGGTAAGTGGGCTTGGTCATAGGCTTCTGGTTATGATCGGGTTTGCTGCAGCCCTAAGGACATCCGCTTTCGTTTCTAGCAGTATTGGAAGGGGATAATCAATGTACTGTAGATTTCTTCAAAAAAATAAAGGATTTAGAAGGCAGATGAAGAAATTAATTAGTAGAGCAGAAGAGTAGATACTAGATCATGAAGACAAAAGAGGTGAAGTTTCGTGAAACTTGCGGAAGCATTAATAACACGGGCAGACTATCAAAGAAGAATTGAGCAATTGAAAATGCGGATCGAAAATAACGTGAAAGTGCAAGAAGGAGAACAGCCCGCAGAGGATCCGAATATGTTATTGACGGAGTTGGATGACATTATGAAAGAGCTTACGTCTCTCATTCAACGGATCAATCGGACGAATTGCTCTATACATTTCGATGATGACCGGACCCTTGCGGATGCTCTTGCAGAGCGCGATCAGCTGTGGGAAAAACGGTTAATACTTGGGAAAATTGCCGAGCAGGCTTCGGTTCGGGCAGACCGCTACAGTCGTGCAGAAATCAAAATGATCAGCGCTGTAGATGTGGCGGCTATGCAAAAGAAGATAGACCGGCTTTCCAAGGAATTCCGTGAATTGGATACGAAAATCCAAGGATTGAACTGGTCAGTGGATTTATTATAAAAGACAGTCGGTAGCTGCCAAATCGCAAAGGTGAGTGCAAACCCGCCAACTGGGCAAGTTGGAATGACGGTAGGCAGATGGGGCTATGCCACTCGGTTCGAGTCCGATACGAACAATTGACGCCCAGTACCGTAACATGCGTACAAGTAGATTGTCATTGTAACGACCATGCGCTAATTTGCGACGGCAGTGAGGGTGGGAACGGGGACTTCATTACAAGCATGCATCTACAGAAGTGTAGGTGCTTTTTGTGTTGGGGAAAATAAAATAAAAAATGAGTAATTTGAAAAAATACTTTGACCTTCAACCAAGTGTAACCTTTACAATGAACAATAAGTAAGGTGACAAAAGGGAGGAAACGAAATGGCATTTCGGTGGGATGGCGGTTTTATTATGGTGGCATGGGACAAATTTGACGAAGGGGTAGAGTGGTACACGACACATCTCGGATGGACGTGTTTGGATAAAATTATTACGCCGGTCGGGAAAAAGGCGTTCTTAAAAATGCCCCGATTGGGAGTCGTAACGTTAAAATCATTCGAGTCGGAACTCGATCATTTTCAGTTGAGGGAGAAGTTTGAGGGCGAAACTCGCCTCTGCTTTGAAATGATTGATTTGGAAGATACGCTCGCTTATTTTAAGAAGGAAGAAATTCACTATACCGAAATGGCCCCATTGCCGACGGGACATCGGCGTTTTGACATCCAAGCATTCGACGATGCAAGACTGACTGTTGTCCATAATTCAAAGCAGGACGGTCAATTTGACAATGTTCGCGTGACCGGTTTTAGTGATATCGTGTGTATGAGTATTGGTGTTTCTAATATTGGGCAGTCCATTGATTGGTATGAGAAGCATTTGGGATTCATCTTAGAAGATCACAAGGATCAGTATACTTTTATGAAGATCGAGGACGCGTATGATTGGAATGAATTAAAGCAAGTAATATACGATGCGATTTTATTCGAACAAATTGATAGGGTCCATGCCCAAAAAGGTTATCCATCAGTACGCAATTATTTCGATGTGCGTCCGGATGTTTTTTATGAGACGTATGAAAAGCTTTCAGAGGAAGGGATCCAGCTAACCGAAATTGCAGGTAATGCAAATACGGGGTGGGCCGGCTTCCACTTCCACGACCCGGATGGCAATCAAATCAATGTCTGGTCTTATCCATTACGGTGATGATGACATGACAATGACCATCAACGAATTTTCTGCTAAGACAGGATTGCCCGCCAGCACATTGAGATTCTACGATCAAAAGGATCTCCTGAAGCCAGCCCACCGATCCGATAGCGGGTATCGGCTCTATGACGAAAAGCAGCTTTCCTCTGCCATGATGATCCATTCGTTGCGTCACGCAGATGTTGCCATTGAGGAAATTAAACAATTCCTCGTTTCTACAGAAGAACAGAAACATCATTTCATTACGAAATGGCAAAAGGAGGTGGAATCTAAGCTCTCCTCCATCCAAGTTGCGAAACAATACCTTGGCGGGATTCGACCTGCTGAAAACCATGTCCATTTAGTAAAATGGAACGAGCCCCGGATGTTCATCTGGTTTACACATACAGTGGAGCGGAAAATTCATCCTTTTCACGCCGTGATGGAATCGGATTTGGAGGAGATAAAGAAATGGGGGGTGCGCATCGCCCCTGGCCTTTACATAAAAACATTGGATTCGGTCGGCGATATGATGACGGGAGAGGTTGGTTTCCTTTTGGAGGCGAACTGCAAAACTCCGCAGTCGATGGGAGACGATGTGTATGTGGAACACTTCCCTCCTCAACTCTTCGCCACTATGGAAGGTGATGTAACGGACCCGTTTCTCTGTTTCTCTTTTATTCAAATGTTGCAGAAATTCGGGTTCCAAACGAAAGGTCAAAAATTGGAGCGGTTCGCTTCTTTAACGGATACAACGTTTACGTATTTGATTCCGTTAGTCGAAGGGAGATGATTGGATGCAAGAGACGGTAAAGAACATTGTGGAATGTATGGCGGTACTTCCTGGAGGAGAACATGTGCAACGCATCCAAACGGAACATCGACTGAAGCTGATCGATTTCTGGGGAATCAGCAACGGCAGCAAGGTGCTAGAAATTGGATGCGGCCAAGGGGATACGACCGCTGCATTAGCGTACACGGTTGGAAAACAGGGGAGTGTCGTTGGACTCGATATTGCGTCCCCCTCGTATGGAAGTCCGGTGACTCTTGGAGAAGCGGCTGACCGATTAATGCAATCTGAGCTCGGGAGCCAAATGGAAATTCGTTTTGAATGCGATGTATTATCGGAGCACGTTGATTTTCCGCCTGGGTCGTTTGATTTTATCGTATTCTCCCATTGCTCATGGTATTTGAATTCGTTTGAAACACTGGAGGCCCTATTTGCTAAAATGAAGAAATGGGGAGGTAAACTTTGTTTTGCAGAATGGGATACGCGTATCCAAACGATTGAGCAATATCCTCATTTTTTGGCTGTATTGATCCAATCACATTATGAGTGTTGCAAAACGAATAGTTTAGCCAATGTCCGGACGCTGTTCACTCCGATGGACGTAGAGCGGATTGCAAAAAATACAGGCTGGTCCATTCAACGAGAGGGCACCATCTTGTCCCCTGAACTGCAAGATGGGGAATGGGAGATTGAGATGACTTTATCTGAATATAAAGAACTGCAGAATCTCACAGAAGTGCCGGATAAAGTGAAGAGCTTAATCCATTCAGAAATTCAATTGTTAGAAGAAGCCAGGAAACATCAAACCATCAAACCGCTTTCCACATATGTGTTCCTGGCAGAACAAGAATAGTAAGCCATCCATAATTATTCCATTTGCCAGTCTAGCATGCTAAACTGGTCATACGACAAGGGGGATATGGTATGACTACAACGCAAACGATGTCAATTCATCGGGCATTATCCGAACTGAAAACATTAAATGACCGAATTCCAAAAGCAATCCATGAAGCGGATTTCATTGCAACAGACCGAAAATCAGCACAGAAAATAAATGGCCTTACGATTGAAGACTATGAAAAGACAATCCAAGCTGGTTTTGACAAGGCAGTATCCCTGCTCGAACGCCGCAACCGATTAAAGGATGCGATTGTCCAGTCTAACGCAGTAACAGAAGTCGTGGTCGCTGGGGAAAAAATGACGGTTGCGAAAGCGATTGAGCGCAAATCTTCGATTGCCTATGAAGAGAAATTGCTTTCGACTATGATTGCAAAGCGCCGAATGGCCATCAATAAACTATCCACGGAAAACGAGTCACTCCCAAGCCGATTGGAAGACTATTTGATTGCCATTTTAGGCAATAAAGAACACGCGAAAAAAGAAGAGGTCGAACTGCATACAAAGTCATTCATGGAACGTAATGAATACGTCCTGATCGACCCGTTGCATTTGGATAAGAGGATTGAAGAGTGGGAAGAGCGGGTCTCGAGCTTTAAAGCCGAAGTCGATGCCGTCTTATCTGAGTCTAACGCCATCACGACTATTACCATATAATGCTCAATAATGCATGAGTAATCGAAAACGATATCCACAAGACCCTTCTTTTACCGGCTTTTCTTTGGGTTAAATAGAAAACCGGCCTCAACTAATCAAATGACTTTTACTGAGCAGAAAAAAAGCTCAAAACTCAGCGTTCAAAGCTGTAAAACTTAGGTCTTAAAGTTCTTAATCGATTAAAGTTGAACGCTTAACAATCAAGGCTCTTTCAAACCTTGGAGAACCAGTTACGGGATTCTTGTGTTGGCCCATCGTTCTCTGCCAAGCTGATTATTTCGTGCATTATCTGTATCCAGCCCATCCCCGGAGCATGCTCTGGTGGATGGGTTTTTTGTTGGTTTATTGAGTGAGTGCTCGGGGATTTGGTAACCGCTCGATTAACTATGCTAACCGCTCGTATATCCAGGTAACCTCTCGTATCTTTCTTCGAACCACTCGTATCCGCCGACAACCGCTCGTATAATTCGTGGACCGCTCGTATATGCGCCGGCAACCGTTTCGGGAATTTTGTAACCGCTCGATTAAATAGGGGAACCGCTCGTATATCCAGATAACCTCTCGTATATCCCTTCGAACCACTCGTATCCGCTGACAAGCGCTCGTATAATTTGTGGACCGCTCGTATATGCGAGTTAACCTCTCGTATGTTGCTGTGAACCGCTCGTATCGCCTGTCCCGGATCTCGAATAGCTGCCCCGGCTTGAGAGTAACTCTTGTTTTATCAATCAGAAGTCGTGTCAGTGTCAAAAGTACTCGAGTTCTCTCACAAGCACGCCTCAAACTGATGCATTTTGAAATCACTGCGTCAGCCACACATAGCAATCAAACCTCTCAATCTCAGGTTCCTACACCAATATAGGCGAAAAACCTACTTGCTATTTCAAAATACATTTGGTAGTCTTAAAATTAATTCCGAGTAAGTTGATAAGAAAAGGGTGTTTTTAATGGGGATTGAGTTTAATGAGTTGTTCGATCAATGGGCGGAGTCGTATGACAGCACGGTGGCTGGTTTTGATTTGGAGTATAAAGATGTTTTTGCGAAGTATGAGGAGATTTTGGAGAACGTGGCACAGCGGAGTGAGGGCTTTGTTGTGGAATTTGGGGTGGGGACAGGGAATTTGACGGAGAAGCTATTGACTCAAGGCTTGGAAGTGTATGGGGTGGAGCCTTCCAAAGGGATGAGAGAACAAGTTCTTCAGAAACTCCCGGATCTGGATGTAGTCGATGGTCACTTTTTAGAGTTTCCGGAGCCTGCCGTTCAGGTCGGCACGATGGTCAGCACGTATGCTTTTCATCATTTGACGGACGAAGAGAAAGCGACGGCGCTGGTCAATTTCCATCGCCTTTTAGGACCGAATGGGCGAATCATTTTTGCCGATACCGTTTTTGTGACGGAGCTGGCGAAGGAGCAGAAGATTGAAGAATCGGAGCAAAAAGGGTATTTCCGTCTGGCGAGAGATTTACGGACAGAATATTATTCCACCATTACGCGCTTGATGGAGATGTTTCATGCAGCAGGGTTTGACGTAAAGTTTGAGCAGCAAAATGATTTCGTTTGGCTAATGGACGCTACAAAAAAGGAGAGATGAACATGTCAGCTACGGAAAAGAAGATGAACGTGGAAAGTTTCAATCTGGATCACACGAAGGTGAAAGCGCCGTATGTGCGGTTGGCTGGGGTGAAGGAAGGAATCAATGGAGACGTAATTCGTAAGTACGACATTCGCTTTACACAACCGAACAAGGAGCATTTGGAAATGCCGGCGATTCATTCCCTTGAGCATATGATGGCGGAGTTCAGCAGGAATCACTCCGATCGGATCGTTGATATCAGTCCGATGGGATGCCAGACAGGTTATTATATGGCGCTCATTAATCATGATGATTATGATGAGGTGCTTACGATACTGGAGAAGACGTTGCGAGATGTGTTAGAAGCAGACGAAGTGCCAGCTTGCAATGAAGTTCAATGCGGTTGGGCGGCTAGCCATAGTCTGGAAGGCGCGAAGGAAGCGGCAAAAGGCATGCTTGAAAAACGGAGCGAGTGGACGCAAGTATTTGAATAAAAGAGGGACAGCATGAATTACGTAAATAACATAAAAGACTTGATTGGAAATACGCCATTGTTCGAGTTGAGATCCTTCCCCCTACCGCATGGTGTCAGGTTATTTGCCAAGCTGGAATACTTTAATCCGGGCGGCAGTGTGAAGGACCGGCTCGGCTACTATTTGATCGAGCGTGCGTTGCTGGAGGGGAAGCTGACAAAGGGCGGAACGATTATTGAACCGACTGCCGGCAATACGGGAATCGGGCTCGCCCTTGCGGCAATCCACCATGGGATCCAAACTATTTTTGTCACGCCGGAAAAGTTCAGTGTGGAAAAACAGTCCTTGATGAGAGCGCTTGGCGCAAAAGTTGTTAATACACCAACAGAACTCGGAATGGCAGGCGCCATTCAAGAGACAAAACGGCTTCTTGGAGAGTTGCCGGGTGCCTACAATCCAGGACAATTTCAGAACGCGGCCAACCCGGATACGTATTATCATACGCTAGGACCTGAGCTATGGGAGGCTCTGGAAGGGGACATCGGTGTTTTTGTCGCTGGCGCCGGTTCGGGCGGCACGTTTACCGGAACAGCCCGCTATTTGAAGGAGAAGAACCCGTGTATCCGTTGTGCTGTCGTGGAGCCTGAGGGCTCGATACTAAATGGCGGGGAACCGGGAAGTCATCGAACGGAAGGAATTGGAATGGAATTTATCCCTTCCTTCATCGAACAAAGCTTGTTTGACGGGATCCATACGATTTCAGATGAAGAGGCATTTCATTTCTTGCGGGAAGCGGCACGAAGAGAAGGGCTGTTGATTGGCAGTTCCTCCGGGGCTGCACTGGCAGCGGCATTGAAAGAAGCGGAGCAGGCGCCGCCATGGACGAATATCATTACCATCTTTCCTGACAGCAGTGAACGATATATGAGCAGCGGAATCTATGATGAGGTGAAGGAGCAATGAAGAAGAAAACTAAATTGATTCACGGAGGCATCAGCCGGGATCCGTATACAGGTGCAGTCTCGATACCGGTTTATCACGCAAGTACGTACCAGCAGGACGGGGTCGGGAATTTCAAATATGAGTATGCCAGAACCGGCAATCCGACGCGGGAAGCGCTGGAAACATTAATTGCGGATTTGGAAGGCGGTGCGAGAGGGTTCGCCTTCGGTTCGGGAATGGCAGCGATTGCTGCAGTCGTTCAGTTGTTTTCTGCGGGCGATCATCTCCTGTTGACGGATGATGTCTATGGCGGAACATACCGCATCATGACGAAAGTGTTTCAACGTTTCGGAATTGACGTGACGTTTGTGGATACGACCGATCTGGAAACTGTTACGAAATCCATTCGGCCGGAAACCAAGGCCATTTTTGTAGAAACACCGACGAATCCTCTTTTGAAAGTGACAGACGTCAAGGCGATAGGAGAGATAGCCAAAGAGCATGGCTTGCGGTTTATTGTGGATAACACCTTCAGCACTCCGTATTGGCAAAATCCGATTGCCCTTGGTGCGGATCTTGTGTTGCACAGTGCAACGAAATACTTGGGCGGCCATAGTGATGTCGTTGCAGGATTGGTCGTGGCGGCCAATGATGCATTAGGGGATGAATTGCATTTTATTCAAAACTCGACCGGAGGAATTTTGGGCCCGCAGGATAGCTGGCTGTTGATCCGCGGCATCAAAACGCTCGGTGTCCGGATGGAGGAAGTGGAAGCGAATACGAAAGCGATCGTCTCCATGCTGCAGAAGGAGAAGTCGGTCGGGAAGATCTATTATCCGGGGCTTGAGGACCATCCTGGCCATGCGATCCATCAATCGCAGGCGGGCGGATTTGGAGGGATGGTCTCCTTCACAGTCGAAAATGGAGAGAAAGCCAAGGCCATTGTTAAATCGGCTCGCTACTTTACGCTGGCAGAGAGTCTCGGCGCGGTAGAAAGCTTAATTTCTATCCCATCCTTGATGACGCATGCCTCCATCCCGAGGGAGAGACGACTCGCACTCGGCATTGAAGACGGGCTCATCCGTATTTCGGTTGGCCTGGAGGATGCGGAGGATTTGGTGGAGGATTTGAAGGCAGCCATACGTGGAGTGGAAAAATGATAAGGAAACGGGCTCGCAACTTTACTAGGTTGCGGGCTTTTCCATGGATGTGTATTTAAGGGACAAGGTGGAGAATCCTAAGAATGGAAGTCTCGTTTTTAAAGGGCTATGATGGAGACAAACTGAATACTGTTCCTCTTTTGTGAAGAGAGACTACATAAAAATAGTTGGGAGTGTGTTCACATGATCCAGTCAAACGCAAAAAAGTTCAATGGCATCCCATTTTCCATTCTCGATCTGGCGATGATTAATGAAGGAAGTGACGCTGCCCAGTCGTTTAGAAATACGGTCGACCTTGCGCAACATGCAGATCGCTGGGGATTTAATCGATACTGGCTGGCGGAGCATCATAATATGCAAGGCGTCGCAAGTTCAGCGACGTCCATCATTATCGGACATGTGGCAGGGGCAACGAAGACCATACGTGTCGGTTCTGGGGGCGTCATGCTACCGAACCATGCGCCACTCGTCATTGCGGAACAATTTGGAACGCTTGAAGCCATGTATCCTGGACGCATCGATCTCGGGCTGGGCCGGGCGCCAGGCAGTGACCAGGCGACGGCGTACGCTCTTCGCAGGACACTGCATAGCAGCGGAGAGGATTTTCCCGAACAACTTGCTGAGCTACGGGGCTATTTCGAGTACAACCCGACGGCGCGCGTACGTGCAGTACCGGGTGAGGGCCAAGACATTCCGATTTGGCTACTAGGCTCGAGCGGATTCAGCGCACAGCTGGCGGCTGAATTAGGTCTGCCGTTCTCTTTTGCGAGCCATTTTGCACCTGCTTATCTCATGCAGGCGCTGCAGCTTTATCATCAACGGTTCAAGCCGTCGAAGGATCTTTCAGAACCGTACGTCATGCTTGGCGTCAATGTCATTGCTGCGGATACAGATGAAAAAGCGCACTATCTGGCGACATCTTATATGCAACAGTTTTTGAATATCCGCCGAGGTGTCACAGGCAAATTCAAGCCGCCTCACGAAAATCCGGATGCTGTCTTCGACGAATATGAAAAGGCAGCCATTGAAGAGTTATTGGAGTGGCCATCGACTATCGTCGGCAGTGCTGACACAGTCAGACGGAAACTTGAGACATTTCTGCAGGCGACCAAAACGAATGAGCTCATTATCAGTTCGGGAATCTATCACCATGCGGATCGCTTGAGATCGTATGAGATCCTTGCCGAAATGATGTCGTAAGGAATATCAAAAGCATGCCAGATTACTTTTCAGTTCAGGCATGCTTTTGTTTCGTGCTAATAAATTCAGTTGAACATTATCGTTTTCGTTTCTTTGGATCCAGTGCATCTGCCTTCTTGGCTACAATCTTCTCAAATTCCACGTACACAAAATACTTGTTGTCCTCCATAGCCTCAACACTGACGACTTTACCTTTCCTTCCTTTGATGCGGATCTCCTCATCAACAGCAGGCAAGTTCCGTAATGCTTGATTGAGTACGTATGTTTTATTTTCATAGAAATGAACTGCAAACATGGTCTTGTCCCCTTTTCGTATAGAATTCATTTCATTCTATGACGGCTGGGGAAATATAGAACGGTGTGCACGGCCATTTCTGCAAGATGTGCTAATGACACCTTCGACAGTTTAAGCTATAATAGGAACGTTCCAATCACCCTTTAGACGATGAAAGGGGATTTTTTTATGATTTCTTTACATAATGTAAGTAAAAATTTTGCTGGGTTTCAAGCTGTGCGAGGAGCTGATCTAACGATTTCGCAAGGCGAGATTCATGGGATCATTGGTGCGAGCGGGGCTGGGAAATCGACCTTGCTTCGGTTAATGAATTTGTTGGAGATCCCTGATACCGGTGAGGTAGTTGTGAATGGACAGCCGCTTACCAGTTTGAAGGGAAAGAAACTCCGTCAGGCACGCATGTCCATCGGAATGATTTTTCAGCAGTTCCATTTAGTTTTAAACAAGACGGTCTTTGAGAATGTCGACGTTTCATTGAAGCTAGGTGGCATGCCAAAAGCCCAGCGGCAAGAACGCGTGATGGAGTGCTTGCAATTTGTTGGACTCGACCAGTTGAAGGATAAGTATCCTGCTCAGCTGAGCGGCGGTCAGAAACAGCGAGTCGCTATTGCTCGAGCTTTGGCAAATAAACCGCAAGTCTTGTTATGCGATGAGCCGACGTCTTCACTCGATCCGGACACGACCAATGGAATTCTTGGCATATTAGAAGGTATTAATAAAAACTTCGGCGTCACCATTGTGCTGGTCAGCCACGAAATGGATGTCATTAAAAGTATTTGCCAACGGGTCACTGTTATGGCGGATGGGGGCATTTTTGATACGGTTTCCATCGAGCCGAAAGGGATCAGCACGGTTCCAAGCAATCCGCGAAACTTCATCGAACAGCTGATAAAAGGCGGTGAAGCAGACGATGCCTGAGATTCTTCTTCAATATCAGGATGAGATTTGGCGTTCCATCGGAGAAACAATGGTGATGGTGGGTGTGTCGATTGCCGCTGCTGTACTCGTTGGGCTTCCGGTAGGCACGCTGCTGTACCTATGCAGGAAAGGGCAAATTTACGAGAATCCCGTTGTCTTTTCCGCTCTGAATTTGGTTGTAAATATTATTCGTTCATTCCCGTTTTTATTATTAGTCGTCTTTTTAATACCCTTCACAAGATTGGTTATTGGAACGGCAATTGGAACCGCGGCTGCCACTGTGCCATTATCGATCATCGCTATTGCGCATTACTCCAGATTAGTCGAACAGTCTTTATTGGATGTGCCGAGAGGAGTTGTGGAAGCGGCCATTTCGATGGGCGCCTCGGGGAAGGATATCATTTTTAAATTTTTGTACGTGGAAGCAAGATCCGGTTTAGTTCTAGGATTGACAACGTCCATCATCAGTTTCATTTCGTATTCGACAATCATGGGTGTCGTAGGAGGCGGCGGAATAGGTGACTTCGCCATCCGGTACGGCTATCAGCAATTCAAGACGGACTTAATGATGTATATGATTCTCATCATGATCATTCTGGTTCAGCTCATTCAATTTACAGGCACGACAATTGCTCGGAAAATCGATAAAAGATAACAGGAGGCAACAACATGAAAAAACTACTTATGCTGATGGCGGTACTCCTAGTCATCGTAGCGGGTTGCAGTAAAGATAAAGGCACAGACAACGGGAAAGAGAAAGCTGTAGATGGACAGGAAACGGACAAGCCCGTGACATTGAAAGTCGCTTCCTTGATTCCGCCAATGACGGAAATCTTGGATTTGGTAAAACCTGAACTGGCGAAAGAGGGCATTGAGCTTGAAGTAGTTGTATTAAGTGACAATGTTCAGCCGAACAGTGCGCTCGTTGCAAAAGAAGTGGACGCAAACTTCTTCCAACACGTGCCGTACATGGAAGAGTTCAACCGAAATAATGACGCCAGCCTGGTGCCGATCCAGCCGATCTATTTTGCAAATTATGGCGTTTACTCAAAGGATTTTGCTTCAATTGATGAACTGCCGGAGGGAGCAGTCATCGCCATAGCGAATGATGTGTCCAACATTGACCGTTCGCTATCTCTATTGTCGCAGCATAACGTCATTTCATTGAAAGAAAAAACAGGCAGCTATTATACACAAGCGGACATTGTAGAAAATCCAAAGAACTTTAAGTTTGAAGAAGTGGATTTGCTCATGCTCGCACGGATGTATGACGATGCAGACGCTGTCATCATGACACCGGCATACGCAGCACCACTCGGCTTAACGCCAAAAAGCGATGCATTGCTAACAGAAGGCGTGGAAAATGACTTTGCTATTACCCTTGTGGCACGCGAAGACAACAAAGACTGGGAGCCGATTCAAAAGCTCGCCAAGGCCATGACAAGCGACGAAGTGCGCGAGTTCTTGGAAGAGAATTACGACGAAACAGCGATTCCAGCATTTTAATGACGTTAATTAAACCTTGAGAGGACGATTGTCTTCTCAAGGTTTTTGTGTGGAGCGAATGATGTTGTTGAATTGCTTGTAATGTGTTTGAAGAGTGCCCGTTAGGCGTGTAGGGCTTTGGGAATTAATTAAGAAAGATAAAGTATGTTTTAACCATTTAGCAGACGCTGAATTGAATTATCTATTGTAGGGATGATGGTTGTGTACTGTAGAAAAACTAATATAGCCATAACAACGTATAGCGAGGCTATGGTGATAACGGCTTTCTTCATCTTTAGGTTGTTAAAATTAATTAGCGCTATCAATGTTGTTGCTGTAAATAAGACACCAACATACCAAAGTGTTTTAAGGTAAGTAATATTGGATTCTAAAGAAGCTATTTTCAACTCACTAAGCACACTGTCATCTATTGCAACTCGTTTACTGTCAGTACCTTTTGCAATCACTACCTCGCCATTTTGTTTCTCAAGGGAATAACCGCCAGGGTATATTGCGAAAAAGTGAGTAAGTAAAAAGATGGATACCACGGCCACCAACGTACATACGACTATCCAGCGTCCTTTCCTGTTCGCGTGCTGGGTATTCATTATTGTTTCTACCATAACCATTCCTTTCATCGTTCATTTTGAAAATATACATATATAACCATTATATTGCAGGCAATTGGAAAGTTCAAAGGGTTATTAAAATATTTAGTTTTTTTTCATTCCGAAATAATAGAGTGAACATACCTATCATGCGTTCAGCCTGCTATCGAAGGAGTGCTGCTCGTAAAAGTTGCCCCGAGTGCTCGAATATCAGGAAGAGTGCTCATAAAAGCTTCTGGAGTACTTTATTACCAGGAAGAGTGCTCGAAAAAACTGCGGAGTCCTCGAATATCAGGAAGAGTACTCATAATAGCCACTAGAGTGATCGATTAACATGGAAAAATGCTCATATAAGTTTCTAAATTTCTCGACCTGCAAATCAAAGTAAGTAACTACCCACCATGTAAATTAGTTGCATTTGAAAAGGACCAATTGACATGGGGTTGACTAGTACGGTAGCCTAAATGACAGTACATAGAGAGTTTTGGAGCAGGGGGATGGATATGGAGATTCAATATGAGTTGACGGAAGAGGATGTGGTGGCGTTTAACGTGTACCATGTGAAGAACTCGAATTTGGGACGCAAATCGTTGCGCTGGCAGCGGGTGGTTTCACCGTTGTTGTTCTTGTTGTTCGCTTTCTTTTTGTCGATGACGACGGAACTAGAGACAGGGCCACTTTTTGTTGTGTTCGGGTTGACGGCCATTCTGTGGGCCATTTATTATCCGAAGTATTTCTATTGGCATGTCACGCGGCAAGTGCGGAAGGCGCTGAAGGAAGGGAAGAATGATGGGCTTGTCGGCTCCCATATGCTGAAAATCAATAAGCAAGGGCTGACCGACATCTCTTCTAATGGGGAGTCTAAAATGACCCGAGAAGCAGTGAAACAGTTCAAAGAGGATATCGGCCATTTCTATTTATATAATAGTGCAGTCAGTGCGGTTATTATCCCAAAGCGGGATGTAGATGCGGAAGTCTTCCGGAGTTTTGTAAATAAATGGCTTGGTCACTGATCAGGCTTCATCTGCCGGATGCCTGCTTTCATGAAGACAATGGCACTTGTGATATTCAATAACAAAGCCATGGCGAGAAATGCCCATTTTACAGCGGTAGGCAGCTCGACGGACAAAGAGAGTACGAGCAGCAAGCAGCCAATCGCGAGCATAAGTATGTAGATAGACGCTTTTTTAAACAAGAGAAGCACACCTTTCAAACAATCTGTTTTCATTGTAGCATGAAAGATGGAAAACATGCCGGTCACTTTGGCCGGCATGTTTTTTATCGATGCGTTGAATTGATTTGTTTGCTCAATCCCGCTTCTTCCTTGTTTTGCGATTCGTTTCATTGAAATCGGTACCAAATTCCGCAGTACGGTTTTCGTTGCGATCATTGGTGTTGCTGTTCGTATTTTGTGCTTCTTTGTATACGTCGAAGCTGTTATGGGTGCGCTCGTTCATCGTCTTCTTATTGTTTTTACTCACAGTCCGTCACCTCCTCACTCTACTATGGATAGCAGTGAGAGATCTATACGTTCGAGGCACCAGATTTTCGGGTATAAAAAAAATGAACTCGTAATCTCAAAAACTTGTAACCTTTTTTCAATCGATTCGACTACTTCTGTGAAGGTATACATAAAGGAGATGAAATTCATGAAAATGAAAAAAGCAGTACCATTCGCCATGTCGGCCCTATTGATCAGCGGGGCTGCCATACCAACTGCAGTATTTGCAGAAGAAGGGACGCAAACAGAAAACGTGCAAGTACAACCGGATTTCGTGAAATTCACAGGCACGATTGAAAAAGTAGAGAAGCGTGAGAACTCGACACATTATTTTGTGAAAGAGGGCGAGCAGGAAGGCTACCTCGTTGTTACGAAGGACACGCTGGTATACGATAATACAGGCAAGAAAGCGGAACTGAAAAAAGGCGATAAAGTGACGGGTTATACAGCTGCTGATAAGCCGATGATTATGATTTATCCTCCGCAATACAGCCCAGAAGTGGTTATCGTGGAAACGGAAGAAATGGGCTCCGTGGCAGTTGGGAAATTTGATGACGATCTATTGAATAAATCTCTCTCGCTCAAACTGAATGTGAGCGACAAGACAGAGCTTTCGAGCGTATCAGGAGAGAAAGTGACAGCCGACGATCTTCAAGGAAAAGATCTTGTGGTCTTCTATACGATAACGACTCGCAGCATCCCAGCTCAAACAACTCCTGAAAAAATTGTGGTCTTGGATAAAGCAGAATCAGACGATGCAGAAACGCCTGGGGAGGATACAGTCACAAACCCGGCGGTTGATAAAATCGTGGAGGCCGATCACTATGATGTCAATGGCGTGAAAATGGTGCCACTTCGACTGATTGCCGAAGAACTCGGGTATAAAGTGACATCGACTGGCAAAGGCGCCATCGTGTCGAAAGGTGCTCTTTCATTTACCATCACTCGTGGGGAAAAGGCGTATGGTTATAATAAATCCCTTCGTTATTTCGAAGCAGCTCCTGACCTTCTCGAGCCTTCGAAAACGTATGTGCCAGCTTCATTAATTGATGAATTAATGGAAGCAGGATCGTAAAAAACTTCTATAAGTCAACCAACTATAGATGAATAACGTCCATTATCATATAAGAGCCAGTCTTCCTTCAGTATGGGGAGACTGGCTCTTTGTCATGTTAAATGCCAGGGGAATGAAACTATTTGGCTATAGAACCGTAGAATAGGCAGGTTAAATGAAATTAGGTGAATTCCATGAATAAATTTCTACTTGAACTGCTTTCTACCGAGTGGATCCTGCCGCTAGTCGTCGCTTGGATCCTCGTATTGAGCTGGCAAGTGATCGAACATAAATCCTTCACCTTTATGGCGCATCTTCACGTCGGGATCGATTTGCCGACGGAGGCAGCCGTTGCTGTTCTTGACAGTATGCCTCCGATATCCGATCATATCCAGTTGCGCAAGACGGTTTGCCGGTTAGAGCGTCCAGAAGACACGGAAGAGCATCATCTCTCTATGTAGAATTCAAATTCTATTATAGAGAGGACTTATACATTGAAAAAATTCATAAACGTTTTTATTATCATCTTCAGTATCCTGCTTCTAGGCGGCTGTTCGGCCGCTGGTGAGCAGAGTGGTTTCTTTTACGACATCTTCGTGCATCCCATGACATGGAGTATCCATGAACTCGGTTCCCTTTTAGGGGGCAGCTATGGGATGGCGATCGTAGTAATAACAGTTCTGATTCGTTTGTTACTCATGCCACTCATGATGAAGTCATACAGAAATCAACGGACGATGAAGAGCCGGATGAAACGAGTGCAGCCCGAGCTGGACGCCTTAAAAGCGAAGGCGAAAACCGCGAAAACACCGGAAGAACAAAAAAAGATCCAAATGGAAATGATGGAGATTTATAAACAGCATAAACTTTTCAACATCGGCTGCTTGCCAACATTGCTACAAATGCCCATTTTAATGGGCTTGTATTTCGCCATCCGGACTTCGCCGGATACGGCAAATGAAATGTTCCTTTGGTTTAATCTAGGTACGTCAGATCTGATCGTTACTATACTGGCAGGGGTGGTTTACTTTCTTCAAGCCCGTGCTACAACTGCTGATTTGTCAGGACCGCAAAAACAGCAGATGCAGATGATGGCCTATCTTTCTCCCTTACTGATTGTGTTCTTTTCATTTTCTGCGCCAGCAGTTTTCCCGTTATATTGGGCGGTCGGAGGTTTGTATTTAATTGTGCAGACATGGCTGGCACGGAAGTTGTACAGAGAGGAATAAATGTTAGAAAGCGCTTGGCGATTCAAAAAGCCTGGCGTTTTCTTTTTGGGGTGAATGCAACCATTTGGGCTGGTCGTTTATCTAATGTATTGAAACCGAAAGAAAGGGGGGCCATGCAACTATGGAGCCGATTGCCAAATGGGTCAAGAAAGCGAAGAAAGGGGATGGCGACGCATTTATCCTCTTAGTGAAGCAGTATGAAGACATACTATTCCGTGCGGCCACTCGAATGCTTCGAGATGAGCAAGATGTGGCGGACGTGTTGCAGGACACGATCATGACAGCGTATGAGAAGCTTCACACGCTGAAGAAGAATGAGTATTTCAATACATGGATTTATAAAATACTCCTGAATCAATGCAATCGCCTGCTGGCGAAACGAAATAAGGTGGTTTCAATTGAGGGACACACCTTGCAAGGGCAAGAAGATGGGAACTTCCGGGCTATTGAACTGGATGAGGCGCTGGATAGTCTTGCGGCTGATACAAAAACTGTCTTCATCTTATACTATATCGTCGGAATGAACAGCCGGGAAATCAGTGAGTTTTTGAATGAACCGGAAGGCACAATTAAATCAAGGCTTTCCAGAGGGAGAAACGAGTTGCGGACAACTTACTTTCAAAACGAAGGGGTGCTGGTGAATGAAAAAGGATCATGAAAAAGAATTGGAACAGGTAATGAATGAAAAGGTAGAAATGCCTGCTCATGTGAGGGCATCACTGGATCAAACGTATAAGTTGATTCAGCAGAGATCCAAAAAGAAAAGAAAGCGGATGGTCTGGACAAGGTCGGCGGTGGCAGCCTGTGCTTTGTTGATGACTGGAGTACTTTTGTCGAATGAACAGGTACGTGCGAATATTGATGGGTTTTTCAATTTTGGCGATCGTGGGGTGGAACAAGTAGTCTCTCAAGGTCTTGCACAAAGTGGAGAAAGTGTGGCGACCGATCAAGGGATTACAGTCAAACTAGAAAAAAGCTTCTCAGATCCATCGAAAATCGGATTAAGTTTTTCATTGGAATTTGAAGACGCTTCCTTGTTAAAAGATGACGTTTCCCTCGTGACGATGGATTATCGAGTGAAAAATGGCGACGGTGAGTACCTGGTTGAGTTTATTCCCGATACGAAACCGTTAAAAGGAAAGGTGTTTTACACATCTGGCTTGGATGATCGGAATACAAAGCTAAACAAAAAAGAGGGGACGGTCCAGTATCATGTCGTAATTGACTCTAATCAAGCGGCATTCCCAGACTTGCAAGATGCGGTTGTCGAAGTAGAAAGCATTAATATTTTTTCGGAGTTTTCGGAGAGTGGTTTGCTTCAAAAAATTGACGGAAAGTGGGACTTGCCAATACCTAACCATGGCACTGATATAAGAACACTTGAATACGTACAGGTAGATGGAAAATCGAAACTACATGTTCTGTCTGCCCAAGCGAATTTATCTTCCTTGAATGTGAAATTTTCAATCGATCAGGAATTTGAGGATGAGACTCCATTTACGTGGTCAATGAAGCTTGTGGATGAAAAGGGAAATGGATATTATCCTGGTGGCTTCTCGATGGAAACGAAGGATGGCCAAACTATCATTTCTACTAACTTCCCGGTAACTGCAAATGATAGTTATGATCAGGTGACCTTGGTAGTGGAAGGGATTGCAGAAGTGGCGCTTAAGAAAAAGTAACTCGGGATGCTTCCGTTAATAGGTATCTTTCAAACGGTCACTAGCCAAAAGCTTCAGTCAATTGACAGCCGGTGTATAATGAATCAGAAACTATATTGAAAGAGATGAAGAGTTGATGATGACACCGAAGACAGATCCATGGGAAGCTTATATGGATATGGATCAATACGGGAAACTGACCTTATCAAGTATCGAGTTTACAACGACGTATTTATGCAATATGCGTTGCGAACATTGTGCGGTTGGGGAGATGCTTGCACTCAAGGATCCCGATGCATTGCCGATCGAGTTGTTAATTTCGCGTTTGGATGAAATTCCACATCTGCGTACGATCAGTATTACAGGCGGAGAGCCGATGTTTTCAAAGAAATCGGTCGATCAATATGTGCGTCCTTTACTCAAATATGCCCATGAGCGCGGCGTCAAGACGCAAATGAACTCCAACTTGACGATGCCGCTTGATCGGTATATGGAGATTGTTCCCTATTTGGACGTCTTGCATATTTCGCATAACTGGGGAACAGTTGACGAGTTTATTGAAGGTGGATTTGCCAATATGGAACGGAAGCCGCCGATTGAAAAGCGGGCGGAACAATTCCAGCGAATGATTGACAATAGCCGTGCCTTAGCGGAAGCGGGTGTTTTCGTCTCGGCCGAAACCATGTTGAATAAAAGAACGGCTCCTTATTTAGAAAAAATTCACCGCCAAGTGGTGGAAGAGATGAAATGCAGCCGCCACGAAATCCACCCGATGTACCCGGTTGATTTTGCGTCACAGCTTGAAGTGTTGCCGCTAGATGAAATTCGGACTGCCATCCACCGGCTGCTCGATGTTCGAGACGAATCGATCTGGATGCTGTTCGGAACGCTGCCGTTCTATCCATGCAGTGGCGTGCAGGAAGATCTGGAGTTGCTGGAGCGGCTATATGCCGCCAAAAATGTTTCAGTCCGAAACGATCCAGACGGCCGTTCTCGCTTAAACGTCAATATTTTCACGGGGAATGTAATTGTCACGGACTTTGGTGATGTAAAGCCGCTTGGAAACGTCCAAAACGATGCTCTACCCGGCCTCCTGGACAAATGGCTGGACAGCACGCTCGCCCGAACGGTCAGTTGCCACTGCCCTGCAGTTCGTTGCCTCGGACCGAACTTGCTTGTGAAACATGCGTATTATCCGGAAGAAGATTTCACTAAAAAAGAAGCGCGTCTCGCTGTAGAGGCGACAAGATAAGAAACCGCTTGGCTCATGGGAGGCCAAGCGGTTTTTTTGATGGTTTGAGGCTGCTGAGGGAGAGTCGGTGGTAAAGGGTTGAGAGACGGTGGTAAAGGCTGCGTAGTCGGTGGTAAACGGTTGAGAGACGGTGGTAAACGGTTGAGAGACGGTGGTAAACGGTTGAGAGACGGTGGTAAAGGTTGCAGAGTCGGTGGTAAACGCTGTAGAGTCGGTGGTAACGTGTAGAGACTTTGAAAATTTAATTGGTCTGCAACTACTATGCCACCAACTAACATTTGAAATAAAAAAGTACAGGGGATTCCCCTGCACCTTTACATCTTCCGATACACTTGTGGTGTAAATTGATCCCATGACTGCTCTAATTCAGACCATTCGACAATTTTCCATGGATTGAAAAAGATTTGCCCGCTTTTATTAAAGAATAAATCATCCTCTATGCAATAAGCAGCATGCTGAATAATATTATCGTCGTTCACCCAGGCGACCACATCTCCACTTTGGAAGCTGTCATCGGTCCTCTTAAAAGAAGCCATCTTGAGTTTTTCAGCGAAGGTTTGATCATGCACCCACTCGTGGATGATCCATTCTTCTACTTCAGGTTTAGTGCTAATTGCGAATAAAGTGGCTGCTAGACAATTTGCGCCTGACTCTGAAGCAAATGTATTAGCGTAAGGTGCCAAGTGAACAGGCAGGGAGCTAGGTATTGACTTTGCTTCCCACGCATCGTATTGCTGGGCGATCATGCAAAGTAATTGCTCTTTCGCTTCATACGGAAGAGATTCCCAGAGCGCTCGCTGCATAATTCCGTATTGCACACCATCCCATTCGACCACGTATTCTTGTGGGAAATCGCCCAAACTTGAAAATAACGCAAGCGGGCCGGCCAACCCTCTCCCTAATTCTACTTGTCGCTTAAACAGAAATTCCCTTTTACTCGCGTCCAGTGCTATGATCCACTGTGGAGGGGCTACAACCACAAACGCAGCATCCTTCGAAATGGTCCAATACGTGTAGCTGTTCACCATTTGGATTCTGGAGTATGTGGAATGGTTGAAGAATTCAATCCTCGGAAAGACGAGAGTGCCCATAAGATCGTCTTCAAGAGCAGGGATGTCCTCTTCGCGAATAAAGAACAGGTCCTTTTCTGGAACGTATGTATCCATCCACGTATGCAGCTGTTCGGGAGTTGGACGTATTGCGATATCTATCATTCTGGAATTCCCCCTAAAATTTCCTAGTCCAATTAATTTAGTCTATTAATAGCATGAAAGTTCTAATTCCGTCAATGGGTTCCCGATTTGTCACGGACTATTCTTGATCATCCATAGTTTTTATCTCACAAGCCCCAGTATTTCTCGGATGACAACTTCCACATCCTTTTCATCCTGAATGATAAACAAACGTTCCGCTTCATCCTCCCTTGGCGCCGTAATATCTTCAAGTCGGGAATCCGCCTGTTGCCGGGCAAGTACCTCATCGAATGTCGAAGCACTTCGGAAAATCTCTGTACCGCGTGTTGTCCTCTTCACCCGTTCCTCCAAGACGGCATCCGCAATATCAAAGTTTACGATAATTGTGTGGAAACCTTTATTTCGAAAATAGGACAACAGCTCCTCACGGCCTTTGCGGCTTCGATTGGAATTGCAAATGATCATATGCAAATTCGTCTCGTGAACGGCATAATCGACAATGGTATGCGTGAGCGTATATTTCAATGTATTTGGTCCTGATGACGGCATCAGTTTGCCGTAATGCTTGTTAATAAAAGCAGCATGGTTGTCCTGGTCGATGACGAGAGAATTAGACAAGTTTTGCTCTAATTCTCTTGCGAAAGTTGTCTTGCCGCTATGGGTTTTACCTACTGTTAAGATGGCATATCGTTTCATCGTGTCGTTCCCCTTCATTCCCGAATCGCCTCAATCCAGTTTCCGTTCAAACCCCAAATAACGGGTTCCTTGAAACGTTAAAATTCCAAAATCGCCTTCTGCCAGCATTCCGGTTTCAGCTCCACTTAATTGAAGCTCCATCCGGTCTCCGCTTTCCACTTGGAAGGTAACGTAATAGGAAGTGTGAGCTGACGAATCCCCGCTTCCTCCCCGTGTTTCAGTCCTCTTCGCTACTATTTGGGCTGGAACTGACAGCTTCGGGGAGTTATTATTGGATGCCCATGTGCCAATGCCTTTTATTATTGTAAATATGAACATTCCAATTACGATAATAAAGACAGCTCCTATGAAAAACGGGCCGATAGAAAACATAGCATTGTCAAATGAATTAAATCCCACCGTATCACCTCTGAACAAGTTATACTTATCATACGATAAACTTGCTGAATAGTTTCGACTTTCTCTATGGCTTGATTTATCGGAAAGAGAAAGGACTTTGCGCAAGTTATCTCGAATATACTAGACAATGTCCAAAAAAGGGGAAATGAAGATGACAGTGGAGCAGTTCTTACAAGAACAGAACGACGCAATTAAGGCATTACATATCGCCAGCACATCGAGTTCATGGATGGCAGCAACGACTGGCGAGGATGAGTGGAATCAAAAAACGGCGGAGGCTTCGACAGCGTTTAATCTCTACTTTGCTGACCCGGAACGCTTTGAACAAGTAAAAACGTATTTAAAACAGGATGGTTTGACAGACGTACAGCGCCGTCAATTGGAAGGCCTGTATAACGGAATGGCGGAAAATCAAATCGCTGAAAATGATTTAAAAGAGATGGTTGAACGCTCGACAGAATTGGTTGGACTCTTCAATACGTTCCGTGCGACGATTGGCGAGAAAGAAGTTTCTGAGAATGATGTTCGCCAAATACTTCTAAAAAGCAATGATCTTGCGGAACGAGAAGAGGCTTGGCATGCGAGCAAACAGATTGCGAAAGAAGTGGAAGAAAAGCTCTTGACGCTCGTCAAAAAGCGGAACGAGGTCGCTCGTTCACTTGGGTATGATAACTATCACCAAATGAGCTTTAAACTGCAGGAGCTAGACCGTGATGAAGTCTTTTCGATTTTCGATAAATTGAAAGACTTGTCGGATGAGCCATTCCGTGAAATGAAATTGGAGATGGATACGGAGCTTGCGGAACGTTTTGGCATTACCTTGGAGGAGCTGCGCCCTTGGCATTATGCAGATCCATTCTTCCAAGAAGCGCCGCCGATGAAAGAGCTCGACTTAGATCCGTACTATGAGGGGAAAGATCTGGAGCAGCTGACGATAGCAACTTTCGAAAGCATGGGCATGGAAATCAAAGACATGCTGGAGAAGAGCGATATGTATCCGCGTGACAAGAAAAACCAACATGCTTTCTGTACGGATATCGATCGGGAAGGGGATGTGCGGGTGCTTTGCAACAACGTGCCGTCTGACTACTGGTCTTGCACGACGTTGCATGAATTTGGCCACGCGGTGTACTTCAAATACGTGGACGAGAGCCTGCCATTCCTTTTGAGAACATGTGCCCATACGTTAACGACAGAAGCAATCGCGATGCTATACGGCCGTTTCGCAAAAAATCCGGAATGGTTGAAGAAATTCTTGGAAATCGAAGAAACCGAAGTGGATCGTTTGACGCCGATCATCGAAGAATCCTTGCGTCGCCAAATGCTTATTGCAGGCCGCTGGATTATGACGTTTTCTTACTTCGAGCGGGAGCTTTATGAGAATCCAGATCAAGACTTGAATAAATTATGGTGGAAGCTTGTGAAAGACATCCAGTTCGTAAATCCGCCTGAGAATGTAGACTACCCGCACTGGGCAGCGAAAATCCATTTCACGCTTGTTCCGGTTTATTATCAGAACTACTTGCTTGGAGAGCTGACAACATCCCAATTGGAAGCGCATATCTACAAAAATGTTTCGACTGACATGTTTACAAAAGAAGTTGGAAGCTATCTGATTGAAGATTATTTCAAGCCAGGCGCACTTTACGCGTGGAATGAAAAAATTGAAAAAGCGACGGGTGAAAAATTAAACCCGCAATATTTTATCGACCAATTCGTATCAGTCAAGCAAGCGAACGCCTGATTTCAAGACATGGGGAAAATAGAGCAAATGCCGGGTTCATAGGAGCCCGGCATTTTGTTTACGAGAGGGGAATGCATGGTGGAAGTCATCAGAAGGAAAGGCAAGCCGAATAAATGGGTGCTAGTTTTCGCAGTGATTCTCATGTTGCTAGTCCTCGGTCTTGCCTATTTCTTCGAGATTTATCCAGGAATCGCGGTTTCGGGAGACACACCAGGACAGCTGACGATTACGAAACAACAGCTCTTTGGAAAGGAAAGTAAAACAATTGAAGTGGAGTATGGTAATCAAGTCAAAGCAGGTTTAATGAAATTATATGCGAAAGACTTGAAGAACTCGTGGTGTCTAATGGTATTGTTTTCTACTGCCCTTTTAATTAATGTTTATAAATTGATCTTACATAATCACTCCAATCAAAGCGATGAGGAGACAGTAATGCTTTACGTCATGGTAGGTGCCAATTTACTTGTATGTATTTTGTATGTATATCGATACTTTGAGCAAATAGGAATGATTAAGGACTTGCTACAGCAAATTACCTGACAAGAAAATGCGGGTGACCTGAAGAAAGAATTGATTAAAGGGCTATAACCCCGTTACTTGGCAGCAGAGTTATCCACGATATTTGAAAGGAGCGTTCATCTGAATCAACTTATAGTGTCCTGGGGGCTCTTATTGCTACTCTGCCTTTCCCAATGGACAGTAGGATTATGGATTGAAATTGTTACTCATACGGCTAAAGGTGCTTTCTTGGTAATATTCTTCATTTCATTTGTATTGTATCCGCTCTACGCCATCATATCTTGGCGTCTCCTCAAGAAAAATAGCTGGATTCCTCACTATCACAAACAGTTGTATAGGATTCTTGCAGCAATAGGTTTTATAACGAATCCAGCTTTGCTTCCTTTGCTTTCACATATTTTTTAACATCATTGGAAAACGGCAAGGGAGATACGTTTGCCCTTGCCATTTTTTCTGTTAACGCTGGGAGCTTCTGTTTGCTCCAGCCCTTCCTTTATACAATATCCGCCACACATACTCGAGTGGACCCGTTCGAAAGCGCCGGAGCCAAAGTGTACTAATGGCAATTTGTAACCCGAACAATAGGAATGCCATTGCTGTCGTTTGCCATAAGTCCATCGTTCCAAAAAGACCCAGTCCATAGCTGTAGAAGATCAATCCGCAAAGGACGGATTGCAAGATGTACATGCTGAATGCCATTTTTCCGGGATAACTAAACAGTTGGAGCCATTTTGGATGGCGGTTATACAATAGCGAAAAGCAAGCGACGTACGACAGCATCAGCAACGGTGCGCCGATAAAGACGCTGAAAATATCCAGCAGACTATTAGACGACTCCCATAGTATCCGGGGTACTGTCAATGCCAAGCCTGCAACGCCGCCAATCCAGCCAAGTCTAACCATGAATCGTTTCTTGGAGGGAATATCTTCAAGCAATTTCCGTTTCCCAAAATAAGCGCCCAAGAGAAAGGTGCCTAAAACTTGCGGGAGAAATAGAACCATATTGAAGAAGCTTGCTACATAATCTCCAATTCGTTTCTTTGTGATTTCTACAAAGGTGCCCTCCCCGTAAATTCTTTGATCTTCCTGCTGGTACTGTTGAATTTGCGCAGGGTCTACCACATACATGTCATCCATGGGTTCAGCGTCGGACAGACTGCCGAATAGCATGAATGCGGACATTATAAAAGGGATAAAAAGTGTAAAGACCATTGACAGGGTCAGCAAAGTTCTTGGGCGCCGACGAACAAACAAAACAAATAACAAGCCGACCAATGCGTAGGTTGTCAAAATATCTCCATACCAGAGAAATACTCCGTGCAGGATACCGAAAAGAAGCAAGGCGAGCATTCGTTTCACAAACATCCAGGTAAACTTTTTGCCTGCTGCTTCTGCGTTGCGATATAAAAGGATCGCGCCATACCCAAACAGAAATGAAAACAGCAGCATAAATTTCCCTTCTACAAACAGTGCGGAGAGGCTTTCAATGGCTTTGTTCAGCCATCCTTCGACTGGAAGACCGCCGAGACTGATTGCAAACAGCGATTCATTGAAAAAATTAATGTTCACGACCAAAATGCCAAGCAATGCAAACCCTCGTAAAGCATCTAATACGTTAATCCGTTTCATTCTCAAATCCTCCTATACATTCGTTGCTTCTACCATACGGATAGAGAATAAAAGATTGATAACGACTGCTATTATACTTTCGTTATAATTGAGATATAGAATGAAGAGACAAGTTCAGCAAATTACAAGAACTGAGGAAAAGGAAAGATGTGTGATGGCGAAAGCGACTGTATTGATTGTAGATGATGAATCTGAAATTGTTTCCTTTATCCAGGACGCATTAGAAGATGAAGGCTATGCAATCTTGACGGCATCGAATGGAGAAGAGGCGATCCGACAGGTGGAGAAAAAGCCGGATCTGGTGTTGCTTGATGTGATGATGGAAGGGTTGGACGGGTTCGAAGTATGTGAGCGGATCCGATCGGTCATCCGGGGGCCGATCCTGTTTCTCAGTGCCTGCCAGGATGAGATGGATCGCGTAAAGGGGCTTGTCGTTGGGGGCGACGATTATATCGTCAAACCGTTCAGTTTGTCTGAATTAAAAGCGAGAGTCCATGCACATCTCCGGCGAGAACATCGGAAAATGGACGATAGAGACCGGTCGGCGCTGCAATTCGATGGGATGACGATTGATTACAAAGGACGTTCGGTCAGTTTGAATGGCATAGAGATTGAGTTGACAAGCAAACAGTTTTCCATCGTCTGGTTTCTCGCCATGCATCGGGGACAGGTCTTTTCGAGATCTGGTATTTATGAACGGGTATGGGGCCTTGAGGCAGATGGGGATGATGCTACCGTAACAGAACATATTAAAAAAATCCGTGCGAAGTTTCAGGAGATCGAGCCAACACGGTCGTTTGTCCAAACAGTTTGGGGAGTGGGATACAAATGGCTGTGAAAACCGTGCCGATCCGAACAAGGCTCCATCGGATGATTGCGGTCATTTTACTGTTGAGTTTTGTATGCACCATCATGACCTGGGGCGGCCTGTTGTTGATCAGCGAGAAGAACATGAACTATGCCAATCATTATGAGAATATGATACCGGCCATTAAAGAACGTGTGAAGCAGAGTAAGGGGGACTGGCTGGACGGTTCCGGCAAAGAAATGCTGGATAGCCTTTTGCCAAAGGAAGGCATCTTGTATAAGGTAGTGGATCACGCAGGCGTCTATCAATATAGCAATATCGGGGATCATGCCGACGTATCTGAACGCGATATCCTGCAAAATATAAATACTGTCGAGCATGGGCCTGGAAAGTACTTTGTGAACTACATTCCATTATTTGATGAACGGGATGCCATGCAAGGCGTATTACTATTGTATTATACCTTACAAGTGACGCCCGTTCACGAATCCCAAACTGCGTTAGTGAGAATCTGGTCCTTCTCGTTCGCAGCAGCTCCGTTCGGCTATATCCTGCTTTTCACGCTTCTGTTTGTCAGCAGGCTTAGCAGGCAATTGAAAATACCGCTTTCACAATTGATGGAAGCGACAGCCCGGATCCGCAATAAAGACTTGCAATTTCATTTCAACCAAGAAGGAAAGATAACGGAAATACGAGAATTGACGAATGCCTTCGAACAGATGAGGGATGAATTAGCGGAGTCGTTGCAGCGTGAATGGAACACACAAAAGGAGCGGAAAAATGCCATTGCCGCACTGGCGCACGATATCCGGACCCCTTTGACAATCATTCAAGGCCATGTGGAAGGATTAGAAGAAGCGCATCGGAAAGGGATCGACCGTTTCGAACGCTATCTTCCTGTTATCAAATCAAATATTTCAAGTGCCGTAAAACTGGTCCATGATCTGAACCAAACTGCAATCCTAGACAGCGATTCGTTTTCTTTAAATAAAATCTCATTTGACGCAGAAGAATTTTTCGCTGAAAAAATGGGGGAATATGAGCTGTTATGCTCAAGGCAAGGAGTGCAGTTCAACTCAACCATTCAAGACAACCGAACGGAGAGCAGAACCATTCATGCTGATCCGTACAGACTGACGCAAGTTTTCGATAATCTGCTGTCCAATAGTCTGCGGTTTGCTAAGAACGGTGTTATTTCCTTTTCAGTTCAATTGGAAGATGAGCGATTCGAAATGACATGGATGGACAACGGACCGGGATTTTCGGATGGGCAGGAATCTAAAATCTTTGACTCCTTTTATCAAGGGAATCGCCGTAAAGGGCATGCTGGGTTGGGTCTTTATATCGCCAAGTCGATTATCGATAAGCATGGCGGGCTGATCAAGGCCGGGAATGCTGTCGAGGGCGGAGCGGTTATTTCTATTAGTATACCTAGGTGAATGGCAAGTCTTTAAACGTACTACAAGTTTGTAATAAAAGTTTTTTCCGATGGTTCTTGCTTCTATATTACCATATTTATATATATTGCATTGCAACACTATGTACATCGTGTTACGATGTAAGAAAGGAGTTGATACGGTTTGGATCAAGAGATGATGAAGGGAAGCATTGATCTCATACTATTATCGCTGATCGCACAGCGCGATTTGTATGGTTATGAAATCGTTAAAATCTTAAAGAAGTTAAGTGAGAATACGTATGAAATGGGGGAAGGTACGCTTTATGCTGCCTTGAAGCGGCTGGAGAGGAAAAGTTGGATCGTTTCCTATTGGCAAGAGGGTGACGGAGGTAGAAGGAAGTACTATCGTTTGACAGAAGATGGCGGGAAAGCGTTAGAGGAAAAAAGGGAAAATTGGCAGTGGGTGAACGGCCTAGTCCTGAAGAGTTCGGATGGATTGGCATGATTCCAGTATTTAATCGCTTTGTCGCTGATATTGTCCGGCAAACCGATTGCAATGTTGAGGAACGTGAAGAACTGTATGAGGAATTGATGTCACACTTGGAATGTGCGTATAGCGAGGAGCGGGAAAACGGGGCAAGTGAAGAGGAGGCAATCCAAATCGCTATGAAGAATTTTGGTTCTGAACAGGAAGTTGGTAAACAGATTCAACAGGCAATCTATCCGTATCGGCGACTGATGATGATTATACTTTCCGTTGCTTCTTTACTCGATGCTTATGGCGTTTATGCAGCACAACTGTTCATGGAAGGAGATGCTCATATTCCATGGCTTCTCAGTGGGGTAATGATCAGCACAGCATTGCTTCTTGTGACGTTGCGTCCTATTTCTAGTATGAATCGTCGTTTTTGGATGAATGGTTTGTTACTTCTTCATCTGATTGTTTTTCTTTATGGGCTGTTATTAGTTCCAGGTGTAAATCCTCCGTATTCGTTGATTTTTGGTGTTATGGCTGTTCTCATTCTATTGTTGTCAGCTGTGCTCATCTATAGAACGACGATTTATGATTTCCCATCTCCCCGGCCAAACCGGAAAGATGCGAAACGGTTGCATTACATTAATATCACAACCGGGTTTCTTGTTGTTTTTGTTTCTCTCTTCTTCGTATGGGCATTTTTGTTGTTTGCCACTTCTTCGCCTGTCATGTTCATCTTTTTAATTCCGACAGTCGTTTGGATTATTTCCTATAGTGCACAGATGGGGCTGCTTGCTAAAGGGAAGAGGTCTGCGGCGTATACGGTCACAACCTTGCAAACCGTTATCATTATTGCATTGGCATGCTTCTGGGTGTTCATAGTTGTGTAAGAATGGAGGGATGAAGTTGAAACGAACGATGCTAAGCATTCTTGCAGGAATTACTGCCGTCACAATAATTTTTGTTGTGCTAGGCTTCAAATATGATAAATCGGATGTTGAAAAACAGCAAGGCAAGTCAGGTGTCTATGACGTGGCCGCGGATGGGACAATTGCATATGTGTCTTTCGCGGATGGGATTGCTGGGATCTTCATCAGCTCAGATGACAGTTTGCCGGTTGTGGAGCTGCCAGTCGATCAAACCATTCTAGATCTCAGTTATTCTAAAGACGGTAGCAATCTTTCATATGTCGTCGCCGCTAAAGATCTGCAGGAGGAAAGTGGAAGTACAGTACATGTACTTAACACGAATACATGGGATGAGAAAAAAATGTTTTCAACAAAGGGGCTCATTACGGATCTGGCATTTGATCCGGCCGACCCAAACCGCCTCTTTTATTTGCAGGCGGATAGTTTTACGAATTATTCACCTATAGCGAGTAAGGCTCCGCATGATTATGATTTACATAGCTATCATGTATCTGACGAAACAACGGAGAAGTATACTGAAATGAAAGCATATTCGATGGATTCGCTCCAAGTGGCGGAAGACGGCGAATCAGTGTTTCTTCGGATGGATGATCAGCAAGAAGCCGAGACCGCGGATGATGTATTTGACTCCAAGCAACGGATTTTTAATATACCGCTTGTGAAACCTGAAAGTATGCAAATCATAAGCAATCCGCAGAGCGACCAAGATATTTATGACTTTCTTCTTTTGCCTGAGAAAAATGAGATTATTTATCAAGCAGTTGCAGGCACAGGGAAAAACGGAATTTTTGAGTATGAGCTGTTCGTCTATCATACGGAAAATGGCAGCATCGAACAGCTGACATCATTAAAGGAACATGCGACCTTACCAAAACGCGGACCAGACGGGAAAATTTATTTCTTGGTTGACCGTAATTTTGGGCATGGCGAGCCAGACTATTATCTGTATCAAATGAACGAAGACGGTACGGATATAACAGAGGTACCGTGGTAATGAAGTAGCGGCAGAGTTAGTCAATGCCGTATTATCTTGCTGATAAAATAATGTAATCGTGCAATAAAAACGAGCTGTATGCAGCAATGAAAATAACATACTTTTTTAACACGAAATAGATGTTCATCTGCCGCTTTCTATGGTAAGCTATTCCTGTTTTGCGAATTTGATTAGCAAAGAAGGCGATGAAATAGATGGCAGCTACTGCAGTCAAAGGCCCGGGGACGAAACTGAGTTTGTTTCACCTAACGTGGCCTATTTTTCTTGAATTATTTTTGTTTATGTTGATGGGATTGGCTGACACGTTCATGCTCAGCGCATTGTCTGATGATGCGGTGTCCGGCGTAGGGGCGGCAAATCAATACGTTCAGATTGCCATCCTTGTTCTGGAAGTAGTCGGAAATGGGGCAGCGATTGTCGTCGCACAATATCTTGGTTCGCGGCGATTTGTGGAGGCATCTAAGATATCAGCGCTTGCCGTGTCTCTAAACTTGTTAGTCGGCATTGGAATCAGTGGAGTATTCCTTCTGTTTACAAGCCATATGATGCAGGCGATGAACTTGCAGGGAGACGTGCTGGCACATGCAAAAGCGTATTTGACAATTGTCGGCGGAGCGATTTTCCTTCAGGCGATCATTAACTCGCTGGCGGCAGTCATCCGGGTGCATGGATTTACAAAACAGACGATGTTTGTTTCACTCGGAATGAACGTCATCCACGTGATTGGGAACTATGCACTCATTTTCGGTAAATTTGGCATGCCGGCACTTGGTGTCCAAGGTGCGGCCATTTCGTCTGTCGGTAGCCGGCTTATCGCATTGTTCGTCTTTGTGTGGCTGCTATATCAAGTGTTGGAGTACCGGATTGAATTCCGTTACTACATCCAGTGGTCGAAAGAATATGTCCGGAAAATCCTAAGTATCGGTTTGCCATCGGCGTTCGAGCAGATTTTGTATCAGGCATGCCAGATCGTTTTCCTCTATTATGTTACGTATTTAGGGACGGAGGCGCTCGCAGCCCGGCAGTATGCAACTAACATCTCGATGTTCAGTTATTTATTCGCCCTCGCCATCGGGCTTGGCACCTCGATCATCGTTGGCCGACTTGTCGGCAGCGGTGATAAAGAGGAAGCGTACCGTCAATTATGGGCGTCGTTTCGGCGAGCAATCCTCTTTACCATTGCCGTTGTGGCGGTTGTCATGGTGTTTCGCTACCCGCTCATGCGACTGTTTACCGATAATGAATCGATCATCCAGCTAGGAGCTACCGTCTTGCTGCTGTCCTGTCTGCTGGAAACGGGCCGGACATTCAACATTGTGATCATCAATTCCTTGCGGGCTTCCGGCGATGCGAAATTCCCTGTCCTAATGGGGGCCATTTCGATGGTGATGATCAGTTTGCCGCTCGGGTATTTCTTTGTCTTTGTGCTCGACATGGGACTCGTCGGCATTTGGCTGGCCATTGCAACGGATGAATGGATTCGCGCCATTGCTATGGCACTGAGGTGGAAAAGCCGCGCATGGGAACGATATGCACTCGTCGATCCAATTCCTGTTGTTGAGGAGCAGCCTCAACCGGAAGTAGGTTAATAAATGAGGAAAGGCCGGGCGATGATGCCTGGCTTTTTGTTTTGTCTAATGAAGTAAAGAGAAAACTTATATTTTTCGCTCCTTTCTATAAAAGTGAAGGAGTTGGTTGCCTCCTTATCGAATTGATTCAGAGGAAGCAAAAGTTGTTGATTCATACATAACCAAGTACGGAAAGGGGCAGAGCCGTGTTTCAATCAAAGAGGGTCAGACTGCGAAAAATGGAAAGCGAAGATATTCCAACATATCATGCGTGGCGAAATGATATGGAGGTGATGATTTCGACAAACCCTATGCTGGATTTTTCTTCTTTTCAAGAGACGGAGGCGTTTGTCAATGAGGTCATCCTCGGTTCTCCAGATGCCAAAAGCTATATGATTGTGGATCAGCTTAGCGGGCAGGCGATCGGCATCACGTCGTTGATTCATATCGACATGAAAAATAGGAATGGGGAATGCATCATTGATATCGGGGAGAAGGAATTCCACGGAAAAGGATATGGCAGGGAAGCGTTGACCTTATTATTGGATTACGCTTTCCGAGAATTGAATTTGCACCGAGTATCATTGCGCGTGTTTTCATTTAATGACAAAGCGATTTCCCTTTACGAAAAAATCGGGTTTCAGCATGAAGGAGCCAGCCGGGAGGCGTTGTTCCGGAATGGGCAATGGCATGGTGTGATCGCAATGGGGATATTGCAAAGTGAGTATTTAAATAAGCTGACATGAAGTTTTTTATAAGTGAGGCTGGAGGGATGGGGATTCCATGAGATTTGAAGATTTCATAAAAGACTCAGGATACTATCTTACATTTGAACAAGCGCTGCGGGCTCCGGAAAGCGGTGTTAACCTTCGGATTGTTGTTAATCGGAGCCGAGAGAAGGTTGATTTGCTATTGCATCCTCACCCGGATGGCGATGTCACGACGTATTATATTGATTTTCCTTATTATGTGACTTATATGGTGACGGTGGAGGATTATACTCGTTGGAATGACTATAATACGTTCCGCGGTGATGATTTCCGTATTTACGATCAGTCTACTTTACTTGATTATTTTCATGAGGAACATAATGTTGCAAAGGAGTTATATAACAAACCGCTCGTCCATTACATGCTCGGTTGCCATGATATCATCGTTGATATTTTGTCCTATGAGGAGCCGGTCATCACTAAGGTGGATGCAGAATGAAATTGAAGGAGGAAAACAACATGTCAATCGGTACAGAATATTTACGGGTAATCCAAGAACGTTTTGCGACATTAAAAGACCAGGCGGAAAAGACATTTCAACAGCTAGACAAAGAGGATTTCTATTGGACAATCAATGATACTTCTAACAGTATCGCCATTCTCATGCAGCATATAGCGGGAAATATGATTTCACGGTGGACTGATTTCTTGACGACAGATGGGGAGAAGGCGAGCCGTAATCGGGAGGCCGAATTCGTCGAAGCCCGCCTATCCCGGGAAGAGTTGCTGAACGTTTGGGAAGATGGATGGGGAGTGTTTTTCAAGACACTTGCCGAATTGAGAGAAGAAGATTTGCTGGCGAAGGTCCGAATTCGGGGGCAGATTCATTCCGCTATCGATGCGATCGAGCGGCAAATGGCCCATTACGCTGCCCATGTAGGACAGATTATGTTCATTGGCAAGCAAATCAAAGGGGATGAATGGAACAGCCTCAGTATTCCGAAAGGCGAATCAGCCGCCTATTTAAAGAAAATGCTTGAGGCACATCAATCGACGAATTGATGGAGGAGGGGAAAAGATGAAGAAGCCATGGGACCATAAAGGGGTCATTGAAAAATTTGAAGCGCAACGGAATGAAGAGCTGGCACGACCGATGGAAGCGTATATGAAGAATCACTTCCCGTTCTTGGGAATAAAAAGCCCGTTACGGAAAGAGCTGATGCGGGAGCAGTTCGCGGAATACGATTTGCCTGAGCCAGATGCGTTGTTTGTTGAAGCGTGGAAGTTATATAACATGCCGGAACGGGAGTATCAGTATGCTGCTATCGGCTTGATCGAAAAAATGAGGAAGCATTTGACGGTTGAAGATTATTCGACTTTGCGGGAGTTCATTGAAACGAAATCGTGGTGGGATAGTGTCGATGCGATTGCGCCGGCATTTGTCGGCCATATCGTGAAGAAGGATCGAGCGCTCGGAGAACGGATGATGTTGAAGTGGTTGGATGCAGATAATATGTGGGTCAACCGTTCCGCCATTTTGCATCAATTGAAATTCAAAGAGGACACGGATACGGATTTATTGTTCAAAATCATTCTCCAGCATGCCGATTCGGGTGAGTTTTTCATTCAGAAAGCGATTGGCTGGGTGCTGCGGGAGTATGCGAAAACAGATCCTGTTACGGTGAGGACATTTGTTAATGAAAACGAGCTGAAACCACTAAGCCGTCGGGAAGCGTTGAAGCATATCGGTAACGAGTAAAGGAGAATTGAAATGGATACGAGAATCGTCACGAAGATGAAGATGCATAAACGTCCTGAAGATGTATTTGAAGCACTTGTGAACCCCGGCCAAATGTCTCACTTTTGGTTTTCTTCGGGAAGTCATCGAATGGCACCCGGAGAGACGATCATTTGGCGATATGAGGAGTACAATGCGGAAGGCAAAGTGCATGTCAAGGAAGTGGAGGAACCGCGAAAGATCCGGTTTGTTTGGGGTGAGGAAGGCCAGGAGACAACAGTAACAATTAGCATAGAAGATCTGGGGGATCAAACAACTTTAGTGACAGTGGAAGAGGCGGGGCTTTCTGAGGAAGATCCCCATCTCATTGCTAAAATGCTCGGCCAAAAAGAAGGCTGGGTGTATATGCTCACCTGCTTGAAGGGATATGTAGAAAACGGGATATCGTCTTTGCGGGCTTCATTAGTCCATTGATTGAGTGAGGGGGAAGGCCATGGAAGGGTTGCAGAAAGCGATTGAAAGCTGCATCGGGGAGGCTGAAGGAAACTGGGCTGTGGCGGCCGAAGAGATAACAAATGGCTCAACATTCATCTTGCAAGGTGACCGGCCATTCTATGCAGCGAGCCTGATTAAAGTTCCGATTATGGCGGCGGTGTTTAAGCTGGCAGAGAAAGGCGAGCTCCGGCTACGTGATCGACTGCCCTTGGAAGCGGAAGATCAAGTCGGCGGCTGCGGCGTTTTGCAGCATATGTCACCTGGCATCAAACTGCCTGTTTATGATCTGGTCACTTTGATGATGATTCAAAGTGATAATACGGCGACGAATATGTTGATTGACTTGGTGGGAATGGAGCGGATCCAAGCGGTCATGGGAGAATTCGGCATGACGCAGAGTGAGATCCACCACAAGTTGATGATTGTACCTGTTGACCGCAAAGCCACCAATTGCGTAACCGCGCTGGATATGACAGCCGTCCTCCGCCTGATGGCAAAAGGGGAATGCGTCTCGCTGCATGCGAGCCAGCAAATGATACGCATCATGAAGCAACAGCAGCTGTCCAATGGTTTTACGTCTTTATTGCCAGCTCCTCAGCAAACCGTGGTCGGTTCCATAAGCGATTGGGAAGCAGCGAGCAAGACGGGTAATGTCGAGGGGATAACACATGAAACGGCGATTTTGTACGCAGGAAAGCGAGCCGTGGCGATCACGATCCTTTCAGAAGAAACCGATGAGCGGCGGGCGCAGAAAACGATAGCGCAAATCGGCAAGAGCATTTATTCATGCATGACAACATAATGGGGGAATGGATATGAAAGAGACAGTTACCGAAACATCAATGGAACAGCATGCCGCGGAGTGGGTTGATAAGGGGTTGGTTCCTGGGGCGATGCTGGGCATCAAACGGGACGGTGAATCTGTTTTTGAAAAAGGGTTCGGGTTCCGGAATGTGGAGGCACAATTGCCTGTTACAGCTGACACGGTGTTCGGCATCGCATCAATGACGAAATCGTTCACATGTGCCGGTATTATGAAACTTCAGGAAGAAGGGAAGCTATCCGTCCGTGATTTGATTGTCACGTATTTACCGGAACTGAAAGGCTCGAGTGAGCAGGCGGATCAAATCACAATCCACCATCTCATGACGCATACAGCGGGCTATCCACCGCTCGCGACGCATGTGTATGCCCGAAAAAACAGCATTGAGGCGGACCCGTCCGCGAAGGATTACGGACTGGACTTGTTAAATAATCCAGGGCCGCATATCGAAACGTACGATGAAATGCTTGCGTTCATGGCGAATGATGATTTCAAATGGCTTGGCGCGCCTGGCGAGTACTATAGCTATTCCAATGATTCCTACGGTTTGCTCGGCGTCATTATTGCACGTGCGAGCGGCCAGACGTATGAATCCTTTATTGAAGAAAATGTGTTGATTCCGGCAGGCATGACCCGCAGTTTCTTTAATATGAAGCGTTTGGACGAACTGAATGATGTGACAACGCTGTATATGAAAGCGAAGGACGGATCCCATGTATATGAAGCGCCGCTTTGGTGGGACGCGCCTTCGATGCGTGCGGTCGGTTATTTGAAATCAACAGCGCATGATATTCTCCGGTATCTCGAGATGTATATGAACGAAGGGGTAGTTGATGGCGTTCGTATTTTATCCAAGGAAAGCATTGAGCAGATGATGACGCCCCACGTGGAATATGAACCGGGCAAATGCTACGGGTATGGCCTGCGCGTCATTCCGGACTACTTCGGATCTAAGCTCATCAGCCATGGAGGCGGATTGAAAGGGGTCTCCTCTTACATGGTAGCCATTCCAGATAAGAAGCTGTCCGGCGTCATTTTGACGAATGTGGCGGATGTGGAAGCCGGCGACCTGTTGATGGATGCCTTGAATAAAGTGGAAGGGCGTTCCTATGATGCGTCCCCTTTCACGTATGACACCGTGCAAGTGACGGAGCAAGAACTTCGGAAATTTGAAGGGGTTTATATTTCCGGCGAAGGAATGAATGTGGAAATTGCTTTGCGGGATGGCCAATTTGGCGTGGAGTCCAATGGGTTCTTCTGTCCGCTTCGGTGCATTGGGAAGAATGTATTTATGGGATTGGAGGATCAATCGGATATTCTGCAATTCATCGAAAATGATAGCGGGGAAATCGAGCGGATCGTTTACGGTGGAAGACATATTATGAGGCAGTAATTTAAGATTGCAGCATATGAAAAAGCGAGGAAAATGGAGCTTTCCTCGCTTTTGCTATGTCACTTACTTTCGGCTGTGAACCTTCTCGCCTTGAACCCATACTTCGCGGATGTTTTCCGGTCTTGCCAAGTAAATAATCTTTTGGAAGATATCCAAATCGCTTTCCTCGGGATCGTAAAGCGGCAGCCGGGCCGATTCTTTTTTCGTATCAACTAGCTGAACATCCCACGCGTAACCTTTTTCCAAACGGCCAACCGGTAGGCTGAGGCTTTCTCCTCCTCCTGCAGTGGCCAAATAAAATGCCTCGTTCAACGTAATACGGGAATTCGGTACTCCACGTTTTACCGCTGGCAGCCCCGTGTCTACTCCATCTTCCAGCATTCTGGACGACATAACAGCCTGGCGTGCATTGTCATACAAGCTAGGAGAGAAACCGCCAGAAATATCAGAGCCCAAGCCGATTTCTACGCCCATATCCATGAAACGGGCAAGTGGCAGGACACTGTTAGCAAAATAGGCGTTGGAGACCGGGCAATGTGCGATGGCACTGCCGTTTTTGGCAAACAAGCGGGCATCCTCATCTGTTAAGAAATTGGAGTGCGCCATGACCGATTTCTCTCTAAGCAAGCCGAAGCCATGCAATGCTTTGGCGTCATTCATGCCAAACCGCTCTTGCACATACCCGTGCGCCCAGTCACTCTCGCTGCAATGAGATTGAATATGCGTATCATATTTCTCGGCCAATTTGCCAAGCCCTTGCAACGCCTCGTCTGTGCAGCTCGGAATAAACCGGGGAGTTACAACTGGATAGACCCCTTGCTTCGCTTGTTTCGCGAGTTCCTTCACGGCAACAATGAATTCCTCTGTTTCCTGGAGTGCGATCGCTGTATCGTGATCCCGATAAAAATCGGGCGTCTGATCTACGTTATCTGCCACGACCTTGCCAACCAGGCCGCGCTGTCCTTTCTGCACGCAAATTTCCGCCAGCGCGAGACTCGCTTCTTTATGGACCGTCGCAAAATAGAGAGCAGTTGTCGTCCCATTTGCCAGCAGCGTATCGACCACATCCGCATACACCTTTCTTGCAAAATCCACATCCGCAAACTTTGCCTCGGACGGGAAGGTATATGTCTGAAGCCAATCACTCAACGGAATATCAAGCGCCGTTCCCGCCTGGATCCATTGAGGCGCATGCACATGCAAGTCCACAAATCCTGGCAGTAAATAGGTCCCTTCCTCAAGACGCTGGAATACATCCGTCTGCTCATATGTTTCAAGCAGCTCCGCATACTCCGCATCACTCGGCTGAACGATTTTGGCAATCAACCCGTTCTCCTCAATGCAAAATAAGCAATCTTTCCAAACCGCCACTTCCTTCGGCGACTTGCTCGTAAAGGCCGTGCCATGGAACACTCGTATGTAGGAACCCAATCGTACCACTCCTTCTATGTAGTAGGTCGAACTATGCAATTGTAGTATGGGAAATTAATAATACATTAACACACTAAAAGTTTTTGCTGGCGAATGCAATAGTTTTCTGTAACCCGCGTGTTGAAAGCTTGTGATTGAATAAGGAGTCGATTGAGTTTAGTCGTTAAGTTCTAGGCCAGGGGAAGTCAGGCGAGTATATGTAAGTTCATGAAGAGTACTCAATAAGTTGGTGGGTGCTCGTGAAAGTCCGGGTCGGTGGTAAACGTCTGAGGGTCGGTGGTAAATGTCTGAGAAACGGTGGTAAATGTCTGAGAGTTGGTGGAAAACGTCTAAGAGACGGTGGAAAACGTCTGAGGGTCGGTGGTAAAAATCCGGGTCGGTGGTAAACGTTCGAGATTCGGTGGTAAACCCGTTTATGGAAAGTACGCGAAGAAGCTGGCGAGTGCTAGTATGTTCATGGCAACCGCTCGAATAACGCCGGCAACCACTCGTATCCTCTTCTGAACCGCTCGAATAACTCCGGTAACCACTCGTATCCTCTTCTGAACCGCTCGAATAACTCCGGTAACCACTCGTATCCTCTCCGAACCGCTCGAATAACTCCGGCAACTGGTCTTCTGTCAAGTTCGCGGACATGCCGAAATATAAGATGCAACCACAAAAAAATCGCCGGTCATCATAATGGATGTCCAAGCGATTTTCTTTGTCGTCCTCTTTCATGCTGATCAATCACACGGGTCCCGACTAAATCGCCGGTAATATTCAAAGCGGTTGCACCCATGCCAATTAAGGCATCAATGGACGTCAGCAAAGCGACAGCTTCCATCGGCAGACCAAGCTGCACAAACACTGTAGCGATCATGACGATGCCGGCACCAGGGACACCAGCCGTTCCAATCGAAGCGAGAGTTCCAATCAAAACAACCATCAGCATATCAGTAAGACTAAGCGGATGCCCGGTCACATTGGCTGCGAAGACAGTGGAGACGGCAATCCGAATCGCCGCTCCGTCCATATTGACCGTAGCGCCAAGTGGCAAACTGAAACTATAAAGACTTTTGGATACCCCCATATGATTCGCTGCATTTAACGTCAGGGGAAGTGTACCAGCACTGCTTTGCGTCACAAATGCAGTGAGCATTGGAGTTCTGGCATATTTGAAAAAGTGCAGCGGATTCACGCCGAACAAGAGCATAAACAGGATATACAGCACAGTATGAGCGAGAAGAGCAATGTAAAAAACGCCAATCAAGCCACTGAGCGATACAAGCGTTTTGATCCCTTGGCTTCCTACTGTGTTCGCCATAATGGCAAATACGCCAATCGGCACATACTGGAGAATCGCTTTTAATATGATCATCGATGCTTCATTTAACGCATTGAATACTTTCAGCAGCATCTCGCCGTGTTCGCTTAATTTCGGTGTGGAACGCATAGCTGAAATGGCAATACCAAAAGCGAGTGCAGTAAAAATGATCCCAAGCAGGTTCATTTCCGAAAAAGCCGTCACTATATTGGAAGGGACAATATTGAGCAGAACCTTTACGATGCCCGGATTTTCAGGCACATCAAACGTTTCATTTCCGGTCAGCTCCATACCTGTACCAGGATGGAACAGGCTGGCTACTGCCAGACCGACTCCAATAGCTACTGCTGAACTGAATGTATAGTATACAAAGACTTTGGTTCCCATTCGCCCCAGATTACTGATGTTTGTTTGATTGACCCCGACAATGAGCGTGAAGAGAATTAAGGGGATGATCAAAAATGTCAATAAACGAAGAAGAAGATCACCGAACGGAGCAAGAACAGAGGCGTTGTCTCCTAAAAGAAATCCAGCGATTATCCCAAGTATGAGAGCGATTGTGATTTTTAGAATCAATGAAGCGTGAAGGTAGCCTGTTATTATTTTCTTCAAGGAAAACCCTCCTTATGTATTGAGTGGACGCCGCATTGAATCAATCGGAATAAAGGATTCCTTATTTTATGGGATTGCCTAAAAGGAATGATTTCAAACGTTTCCTGTCTATATAGAATAAGCGCCAGGAGCTTTTGCGGCTCTGGCGCTGCGTAATTAGAAAAAGAAGAAGGGAAGAAGCGCTAGTGTAACAATTGAACCAATAGCAATTCCCCATCCGAAGGCCCACCCTCCGCCGTATCCAAATCCGAAGCCAAATCCGATGCCTCTTGAGTTTCGCTGATTGCCAAGTGGCTGCAAATAAACTTTATTGTTGCGAACCCCTTGAATGACGCCTCTATGTGTTTGTCCATCTCGCGTCCCGATAACGACCGCTCTGCCCACATAGCGGTTGCACATGGCATGATGATGCTCAAAAGTAGACATTTCTATTCACCCCATTTCCGTCACATATATATCAGTATATGAGTCCGTTGTAGCAATAGAGGGGCGGACAAACTAGATGGCGTTTTATAAATCGGCGTTGCTGCCAGTTCAACCATTAGGCCGCCGCAACACAATAGAAAACATGCAAAAAATATAGGGAATTGTCAGTTGCCAAATCGAATCAGCCACATACACTATCACTATCCCCTGCAAAGGAGGTGTTGTAGAATGTCTGGAGGCGGAGGAGGCGGCTACGGTAGCGGTTTCGCTTTGATCGTAGTCTTGTTTATCCTGTTGATTATTGTTGGTGCTGCTTTCTTGGGCGGTGGGTACTATTAATTCCTCGTGCATCTAGGACGAGGCAGTACACTCTGTCATCATCTCGTAAAGACATACGTGTCGGATGGCCAGCTTGTGGATGAAAGTTTCAGTAAGAAGTCCACCCGTTTAGTTGGAGCAGGAGGCTTTTATTGACAAGCATAGGCACAGACACGTGTGTCTTTTTTAAACTTGATTTTGATTATGGTAACGTAGAAAAATGAACGAGTTTGGGTTTGTGTCACGATAGACGATTGCCATTACACATACAATATGTACATCAACCGTTTGGAGGTGTTTCAATATGTCCGGAGCTGAGGGAGGAACAGGAGGATACGGTGGAGGTTACGCTTTAATCGTTGTCCTATTCATTTTATTGATCATTGTAGGCGCTGCTTTTTGGTGGGGCGGCGGCTATGGCGGCTGTTAAGTGTAGGTAAATGGAAGATAAAATCAGGCCACAGCATAATCGGCGACCTGCCTGCAGATCAGTCAATCGGCTTCTATGGATGTACTAAAACCAGGGAGACCGTGAGACGATTTGCAACAGGCACCGACGGCAGCTGTGTGCCTTTTTATGTTATGAGGAAGGATAAGGGACGGTTCATCCCGGAATTGATATAATGAACTAGCAGTTACATAACAAAGTGACATGACAACAAACTTAGAAAATACAAAGAGGTCATCTATGAAAAAAACGACAGTTACGTTACTAATCCTGTTGATTAATCTATTTATCGCTTTCCTTGGAATTGGCCTCGTCATTCCTGTATTACCGACATTGATGAATGAGTTACATATTTCGGGTAAGGTCGTCGGTTATATGGTGGCAGTTTTTGCCTTAGCTCAATTAGTAGTGTCTCCGCTAGCAGGACGCTGGGCCGATACATTCGGAAGGAAGCGGATGATTGTCATCGGTTTGTTTATCTTCAGCTTATCAGAGCTGTTATTTGGAATGGGACAATCCTTGCTGGTGCTCTTTATTTCCCGAATGCTTGGCGGTGTTAGTGCTGCATTCATCATGCCTGCCGTTACTGCCTTTATTGCGGATATTACGACAACGGAAATGCGTGCAAAAGCGCTTGGCTATATGTCAGCTGCCATCTCAACGGGATTCATAATTGGTCCGGGAATTGGCGGATTTCTTGCGGATTTCGGCACAAGGGTTCCTTTCTTCTTTGCGGCCGGTCTTGCCTGTTTTGCTGGCATATTCTCTATGGTATTATTACGTGAACCTGAAAGGCAGGTACAAGATGTTGTCGAGGGTCCACAACAGTCAGGACTCCGAAAAATTTTCATTCCGATGTATTTCATTGCCTTCATGGTCATATTAATTTCGTCTTTCGGATTGGCTTCCTTTGAATCGATTTTCAGCCTGTTTGTAGATCACAAGTTTCAATTTACACCAAAGGACATTGCCATTATTATTACCGGGGGAGGTCTGGTTGGGGCAATTGCGCAGGTGGCCTTATTCGATCGATTGACCAAGTATATGGGTGAGATTCGAGTCATCTTTGTGAGCCTGCTCTTCTCGGCGGTGCTCGTATATTTTATGACGATCGTCCATTCGTATTACAGTATTCTATTCGTCACAATGATTGTCTTTGTCGGCTTTGATTTAATTCGGCCAGCCGTCACCTCGTATTTATCTAAAATTGCAGGAAATGATCAAGGATTTGTCGGGGGAATGAACTCCATGTTCACGAGTATCGGCAATATCTTTGGCCCGATTATGGGCGGTGCGCTTTTTGATATCAATCTGGACTATCCGTTTTACGCAGGAGCCATCTTCTTGTTACTCGGCCTCGTGCTAGTGCTTTTTTGGAAACAGCCAAAAGAGAGCTTATAATATAAAAGGTGAAGGGGCTGGCTCCCTTCACCTTTCTTCATATCTGACTTGGTTTGGCTTATGGTGCGTTTTCTTTGCAGGCACAGCCATGGATAAAGAAATGACAGCGCAAAGAAATGCAATGACCACGATGCCTGATCCCGCTGTCGCTGTACTGACAACGGATTCTGTGTGGCCAAGAACCATACCGCCGATTGCAGAGCCGAGCGCGATGCCGATTTGCAAAGCGGAGTTGTTAAAACTTTGATGGATATCCGAGGAAACCGGATCGGTTTGGATGATGTAATCCTGTTGCGGGGGTGCCAAGGCCCAGCTAAGAGCACCCCAAATCATCATGACGACAATAAATACTGGGAGCGAAAAAGTTGAATAAGGGAGCACGAACAAGCTGATGGCGAAGGTTCCCAAGATGAATAAAATACTCTTCTTCGAACCGAGCCGGGACCCAAGTGCGCCCCCGAATGCTCCTCCGCTCACCGCCGCCAAGCCGAAAAGGAAATAGCAAATGCTGATCCAATATTGATTCAGCTGAAGCGTCGTTTCAAGAAATGGAGTGAAATACGCATAAACAGTGTAGTGGCCAGCCAGCATGAACATCGTTGCAAGATGGGCAAAAACGATTTTTTTATTTGCAAGAGCCCTGATTTGCTCGGATAACGGCTGCACATCCCCAGTCGGGATCTTTTCAAGATAGGTGGAGATCAGCATGATCGAGCCGACAGACAGAATTGCAATGCCTAAAAAGACGGTTCTCCATCCAAACGCATTGGTAATGAGAATGCCTAATGGCACCCCCAACACGAGTGATGAGCTGATTCCCATATAAATATAGCCTAACGACTTTGCCCGTACTTCCGGTTTAGCGATCCGGGCTGTAATGGTCAAGGAAAGAACGATGACGAGTGCCGCACTCATTGCTGTAATAATTCGTGCCACCATCATCATTGTGAAGGTCGGACTGAAAAATGTCATGACATTCCCGGCGAAGAAGACGGAAAGTGTAATGAGATACAATTTCTTGCGTTCAACTTTGGACGTCAAGGAAAGCAAGACGGGTCCTGCTATGGCATAAACGAGCGCGAAAACGGTGATCAATTGGCCGGCTGTGCCGATGGAAACCCCTAAATCCTCTGCGATTACCGGTAAAATACCCCCGACCACCAATTCGACTAACCCAACTGTTATTGTGGATACCGCTAATAGTAATACTCTAAAGTCCATGAACATCCCTCCTAAATGGTCTGAAAAATATAAAAAATCCTGACCACAAATGTTCCATTGTAGTCAGGATTTAAAGGTTCCTGGTAGAGACTCTCAAACCATATTATTGAGATTATACGTTATGTTTGCTATCAAGTTTTCCGTTTTCCAATCTATCATGGATTTGAAAGGAAATCAAGTCCTCAATAATTGGCGGCAGTTGGTATAGTGTTGCACCAATAAAAACCGGCTAACAATATTCTTTTCGAATCATATCGACAAAATGTTGTGCGGCTTTAGACAAGTAATGGTTCTTTAACCACACAAGGCCGACAGGTGCCAATAGATTGTCCGGTTTTGTTAATTGATAAGCACGAATCGATTTTTCGGGGTGGCGTTTCAAGACCGTTTCGGGAACGATGGAAGCCCCAAGGCCCGACGATACCATATCCAATAAGCTAGATATATCGGAGCATTCACCGATGATATTCGGTTTCAATTCTAAGCGTGAAAACCCCTCTAATATGATGTAATGAAGCCCCATGCCCTCCTTGCTTGGCAAAAGTAGCGGGAACTCCTTGATGTCCTGAAGGGACACTTCTGTTTCAAAGGGCTCGCATTGATCGGAAGTAATGAAATAGAAAGGTTCCTCGAGCAGATGAATAACGGAAAGATCTCCAATTTCAAGCGGCAGCCGAATGATGGCGAGTTCCACGACCCGATCTCTGACTAGCTTGCAAAGATGAGTGGACTCGTTTTGTTTAATTTTCATGTAAACCTTTGGGTATTGGATGTGGAAACGCTGAAGCAGCCCGGGCAATTCAGCCAAAGATAACGTATTAATGCCTAATGATAAGGTTCCATTAGCTCCATTGCCAACCGATTTCACTTCCATTTCTGCCTCTTCCATCAACCGCGTCACTTGTAGCGCGTAAGTATAGAGGGCTTTTCCCGCTTCCGTCACTTCAAAGCGCTTCCCTTTGCGAATGATCAGCTGGGAATCAAGCTCCTCTTCCATACTTTTTAACTGTTGACTAAGTGGCGGCTGTGAAATATGAAGTCGATCTGCTGCAGCCGAAATTTTACCTTCTTCCACGATCGCGATAAAATAACGTAGCTGTCTAATATCCAATCGGCAGGCACTCCTCTTCTGTATATGATAAAAGTATGTAAAATATAGTTTTTTTATATTTTTCATATAATTAATTTCATGATAACATATTTAGTAAGCTAGAAAAAGTGATGGAGACATGGAATTCGTATGTTGGGAAACTGGAAAACATGCCGAAGAAATAACGATATTGGGATCAAGTGCTCATGCAAATGATCAATGATGAAAAGGCACGATAGAAGAGGACGACGAGTAACAGGTTCCCTAATAACATAAAGTAAATCACAAAGGTAGCCATCCAAGAAGGGTGTATAGAGAGAAACCATGGAAAAGTTATCAGTGAATAGTCTAATGCAGGCATACATCTTAGCAAAGAAAATCGGTCTTGATCCGCATTTCATTAACTTGCTGGAATCGGAGCTAAGGCGCCGATCCATCAATCTCAAGAAAATCATGGTATTTAAAAAAAGTGATCCATCCTTAAGTTCATAACTGGGATGGATCACTTTTTAGTTTCTGCTAATGTTAAAAAACTGTTTCATAAAGCAGGAAAAGATTTAGGAAGATGACAACAACAGCGACAGCCCAAGCTGCGATAGTAGTGATCTTATGATTTACCAAACCGCCCATTACTCGTCTGTTGGAAGTGAACATAACAAGCGGAATAAGGGCAAATGCGATACCGAACGATAAAATCACCTGGCTTATAACAAGGGCATGTGTCGCATTGACGCCAGACATGATGATGGCAAGCGGAGGAATCATCGTGATGGCTCTCCGAAGATATAAATTGATCCGCATGTTGATAAACCCTTGCATAACGACATCTCCGGACATCGTACCAACTGATGAACTAGACAGCCCTGCAATGAGAAGACCAAGTGCGAAGGACAAAGCGGCAACTGGCCCGATCGTGTCGCCCAGTTGGGTGAAAGCGACGTCCAAGTCCTCCACGACTCCGCCTTTTTTAAAGAAAAGGGCGGCCGCAATGATGAGCATGCTCATATTGATGGCTCCTGCAATGACCATGGCGATGATGATATCAATGAACTCAAACCGGAATATCCGCTTTTTCTCCTCTTCGTTCCGCCCGACAATCCGTCTTTGCGTCAATGACGAGTGGAGATAAATCGCATGCGGCATAACGGTTGCGCCGAGAATACCCGCTGCTAATAAAATGCTGTCAACACCATCAAAACGAGGCGTCACAATACCTTGTACAACTTCTCCGATATCCGGTCTGGCTAAAAATGTTTGAAACGCAAAGGCGAGCACGACAATGAACAACATACCAGCAATAACTGCCTCCAACGTGCGATACCCACGGCGCTGCAATTCTAAAATAACAAACGAGCCAACCGCAGTAATTAGCGCTGCTGGCAACATGGGAATACCAAATAAAAGATAAAGCCCTAAAGCGGCTCCTATAAATTCTGCCAAGTCTGTCGCAATGATTACAAGCTCTGCCTGAATCCACAGAAAAACAGAAACGCCCTTTGGGAACCGTTCCCTCGCCACCTCCGGCAAATTCATCCCCGTTGCAATCCCCAGTTTGGCGGACAAGGATTGAATTAAAACAGCAAGCAAATTCGAAACGGCAATGACCCATAATAGCAAATACCCGTATGTAGACCCAGCCGTAATATTCGTAGCGAAATTACCGGGATCAATATACGCAACGGCCGCAATGAAAGCAGGCCCAAGAAACGGAAGATACTTACGGATCCCTTTTAACTCGCCTCTAAGCGCAGCCTCCGCTGAAATAGTGGTTTTCTCACGTCCATCCGCATCTCGCATGAATGCATCCCTCCCGGCTTAAGTATTTCTTTACTATGTAACACTATTTGAATAATGTAAACCTATTTTAATGTATGCACAATGGTTAGGATGCGCATTTCGTGAGAGATTAAATCCTTTTCATTCAGGTGCATTCCGTTGCAAGTTCGAGTGTCAATTGTTTCATGCTGGCGGCCAGATAGTTGTGTATGGATTCTTCTCGTATTTGTTAGGAGTAGTAAGTATGTGTAGTTGGAATCACGCAGTTGCATGTGAATTTTGAAGTGCTCGTATATGAAGCGCAAGTGCTCGAATAAGAAAAAGACAGCTCATATATTTGTGTGAGTGCTCGATTAATTAAAAGACAGCTCGTATGTGCCGTGTGAGTGCTCGATTAATCGAAAGACAGCTCGTATATGCTCTCCAAGTACTCGATTAACATTCCTAAGACCTTTCGAATCCTCCAAAAACGAGATGACATTGTCTATTTTAAGAATTGTTTATTAAAATGACTATATTTCGTTTCTTTTATGATAGCTTATGGTACTATTCAATTAGATGTTGTTTCCTTTAGAAACAGTATTTGGAATTGGGGTGGCGGATGAATTCTGACATGAATGAAAGTGATTGTTGGCATGAGCATGAGTTTGTGCCATTTCATCCATTGAAAGCTGTTGCTTTGAATGGATGAGAAATTAGGGAATGCCCGCTTCGGAATGAAGGGAAGGGGGAGTATAGCAAATCAGGCATATTGGGGGAGCGCGGGACATAGACATAAATTGGAGTGTTAAAATGACATCCAAATACAGGGGGATCTAATTGTGAAATTTAAAAAAATTGGAATGGCACTATCATCTTCGGCATTGGCATTTAGTCTTTTAACTTCTGCAGTGGCGGCACAGGAAAATCCGACTGGACAAGCAGCAGAAGCGGTCGCACAAACGGTTACTAAACAAGATTTGATTACAAAATTTAAAGCGTTGTTTCCTGAGCTGGATTATGTAGCTAACGGCGAATCTCATATGAACAGTGGCAGCAGTTACAGAGGAGATGAGCAGAAAAGGTTTCACTTGTCTCTCAGTGGCGTTAAAGGCGGTAAAGAATATTACGCCAGTGTAAGTTTTATAGGAGAGGAATTGAAATTGGAAAGTTTTTCTTTTGGTTCCCCTAACGCAGCAGAAGCGTTATTTCCTCCAAAGATCTCAAATGACGAAGCAGAGGAAATTGCGAAGTCTTTTGTGAAAAAGATGTTAGATGAAAACGATTTTCAGCTGGAAGAATCACCGTACTATTATTATAATACAAAGCTGACCGAACCGGTCCGTTATACATTTACCTTCAAAAAGCTGAAGGGAGGGATACCGGTTGCCGATCAGAATGCCCAAGTAACGGTCCTGGGTAATGGAGATGTAGTCGAATTTTATTATATGTCCAGCCAGCCCAAGGATTTGACGTTTGATAAGACGGAGGGGAGCTTGGACAAGGAAAAAGTGCTGAAACAGGTCAAAGAGAATTTGGCTGTCGACCTGCAGTATGAAGTCAATTGGGATTACCGGACTGGTGAAAGAACAGTCGGCCTCGTTTATACGCCACGAATTTCTAATGTTCATGCCCTGACTGGCAAATGGGAGACGATAAAAGGCTTTGGAGATGCGCCGCCTGCAAAATCAAAGGTCGAAAGGATTGTAACCGAACCGTTAAAGCCCCGGGAGTCAGATATGACACCTGAAGAGGCGAAGAAATTAGCAGAGCAGCTGCTGAAAGGGTCAGAATCGAAAGGGAAGCTGACGATCGAGGGAATTGATGAACGGACAAATTATAATGGCGCAGAAGTCATCAGTGTCCATTATATGTATGAGACGCGCAACGGTGGGTTTGGCTCCAGCTTGGAATTTGACAAAAAGACCGGAGATTTATTGAACTACTATGAGATGCGCGACTACAGCTGGACAATGGAGGAAGAAGAAAAAGATTGGAGTCATGCGATTTCTGAGCAAGAAGCGAAAGAAGCGGCTATCGGATATTTGAAGGAATTAATGCCGTCGAAACTACATTTGTATGCCAAGCCTACAATGGATGGCCAATTTGAAGAGCGCAACGGCATTTATCAATTTTCATTCCCGCGGGTAGAAAAGGGAATTACTGTGCTGGGCGATCAGCTATTTGTCGCAATTAATGCGGATGGGACGTTAAGCTCCATTTACAGCGATTATAGCGAATTCAGTGAATGGCCGGATCCTGCCAAAGCGGTAGCTGAAGATGAGGCGTTGGCTAAGTACAAGGAAAATCTTTCGGTTGAATTGAACTATATGAGAAAAGGTGAATCCAAGCATTACGATCTCGTCTATACTCCAAAGTTCAATGACAATCTATTTGGAACAATTGACGCGCTGACAGGTGAGTGGACGCAACGCTATGGCATGCGAAGCGATGTAACTGTTTCTCATCCGTGGGCTGAAAAGGAATTAAACTATTTAATCAGCGCCAATATCCTAGAAGTGAAAGATGGAAAAGCTTTTAATGGGGATGCTGCTGTCTCCAGGGGAGAGGCTCTGCGGGTGATCATGAGCTCGCTGACGTATTTTTATGATACACGGTTCGGCAGGCAGGAAGAAGTCAAGCAGACGTTTGAAAACATTGATCCGAAACACCCGCTTTACCCAGCGATCGAACACGCTGTGTCCATTGGCCTGATTAATGCAGACCAAGCCACATTTGATGTAGATGCGCCAATGACGCGAGAGGAATTGGCGGTCTGGTATGTCAAGGTGCTCGGTTTGGAGAAAGCAGCAGAGCACACTGATTTGTATAAAGTAGACTTCGAGGATAAGGACCAGATCTCGAAAGAGTTTGCAGGCTATGTCGCTATCGCCAATGCGAAAGGACTTGTGAAAGCGGAAGACAATAAGCTTAATCCGAAACAAGAAGTATCTTATGCAGATTTAGCTGTTTCCACAATCCGTTTGGCTCATCAAATGGCCGATCGAAAGGGCAGATTCTTTTATTAATCCAAACAGATAAACAGTAGCCAAACAGGCAGAGTCGGATGAGAAAGATCCGCTCTGCCTGTTTTAATTGCAAAAAGAAGTGGAACGGCCGACTCGGAAGGTCGTCCGTCCTACTGTAATTTAGCGTGATATGCTTTAAACACTTCAGCTGCCATGGCAGCAACATAACCGCTGCCGTCATTGTCTTCGACATGTTCAATCATCATGGTAAGGAGAAGTGTCGGATTCTCTGAATTATAGGTAACGAAAAAGCCGTTTTCCTGTCCTCTTCCTTCGCCGGTCGCTTTCAACTCGGCAGTGCCGGTCTTGCCTGCAAGCGGGATGTCTGGTAAATTGGCGGCTTGTGCGAATCCGTCCACAACGACGCTCCGCAAATTCGATCGCATTATCGATGCATGTTCTGCGCTAAGAACATCTTTCTTCCAGATTTGTCCCTTTTCCTCTTCGGCATAAAGCGTTGGCTTATAAATCACGCCATCTGTCAGAAAGGCCTCATACATAGAGGCAAGATGCAAGATGTTCGTCAGCATTTGTCCTTGTCCGAACGAACTGTCGGCAAGCTGGCCTTCCGAGCTAATTTTACCGTCATTTGAAATTTGGGATGCTGAAAGGTTCAGGGCAAACGGCATGGTCTCGCCAAAACCAAACTCATGCACACCGTCAATGAATGACTGGCGTCCCATCTTCAATGCTTGCTGGGCAAAGTAAATATTGTCCGAATAGATGAGCGCCTTTTTCAAATCCATTGGGTTCGGTGCTTCGGGATGAAGACGTGACACTTTATAATTGCCCCACGAAGCGTCTTTTTGCCAAGTGCGGCCATTAATGGCAATGCCTTCAGCAGGGTTCAGTGTGCCAGCTTCCATTCCGACAGCTGCCGTAATCGGTTTCATCGTCGATCCAGGTGCATAGGCAGCGGCAAAACGATTAAATAATGGCTGCAACGGATCTTCCGACAATTGCTTGTATCGTTCTCCGCTCATGCCGAGCATAAAATGGGCGGGATCGAAACTTGGCGAACTGACTAGAGCAAGCGTTTCGCCTGTTTTCGGATTTACTGCTGCACTCGTGCCAGGTTCGCCTTTCATCGAATCGTAAATCAGCTTTTGTAATTCTGCGTCAATTGTTACGTGAATAGTCTCGCCATCAGTGGCCGGCTTCTCTGCAATTACAACCGGCTCCGCCCCGACATCAGGCTTTTTAATGTAGATCCGGATTCCATCTTGCCCTCGCAGGCGGTCTTCCAGCAAACGTTCGAGGCCTTGGCGTCCGATCAGGTCGGACTCTTTGTAGCCTTGCTCCTTTTTCTCCTCCAACTGTTCGGCCGTAATTTTACCGATATAGCCGGAAAGGTGGGCAAGAGCTTCACCATAAGGGTACTCACGCATCGGCGTCTTCTGGTAAGTGACACCAGGAATAGCAATGAGTGAATCAAGCAGATTGGCATCCGTTCTCGCCATTTTTGCAATCGGCACGAAATAATCGGGCTTTACCCAACTTTGGTTTAATTGCTTATCAATAAATTCTGGTGAAACCCCGACCGATTTGGCGAACTCTGCTTTTCTGGAATGATCAAATTTTCCGGGGACAATGCCAACTTCAAAACCTTTGCCATTGATGGCGATAGGCTGATCATTGCGGTCTAAAATTTCCCCACGTTTTGATTCAATTGTTGCAATTCCTACTGTATCCTTTATATCAAGCTCGGGAAAAATGAAGGACGGATCCCATTTGGCAAACCAATTTTCTTCTTCGTCTTGTGTTTCATGAATGAAAACTAGCTTCTTCTCAAAGGAGACAGGGCCAGCTAGTGTGTCCATCTTCACTTGAATGTTGAAAGCTGCGGGTTCTTTTGGGTCCCATTCTTTTTCTTGATCCGGTTTTGTATAGGAGACTTCCAGATCATCAATCGATAAATCCTTTATCAATTTCTCTTGGCGATCGATAAAATTGGCGGTGTCAAATTCCTGTTTTGTCTCATTCGTCAAAAACTGATTGTACATCTGCGTAAAATCATGTTTATTCCAAAGATCTACATAAGCTTCAAGCCGTTCTACAGGCGTCGGTTTTTTTTCACATCCTGCCAGTATGAAGATAAAACAAAACCCAATCAGGATGAGTAGTCGATGTCTCATGCATTTCCTCCATTCTTTTCATTTCTTTGAGTGTGCATCTAGCTTCTTTTGCATCAGAATAGTACCCTTATTATAAACTTAGAAAAGATTTCCTTCAATTGGATTTGGAAAGGAGTTCCCAATATGTACGATCCGACAATATTTGAGAATATTAAAGTGGCGCTAGAAAACCGTGTTTATGATTTAGATACACTGGAAAGAAAAATTTTGATAACGAACCGGACCGATCAAATGGATTTCGCTATTTTGTCCCGCCGGTTTGGTATCGAATTTATTCTGCTCGACAATGTAGATTTGCGGGCGGAGATTGTTCTGGGCACTTCACTGCGAGATCTGGCTGGTGAAATTCTGGAGATGAAAGGAGAAGAGCCCGGCTGTTCTCTGACGCTCCGTTTTGTAAGTACCGTCCAGTCTGATGCGGTTCCGTACCGAGAAATCGGACAAGTGCTGCATACGATTTGGGAGCAGGAAATCGATGTCACCCAGACAGTCAGTTCTGTCCTAGGAGAGGATTCGGCCGAGTTTACGTATATAATTGAAGCTGCATTCCATACACGGATTAATGAAGAGCATATGCAGGAAATCGGGAACTTCCTTGTCCATGTGCTGCGCACAATGGAAGCGCTCGGGCGCATCATCGAAGCGATTCAGGAATAACCCCTATCCCTGTGTCGCAAATCCCTATATAATAAGAGAAATCTAAAATAGAAAAGGTGCACGTAGATGAGTTTATTAACAGTAAAAAATATGAGTCACGGATTTGGAGACCGCGCTATATTTGACGATGTCTCGTTCCGTTTGTTGCAAGGCGAACATATCGGTTTAATCGGTGCGAACGGGGAAGGCAAATCCACGTTTATGAATATTATTACACGGAAGCTGGAACCCGACGCTGGAACAGTGAGCTGGGCGAAGCGGGTCCGTGTCGGTTATTTGGATCAGCATGCTGCGCTCAAACAGGGAATGAGTATTCGTGATGTGTTGCGCACTGCATTTCAATATTTATACGACGTAGAAGCGGAAATGAATCTTCTGTTTGCAAAAATGGGCGAGGTCGGGCCGGATGAACTGGAAAAACTGCTTGAAGAGACAGGCCAAATGCAGGATGAACTGACGAATAAAGATTTCTACATTATTGATTCGAAAGTTGATGAAGTGGCGAACGGACTCGGCTTAGATGAGTTTGGCCTAGAACGGGATGTCCATGATCTGAGCGGCGGGCAGCGGACGAAGGTGCTTCTTGGCAAGCTGCTTCTTGAGAAGCCGGATATTCTCCTTCTCGATGAGCCTACCAACTATTTGGACGTGGAGCATATTGAATGGCTTCGAGGCTATTTGCAGAACTATGATAATGCCTTCATTCTCATCTCCCATGACATTCCTTTCTTGAACAGCGTGGTCCATCTCATTTATCACATGGAGAATCAACAAATTACCCGCTATCCGGGGGATTATGATGAGTTTTTACGTGTCTATGATATGAAAAAGCAGCAGCTGGAAGCCGCTTATAAAAAGCAACAAAAAGAAATCGCCAATTTGAAAGATTTCGTTGCGCGCAATAAAGCGAATGCTGCAACAAGCCGGATGGCGATGTCACGCCAGAAAAAGCTAGATAAAATGGATGTTATCGAATTGGATGCTGAAAAGCCGAAGCCGCAATTTGATTTTAAGCTGGCCCGGACGCCTGGACGATTCTTATTCCAGACGAATGATCTTGTCATCGGCTACAACGAACCGTTATCAAGCGCCCTGAATCTAACAATGGAGCGCGGTCAGAAGATTGCCCTTTCTGGCGCCAACGGGATCGGGAAAACGACACTTTTGAAGAGCATCCTCGGAGAAATACCAGCACTGTCTGGCTCAGTGGAGCTGGGAGAGCATCTTCATATCGGGTATTTTGAACAGGAAATCAAAGCGGAGAATAACCGGACTTGTTTAGAAGAGGTATGGGAGGAGTTTCCTCACTTCACGCAGTATGAGGTGCGTGCTGCGCTTGCAAGATGCGGATTGACGACAAAGCATATTGAGAGCAAGGTGAAGGTGTTAAGCGGGGGAGAACGTGCAAAGGTAAGGCTATGTAAGTTGATTAACCGAGAAACCAATTTGCTTGTCCTCGATGAGCCGACCAACCATCTCGATCAAGACGCAAAAGATGAGTTAAAGCGCGCCTTACAGGAATACAAAGGAAGCGTCCTACTCATATCTCATGAACCTCATTTCTATGAGGATGTTGTGACCGATGTATGGAATGGGGAAACGTGGACAACAAAGGTATTCTGATTGCAATGTGCAAAATCGATAAATTTTATAAATATATACTCGGGGGATCGGCAATCATTTGTGCATACTTGAAAAGAACCATCAAATGTTGCCGGTCATCCGCTGGAATTCCAAATGATTGCCATATGATAGATATCGCACCTTTTAATGAACGCTAGGAAACAGTATGTTCCGAAGCGTTCTTTTTTTGGGGGGGCCTCTCCGGTTACCACCTTCTCGGATTGGATGAACGCTTCATTTGATCCATTTCTCTAGTTAATGCATCCAATTGTTGCTGCATCTTATCCAAATCATTGCCGCGGTTAGAGCCATTCCCTGACGAATTCCCGTTCCCTGAAGACGTAGCATTGCTGTTTACTAAATTCTCAAGCGCCATTGCAGCCGAAATAGTTACGATTCCATCACCAATCGTAGTAAGAAGGCTTCCAATAAAAGCTACTTTGGCTATAAGAACCTCATCGAATGGTGATTTGTTCGATTGAGAAAACGATCCGTTATTATTCACGATTCCACCCCCCGCTTCACTTCATCTCCTTTATTTTATGCGTGCATGGCGGACGATGTTTGGGGGAATGAAAAAAAGGAATGCAAGCTCCATTCGGATTGCCTGCATTCCTGTATTATGCCTCATATTCTTTTAAAATTTCATCGACTGTCGACACGACTTCATCCCGCTTCATCTTGTCTTCGCCGTTCTTCAACGCATGCAAGGTTCGTTTCGCCAGGGCAAGAGGTATATTGCAGAAGAGCAAAATATTTTTCGTGGAGATGGATTCAATATATTCATCTGCCATCCGCAAATTGGCCTCCGCGTAAGCAAACATGTCTGACCTTGTCCATCCGGCAGGGAAGAACCGAACACCGCGTTCTGAATCTTCTTCTTGGTTACGCAGGATATTCACTGCCTGCAGGCCGCGTCCATATCCAATGGCAAGCTCCCGATCGGTTTCTGTGCCATCGTACTGCTTCCAAATATCTGACAACATGACACCGACGAGTCCAGCCACATAATATGTATAATCATCCAAGTCCTCTTTCGTTTGGACAAAGAATGCTTTTCCGACCCATTTGGCCATTCCTGCTGCCATAATGCTAGTCGACTCTTTTACTTTATCGACGTAATCTGCAGGGCAGACTGTGAGCCAATCGTCCAAACGTATCGTCACTTCCGGTAGCAGCTCTGCATAAGGGGAGAGAAGTTGAAGGTAGGCTTCTTTGTCAAATCCATCCGCCAGCATTGCCCCGGTTGCTTCCAGCAATTGCTGTTTCACGTCAGCATCCAGCTGTTCGTGGTCTTCAATTTCATCAATGGCGCGCATGCAGAGGTAGGCTGATCCTACTGCCATCCGCAATGTAGGGGTCAGAAGTTTAATCGGTATATAAAAGGTTCTGCTCGTTTGTTTCAATACGCGCATCGCTTCTTTTTGCAATTTCGTATCGGTAATCAAGTAAACTCCCTCCTTTAACTAAACACGTTCAAAAAATCACATTTGCATACTATCCATCATACACTATTTAAGTGGACACATGCCAATCCAGAAACTGCATTAGGAACAATCCCAACTTGATTTATTCGAAGGAATAAAGAATAGATCGAATAAATTATTTTAAAAAAATATATAAAAAGTATTGACATTAGGCAACTGGAAATGCTATCCTCAAGAAGTTAGAACAACCAAAACAAGAAAGGGAGGTACGATTATCATGACTAATGTTATTTTTTCCAACACCATTTCCATATTGTATTCGTGCCGTTCCGCTTGGTAATCATTTAATTTTTGACACTCGGAATGGCAGGATATGCCGTTCTTTTACTATGAGCACACGCTTATGAAAAAGGCGTGTGCTTTTTTGTGTCTAAAAATGAGGGTGTCCCCACGCAAAAGCGTGTGACATAAATAAATTAAAGGAGTGCATCAACATGGGAAAGGTATGTAATATTAAGTTTGCGATCAAGGAATATGTAGAAGACGGTTAGTGAAAACCGCAAGTCAACGAATGCAATGAATAAAAAAAGGAGGAAAATGAAATGATTAAGTTATGGATGTCAAAAGAGAACAACAAACAAAAAAATACAAATGAGAAAACGGAGTGGGATTCTTCACCCGACGATTTTGGGATACCATTGCCCAGAAAATAATTGAAGTTCCTTCTCCGCCTAAGGAGAATATAAATTATGCAACAACATATTGATAGAGAAGTTATATATCGACATATGAAGGATTTACAGCTGCGAACGCGTAATTATCGTGCAACTGAAATCCGCCAGAAAAGTGAAAAGAAATGGAAGTTGTCCGCAATTTGGGCTTTCTTCCTGTAAGACAACAAAAACCGCCTGGATCATTCCGGCGGTTTTTGTTGCGCTATTATTTGTTTTTGTTATTGCGGTTATTTTTGTTGTTGCGGTTGGTACGCTCAGTCTCAGTGTTGGTGTTATCAAAATCAGTACCGAACTCAACACGGTCGCGGTTTTGATTTTGGTCTTGATTTTGATTTTGCTTTTTGTTGTTGCGGTTGTTTTCACGGTTGTTATTTGGCATTGGTTTTCACCTCCAACATTAATATGGTCCGGTCAGCAAGTTTTATCCTCATGGAAAATAAGGCAGCTAATGATCGTTCTGCCTACAAAGTTTTACTATTAATTGGTTTGTTTTGAGTGAGATAAAGAGGGCATAGCAAGAGGAATGGTTATTGACCGAAAAAAAGAAGCTCCATGTACTGGAGCTTCCCATCAGTTTTCTATGGCTTAACCGTTTTTTCGTTGCTTGGCGCGCGCTTCTCCGCCTTTTTCTCCGGCTTCTTCCAAGCTCATTTTGCCATCGCTTGTGTTGCCGTCATGCTGCTGGGCACGAGCTTCTCCGCCTTTTTTACCGATTTCTTGGTAAAATTCCTTATCGTGATTGCGGGCTGTTGCTTCTCCGCCTTTTTTGCCGATTTCCTCGTAAAAGTCTCTACCATGTTTCTCGGAAGTTGCTTCTCCACCTTTACGTCCTGCTTCTTCCACCGTCATTTTGTTGTCTTTGTTGTTGTCGTTGTTAGCCATTTGTAAAGTCCTCCTTTGAAAATAGTAGTATCGTGTTGCTATTGTTGTAGTTCCCTGGAGTACTTTATATTAAACGTTGTAAGAGGTAAAATATGATTTAAGAATCAATGCTTGCTAGCTTCGAGTACTGTTATGGCAAGGTTCTTAAGGTATGAAATTTCCTGAAAAAAATTGTGTTTTTTTGGTGGGTAATAATATTATCTTCTTACAATCATATTTGCAGTATCATTCATTCCAATGAAAACAAGGTATTTATCTGCTTTGATGAATTTACTATTCATGGCCCATTAAAATAAACATAAGAAAAGAGGCGCATTCTGTCAAAACGAAACAGAATAGGCCTCTTCATTGTTTTGAGAAACGTATCGAGTTGATTCGTGATATTTTCCGGTTATTCTTCTTATCTCCTGTCGCTTTTCGGATCGAATGCATCGCGCAATCCATCCCCAATGAAATTGATTGCCAGTACCGTGATTAGAATGCTGAGTCCCGGCGGAATCCATGCTTCGGGGTGATACCTTAGAACCCGGATGTTTTGAGCTTCTGAAATCATGTTGCCCCAAGTCGGTGTCGGTTGCGGTATGCCCATCCCGATGAAGCTTAAGCCAGATTCAAACAAAATCATGGAAGCCATCATTAATGTAGCATTGACAATGATAGGACCTACAGCATTCGGTATGAAATGACGGAAAATGATTCGTGAATCACTGGCACCAATTGCTCTCGCTCCTAACACAAATTCCTGTTCACGCAGCGAGAGGAAAGTCCCCCGAACAATCCGGGCCAGGGAAGGCCAGGCGGTCACTGCAATAATGACAATGAAGAGCCCAATCGTCACTTTTTCGAGCAGCGCCATGATGGTCATCGCTAAGACGATGAAGGGAAGAGCCAGGATTAAATCGGTAATGCGCATGATGATGTTGTCGATAATTCCGCCATAGTAGCCGCTAACCGCTCCCATAATGAGCCCAATTAATACGGTAAAGAGCATCGCACTAAAGCCGATGGTCAACGAGATGCGGGAACCGTAGAGCAATCGGGCAAAATTATCGCGCCCAGAGCTGTCCGTTCCTAGGATATGGTCACTGCTCGGTTTTTGCTCAACCATTAATAAGTTTGCTTCCTCCGGGTCATACTCTGTCAGCAAAGGTGCGAAGATAGACGCACAAACGATGAGTGTCAGAACCACAAGTCCGGCAATGGCGAGTTTGTTGCGCATGAAGCGACGCATCGATAATTGAAAGGGACTTCTATGTTTCCGGTCCATGTCCAGCGTTAGTTCCTCTGCTGGACGTTCATTATTAGATATGGATTGCATTAGTATTCACCTCAATCATAGCGGATCCTCGGATCGACAATGCTGTAGAATATATCTGCTAATAGATTTCCGACGAGTATGGCGACTCCTAGCAAAAGGGCAATTGCCATGATGACGGGATAATCACGATTCACGACTGAGCCGATGAATAGTGTTCCGAGACCGGGAAAGTTAAAAACCTGTTCTGTAATGATGGCGCCGCCCAAGAGAGCTCCGAATTCAAATCCCATTAACGTGATGATTGGAATCATGGCATTCCGAAGCGTATGCTTATACAAAACGTTCCGGTCGCTCATTCCTTTCGCTTTTGCGGTCCGTATATAATCGCTGCCGAGCACGTCCATTACTTCGGAGCGCATATAACGCATATAGGTTGCAGTTCCAGCCAGTCCCAAAGTCAGGCCAGGGAGGACCATATGATGAATCCGGTCTTTAAATTCCGCGAAACCGGACAAGTCGTTGCTGGTAACGGTTCCTTGTGCGGGAAACCATCCAAGATTAATTGACAGCAAATAGATGGCGACCAGACCGAAAAAGAAATTGGGTACTGCTAACCCGAAGAAACCGAAAGTCGTCGCCCCGTAGTCAAGAAGCGAATAGGGATGACGGGCGGAATAGATACCGATTGGAATGGCTACGATCAAGGTGATGCCAAGAGAGAACAATCCTAGGTAAACGGTGTTTTTGACTCGCTCTTTGATCAGGCTTTCAACTGAACGGCCGTTATAGGTAATTGATTTCCCAAAGTTACCTTTGGCCACGGAAGAGACCCACGTCAAATATTGTTCCGGAATCGATTTATCAAGGCCAAGTGCTGCACGTTGCTGTTCGAATACGATCGGATCTACATTCGGATCCAGAATCTTGCCTGTGAACGGATCGCCGGGAGCAGCTTTCGCCAGTCCGAATACGATGATGGAAAGTGCTAGCAGCATGGGGATGAATACTAAAATTCTACGTATGATATACTGATACATTTTTTATCCTCCCATGAAGAGGGAGAGTATGCCGCATCCAGCCGGCATACTCCCACAGTGTCTTCAATTACTTAGCGTCCTCTACCCACCATTCGTGAGCATCCTGGTACATCGTATGCGGCATTGGCTTAATTCCTTGGATGCGGTCATTGTATGCCCAGATACTGTTTTGTGCATATAAAAGTAATGCCGGCAAATCCTCGGAGAAAAGTTGTTGCCATTCTTTATAAACTTCTGCGCGGAAATCCTTATCGAATGCATCAGGAGCTTTCAACCCTTTTTGCAGGAGCTCTTCTGATTTTGGATTGTTCCAGCGGGAGAAGTTATAGCCTACTTTAGTTCCCCATAGGCCGGATGGATCCGGATCAGTGCTTCCAAGGCTCCAGCCGATCAAGTAAAGGTCAAAGTCTGTATTGTCGTTTGTCAAATCAGGTACATACGCAGACATTTCCTTTGGCTGGCGCATGTTCACTTGAATACCGACTTTTTCAAGATCGTTCTTCAACAGTGGAGCTGATCTTTCACGCAATTCATTGCCTGTCGGATAGTCAAGGTTAAGAATCCACTTATTGCCTTCCGGATCTTCACGGAATCCATCGCCATCCTTATCGACATATCCTTCTTCATCTAGCATCTGCATCGCCTTTTCAGGATCGTATGTGTAGTTGACAGCTGCTTTATCGTCATACACCCAGAATTGAGTCGCGATTGGAGAATTGATTGGCTGGCCACGGCCATGCAGCAATCCTTGCCCGTGCCCTTCACCGACAAGTCCTTGACGGTTTACAGAATAAGCAATCGCTTGGCGTACTTTCTGATTGGACAATTTTTTGTTTGGAATCCAATTGTCAGGATTGATGGCTCCAGATTCCACGTCTTCTGTCGTCCGGTGGTTATGTTTGAAGCCCATTAACTGATAACCGAAATCAGGCTGTTCAATAATTTTAACATTGCCATACTCGCTGACCATTTCATAATCAGCTGGGGCAATACCGCCTGGGCTTGCGATGAAATCAATTTCACCTTTTTCAAGCAGGCCGGTCATGACCGACTGGGCGATCACTTTCCAAACGATTTTGTCTAAGTGTGGCGCGCCTTGCCAGTAGTCGCCATGTTTCTCAAGAACATATTGTTCCCGCTCAACCATATCCGTAAATTTGAAAGGACCTGTTCCGATTACTTTTCCTGGCTGCAAGGATGCTTCCGCTTCTGGGATTTCCGCTACAGGGATGTCCTTGAAGATATGCTCAGGGATGATAGAGAAGCTGGCCGTATAGAGTGGTGTGACGTTCGGCTCTTTAAATTTGAAAGTTACTTGGTAGTCGCTGTCTGCCACGACACCGATGAACTCATCCGTTTCGCCGGAGACATACTCGTCATATCCTAGCAATGGCGTTACATAGTTCGTACGGACACCGCCCGCATTGACGTAGTCCGGATCAGAGATTGCTTTGTACGTATAGACGACGTCATGCGCAGTAAATTCTTCACCATCGTGCCACTTAACGCCTTCTTCCAAAGTAAACGTAATCTCAGTCTGGTCATCATTTACTTTCCATTCTTTCGCAAGACTTGGAATGAACTCCAAATTCTCATCTTGTGAAACTAAGCCTTCATGTGTGAAATTAAGGACATTTGCTTCATAGGCTTCTTGATAGAATATTGGGTTGAACATTCCAGTAGGTGCCGAGTACATTGCACCAGTGATCGTTCCGCCTTCCTTCGGACCGGAAGAAGCTCCAGCCTCTTCATCTTTATTTGTCTCTTCTGCTGTCGGTTTTTCTGCTTCTGCAGGCTTCTCTTCGCCGTCTTCCTTATTGCAGGCTGCCAGCACCATGCCGAAAACCAATAGCAAAAGAAGAAGGAATACGTACTGTTTACTTCGTTTTACCAATTGAAATCCCCCTTTATATTTTGTTTGATGAAAAACTGAGGTTCGTATGAAAGCCGGACATCTCCACTCGCTGCATCACCCCCTACAAGGAAATCCATTTTGTTATGCGGATAGACGAAGGCTTCCTAGAGTATATTTAGTTGCTGTCATATAAATGACAAGCGACAAAATGGTCTTCCTCAATCTCTATCAGCTCAGGCCGGTCAATTGCGCATCGATCGTGAGCCTGGGGACATCTTGTCCGGAACGTACACCCCGATGGTGGATTGGCGGGGCTTGGAAGATCCCCGGATAATTTAATTTTTTGCCGTTTCGTTTTGCCTGCCTCTTCATCCAAATCAATAATTGGAATCGATGACAGCAACGCTTTTGTATAGGGATGCAGCGGATTTTCGTATAACCGGTTCTTTGGCGCAATTTCGGCAAGACGGCCCAAATACATGACTGCTACCCGTTCGCTAATATGTTTAACGACGCTTAAATCATGTGCGATGAATAGATATGTCAAGCCAAACTCGTCTTGAAGATCTTTCATTAGATTGAGCACTTGGGCTTGAATGGACACATCGAGAGCGGATACGGGTTCATCACAAATGACGAATTTAGGCTTTAAGACCAAAGCCCGAGCGATGCTGATTCGTTGTCGCTGGCCGCCTGAAAACTCATGCGGATATTTTTGCCGATCACTTGGCCGTAAGCCGACTTTCTCAATGATTTCCAATATTCTTGCTTTGCGTTCTTTTTTGTTCAAGAGTCCTTGTACGATGAGGGGCTCCTCGATCAGCTGTTCGACACTCATTTTGGAATTCAGCGAGGCAAAAGGGTCTTGAAATACAATTTGCATATCCTGCCGATATGGACGAACCTGCCGTTGCTTTAAATGGGTGATGTCCGCGTCCTGAAACATGATCTTGCCCTCGGTTGGATCCAGCAGCCGAATCAGCAGCCGGCCCAACGTTGACTTACCGGAGCCTGATTCGCCGACAATCCCTAATGTTTCGCCTTTATAAATAGTAAAAGAAACATCATCAACCGCTTTTAATTGGCCGATTGTACGCTTCAAAACTCCCCCTTTTATAGGAAAATATTTTTTGACGTTCTTCACATCAATCAATACTTCTTTCTTTTCTTCAGATGCTTGAAAGTGACTGGACTCGGTTGTTTTCAGAGTCATGACGTCTCACCTCCATCGTATAGAAAACAACGGACGTAATGATCTTTCTCCAATTCGGTCAATGCGGGGTTCGATTCTTTGCAGCGATCCATGGCAAAAGGGCAGCGGGTAGAAAAACGGCATCCTTTTGGAAAGTTGTAGGCTGGTGGAACAGTGCCCTTAATAGTGCCAAGCCGTTCAACGTCTTGATCAATGCTCGGCAAGCTGCTGAGCAACCCTTGTGTATATGGGTGTTTAGTCAGTTTCAAAAGTTGTTTTGTCGGGGCTTGTTCAACAATTTGGCCTCCATACATCACCATGACGCGATCCGTGTATTCATAGACGACACCAAGATCATGTGTGATGAGCAAAAGTGCCATATTGTACCTCTTTTGCATTTCGAGAAGCAGGTCGAGGATTTGGGCTTGAATTGTTACATCCAGGGCAGTTGTCGGTTCATCGGCAATCAGCAGCTCCGGTTCGCAAGATATGGCCATCGCGATCATGACACGCTGGCGCATGCCGCCCGATAATTGGTGGGGAAATTCATGGATGATTTGTTCGGGTCTTGGGATACCGACGATACGCAATAATTCAATTGCTTTTTCATGTGCTTGCTTTTTCGAGAGTTTCTTATGCTTGCGAAGCGTTTCCGTCATTTGGCTCCCAATCGTGAAAACGGGATTCAGTGCGGTCATTGGTTCTTGGAAGATCATGCCGATATGATTGCCGCGGACGGATGTCATCTGTTTCGATTTCATCGTGGCCAGATTGCGTTCATTCAACCGGATCGCACCGTCGACGATCTGGCCCGGCTTGTTAATCAACTGCATGATGGAGAGGGCTGTAATGCTCTTTCCACTGCCAGACTCCCCGACGATTGCGACTGTTTCACCGGGATAGACGGAAAAAGAAATATCATCCACCGCTTTTGCAACAACATCCTTTTCCAAATAAAAATATGTCTTCAGATTACTGACATCCAGTACAGGTTGATTGCTCATAGGGTCACTCCATTTCAATGTGATGACACTTCCTTATACGGCCAGAGCCGCCCGTATAGGAGATTGTCCTGACAATTATCTATGATACTAATGACTAAAGAAGAGAGTGTCAATATAAAATTAAGAAAAATCAGTTTATTAGACAGGATGGCACCGGATTCGACAAGTTATGATAAAAGTAGAAGGGTTTATTGAGGAGATATTCTACAAAATATTCAATTTTTCTTTTGTCTAAGACTGATACGAAAGGAGAGAGATTGATAGAAAGGAACAAAAAAAGCAAAGGGAAGCTGTTCCCTTTGCCGGAATTTCTAACTATTATTCACTTGGTTAAGGCAGTATTGCAAAAGACCGAACCGGGAAGCCGGATGCCTTTTCTGGTTTCGGAACAATATTGAAGATGACAGCTCCTTTGGCAGGGCACTTGTCCAAGTTCGTCATCAATTCAATCTGGTACGTATCTTGATCGAGTACATAATACTCGCCTTCTAATTTTCCTTTCGCACGGAAATCTACGGCGGAGTCAGTATCATACGTTTCATGGCCGACTGCTTTCACACGACGCTGCTCGAAGAGGAATTGTAGGGCGTCAAGTCCCCAACCTGGGATCCGGTTGTTGCCCTCGCTGTCCTTGTTATTGAAGGCTTCTGCATCCGGCCATCGTTTACTCCAATCTGTGCGAAGCGCCACAAACGTTCCTTCTTCGATCGGTCCATGAATCTCCTCAAAATCAAGGATATGTTGAACACCCAGTGTAAAGTCGTTATCTTCCGCTGCTTCTTTTGATTTATCGATGACGACAAGTGGCAGAACTAACTCTTTTAACTGCAGTTCTTCTAGATAGCGGGTATCGCGGACAAAGTGAATAGGTGCATCGATATGCGTCCCATATTGCCCTGGAAACGTGAATTGTTGAGCTAGAAAACCATCATCATGGTTAAAAAGCGTCTCAAATTTGGCGTCGTCGAACATGAAAAAGTGTGGAGAATCCGGGCCGAACGTATGGGTAAGATCAATCCACTCTTTCGATTTCAGGAGCTGTAGAGCCTCATGTATTTCCGTACTTGTTTTTATCGTCATTTCCATCCCTCTTTCTTCGCGTGATTTCTATTATTAATAAGTATTTTCATGTAACTCCGGCAGATCTTTACGACAAGGAGGACACTTGCTCGGTCGTTCTGCTGGCGGCTTTCAACGCTTGCTGAACATCTTCAATTAAATCTTCTGCATCCTCCAGGCCAACTGAAAACCGCAGAAGTCGGTCGTCAATCCCACGGCGAAGGCGCTCCTCGAGCGGGATATCCATATGAGTTTGTGTCGTCGGATATGTAATGAAACTTTCGACTCCGCCAAGACTTTCAGCAAACGTAATCAGCTTTAGATTTTCTAGGAAGGGGCCGATCCATTCGCTCTTTTGAAGACGGAAGGAAACCATACCGCCTTGCCCTGCGTACAAGACGCTATCAATCAGCTGCTCTTTTTCTAAATAGGCGACAATCTCCTTAGCATTCGAATCATGTGCGCGCATCCGTACGTGAAGCGTCTTTAACCCACGGACAACAAGCCAAGAATCAAACGGGGACAATGTCGCACCGATGGCATTATGATTTTTTTCGAGCTGTTCGCATAATGATTCTCCCTTGGCAACAACGAGGCCTGCAAGTACATCATTATGTCCGCCGATATATTTCGTTGCACTGTGGATGACGATGTCTGCTCCATCTTCAATTGGCCTTTGATAATAAGGTGTTAGGAATGTATTGTCGACGATGAGATAGAGTCCATGTCTCTTTGCTAAATCTGCAAAAGAGGCAACATCAATTTGTTGCATGAGCGGATTTGTTGGTGTCTCAAGAAAAAGCGCTTTGGTCTTGTCGGTAATTAATTGTTCAACTTCTTCCACGGTTTCAAAGGAAGAGTAAAGTGTCCGGATGCCATAAAGATCTTCATATTGGTCGAACAGTCGGTAGGTGCCGCCATACAGATCTTCCGGTGCAATTAATTCATCGCCTGAACGGAACAAGGAGAGGACGAGTTGAATTGCTGCCATGCCAGAACTGCAAGCATAGCCTTGATCTCCACCTTCCAATTCTGCAATGCCTTCCTCCAAAATGGTGCGTGTCGGATTTTTTGTACGGGTATAGTCATAACCTGTTGATTGACCGAGCCCGTCATGCTTATAAGCGGTGGACAGATAGATAGGTGGGTTGACGGCACCCGTTCTCGGATCACTTTGATTTCCCAGCTGGACAAATTTCGTATCTAAACATCGTTTTTTCATCGTTGCATCTCCCTTGTCAGAAAAAATAAAAAAGGACCCTACAAGAAGAGGGCCCTCAACAATCGAATGTTGAAATCAATCTTCTCATCTTCATGACGCGAACGCCACTTGGAATTAGCACCATACCAAAATCGGGCTGGTTGCTGAGACTTCTTCGGGCCAAATCCCTCCGTCTCTCTTGATAAGAATAAAAATATGGAATTGTTTAAAAATAGTTTATCTAACGATAGCATGAAAGAGTCGCATTTGCAAGCTGGTATTTTTGCTATACTATTGATTGATTAGCAGGCTCTACATAGCAGTTCATTGACTGGTGAATGGGCCGGGAGGACAGGAGGTAATTCCAGTGGCATGGTTATATGTTGTTTTCGCAGCAATTGTTGAGATATTCTGGGTGGTCGGCCTCCGGTATTCAGATTCACTGCTGGAATGGACGGGCACAGTTGTTGCCATTCTGTTCAGTTTCTATTTCATAATAAAAGCTTGCGAGAAATTGCCGAGCGGAACGGTATATGCCGTGTTTACAGGCTCCGGAGCGGCAGCGATTGTCTTACTAGATTTTGTACTATTTCATGCCGATTTCTCTTTCATGAAAGTACTATTCATTGTAATGATTATGATAGGTGTCATCGGCATCAAGATGACGACAACGGATGAGAAACCGCAAGAATCAGAAGGGGGAGAGGGGTAATGGCATGGCTCTACTTAGTCATTGCAAGCTTCGGTGAAATTTTTGGCGTTTATTGCATTAATTTATACCTCCATAAGAAAACGTTCCCTCGCCTTATCCTGTTGGCTGCGGTATTTTCAGCCGGCTTTTTCTTCCTTTCCCTTGCGATGCGTGAGATTCCGATGGGGACCGCATATGCAGTCTGGACAGGGCTTGGAGCAGCTGGCGCTGTGACGGTCGGAATCTTGTTTTTCAATGAACCCGCAGGCTGGAAGCGGATGCTGTTCTTGATATTGATTATAGGAGGCGCGGTCGGATTAAAGCTTTTTGGATAAAGTTTTTTATTTGAGTAAACTACTAACGTCGGATTAGGTTGACATTTCCTGATACTCGGTTAGACTATGAGTGTACGACCAATTTAATAGATGCAAACTAGGGGTGTCCGGCATAACCGGACTGAGAGGGAGATATGGATTGCTCTCCTAACTCTTTGGACCTGATCTGGCTCATACCAGCGTGGGGAAGTTTCTATAACGATAAGTGGCATGCATATGCGTATGTTTTGGAGACCAGGTCTGTTTTATGACAGATCTGGTCTTTTTGCGTCTAAGCAGCACTCCCTTTTGGATAGAGTCATTGGTTCACCCGCAAATAATGATGAGGGGACGATGACAAGATGAGTAACATGAAAGAAGAAACACCGATTCACATCCATTCCTGCTTTCCTTCTAGCAAAAAGGTGTATGTGGAAGGCGGTAGAAAGGACATTCAAGTTCCAATGCGGGAGATTGAATTATCTCCCACCATTACAGAAGAGGGTGAATTTCCGAATGAGCCATTCCGTGTATATGATACGAGCGGAAAGTATACGGAGACTGGCTATGAGGTGGATATTCGCAAAGGACTTCCGGAAATTCGGAAACAATGGATTTTGGAGCGCGGTGACGTGGAGGAGTATGAAGGGCGGGAAGTGAAGCCAGAAGATAATGGCTACCAGGCTGGCAAGGAAAAAAGTGACGAGATGTTTCCTTTATTGAAGCGCAAGCCGCTTCGCGCAAAGCCCGGGAAAATTGTGACGCAGATGCATTACGCACGGCAAGGAATCATCACACCTGAAATGGAATTCATCGCAATCCGGGAGGGCATGGATCCGGAGTTTGTCCGAAGTGAAGTGGCGCGCGGCAGAGCGGTCATCCCGTCAAATATCAATCATTCGGAAGCGGAACCGATGATTATCGGACGCAATTTCCATGTGAAGATCAATGCCAACATCGGCAACTCGGCCGTCTCCTCGTCCATCGGGGAGGAAGTGGAAAAGATGACGTGGGCGACGCGCTGGGGGGCGGATACGATTATGGATCTGTCGACGGGCAAGAATATCCACACGACACGTGAATGGATCATTCGCAATTCCCCTGTGCCGGTCGGAACTGTTCCGATCTATCAGGCGTTGGAAAAAGTGAATGGGAAAGTGGAAGATTTATCATGGGATGTGTTCCGCGATACACTCATTGAACAGGCGGAACAAGGGGTTGATTATTTTACCATCCATGCGGGGGTCCTCTTGCGCTATATCCCACTGACTGTAAACCGTGTGACGGGGATTGTTTCCCGTGGTGGATCCATCATGGCCCAGTGGTGCCTGCTGCATCATCAGGAAAGCTTCCTGTATACACATTTTGAAGAGATTTGTGAAATCATGAAGGCGTACGATGTGTCATTTTCTCTTGGGGATGGCTTGCGTCCGGGATCCATCGCAGATGCTAACGACGAAGCGCAATTTGCGGAACTTACGACATTGGGTGAATTGACGAAGATAGCGTGGAAACATGATGTGCAAGTCATCATTGAAGGGCCGGGACATGTCCCGATGCATTTAATTAAAGAAAACGTCGACAAGCAAATGGAAATCTGCCAGGAGGCCCCTTTCTATACATTAGGACCATTGACGACCGACATTGCTCCTGCGTATGACCATATTACGTCGGCGATTGGAGCTGCCATGATCGGTTGGTTCGGAACAGCGATGCTATGCTACGTAACACCGAAGGAGCATCTTGGATTGCCAAATAAAGACGACGTCCGCGAAGGGGTCATTGCATATAAAATTGCTGCCCATGCCGCTGACTTGGCAAAAGGCCATCCAAACGCCCAAAAGCGTGATGATGCGTTGTCCAAAGCTCGATTTGAGTTCCGCTGGCGTGATCAATTCAATTTAAGTCTCGATCCCGAGCGTGCTATGGAATACCATGATGAAACCTTGCCGGCGGAAGGTGCAAAGATTGCCCATTTCTGTTCCATGTGCGGACCGAAATTCTGCAGCATGCGTATTTCCCATGATATTCGAAAATTTGCAGATGAAAATACGTTGGAAGAAAAACTGGCCATCAAAAAAGGTCTTGAAGAAAAAGCGAAAGAATTCCAAGAGGCCGGGGGCACCATCTATAGCTAACACGATGGGAGGGAAGGAGATGACATCTGCGGAAGCTCTCCTGATGGAGATTACGAAAGGGAAAAGTCGGCTTTTTCAGCTGGAGCAGCAATTGCGTGAAATCCAGCTGCAATGCGAGCACGATTATCAAAAGGAACAAACCCATCGGATTTGCCGCAAGTGCAAGCGGATGGAAAGTCTTCATTATTAATAAAGTACAAAGCCCCTGTCAGAAGGTTTGCTGACAGGGGTTTTCTATGCCAGGTGGGAAGTCCGGCGAATTTATTTCCAAGAAATCTGTTGCATGCGTTCATTGAACAGCGTTGGGTAGGAAAGGAAACCGAGAAGGACACTCGTTACCGCTGCTGTTGATAATAGAAGGAAAAGGACAAGAAGCTGGAATTGCACGGCCTGGATTGGATCTGCCCCTGCAATGATTTGTCCGCTCATCATGCCCGGAAGCTGAACCAGTCCGATCGTTTTCTGGCTTTCAATTGTTGGAATCATACTAGCTTTGATTGACGTGATGAGCTGCCGGTGGATCGCCTGCTTTGGTGTCCCTCCAAGTGAAAGGATCAATTCGCCAATATCTCGGTTTGCTTCGACCTCGGAGGAGAAGCGGTTCAGAAAGAGGATGGATAGCACCATGGAGTTGCCTACGACCATGCCGCTTAACGAAATGATGTATTGGGCGGTTGCCGGGACAATCTGAAAACCGAGAAGGATGCCTTGCGTCAACAGTTCAATTGTAGAAAAAGTTAAAATTAGCTTCCACGTCACGCCGCGGATCCCAGTTCCTTTCTTGCGGGCGTTTTGCGTGGCAGCCGCGATCATCAGAGCGACCATTAGGAAAATGAACAGGAAACTTTCCGAATCAAAGACAAATTTTAAAACGAAACCAACAGCGAGAAGCTGGACGATGGAACGGACCGTCGCGATAATCGTATCCTTTTCAAGCCCTAATCCAAGAGACTTGGATAATAGAAGGGGAATGAGCACAAAGATGAGCGTTAGCGCCAATGTTGAATAACTCATACCTGTTCCCCCCTCACAAATTTGGCAATTCGTTCATTGGCAGGCGACTCTAATATGGACGGATCGCCTTTTTCCACAACTTGCCCGTCCATCATGACCCATAAGTAATCACTTACTCGAATGGCTTGTTCTAAATTATGGGTAATCCAGATGACGGAGATGCCTTTTGTTTTATTGAGCTCCTGAATCAATGCTTCGATTTCATGCACCGAAGTTCGGTCCAGTGCAGATGTAATCTCGTCCAGCAATAGAACGGCCGACTCGTTTGCCAAAGTTCTAGCGATTGACACCTTTTGCCGCTGGCCGCCAGATAAATTGAGGGCATCAGCCTCTAGAAATGAACGTTGAAGTCCTGTTTGTTCAAGGAGAGCGGCTGCATCCTCCTTGTTTAATTCCTTGCCTTTCAAACGATGCGGGAGTGCAAGATTATCATATACGGTGCCTTTAAGCATAGGTGAATTTTGCAACACCATTCCGACATGTCTCCGCAAGAGGGGAGGAGCAATGTCTTCGATCGGTTTGTCATCGACAAAAATGGAACCGGACGACGGGGATAGAAGGCCGTTGCAAAGCTTCAATAAAGTCGTTTTGCCGGCTCCCGACGGACCGACCAATGCGGTAATTTTCGCCTTTGGAAAGGAGCCGGTAATATGATGTAAAATAGCGGTTTCATCTACCGTGTAATGGACGTTTTGAAATTGCAGTGCTGGGGGTTGATGGGGCGCCATCCGTCTCCCTCCTTCGGTCAATCTTATTTACGATTGCTACTGTACCATAGAATAGTAGAAAAACCCATTTTAGACGATGCACCTTGCTGAACTCTTTCCTTGAATTCCGCATCTGCCACAATTTATGTTAATTCCGTTCGATTTTCGGGTAAATGGTGTATACTAAATCCAAATAGTGATTGTGGAAGAAGGGAATTGCATGAGTTCGCAATATGCAGATGACAGTTTAGCTTTACATACCGATCTTTATCAGATCAATATGACCGAGTCCTATTGGGCAGACGGCATACATGAAAGGAAAGCGGTGTTTGAGGTTTACTTCAGGCATTTGCCATTCGGCAATGGATACGCGATTTTCGCAGGACTGGAACGTATTCTTGACTACTTGAAGGATTTTCGCTTCAGCGAGAGCGATATCGCTTATTTGCGTGATGAAGTCGGGTACCGGGAGGATTTCCTCGACTATTTGAAGGATGTCCGATTTACGGGTGATGTTTACTCCATGGTCGAAGGGGAACTTGTATTTGCAAACGAACCGATCGTCCGGGTTGAAGCGACACTCGCGGAAGCGCAGCTCGTTGAAACAGCAATCTTGAATATCGTCAATTTCCAGACGTTGATTGCGACGAAAGCAAGCCGTATTAAGCAGGTCGTCAAAGACGAAGTAGTAATGGAATTCGGCAGCCGCCGTGCCCATGAGATGGATGCGGCTGTATGGGGAGCGCGTGCAGCGTTCATCGGCGGCGTTGAGGCGACAAGTAATGTAAGAGCGGGAAAACGCTTTGGCATTCCGGTCGCGGGAACACATGCCCACTCGCTTGTGCAAGCGTACAAGAGTGAATATGAAGCATTCCATTCGTATGCGAAGCGCCACAAAGATTGTATTTTCCTTGTGGATACGTATAATACGCTGAAAATCGGAGTGCCGACTGCTATTCAAGTCGCAAAGGAATTGGGAGATCAAATCAATTTCCTTGGCATCCGGCTCGATAGTGGAGATATTGCGTTTTTATCCAAAGAAGCACGGCGCATGTTGGATGAAGCAGGTTTCCCAAATGCTAAAGTCGTTGTCTCTAATGACTTAGATGAATATACGATCTTGAACTTGAAAGCGCAAGGCGCAAGAGTAGACGTATGGGGAATCGGCACGAAGCTCATTACAGCCTACGACCAGCCTGCTCTCGGTGCGGTTTACAAAATGGTTTCAATTGAAAATGAACAAGGCGAAATGGAAGATACCATTAAAATTTCGTCAAACGCCGAAAAAGTCACCACGCCTGGACTTAAGAAATTGTACCGGATTATCGACAAGGAGAACGGCAAAGCGCAAGGTGATTACATTACGATGTATGATGAAGATCCGGCATCGGAGGAACGGATTAAAATGTTCCACCCTGTGCATACCTTCATTTCAAAGTTTGTGACAAACTTTGAAGCGGTGAATCTTCATGCCAAAGTGATGGAAAAAGGGAACGTCATCTACACGAACCCTACCCTTCAAGAAATGCAGAATTACGCACACGACAATCTGTCGCTATTATGGGAGGAATACAAACGCTCCCTCAATCCGGAAGAATATCCAGTGGACTTGAGTCAGAAGTGTTGGGACAATAAAATGCGCAATATCCGCGAAGTGCGTGAGAAAGTGGATGCCTATTCATTACGGTGAGGAGGAACGGATATGTCACTTCAACAACAGATTATAGAAGCTTTAAAAGTGCAGCCGGCGATCGATCCTCATGTGGAAATACGCAGATCGATCGATTTCATGAAGGACTACATTGAAAAAAATACATTTTTGAATGGCTTTGTACTCGGAATTTCGGGAGGGCAGGATTCCACCCTTGTCGGGAAACTTGCCCAGATGGCTGTCGATGAATTAAATAAGGAGCACAGCACAGACCGTTTCAAATTCATCGCAGTCCGTCTGCCTTATGGAACACAATTTGATGAGGATGACTGTCAAGATGCCCTTAATTACATCCAGCCTTCCGTCATTTACACGGTAGATATTAAAAATGCTGTCGACGCGAGTGAGAAATCCCTCGCCAAAGCAGGCGTCATCATTTCTGACTATACAAAAGGGAATGAAAAGGCTCGGGAACGGATGAAGGTGCAATATTCAATCGCCGCCGCGCACAGCTGCGTCGTCCTAGGCACTGATCAAGCCGCTGAAGCGTTAACCGGATTCTACACCAAATTTGGAGATGGCGGAGCCGATTTGATGCCAATTTTCCGCTTGAACAAACGCCAAGGCCGCGAGATTCTGAAAGCATTGAATTGCCCAGAGCATCTATACAACAAAGTCCCAACAGCCGATTTGGAAGAAAATCGGCCGGCGCTCCCGGATGAGGTCGCATTAGGCGTCAGCTACGAAGAAATCGACGACTACCTCCAAGGAAAAGAAGTCTCCGAAAAGTCGCGAGAGCAAATTGAAAAACTATACTTGCGCTCGGCCCATAAAAGGCATATGCCCATTACCGTGTTCGAAGACTTCTGGAAATGAAAAGAGAAGCACCCCCAAAAGTATTAAATGGGGTGCTTTTTTATGTGAAACGTGATAATTGGGTAGTATGTAATTAATAACCACTTTCCATTGTTTCTACTGCGGGATCTATCTGTTCATTTCATGTAAAAATGTTAAGTCATTGCTTTACTAATCGGGTGGGATAACCGGAGTGCTCGAATTGGTCGCAGGAGTGCTCGAATATCTGAGAGAGTGCACGAATTCGTTGCGAGAGTACTCATACAAAGGAACAAGCAGAAAACATTCTCTTTGCTCAGCCATTCGCAGGAAGCGCAATTCGCACGGGATATTCACCTGTCGCCAAGTAATTCGCAATATCCTCTTGCTTGGTGAAAAGGTTGTAGGGAAATTGGATGTGATGTATTATTAAGTTACATTTTGTTAATTTTCGGACAGTGATATGGTTTATTGTGGAAGCAGGCTAACTAGCTTGCTTGTTAGTAAGATAACGATAGTTGTTTGTATCAGCTAAAATGGAGGATTTATTATGACTCATGCACAGACGATCGATAAGGTATTAGCGAATATTGATAAAGTGATGATCGGTAAACGGAACATCGCTGAGCTGAGCTTGACGGCACTGCTTGCAGGCGGCCATGTCTTGCTGGAGGATGTACCGGGTGTCGGCAAGACAATGATGGTCAAATCGTTGGCGAAATCGATAGGCGCTTCCTTTAAGCGGATCCAGTTTACACCGGATCTATTGCCCTCGGATGTGCTAGGCGTTTCGATATACAATCCGAGGGAGATGGAGTTTGAATTCAGACCGGGGCCAATTGTCGGAAATATTGTTTTGGCGGATGAAATCAATCGGACTTCTCCCAAAACCCAGTCCGCTTTGCTTGAAAGTATGGAGGAGTCTTCTGTCACAGTCGATGGGGAAACACTTCGTATTCCGCAGCCTTTCTTCGTAATGGCGACGCAGAACCCGATCGAGTATGAGGGGACCTATTCTCTTCCAGAGGCTCAGCTGGACCGATTCTTGTTTAAACTCAAAATGGGCTATCCAGAGCGGCTTGCCGAGGTGGAGATGCTGCAGCGTGCCGAGAAGTCAGTGCCGATTGAAAAATTGGAGCCGGTCATTACGCTGGAAGAGCTCAGGGAACTGCAACAGGGTGTGTCTGATGTGAATGTGGACGATACGATTAAGAAGTACATTGTCGATTGCGCTGCGGAGACACGTACAAATCCTTATGTCTATTTAGGCGTCAGTCCAAGGGGATCGTTAGCATTAATGAAAGCTTGCCAGGCGTTTGCCCTCATGCGGGGACGGGATTATGTTACACCGGATGATGTGAAATATTTAGCACCGTTCGCTTTCGGCCATCGTATTATTCTAAAACCTGAAGCGAAGTATGAAGGGATTACAACAGAGGAAATTATGGATCGTATTTTGACGAAAGTGAATGTGCCGATTGAAAGGATCCGGGTGAGATGAAGCAGCGTCTTCGTTTCCTTTCCGAATCTGGCCGGTTTGTTTTCGTCCTCCTTCTGCTTGCCGTGACCTATGTATTTGCCATGTTTCAAGGCGGGAAAGTGAGTTGGAGCATTTTTTATATTTTGTTGCCTTTCGTACTTTATTCCTGTCTGCTGTTTTTCTATCCGCTGCGTGATATGATGGCGGGTCGAAAGCTGACCGCCCGGACGCTAGAAAGAGGCGGGAAGCTGGAGGTTCGACTTGAAATCGAGCGTCACCTCCCATTTCCGCTGCTCTATACAGTTGCATCGGAAAAATGGGAGGATCCAGCGATTGCCAAACTGATGGGGGATAAAGGGAAGCGGCTATTCCTTTTTGGTTTCCGTAAAAAAGTAGAGTGGTCGTACGTAATAGAAGATATGCCCCGAGGAGAACATGTTTTAAGTGGAATTGAAATTGAAGTCTCTGATTTTTTTGGATGGATCCGTAAATCCAGAGTTATTGATATGAAAGACGCTGTATTGGTCTTCCCGAAAATGAAAGACATCCATTATGTGCCGATCAAAGCACAATATGATCGTGGATCGTTGGCGTCTCCTTTTTCGCTTGTCAAAGATACGACCATGGCTACAGGTGTTCGTGATTATCAATCAGGCGACCGTGTCACTTGGATTCATTGGAAATCGTTTGCGCGGACGCAAACATTGATGACAAAAGAATTTGAGGATCGCCAATCTGAAGAGTTGACGATTATCCTGGATGGCAGGAAATCTAAACTCTTTGAAGAAGAAATCGAATTGGCGGCTTCCATATTGAAAGAGGCTACTTCGAAACAGGCCAATGTCAGTTTTCTCTCAGTTGGGGAGAAAATACATCATTTCCCGTTACTTCAATCTGCTGAACACCTCCGCAATACCCTCGTCCATTTAGCAAAGCTGAAACCCGATGTGGATGTTCTGCCTGAAGCTATCGATTTTAGCATGACGATGGCGAGCGGCGGTAGTGTGATTCTCATCTCCAGCGAACCGGATTGGTCATTTATTCAGCCGATCGTTACGACCCTGCGAAATGTCCAAGCTGTCATCTGTTTTGCGGTGGTGGATCGGCAACAACCATTGACAGACATTCAGCTGGAACGTATCCAATATTTGCGGACTAAGGGAATTACGGTACATGTGCTTGGGAAAACTGAGTTTGCAGAAGCATTTCGGGAGGTGGCATCCTGATGAAAGATACGAAAATGGACAGGAGATTGCTGATCATCCTCTATTCGCTTGCATTCGTCTTATTGCGCGAATGGCTTCTGCCGGTGATGGCATTGACGGACACGAATTATTTAGGCCTGTTCATGGTTTTCATCGGTCTGTCTTTCCTAACTTCTTTACTCGGATTGAAATGGTGGATTTCCGTACCTGTTAAAGTACTATACATTTTCTGGGCTGTTCACTTTGTCTTTTTGAATCTCATATTCTTTACGAGAGATTCGCTGTCTTTGCTAATGACGGATATTATGAGTAATTTATCCATACTTGAAACTGGGGATTGGGAGGGTATTACAAACCCTTTTCGAACCATTCTTTTTTTCGTTCTGTTATGGATGACGACCTACTTGATACGCCATTGGCTTGAAGTCCGTAGAAGCATTCTGTTGTTCTATGTAATGACGGTTGTCTTTATTGCCTTTATCGACACGTTTAGCCCGTACTCTGCTGAAAATGCCATCTTTCGAATAATGGTGAGCGGTTTGCTGCTGATCGGTCTTCTGTATATTTTGCGGCTCTCTGAAAAACACCATAGGCCATTGAAGACAGGCGTTTATGCGGCAATCTCTCTCCCGTTATTATTCGTAGTTGTTGCCAGTTCCGCTTTTGCCAGCATTATTCCTGAGAAGGATCCCGCCTGGCCGGATCCTGTGCCATTCTTCAAGTCCGTTGTTCAAGGCGGTCAAGGGCTTGGTACTATGACGGCTACGAGTGGATATGATCCTGACGATTCCGTCCTGGGAGGGCCTTTCACACCTGACCATACCGTTGTTTTTGAAGCCAAGGTGCCAAATAAGCAATATTGGAAAATTGAAACGAAGAGCACCTATACTTCAAAAGGTTGGGAAAAGCATCCCGAAGAGAGCGAGAGACAGAGCTTTTTCCCGGGTGACCCAATAGCAGGAGGCCAAACGTCTTTAGGCGGCAATGAATCTGAGCAGGTGAGTGCAGAATTGCAGATCATTGAGAGTCTGCCTTATGTCGCTTATCCATATGGCACTGCGAAAATAAATACGAGACCAGACATCGTTTTTAATCGACGGTTTGATTCAGAACAGATTTGGGCGACCAAGAACGGCTCGGAGCTGGAACTTGATTCGTATGAAATTGAGTTTGTTGAGCCAAAATATAGTATGAAAGCTTTGCGGGAGACTTCAATGGATGATTATGATGATAGCATTGATTTTTCGCCGTACTTACAGCTGCCAGAGCAGGTTCCTGATCGGGTGAGAGAGTTGGCCAACACCATTACGGAGAATGAAGAAAGCGTTTATGATAAAGCGAAAGCAATTGAACGATATTTCCGGAATAATGGGTTTACGTATGACCAGCAAAACGTTCCGGTTCCTCGGGAAGGTGAGGACTATGTCGATCAATTCCTGTTTGACACGAAACGCGGGTATTGCGATAATTTCTCCACATCGATGGTAGTACTGCTGCGTTCGGTGGATATCCCGGCCCGTTGGGTAAAAGGGTTTGCACCAGGTGAATCAAAACTAAATGACCAGCGAGAAAGAATATACGAAGTTACAAACAATGAGGCTCATTCCTGGGTGGAAGCTTATATGCCAGGTATCGGGTGGATGCCGTTTGAACCGACTATCGGGTTTACGAACATGGCTGGTATAGATTATGATATCGAAACGAGTTTGGACGATCCTCAATCACCGGAGTTGCAAGAGAAGGAGAAGCAAGAGAAAGAAAAGCAAACTCCAGTTGCGAAACCTGAAAATAAATCGGGTGGACCTACAGGTTTTCAAAAGGCGTTCGCATGGGTAAAGTCGAATGTGTGGAAATCGGTGTTCGTTATTCTTGTCTTAACAGGCATTGCATGGCGGATTTATTACATTCGCCATAAGTGGATGCCGAAGTTGCTCATTCGCATGCATCAGAAGACGAGCGGTGATTGGGAAACATTCGATAAACAATATAAGAGTCTTTTGCGTCAATTAGAGCGTTTCGGCATTAAACGCTCAGGCGGCATGACACTCTCAGAATATGCAATGAAAGTCGATCGTCATTTCGGAGGCAGACGGATGAGGGATTTGACTGCTGTATATGAACAGGGTGTTTATGGCGGTCATATCGAAACGCATGACTGGCCGGCTTTGAAGGAAATATGGGAAGATTTAATCATTAGGTCAGCCGGTTGATTTTTGGAATGCGTGAGAGTATGATATGACAAAAGAACAAAACGATACAGCCCTCATATATGTCTGATAATATGGTTCGGACGTTTCTACCAAGCCACCTTAAATGGCTTGTCTATGAAGGCGGGAATGGTTATTTAGCTATTCCTGCTTTTTGTAGTTGTCGAGACGCGTAGAAAGAATCTTTCTGACGCGTCTTTTCAATTATAAGGGATATCGTACAATACTTTGGAAGAGGTGGATCAATTGTCAACAGCTCCTTTATTAGTCGAACAAGAAAAAATCGTGGTACTTGATTACGGTAGCTCCTACAACCAACTAATCACGCGCACAATCCGTGAATTGGGTGTTTATAGTGAATTGTATCCGCACACTGTTACTGCAGAAGATATTAAAAAAATGAACGCAGTTGGCATCATCCTTTCGGGCGGAGACAAAGAAGCAGATGCTTTGTCGATTGATCCTGAAATATTTTCATTAGGAATTCCTGTTCTAGGTATTTCTTATGGAATGCAATTAATTGTAAAACAATTCGGCGGTTCATTCGGATCCCAAACTCATACAGAGTCAGAAGTGGTGACGGTAGACCAATCATCTTCCATCTTCTCTGGATTGGCTGGAGAGCAAACTGTGTTCGGCAGCCAAGGAACACTTGTGACCCAAGCTCCAGAAGGCTTTAAAACAATCGCGTCTGGCAAGGAAATTGAAATTGCTGCGATTGCTAACGACGAGAAGCGCATTTATGGCTTCATGTTCCATCCAGAAGTAGAACACACTGAAAACGGCCGTGACATGCTTAATCAATTCGTTTCGATCTGTGGAGCGAAAAAAGAATGGACAATGAAAGCGTTCATTGACATTGAAGTAGAGAAGATCCGTTCTCAAGTGGGAGATAAGAAAGTCCTTTGCGCATTAAGCGGTGGGGTTGATTCTTCCGTTGTTGCTACATTGATTCACCGCGCAATCGGCGACCAGCTGACATGTATTTTTGTGGACCACGGTTTGCTTCGTAAAGGTGAAGTTGAAAGCGTAGTTGATACTTTCAGCAATAAATTCAATATGAATTTTATTAAAGTGGATGCACGCGAACGTTTCTTAGACAAGCTGAAGGGCGTAACAGATCCGGAAGTGAAACGGAAAACAATCGGAAACGAATTCATTTATGTCTTTGATGAAGAAGCAGCTAAATTAGACGGTATTGAGTATCTTGCTCAAGGAACAATTTACGCTGACATTATCGAAAGTGGTACAGCAACAAACGAAGTGATCAAATCACATCATAACGTCGGCGGTCTTCCTGAGGATTTGGAGTTTGAATTAATCGAACCATTGAAAGCTCTTTTCAAAGACGAAGTCCGTGCTGTAGGTGCTGAGCTTGGCTTGCCGGAAGACATCGTCCGCAGACAGCCTTTCCCTGGTCCAGGTCTAGGCGTTCGTGTTCTTGGTGAAGTAACAGAGGACAAGCTGGCGATCGTCCGTGAAGCGGATTGGATTTTACGCGATGAAATTGCGAAAGCCGGCCTAGATAAGAGCATCTGGCAATACTTCGCGATCCTTCCAGACATCCGCAGCGTTGGTGTCAGAGACGAAAAACGTTCTTATGACTATGCTGTCGGTCTTCGTGCCGTTCATTCAGTAGATGGAATGACAGCGGATTGGGCACGAATCCCTTGGGATGTGCTTGAAAAAATCAGTAACCGGATTACAGCGGAAGTCGATCATGTAAACCGCGTAGTGTATGATATTACACCAAAACCACCAGGCACAATTGAGTGGGAATAAAATTAAATAGCGAAATCGTATAAATTTGGGAATAGGGCCCAGAAGTTTCTACCGGAACACCGTAAATGTTCCGACTACGATATCCATCTTGAAAAGCAGCTGCTTTTTCAGGTTGGATAATGGAGAGAGCATACGATTTATTACGTATGCTCTCTTTTATGTTTTATTATCAGGAGGGTATGGGATGAAGAAATATTTTGAGTTTGACAAGTTGGGTACGAACTACCGTCGTGAAATCGTCGGTGGCCTCACAACGTTTTTGGCCATGGCATACATTTTAGCTGTCAATCCAATTACATTGTCATTAGAAGCTGTTCCAGATTTACCGGATGCAATGCGAATGGACAAAGGAGCGGTATTTGTCGCAACGGCATTAGCGGCTGCAGTCGGATCGCTATTTATGGGACTGATTGCAAGATATCCGATCGGCTTGGCTCCAGGAATGGGGTTAAATGCGTTCTTTGCTTTCTCAGTTGTGTTAGGATACGGAATTCCATGGCAAACCGCTTTGACAGGTGTACTTTTCTCTGGTCTGATTTTTATAGTCTTGTCACTTTCCGGTTTACGTGAACTGATCATCAACGCTATACCAGCTCAATTAAAATATGCGGTTGGCGCAGGGATTGGGTTATTCATTACATTTCTAGGATTGCAAAATGCCAAAATCATTGTCGGCGATCCAAATACCTTGGTGACATTAGGCAAGCTTTCATCAGGCCCGACACTGCTGGCGATATTCGGATTGGTTATCACTGTTATTATGATGGTACGTAAAATAAAAGGCGCTATCTTCTATGGAATGATTGCTACTACATTAGTAGGAATGGCCGTCAGTCTGATAGATGTACCACATCAGATTGTATCCAAAGTGCCAAGTGTCAGCCCGACTTTCGGTGCTGCTTTCCATACTTTCTTTGATGATCCTTCTTCATTGCTGACAACTCAATTTTTAGTTGTGGTCATTACCTTCCTGTTTGTCGACTTTTTCGATACTGCAGGAACTTTAGTGGCAGTAGCGAATCAAGCAGGTTTAATGAAAGATGATAAGCTTCCTCGTGCAGGCAGAGCGTTATTGGCTGATTCATTGGCAACGGTGACGGGTGCCATCTTTGGAACATCCACGACAACGTCTTATATTGAATCGACAGCTGGTGTAGCAGCAGGTGCGAAAACAGGATTTTCTTCTATAGTAATTGGGATCCTGTTCTTACTTTCACTTTTCTTCTCGCCGCTCTTGTTTGTCATAACACCAGAAGTAACGGCCCCAGCATTAATTATCGTTGGTGTGCTCATGGTTTCGACACTAGGGAATATCGAGTGGACCAAGTTTGAAATTGCGGTTCCCGCCTTTTTCACGATCATCGCTATGCCGCTGACGTATAGTATTGCAACTGGTATTGCGATCGGATTTGTTTTTTATCCAATCACAATGTTGCTGAGCGGACGGCGCAAAGAAATTCATCCGATCATGTATGGACTTGCGGTACTGTTCATCTTGTATTTCATATTTATTAAGTAGAAGAAAACCTGAAAACGGCTACCTAGATTCAATTGGGCAGCCGTTTTTTATTTGTTGCCAGTCAAATGCCGAATGGCTGAAAAAAAAGGAATTGCAGCATTGCTTTTCTAGGTGCGTAAACCAATCGAATGGCCAAGGGCTGAATTAATAATTACTGCGCGTTCATTTCAACTATTTAGTTTCGGGCTCTTTATAGTGTCTTCAAGACTCGGAAGCAAACATATTGAGCTGAATACCTTGCACCGAGGGAAAGCTGTCACAAAGACAGACCGTTTTGGGAAGTGAGCTGCCTTCGTTTTTTAACAGCATAGATCTGAAACGGAAATCAACTTTACTTAAATGTATCAACTTAGTTTGAGTACTACGATATTAATTGCCATTATCTAAGCTGATTACGGGTGTTTTTACTAGTGAATAGCCGATTTTTATCAAGATCTTAAAAATAAATTAAAAAAAGATGTTTAAAGTGTTGACGATGTGAAAACAATTTGGTATAGTAATAAAGCAGTCGGGAACAGCAACAAGAAACAACAGCAACCGACAGCAAATGAACCTTGAAAACTGAACAGCAAAACGTCAACAATAAAGTCG